>JAEURC010000101.1 GCA_016789025.1 Anaerolineales bacterium
TGCGCCCATGATCACCGGTTTCATCGGCGATGTGTTATCCGGTGACGGCCTCGATGATTCCGTTCGCTTCCAAGCCACCAAACGCTATCAGGTAAACCATGAATGGTATTCCGATTGGGACCCATCCCTGCTTCTCTCGACCATGAAGCGTCCATTAAGCGATGCGCTCGAAGAGAATGCCGCGAACATCCGCATGGAAATTGATTCCTACCCCGGCGCAAAGCATCAAAAATTGATGTACCTGGAGTTATGGAGCAGGCAAAGGACATTCACCAATTTTCTATCCACCTTGAAGGATTATTGGAGAGGCGTAGCAACGCCGTTTCTAGACCGCACCTATGCGCGTTTTTGTTTTTCCCTGCCCATGGCCGTGCTGGATGATCGCAGGTTGTTGGGAGATGTCTTTCGCCGTTATTACGGGAAGCTTGCCGTCATTCACGGCACGTATGGCTCCGAGCCATATACTATGACCGGCAAATATTTTCTCCGAAAGAAGCTTGTAAACAGGATTCCCACGGCGTTGAGGAAGCCGTTCATGAAAGGGCTGGAAAAAACATCGCTATGCGTCGATTTTGAACCCTTGCAGGCTTATGGAAAAAAATCGGTGTGGCCCCTGTTCGAAGCCTGGGATCAACTCTCCGAATGGTTCGATATGAAACAGGTTGAATCAGATTTCCAAGCGGTCATGACCTCTACCAGCGATGTGCGTCCTTTGAGAAGATTACAAGCGGTTCAAACGCTCGCCTCGCGTCTTCTCCCATCTTCGCAGAGCGTTGGTTGAGTTAGCGTTTCTATACTCTTTTTTGCGCCACCAAAGGTGAATTATGAAAACAACGCTCATACTTGGGGCTGGTATTTACCAGGTCCCGTTGATCCGTAAAGCCAAAGAAATGGGGATGCGCGCGCTCGTGGTCAGCACGGCGGGCAATTACCCCGGCTTTAAACTGGCAGATCAAGCCTGTCATATCGATACGACCGATGTGCAAAAGATCGTTCAATTGGCGCGCGATGAAAACGTGGATTGCATCTGCACCACAGGCACCGATGCGGCGGTCAGAGCGCTGGGAGTGGTGTGCGACGCGCTTGGTTTGCCCGGGATTTCAGAAAATGCCGGGGTGCTGGCAACAAACAAAAGGGAGATGAAGCGACGGTTTGAATCCGCCGGGGTGTGCACGGCGCGCTTCCGCGAAGTGTCGAACTTGGAAGAATTACGTCAGGCATTCGATCTGTTTGAAAAGCCGGTGATCTGCAAAGCGGTCGACACCTCCGGTAGTCGCGGCATTATCCGCGTGGATGTGGCAGATGATTTGCCGCATGCCTTCGATTATGTGATGCGCGCCACGCGCCAGAAATATTTTCTGGTGGAAGAATTCATCAGCGGCGTGGAGTTCGGCGCGCAGGCGGCGGTGATCGATGGGGAGGCGCAGTTCGTGATGCCGCATGGCGATATTTTGTATCACGGGAAAACGGATGTGCCCATTGGTCACTACGTTCCGTATTCGATGTCGGATAAGGTGAGGAGCCTGGTTTGGACTCAACTCGATAAGTCGATCAAGGCGTTGGGGTTGACCACCTGCGCGATTAATGCAGATTTTATTCTGCGCGGCGATCACGTGTATGTGTTGGAAATCGGCGCGCGCGCTGGCGCAACCTGCCTGCCGGAACTTGTGTCCACGCACTATGAGATCGATTATTATGCTTATATTCTCGGGTTGAGTTTGGGGTCGAAGCCTCAGGCGCGGTTTGAATCTAGAAACCCCTGCGGGAATCTCCTCATTACTTCTAAAACGACAGGGAGTTTGGATCGCGTCGATGTGGATGGGAATGGGTTGGACATCATTGAAACAGTCATCGATCATGAACATGGCGAAACAGTTCCAGCCTTCCGGTTGGGACCAGACCGCCTGGGGCATGTGGTGTTGAAAGCCGCGACGGAAGAAAAAATTATGGAAGATTTGAAATTGTTGGGTTCCCGCATCCACGTCAAACTTCTTAACGGCAGATCGTAGAGTATCTCGACCATAAAATGGAGCGCAGATCCTCGTAGATGCAAAGAAAAAATCTGCGCCTTCCGCATGATCGGCGTCAAATGGTTTTTAACTTATTGCCAATGCAGTCCATTAATTCACAGAAACAGGTGTCACATTGAAAATCGGGATGGTCCTGTACGATATGCAGGAGTTGGGCGGGTTGGAAGAATATACAATCACCCTGGCGATGGGGCTTCAACAAATGGGGCATGAGGTCAGTTTATTGTCTACGGCTTGGGTGCCTCCCGCCAATCAGTATCTCGCCCGTCTTCGTCAGACCCCGGTGCGATTTTATCAATTGCCTAAATGGATATCCTTGCCAGCCTCAGACTGGACTACAAAGGAAAAAATCCTCAATGGGTTAACATGGCTTTTTGCCCCTTTACTGCTTCTGCTCGGGTTGGTCATCATGGTTGCGAAACGGATACCGCCCGGCGACGCGTTCCAAAGTGCGCGGAATTGGTTTCGCGGACGTGTAATGAAATGGGCGCTAGGACCCGATTGGCGAAAACCTTTTGCGCGCCTGATGCTGGCATATTGGAAAGCAACCTGGCAACCGAATCTTCTGCACATTCAGGGCTACACAACCAGCTTGTTGTTTGTGATCGATTGGGCGCATGCCAAAAACTTGCCCATTGTGTACGAAGAACACCAAACGCCCGATCCGCAATTCAATTGGTGGCAGGGGTTCGATCAGAGTATCAACAAAGCGGATGTGGTCATTGCTGTCTCGGAGAAAAGCGCCGAAGGGTTAAGAACAATCTGCGGCGTGACGCGTCCCATTGTCGTTCAGGGACCGCTTGTGCCTGATCCTGTTGATTTGGGATTCCCGGTCAACGAACTTGCCGGCGATGATGGTCGCGTGCAATTGACCGCCATTGCAAGGCTTTTTGTGACAAAGGGACTCGTCTACTTGTTGGATGCCTTCAAGTCGATCAAAGAGAAACACCCGGGCGCATCCCTGAAAATTTACGGGGAAGGTCCGCTTCGAGAAGAGTTGGCGGCTCATGCTCGCGGCTTGGGGTTCGATGGCGCCGAGATATTCGTCGGCGCATTTACCTCGCGTGACGAATTATCGCTTATTATGAAGCAAACTGGCATCTTCGTGATGCCGTCCATTTTGGAAGGGCAACCTGTCTCTCTCGTGGAAGCAATGGCGTACGGGAGACCCATCGTGACAACGAACGTGGGCGGAATACCGGAGATCATTCAAGACGGCAAAAATGGGTTGCTATGTACTCCCGCCGATTCGACGTGTTTGGTGAAACAAATTAATCGGTTGATCGAGCATCCTGCCGTCCGATTGAAACTGGCTGAAGAGTCGCGGCGATCTTATGAACAGGGTCCGTTTCGCCCGCTTTCCGTGTGCCAGAACTTTCTCAATGTTTATAATTCGGTGTTGAACCTCAATTGATACCTGTGTGTAAAATTCGATCTTCAATCCATCCATGGTGACACAATGATCGCAAAACTAAAAGCCATAACCCATATTCTGTTGTTCAAACGCTCGGCAAATCGAAATGCGCTCGAGAAAGATATGCTGAGATGGTATCAAGTGTATAAACCCCGCCTGCAGAAGCAGTCGTCTGTCGATCTGCTGGTCTGGTTGCTGGATTCCTTCCCTGAATTCCGCAACTTGTTCTATGCGCGCATCGGGGGATTTTCCGGCATTCGCGGGCGCGCGTTGGTACGGCTTGCCAGAATGTTGTATCCCTCGCCTAAAACGGCGCTCCGATTTGCAGAACCGATCAATATCGGACCTGGTTTTTTTGCACGGGCAGGTTTTGGAACTATCATCGCCGCGCAAAGGATTGGTGAGAATTGTTGGGTCAACCCCGGTGTGGCGATCGGGTTCAGGGATGATAAAAGCGCTCCACCGACCATTGGCGATAACGTATACATTGGCGCCGGGGCTAAAATCTTGGGACCTGTGACCGTGGGGGATAATGCCGTTATTGGCGCCAACGCGGTTGTCACCCGCGATGTTCCGCCGAATTGCACGGTGGCAGGCATGCCCGCGCGGATCATCAGGCGCGACGGTGTCCGCGTAAAAGAATCGCGCGCGGCGGCTTGATCAAACCTGAAATTACGAATACATATCCATCATGCTAGAAAAACTGCTCTCGTTCTACCGGACGCTGAAACTCTATCCCGTATTGACGCTGGTGAGGCGCTCTCCCGCTAGAGAAATTATCGAAGCGGAGATCGACCGCTGGATGTTGATGATTTATCAACAGAAATCGGACGCGGACCTGGCATCCAAACTTCGCGCTCTGATGTATGGGGTAAATATTGAGGAGTTCCGCACCCTGCTATATTTTCGGTTGGGCGAACCTGCCGGGTTATGGGATCGCATCCTACTCTTCTTCGCAACACGGTTACTGCCTCCTCTTGAAACATTGTTGATTACCCCTTCGTCGGCAATTGGCGATGGTTTGATCATCATGCATGGACACGGCACATATATCGACGCGCAAACGATAGGCAGGAATTGCCTGATCTTTCAAGATGTGGCAATCGGAGCGAAGCGCGAAGAAGGGGAGCGCCCAACCATTGGCAACTACGTGCACGTCAGTTCCGGCGCCAAAGCCCTGGGCGGAATCACCATCGGCAATCACTGTGTCATCGCCGCCAATGCGGTCGTCGTCAAAGATATGCCGCCGAATAGTTTGGCGGTTGGCGTGCCTGCGCGCATCCTGCGCAATGCGGGGAACAAAGCCGAATACATTGCCCGTGGCGAAGTGTCGGAATAAAGCGCGGATCGTCGAACATTTTCAAATCCCCAACGAAATTATTGATCATGTCTTCCGGGTCGAACAGAAAACTCAAAATTGCCATTGGCGTACCAGAATGGGCGCCGTTTCACGGCGCGATGCAAGATAAACCTGCGGATGCCACCTACATCATCCAGCGGAATTTATCGAACGGGTTGCTCAGTCGCGGACATTCGCTCACCTTTGCCGCCCCGATCAATCTGGATGACTTCGCGGTCACTTCCGACGTGGAGGCTGTTTCGCCCGCCCGCCGCTCGTGGACCGCCTCCCCTTTGTTTTCGCTGGCGAGCAAACTCGTCTGGCGAATCCAAAAATTGTTTGGCATCCCATACCTGAATTATTTTTCGAACTACCGCTATTGCGACGCGGCAGTGCGGGGGCTGAGCTCTGCGGATGTGATCTACGAGCGGAACGGCCTATACAATTCAGGGCTGGCGATGGCGGCAAAGCGCCTGCGACTTCCCTATGTGATCTTTTTTGAAGCCGACCAGATCATGGAATTGGATATCATGAAAAAACCGATCACCGGTCTGCTTCGCCGGCGCGCGGAAGATATTCTTCGATATAACCTGTCTGCGGCGGATTGCATCATCTGCGTTACAAATGCCGGCAAACGGCGCCTTGTAAACAATTGGAATGTCTCCGCCGAGAAATTGGTGGTGTTTCCGAACGCGGTGCATGTTGACCGCTTCAAACCCGATCGACAGGCGCGGGAAAGTATTCGCTCGAAACTTGGTTTGAAGCATGAACCTGTGATCCTGTTTGTGGGAAATTTTTTCCACTGGCACGATGTGCCGACCCTGCTCAAGGCATTTGTCGAAGTCTTGAAATCTCACCCCACTGCGCGTCTTGTTCTGGTGGGGGATGGCGAGCGCCGTGCCGCCATGATCGCGCTCGCCGCCGAACTTGGTTTGGAGCGTTCGGTTATTTTTACGGGCATCGTATCTCATTCCGATGTGCCGCATTACATGGCGGCGGCGGACATTGCCGTTGTGCCATACCCTCCGATGGATCGGGAGATGTGGCTTTCGCCGTTGAAGCTTTTTGAATACATGTCTGCGGGATTGGCGGTGATCGCCTCGTCCATCGGTCAGATCGTGGATGTGGTGGAGGACGGCGTGAACGGGAGCCTCGTTCCGCCAGGCGACGTGAATGCGATGACAGTCTCATTCGAGCGACTGATCTCCGATTCCGACTTCCGTTTGAGTTTGGGAGCCAACGCGCGCGCCACAGCCGAACAAAACTTCTCGTGGGAAAGTTACCTCGCCCGTATCGAACGCATCTTCCAAGCCGTGATCGATCGCAAGCCCGTCAAAGACATCTAACGCCTCATTCCCAACGTTCACCTGCTTCCATGCCTGAAACCTTTCCCCTCGTCAGTATTATCATCCCCAATTACAACCATGCCCAGTACATCGAAGACGCGATTCACAGCGTTTTGAGGCAAACTTATCGCAACGTCGAAATCATTGTTGTGGACGATGGTTCGCGCGATAACAGCCGCGAGGTGATCGGCGCGTTCGGTGATACCGTTCGCGCAATTTTTCAACAGAACCAGGGGCTGTCTGCCGCGCGCAATACCGGTATCACCGCCTCGCGCGGGGAATTCATCGGCGTGCTCGATGCGGACGATATGTACGAACCCGACTTTGTCGAAACCCTCGTTACCGCGCTGCAAAGTCAGTCGGATGCCGACGGAATCTATTGCGGGTATCGGTTTGTAGACCATTTGAATCAACCGTTGCCGCAGATCGAAGCGCGCGAGATCGCGCCTGAGAAATTATATTGGGCGCTGGTGGATGGTAACTTCCTCGTGCCGGAATCGATGTTTGTGCGCAAACATTGCTACGATGCCGTTGGGTTTTTCGATACAACGTTGCGCGCTCTCGAAGACCTGGATATGTGGCTGAGGATCGCCAGCCGTTTTAAGGTGATTCATACAACAAAGATATTAACCCGTCATCGCATTTTGCCGGGCAGTATGTCCACCGATCCCACGCGGCAGTTCGAGAACCGCTTGCACGTGGTGAAAAAGAATTTCGGAGCCGAACCAGCCCCCACTGGGGAATGGAGCGGGGATCAACGTCGCGCATTCAGCCGCGCTTATCTCGTATCCGCTGTGGAATATCTTCAGGTAAAGAACGACATCCGCGCGTTTGACTGTCTGCGTTCGATGGCGATCGCGCAACCTGCCTTGCTGGCGCGCGTGGAAACATTTTACGAGTTGGCGTGCGGCGATCAGCCGAAGGGGTATCGGGGCGAATTCGCATCGATCAACCTCGAGAAGAATGCGCGCGTAACGCTGAGGCTGTTGGAGAAGTTGTTTGCCGATCATGAATTGCGGCTGACAGAGTTCAAGCGACTTGCATACGCCAACGCGGAATATGCCTTTGGTTTGCTGGCTTATGGACAGGGCAATACCCGCGCGGCGCGGCGGCATTTCCTCGGCGCGTTGCGTTTTCAGCCAGCGCTGATTATGGATCGCGCCTTTGTTGGATCACTATTGCGTTCTTTCCTTGGCGCAAGGTTGATCCAATCCCTGCGGCGCATGCTGGGGAGATCGAAGTAATGCGCATTTTGTTTGTCTCCAGCCAATACCCGCCCTACGAGCTGGGCGGATACGAACAACTCTGCCATGAAGTGACGCGCGAACTGCTCGCGCACGGACACGCCGTGAGCGTTCTTACCAGTCGCTATGGGATGCAATCGGAAGAAGAAGCGCGCTCAGGAAATGTGTCTCGCACACTGCGCTTGATGGCGGATATTCATTATTACAAGCCGCTCGATTTTTTCTTCAAACTTCCCCGGCAAGAAAAAGAGAACCTGGCTGAATTAAAAAATGCCATCGACGTGTTCAAGCCCGATGTGGTCATGTTCTGGGGGATGTTTGCCATGTCGCACAACCTGCCGTATTGGGCTGAACAATGGATGCCGGGTCGCGTGACGTATTACATGGCGTCGTATTGGCCCACCGATGAAGATTTGCATCTCGCCTACTGGAAGTCCCCGGCGAATCGACGGATCACCGAAGTATTCAAACGGGTTCTCCGGTCGTTTGCGCTTGCGCGACTCAAACGACAAGGGTATCCGCCGCGTCTCAAGTTCGATCATGTCATTTGTTGCAGTGAATACGTGCGCGATACGCTGGTGAACGCCGGTAAATTTCCGCCGCGCGCGTCTGTCGTCTATGCGGGAGCCGACCCCGCGCCGTTTCAAAATCTCGCGCAAAAGAAGAAATCCACCAAGACGGGTCATGTGACCCGTTTGCTTTATTTCGGCAGGCTGGTGCCCGATAAAGGCGTGCATACGGCGATCGAAGCGTTGGGCTTGCTGGCTCAAAAAGGATTCACCGACCGGGTGGAATTGACCGTTCTGGGCGACGGGCATCCCGAATATAAAAAGTACCTGCAACAGCGGGTTACGGATTTGGGGATCGAAAACATCGTTCACTTCTCCGGCAAAGTTGCTCGTGAAGAAATCCCCGCCATGTTGAAGGACTTCGATGTATTCCTGTTCACATCCACATGGCCCGAACCATTTGGGCGCACGATCGTCGAAGCGATGATGGCTGGGCTGGTGGTCATCGGCTCCAATGTGGGTGGGAGCCGCGAGATATTCCGCCATTACGACAAGAAGATGCTGTTCGAGCCGGAAGACGCGCAGGGACTCGCCGAGCGGATCGAGCGCGTCCTTTCGGACCCCGAGCTGAGCCGCCGATTGGTAAGCGTTGGCCGCAAACTTGCATCAGAGCGATTCACCATCCAGCAGATGACAAACGGCATCGAACTCTTTCTGAAACAAATTGGCCCCGCGGGAAGCCCCTGATGAGAATTTTGTTTCTCACCAACTTTTATCCGCCAGCCAGCCGCGGCGGATACGAGCAATGGTGCCAGGAAGTGGGCGATGGGTTGCGAGCGCGAGGACATGAGGTAACTATCCTGACCAGCGCGCACGAACGGGATAACCTGAAATCTCCCGATCCGCGTTGGGTGCGGCGCGAACTCCACCTCGAAATGGAACTTGCATCGCTGAAAAATGCGCTGTGGTTCTTTACACGCCGAAAAAAGCGGGAGCAAGAAAATCTGTCCCTGCTTCGCGAAACCGTAAGCGACACGAAACCGGATGCCATCCTTATTTGGGGAATGTGGAATTTTCCCCGGTCACTACCCGCCCTTGCCGAGGCGCTCATGCCCGAGCGAACGGTCTACTACATGGGCGATTACTGGCCCACGCTCCCGAGCCAATACGAAAATTATTGGAACGCATCCCCGCGTTCGTTGATTACAGGCTTGCCAAAATTATTGTTAAAGCCGATCGCCCGGGGCATTGTAGCGCGAGAGGAAAAGCCGCGCCTTCGTCTTCGCCGCGTACTCTTCCCGTCCGATTTCATGCGAAAAGAATTTGCTCAATTAGGAATCATCTCAACAGATGGACGCGTGGTTTTTGGGGCTGTCGATACCGCTCCTTACCTGGAAGACAGGCAAACGTCGAAGAAACATGAAAATGTCTCATTGTTGTACGTTGGACGGCTTACCCATGAGAAAGGCGTTCACACCGCAATTGAGGCTGTGACGCATCTCGTTAGCAAACATAAAATCTCCAACCTGAGTTTGACGATTGTGGGCGACGGCGAACCGGGCTATGTCGACTCGCTTCACAAGATGGTCGATCGCGCCTCCCTCGCTTCGTTCGTGACGTTTCTGCCTGCCCAGCCCAAGGAAACGTTACCGGCGCTTTACCGGCAATCCGATATATTTTTGTTCACTTCCATCTGGCAGGAACCGTTTGGAAGGGTGATCGTGGAGGCGATGGCTTCCGGGTTGGCTGTTGTAGGGACGGCGGTTGGCGGCGCGGCGGAGATGCTCGTCCATGACGAAAACTCACTCGTGTTCGAGGCAGGCGATTCGACCAGCTTGGCACGGGCGTTGCAACGGCTCATCGAATCGCCTGCGCTGAGGGAAAAACTCGGAAGCGCCGGGCGCGAAACCGCGCGAAGCAAATTCGACCTGCGCCGCATGACCGACGAGGTCGAACTTTACCTCCGATCATTGATCAGCTGATGAAAATCCTTTTTCTCTCCCGTTGGTTCCCATACCCGGTGAACAATGGCTCCAAAGTGCGCATCTACAATCTTTTGCGCGGGTTGAGCCGGCATCACGATGTGACCCTGTTGAGTTTTGTAGACCAGACCGGCGGGCGTCCTGAAGCGTCCGAAATCCGTAACCTTTGTTCAGATATTGTCGTCCTGCCATGGAAGGAGTTCGAGCCCGGCGCATGGCAGGCGCGCCTCGGGTTTTTGTCTGTGAAACCGCGCTCGGTGATCGACACTTTTTCAGCAGAGATGGCGAACGCGATCACGACAGCCATCTCGGGACAGAAGTTCGATCTTGTGATCGCGTCTCAATTGCAAATGGCGGCATACTATCCATACTTTCGAGGGGCTCCGGCATTGTTCGAGGAATTAGAGATCGGCTTGTTCCATGATCGCGCATTTTCTTCGGATGGCAAAATTCGCCCTCGCCATGCGCTGACCTGGTTCAAGTACCGGTTGTATCTTTCACGGCTTTTGGATGAGTTTCGATCCTTCACAGTTGTTTCCGAAGCCGAGCGTAGTTTAGTGGCGAAAAATTTCCCCCGGCACAAAGATCGGATCGAAGTCATTCCCAATTGCATCGATGTCGGCGAATATGCAAATATAGAGAGAAAGAAGCAGGCAAATACCGTCATCTTTACGGGTCCGTTCAAATACCGCGTAAATTACGAAGCCATGCTTTGGTTTGTCGGCAAAGTTTTTCCTTTGGTGTTGCAACAGATTCCCGATGCAAAACTGACGATCACCGGCGACCATGAAAACCTGCCTCTTCCGTCCAATCAAAATATTATCCTCGCGGGGTACGTGGAGGATATCAAATCCTTGATCGCGTCATCCATGGTCGCCATTGCCCCGCTCCAGAGCGGGGGAGGCACGCGGTTGAAGATTCTGGAGGCGATGGCGGTCGGGACGCCGGTGGTGGCAACCTCCAAAGGCGCGGAAGGGTTGGACGCCCAAACCGGTGAGCACCTTTTGGTTACAGATGAACCGAAAATGTTTGCATCCTATGTTATAAATTTGCTTCAAGACCGGGCGCTTCACGAAAAGATTTCAATCAATGCAACCGCGCTGGTTGCCGAAAAATTTAATTGGTCGAAGGTGATGCTCAAGTTTTTTGAGTTGATTAAAGAGATTGCCGACAGGTAATCCCTTTTGATTTTTTTCTTTTTCTTTTCCGCCACGCCATGAACCCCTGGCACATGGAAGCGGACCACTGTTGAGGAGCTATGATGAAGATGGGCTTTCGTTCGATTCTGTCCGTGTTGTTTATTCTTGCCATTGTCCTATCGCAATTTGTGATCTTGTCATCTGCCGGCGCGGCGTGCGCGGGAGTGGTGTATGTGGACGCTAACTCCACCGCTCCAAGCCCGAACGGGTGTAACTGGTCTACCGCCTACTCAAGCCTGCAAGATGCTTTAGTGGCTTCATCGAATGGCGACCAGATCTGGGTGGCGGGTGGAACGTACTATCCTGATCAAGGCGCCAGCCAGTCAAACAATGACCGTAATAGTTCCTTTGTGTTGAAAAACGGCGTTTCGGTGTATGGCGGTTTTACCGTAGGAAACACTCTTTTGAGCCAGCGGAATTCCAACCCGGCTACGAATGGCACAGCGCTGAGCGGCGACATTGATCAAGTTGCGGGCAACGCCGGGAATGCCTACTCGGTGGTCACCGCGAACGGCGCGCTCACTGATACATACGTGTTGGATGGGTTCACCATTACCGGCGGCAACCAGAATTCGGGGAGCGGCGTCGGCGGCGGCATATACATCCAGAACACCAGCCCGACGCTTCGCAACCTCCTCATCACAGCGAACAATGCCAACGGACGCGGCGGCGGAGTCTTCATTATTTCCACCTCAGGTGTGGAAGCCAATTACAGCCGCGCCTCCTTTACGGATATCACGGTCAGCAATAACACGGCGGGCATCGGCGGCGGCGTGTACGTGCAAAATGGAAGTGTGTCCATCACGCGGGTGAAATTTATCGATAACGTCGCCACATTTGCCGCTGGCGGTGGTTTGAATCTTCAGACGCTGGGTGGTCCCGGCGTGGATGAACCCAATCTCCCAACCTTGGTGGATGTGGTCTTCACAAATAATTCTGCGGTAGGCGGCGGAGGGCTGTTTAACAACAATAGCCAAACCACGCTTGCTCGCGTGACATTCAACGGCAATACCGCTACCCGTCGAGGCGGAGGTATTTTGAATGAATATGCCAGTCCGATCTTCACGAATGTGACCTTTAGCGGGAATACCTCGTTTGAAAGTTCGGGCGTCGCGCCGTGGGGTGGCGGCGGCATCCTGAATATCGATGGCGATCCGATTTTTAATAACGTTACATTTACCGGCAACAACAGCGTCAACGCTTCCGGCACGGCGGGAGGCGACGCGATGCTCAACTTGACGGGTAGCGCTCCACAGATTACCAATAGCATATTGTGGGCAGATGGCGGCACGAACGACGAGATCAAGAATGATGGAACCAGTTCCGCCACCGTGACGGACAGTGTCGTTCAGGGTGGTTGCCCAGCCAGCGCGACTTGCACAAATCTGATCATGACCGATCCGCTGTTAGGCGCGTTGGAAGATAACGGCGGATTTTCAAACACACACGCGTTGATTGCGGGGAGTTCAGCCTTGGATTCTGCCGGCGTGAACAGTGTCTGCGCAAGCGAAGATCAACGCGGTGTTACCCGTCCGCAAGGCGCCGGATGCGATATGGGCGCTTTTGAATATGCCATGCCGGGTACCCCGGGCCCATCTGCCACGCCTACCTCAACAGCGGTCAACACTCCGACGAACACGCCCCAGTCCACCTCGACACCTACTTTTACACCGGCACCCACTCAAACTGCAACCAGAACGCCCACCAACACAGCGACAAGCACACCATCGCCTTTCTTTAATATCGGCGAAACAACCGTCCTTGGCATATCCTATTCTGGCGCTGGTAACCAACTAGTAGCGCAGCAGGTGACTCTGTCGCAAACTGCGACAATTCAAAGCCTAAGTTACTATGTGTCCACAGCGGGTGGACAGTTACGGCTGGGCATCTATAGCAATTCCGGGAGCGCGCCGGGAACATTAGTGGCACAGACAGCCGCTTTCACCCCGGTCGTCGGGTGGAATACACAGGCGGTCATCATGCCGACTTCGCTTCTCGCCGGAACATATTGGCTGGCATTCCTGCCTCAGAATAACACCCTGACAGGTCGTATGACGTACGCAGGGACCGGGCGTTATTACGGCTACACCTTCGGATCATTACCGACAACTTACTCGGCTTCCTCCGCTTCGGGCGCATTCCGCTTTTCTTTTTATGCCACCTTTGCGCTTGGCGCCGCGCCAACAAGCACACCCACAACTGTGCCGACAATAACGAATACCCCAACGCATACCTCAACACCTACCCGCACATTCACGCCGACGATCACCAACACGCCAACATACACGCCTACGGCAACATTCACTCCCTTGTTTACTGCCACACCGTCCAATACAGCAACAAGGACCTCGACTCCTACGGCGACAAGTATCCCGACAAATACTGCAACATTTACTCGTACTCCAACGTCGACAAATTCGCCCACACCCACGTCAACATCTCCGGGCGGGACGCCCATCACCATCGGCGAAACGAGCGTTCTGACAACCCCGTATTCCGGCATGGGAAATCTATTGATCGCCCAGCAGGTAACGCTTTCGCAAAGCGCGACGATACAAAGCCTGAGCTACTATGTATCCACGGCAGGAGGTCAATTACGATTGGGAATTTACGCGAATAACGGAAACGCTCCCGGCGCCCGTCTTGCGGAGACTGCCGCATTTACTCCAACCACTGGGTGGAATACTCAACCTGTGTTGACGCAAACTACACTACCCGCTGGAACATATTGGCTGGTGTTCCTGCCGCAAAATAATACTCTCACAGGGAGGGTCGCATTATCGGGTTCGGGTCGATACTATTCTTACTCTTTTGGCGCGCTTCCCGCCACATATTCCACATTATCAACATCGGATGGCTTCCATTTCTCGATGTATGCCACCTTGTTGGTTCCCTGAACGCCAACCTGCGATGCAAGATCAAGGATTGGCATATCAACGATATGTTCTGAGTCGAACGTAACCCCATTGTGTGGATTCCCGTCCTGTGGACGGATCCATCAACCGGCTTTCATACCCAGTCGCGGCTGAACGGATTGATTTATGCTTGTCATCCTGCTGTGGCTGGGTATTGAGTTAAAATAGCATCCTCACACGACTCATGAATATCAATTTCAACCTAAAATTCCTCACCATAGACCGGCAGGTTACGATTTCCCGGCAAACGTTTCAATACAGCGTTGGCTTATTGACCATTCTTATTACAGTCGCCGCTTCATTTTGGGGAACCGTGAACGTGTTGGTTATCGCTCTGGCGGCGATTGGGGGAGTGGTTGCCCTGGTATTGTTATTGCGCTATCCGTTATTGGCATACATTTTTTTAATGCCCGCGGGGATGTTTGTCCCGTTTTCAGGCCCCGGCGGCGTTAATGCCTCGGTCTTGTTGGTTGTTCTGATGTCTGTCTTGTGGATCGGGAACATGTTCATCGTGAACCGACGGTTTGAGTTCGTGCGATCTTCGGCTGTGCGCCCTGCCGTTATTTTTATGATCGTTTGCGTGGTCGCATTCGGTATGGGGCAGGTTTCATGGTTTTCCCTGGCAACGCAAGCGCCATTCGATACGCAATTGGGCGGCTTTGCCATCTACTTTTTCTCGCTGGTCATGATGGTGATGACCGGGAACATCATCAAAGATATCCGCTGGCTGAAGGCGATCATCATCGCGTTCGTTGCCTTGAGCATGATATACGTTCTCGGCAGGGTGGTCGAATGGTCGGGCATCGATTCGATCTTTGAAAATGGATTTATTGCCAACAGCATGCTCTGGACGTGGCTGGTGATCTTACCGCTTGCCCAGGCGATGTTTAACCAGGATCTTAAAAAAACTACCCGCATGTTCCTGTTAATAATCGTCGCGTTGACTTTGTTCGTTGCGATGATCCAAACGCGCGATTGGAAATCGGGCTGGGTGCCAGCCATGGTTGGTGTCGGCGTTTTGGTGGCGTTGAAATTCCCGAAGCTGGCTTTTGCCTCCATCCCATTTGCGTTGATCGGCGTAGCGTATCTGGCGCAGGATTTGATATCCACCGACCAATACAGCTGGGGGACGCGCGTGGATGCCTGGGTTGTTGTTTTGGATATCAGCCGCGCCAATCCGCTCTTGGGGCTTGGTTTCGCCAACTATAACTGGTACGCGCCTTTGTTCTCGTTACGCGGGTATCACATCCGTTTTAACTCACACAGTCAGTTTGTGGATATTATCGCCCAGACCGGCCTGGCTGGCTTGGTCTGCTTTATCTGGATATTGTATGAAGTGGGGGCTCTTGGCTGGAGATTATCGCGCGAACTAAAAGATGGTTTTGCGAGGGCTTACGCTTATGGCGTGTTAGCGGGCGTGGCGGCATGCGTGATGGCGGCATATCTGGTAGATTGGCTTTTGCCGTTTGCCTACAACATCGGCTTGGATGGGTTCCGCGCCAGCATCTTGCCGTGGATCTTCTTTGGGGGCCTGGTCGCCATCGAACAAATGCGCAAGGAAAATAAACTTACCTAATACGGGAGGCTTGCATGGAAGAATTGATTGGATTGATCCCCGCCGCGGGGAAGGGAGTTCGGCTGGGTTTGCCGTATCCGAAAGAGTTGTACCCTGTGATTCGGAATAATCATTACAAACCCATTTCTCAATTTGTTGTGGATAATTTAACGAACGCGGGCTTGAAGCATATCGTGTTCGTGGTCAATGAGACCAAGCATCAGTTGATGGGGTATTTCGGAAGCGGTCAACGTTTCGGGTGCGATATCAGTTATGTGGTGCAGGAGGTGGTGGAGGGGAAGACGAAGTCTACCTCGCCTGGTCTCGCGCACGCGTTGGATTCGGCGTATCACCTCATCAAAGGGAAGACCGTCTTCTTTGGCATGGCGGATACGTTGATGAAGCCGAACGATATTTTCAAGCGCGTCTATGAAGCCGCCTCGCCCGACGATGATGTGTTGTTCGGCATGTTCACCACGGAGAGACCCGAAAAATTTGGCATGGTAAACATGAACGGCGATTCGCGCGTCAGTGAAATTGTGGATAAGCCGAAACAAACCGATCTCACCGAAATGTGGGGTTGCATCGTGTGGCGCCCGAAGTTTACCGAGTATTTGCACAAATGCGTTTACGAGGAGGGCATCTCCGATTTTGCGAAGATCATGAACGACGCCATCGCGTTGGGGATGAAGTTCAAAGGCGTGCACATGAAAGACGGCGCTTACATTGACCTTGGAACCTACGAAGAGATCGCCGACCTCGATCGAAAGCATCGGGAGGAGTAGATGATTCAGGAAACTGCGACCAGGTCGAACGTCGAGAAAAGAAGCGAAGAGTCAGTCGTGGATATGTCTATTGTGTTGGTGTGTTGGAATAACAAGGCATATCTCGATCCGTGTTTGAAATCCTTGTATGATGGCGGGCTGAAAAGTTCGTTCGATGTTGTCGTAGTGGACAATGGCTCGACGGATGGAAGTCAAAAAATGCTGGCGGAGAAGTACCCGCAAGTGAAGTTGATCCAGAATGCCGGGAACGTCGGGTTGGGCAAAGCAAGCAACCAGGGGATCGAAGCGACGAACGGGCGTCATGTATTATTGCTCAACAACGATACTCTTGTGAACGCTCCCGCGCTCGATGTGCTGGTGGAGTACCTGGATGCTCACCCCAAGGCTGGCGCGACGGCGGGGAGGTTGTTGAACCCGGATGGTTCGTTCCAATCGGGGTTTGCGCCGTTTTCAACTTTGCTTGAGGAATTTTTGATCGTGACGCATATTGGAGAATTGCTGTGGGCGGGCTATCCGTCGCATGGCGATGCGCAAGAGATCAAAGAGACGGGCTGGATGAGTTCGGCGTGTTTGTTGGTGCGGCGCACGGCGCTCGATCAGATCGGGCTACTCGATGAAGGCTATTTCATTTACGGCGATGAAGCGGATCTGCAATACCGTTTAAACAAGGCCGGCTGGAAGGTTGTGTTTCTGCCGAATTCCTCCATCGTTCATTTCGGCGGCAGGAGCATGGATCGCTGGAAGCGGCGCAAGATGGTCTACCGCGGCAAGATGATGTTCTACAAGAAGAATTATGGTTTTGTAAGCGCTTTTTTCCTGCGCGTGTTGTTCTTCTTTATGAGCCTGGTGAAACTACTCGTGTGGGTGGTGGGCTTCGTGATCCCATCGAAGAACGACCAGGCGAAGAAGGAATTACGCTCGAACATCGATGTGATGGCGTTGTGCCTTAATTTGAAGTGAGCATTACCATTTTTTGAATTCAAGCCACAGGGATCGCGGAGCGCGCTGAGTTTATATTCTCAGAATCTCTGCGGACTCTGTGGCAAAATTTTAATCACCCCTATGAACATACTTTTCTTAACCCAAATTGTTCCCTTTCCCCCGGATGCGGGTCCCAAAGTGAAGACCTGGCACGTTTTACGATTTTTAGCGGGGCAGGGACATTCTGTAACTTTGGTTTCCTTCGTTCGTCCAGAAGAAGAGCCGCACCTGCCCGCTCTGGCTGAAGTTTGCGAGGCGGTTTACTCGGTGCCCATTCGGCGGTCGCGGGCGGCGGATGCCGGGTTTATGATCCGCAGTTATCTTACCGGGCGCCCGTTTCTTGTCGAACGCGATGATCTGCCAGCCATGCAGGAGAAAGTGAGCGCTCTGGTACGACAGGGCGGATTCGATTTCATCCACGCCGACCAGTTGACGATGGTACAGTTCGGGCTTCGCGCCGCGCAAACCGCGCCGAAGAAAAAACCAAAAGTTATTTTCGACGCTCACAATGCCGTTTGGTCCATCGTCGAACGGATGCGCGAAAACGCGCGCTGGTTCTTGAAACCCATCCTCGCCGTCGAGGCGAAGCGCGTCAAGCGTTACGAAGGCGAGTTACTCAAAACGGTCGACCATGTTCTGGCAGTGACGGATGTGGACCGGATCGGGCTCGAAGAAGCGTTGCACTTTTCAACAATAAAACCCGGCGACAAACTTGCGCCGATCTCCACGATCCCGATCGCGGTAGATACGCAACAGTTGACACCGGTCAAGCGCAAGCCTGCCTCGAACAATATTGTCACCCTGGGCACTCTGCATTACCCGCCCAATGCGGATGGCATCCGCTGGTTTTTCAACGAGGTCTTCCCGCTGGTTCAAAAACGAGTTCCAGAGGCAACGCTGACCATCATCGGTAAAAACCCGCCGCAGGATTTTCTCGAATTTCAGGCGCGTAATTCGGGGAGTGTGAACGTAACAGGCTATGTTCCCGAACTGGCTCCGTATCTGGCGGAGAGCGCGCTGATGGTTGTCCCTGTGCGCGCGGGGGGCGGAATGCGGGTGAGGATCCTCGAAGCCTTTGCCTACGCCATGCCGGTGGTCACCACCACGATCGGGCTGGAAGGCATTCAAGCCGAGTTAGAAAGCGATGTGATCGTCGCCGACAAAGCGGACGATTTTGCAAACCGGGTCATCGAACTCTTAGAGAACCCATCCTTGCAGGAAAAACTATCCGTCAACGGACGGAAACTGGCAGAAACGAAATATGACTGGCAGGCGGCTCTCGCCGCCATGAAAAAGATTTACGAAGAATGATACAAACCTCGAACAACAATATCCTGAGAAAGATTGCCGCACAGCCATTGCCGTTCATTATGACGGCGGCTGTGCTCTTGCGCGTGGCGATGGCGTTTGCCATGGGAGATACCGTCGTGGCTCTGCCCGGCATCTTCGACCAGGTCTCGTATCACAACCTTGCCTTGCGCGTCATCGGCGGACACGGGTTTTCCTTCGGCGAATTATGGTGGCCCATCACGCCTGCCGACGCGCCCACCGCGCATTGGAGTTTCCTCTACACGCTCTACCTCTCGTTGATCTATGTTCTATTCGGTCCGCACCCGCTCGCCGCGCGAATACTGCAAGCGGTCATCGTTGGCGTGTTGCACCCGTACATCACCTTTCGTATCGGTGAAAAACTTTTTTCCAAAACCATCGGGCTGGTTGCGGCGGGTATCGCCGCTGTGTATGTCTATTTTTTCTATTACGGCGCGGCGCTCATGACTGAACCGTTCTACATCACCGCCATTTTATTCTGCCTATATTTTGGAATTCGATTATCTGAAAACGTGGACAGGAAACTCGATACCAACCTCGGCGTCTCGTTGGGCGTCTCTCTGGGCATCATCGTATTACTGCGGCAGGTTTTTCTGCTTTTCATCCCCTTTCTGTTTCTTTGGATATGGATCGTTCGCTTCCGCCGCCGGGTCGAGTTGCCTCTGCTTCCCAGCCTGGTCTCCATCGTGCTGACGATCGCCTTCATCCTGCCAGCCTCGTTATACAACTACGCGCGCTTCGATAGATTTGTCCTGCTCAACACCAATTCCGGGTATGCCTTCTTCTGGGGTAATCACCCCATTCACGGGACGAAATTCATCCCCATCCTGCCCACTGAGACCTATCAAGAAATGATCCCCGAGGAAGTCCGTCACCTCGACGAAGCCGCGCTCGACCAGGAACTCCTCAAACGCGGCATCCGGTTCGTCACCGACGACCCCGGACGATACCTGTTGCTGTCATTGAGTCGTATTCCGCCTTATTTCATGTTCTGGTATTCATCCGATTCGTCCACGCTGAGCAACATTTCGCGCATTGGCAGTTTTGGGCTTTTCCTGCCGTTCATGCTGTATGGTTTGTGGTTGAGCGTTAAAGCGAAAACCGGTGAACAGGGGAACCGTTTTCTCAACCTGCTCTTCTCGCCACAGGGACTCTTCATGCTCTTTGCCATCGTCTACTCCGGCGTGCACATCCTCACATGGACGTTGATCCGCTACCGTTTGCCGGTAGACGCCGTTTTGATCCCCTTTGCCGGGCTGGCACTGGTGGAACTTGCCCAGCGCATCTTGAAGACCCGGCCTCAATTACTCCGACAATTTCAGAGGACGCCATGAAAATCATTTCGGTCGTCGGGGCGCGCCCCGAATTCATTCAAGCAACGCCGGTGAGTCGCGCGCTTCGCAAACATCATCGCGAAATCCTCGTCCACACCGGTCAGCACTACGACTACAAAATGTCGCAGACCTTTTTCGACGAACTCGGCATCCCCGCGCCCGACTACAACCTCGAAGTGGGTTCCGGCTCGCACGCCGGGCAAACAGCCGAAATCCTGGTGCGATTCGAAGAGATCGTCCTCAAAGAACAGCCGGAGGTGATCATCGTCCGCGGCGATACGAACTCCACGCTGGCGGGCGCGCTCGTCGCGAGCAAACTGCACATCCCAACCGTTCACATCGAAGCGGGCGAGCGTAGTTTTGACCGCCGCATGCCCGAAGAGATCAACCGACTCGTTGCCGACCAGCTATCCTCCGCCTATTTTTGCGTAAGCCAAACTGCCGTGCGGCAACTCGCCAACGAAGGCATCACAAAGAATGTTTATTGGGTGGGAGATGTGATGCTGGATGCGAACCTCGCCAACCGGCCGCTTGCGCGAAAAAAATCGACGGTTCTTTCGGATCTGGGACTTGCCCCCGCTTCGTACAGTTTGGTCACCGTCCATCGCGCCGCCAACACCGACGACCCCGCGCGCCTGACCAATATCGTCCACGCCCTGAGCCAAGTCGGCGAGACGGTAATCTTCCCCGTCCATCCGCGCACGCGCGGCGCGCTCGAAAAACTCGACGCGCAATTTGGCGACAATGTCCGCTTGATCGAACCGGTCGGCTATTATGACATGATGGTATTGGAAGAGAATGCGCGCCTGATCGCCACCGACTCTGGCGGCGTGCAACGCGAAGCCTATTTCATGCAGAAACCATGCCTCACCCTGCGCGACGAAACCGAATGGACGGAGACCGTTACCGCTGGTTGGAATAAACTCGTCGGGGTGGATGTGGATACGATCGTCCATGAATGGAATTCGTTCACGCCGCCCTCCGTTCAGCCGCCCATCTTTGGCGACGGCACAGCGGGCGAAAAAATCGCGGAGACCCTTGGGCAAATCCAACTGTCCGTGCATGAAGATCGCGTACTGGCGTAATCAACTTTCACAGAAGATTTGAGACTATGAATCAGACATCACAGCAACACATCGGCATCATCGGCGGCGGCATTATGGGAATCAGCCTCGGCTACTTCCTCTCGCGCCGCGGACTCAAAGTGACCATTTACGAAGCCTCGCCCGTATTGGGCGGATTGGCGGGTCCCATCACGCTCGGCGACGGAACTCAGGTGGATCGGTTCTATCACGCCATTTTATCCAGCGACCGCTTCCTCAGCGACCTGTGCAAAGAACTGGGCATCCACGACCAACTGCGTTACAAAGAGACCAAAACCAGTTTTTATTACAAAGGCAAACTTTACCCGATGAACAACATCATCGAATTCTTGAAGTTCCCGCCTCTGGGTTGGGTTGATCGCTTCCGGCTGGGACTCACCGTGCTTGCCGCGCAAATCGTCAAGGATTGGAAATCGCTCGAATCGGTCAGCGTTCAAAGTTGGTTGCTCAAGTGGGGCGGCGCCACGACCTTCCAAAATATCTGGCGCCCCATGCTGAAAGCCAAGTTCGATGGCGGCTTCGATAATGTGCCAGCCACGTGGATCTGGTCGCGGCTTGTGCGCATGAAATCGACGCGGGAGGGCGCGAATCAAAAAGAGATGGCTGGGCATCTGATCGGCGGGTACATCACCCTCATCAAAGCCCTGACAGACAAGATCGTGGAAGCGGGTGGGAGCGTCCTGCTCAAAACGCCCGTCAAAGAAATTGTGATCGAAAACGACAAGGCGGTGGGCATCCGCATGGCGAACGACGAGGTTGTGAAGTATGACAAAGTGGTGTGCACCATGCAGACCCCCGTCTTTCAACGCCTGATCCCCACCGCCGACCAGGCGTATCACGAATATCTCGGCAAGTCGGACTATCTCGGCATCATCGCTCCGTTACTTGTGCTGGATCGCCCGTTGACAGGGAACTGGACCGTGAACATCACCGATGATCGCTATCCGTTTACCGGCGTGATCGAGACGACTGCGTACATCGACCCCAAGTATGCTGGCGGCTATCACCTGGTCTATTTGCCAAAATACACCGCGCCCGGCAGTGAATGGCAGAAGAAGAGCGATGATGAGATCAAGCGTATCTGGCTTGAAAATTTAGAAGCGATGTTCCCAAGTTTCGACGCTTCCTCCGTTCGCTATTTCTTGATTCATCGAGAGCGTTATGTCGAACCATTACATGGCTTGAATGAGATCGACCTGATCCCATCGGTCAAAACGCCGATCGAGAATCTTTTCCTTGCCACCACGTCGCAAATTTACCCCGCGCTCACCAACGGCGAATCCGTTTCCCGTCACGCGCGCGAAGCGGCTGATATCGTCTCAGGAGCAAATGGATGAATTCAAACACAGTGATCATTGTGTCCGGACTGCCGCGTTCGGGCACATCCATGATGATGAAGATGCTCGAAGCGGGCGGGTTGCCGATCCTCACCGATAACCTCCGCGAAGCGGACGCGAACAACCCGAAAGGCTATTACGAATTCGAGCGCGTCAAAAACATGAAAGACGGCGACCTCGCCTGGATGCCGGAGGCTGTCGGCAAAGTGGTGAAGATCGTCACCGGGTTGATCACCTACCTGCCGCCTGAATTCAAGTACAAGATCGTCTTCATGCGCCGCGATCTCAGGGAAATCTTATCCTCCCAGAAGAAAATGCTGGGGCGGCTCGGCAAAGGCGACGATAACATCCCCGACGATAAGATGGCAAAAACCTATGAGGAACACCTCAAGCAGGTAAAAGGCTGGCTCGTGCGGCAGGCAAATATCGAAACGCTGTACGTCGATTACAACGCGATGGTCAACGACCCGACCGAATCTTTGCAAAAGGTCAGCGCGTTTCTTGGCGGCATGGATGTGCAAACGATGGCATCTGTAGTGGACCAGGAACTCTACCGCGAACGCAAAAAAGCGCTTGCATAAAAAGAAAGGAATACAAACATGAATCCAATTTTCCGATTTACCCGACTGCTCACCCTCATGGGGCTTTCCGATCCGTCGCAAGGACGCGGCTATTTGGGACCTGAAACCCTCATGCCCATCGCCTCTGTGCTGGCGGCAATCGCAGGCTTCTTCCTCATGTTCTGGCGAATCATCGTCAAATTTGTGAAGAAGGCCTACCGCAAAGCGCGCGGCATTCCCGAAGAACTTCCCCCGGATGTTGAAATCGAAGAAGCCGTCGAAGAAAAACAAGAGCAATAATTCTTTCGCCGATGAAAAAGGTCATTGTCATCGGGCTGGATGGATTCGAGCCGAAGATCGCCGAATCCATGATGGCTCGTGGTGAACTCCCCAACTTGATGCGATTGCGCGAACAGGGCGGATATACGCGACTCAAAACCACCGCCTCTGCCCAGACGCCTGTGGCTTGGTCCACCTTCTCGACCGGCACCAATCCCGGCGGGCACGGCATATTCGACTTCCTCACCCGTGACGCGAAAACCTACCTGCCACTGATGGCGTTGAGTCGTTACGAACAGAAGAACGCGTTCGTCCTGCCCAAAGTGGTCAACATGCGGCGCGGGACCCCGTTTTGGGATTTGCTCTCCGCCAAGGATGTGGAATCGACCATCTTGCGCATCCCATGCGCCTACCCACCGGACAAAGTGAAGGGGCGCATGCTCTCAGGCGTTGGCGTTCCCGACCTGCGCGGAGGATTCGGCACGCCCACGTTCTACTCCACACGCAAAGAGTTGCACACCGAGCAAAGCGAGAAGGTGGTCAACGTCAGCGTGGCGAATGGAAAAGTGACGACGTACATCATCGGTCCGCGCGACCCGAAGACGAAATCCGATCACAAGTTTGACATCCAAATCGAAATTCAGAAGTCTGAAAACAAGATCATCATCACCTCGCAAGGACAGCCTGACAAGCTCGAAGTGAGTTTGGGCAAGTGGAGCAAGTGGCTGAAGGTCAAGTTCAAAGTTGGGATGATGCAAACCGTGTCGGGCATTGTGCGCTTCAACCTGCGTCAACTCGAACCCGAATTTGAGTTATACGCATCGCCCGTCAATTTCGAAACCGAGGAACCGCTGTTCCCGATCAGTTCACCGCAGGAATATGCCCACGACCTGGCAATGAAGATCGGGCGCTATTACACCGCCGGCATGGCGGAAGACCACGACGGATTGAACAACGAACGATTCGATGAGGCGTCATACCTTGACCAGTGCCGCACCGTGTTGCGCGAACGCCGCAAGATGATGGAATTTGAATTAGGCAGATTCCAAAAAGGATTTTTCTTCTGCCTGTTCGACACTCCCGATAGGCTGGCGCACATGTTCTGGCGCTTTACCGAACTGAATCACCCCGCCAACAAAGGCGAGGATGTTTCGCGGTACGCCAAAGTGATCGAAGAACATTACCGCGAATGTGACGAGATCGTCGGCGAGGCAATGAAGCACGCCGACCCCGACACGCTCTTCATCGTGTTGAGCGACCACGGCATGAACTCGTTCCAGCGCGGATTAAATCTCAACACATGGCTTCACGATAACGGTTTCCTCGCTCTCAAGCCCGGTTTCACGCCGGGCGAAAGCGGCGACTTTTTTCAAAACGTGGACTGGGACAAGACCAAAGCCTTTTCACTGGGCTTGGGTTGCATCTTCCTCAACCGCAAAGGACGCGAAGCCAACGGCATCGTGGCGGATGGGGAGGCGGAATCTGTGCGGAGTGGCATCGTGGCGGGGCTGACCGGGCTGGTGGATTCCGACCGGGGAGCCGTGGCAGTTCGAAGTGTGGCGCGAAGCGAGGAAGTCTATCGCGGTCCCTATGCGAGCGAAGCGCCCGACCTCGTCGTCAATTTTTCCGAGGGCTATCGCGTCTCGTGGGATACGCCGCTGGGCGGAGTTCCGCATGGGTTGTTCGCCGATAACACCAAGAAGTGGGGCGGCGATCACGTCATCGATCCCGCGCTGGCTTCGGGCGTTTTGTTCATGAATAAAAAATTCAGCGCAGAGTCGCCGAGTCTGATGGATCTTGCGCCGACCATTCTTAACGCGTTCGGCGTCGCAAAGGGCGACGCCATGGAAGGAAGCGATTTAATACCATGAAAATTTTAGCGTTCGATTTACAAGGCGCAAAACGCGCCATGTTGCTTGCCGATGAGCGGCTCGAAAATTTGCGCCGCCTGATGGACATGGGTTGTTTTGGCGAGCTCGAAGGCAACCCGCGCGAATGGAACGTGCTGGCTCGCCACGAAGCGCACATATTGACGCTGGCTGAATTTCTCGCGCAAGCGGGGAAAGATGTCGCCATGTTCGATGAAGCCTCTGCATTGCAATCGAAACTTGTTTCCGGCGAATGGGACTGCTGTCAATTCAACGCTTCTTTTCCCAGTGACGGCGGCTCCGCCGATCTCTACCTTGACTTCGACCGCGGCTTGGGTGACGCGCTCCAACATTTGAGCGATGACACCCTGATCCTGGTGGTGGGGGAGTTGTGTTTTGTGCTTGTCGCGTCGAGCAATCCGATTGACGGATATCAGGATGGCTCTTCGCTCGATCTCACTCCGACGGTGTTGGAATTGGCTGGCTACCCCTTGCCTGCGAATATCGAGGGAAAATCGTGGGTGGCAGGCATGGAACTGAACCGCTCCTCCGGCTTATCCGATGATGAGCAGGCGATGCTCCGCGAACGGTTGAGCGGGTTGGGGTACATCTAGGTATAACCTGTCCGTCGGCGTTCTCTACCGCCGACGATGTATGGAACATTTTTATGAAAAAATTCGACACACAATTTGCGGTTGACATTCTCAAATACGCTCTGTGGTTTGGCATGATTACCGGCCTGGTGGAAGGCGTGTTGCTGTACGCATTGCAACGCTACGAACTCCTGCGCGGGCAGATCACCTATCTCGGTTCGGGTCCGCAAGTGTTGTGGGTCGCGCCGGTCTTCGATGCGTTGTTCTTTCTGCTCGTCGGCATTGGCGTGGCGGTCGTTGCCCAGTTTCTGCCGCAAAAGTTTGCAAAGCAGGCGGTCTTCTTTGTTTTCTGTTTCCTGGTTTTTTTCGGTTGGTTGCTGGTCTATCTTTCCGGCAGGTTGAATCCCGCCGCCACGGCGATCTTGGGCGCGGGCATTGGCTATCAAATATCCACGCTCATTGTTGCGCGTGAAAATCGATTTGCCCAGTTCGCGCAACGAACGTTCAAAATTCTTGCCGGAGTGACATTGGCATTGTTCATCCTGGTTCAAGGCGGCTTTTGGATTCGAGAACGTGTTGCAACAAGCAACCTGCCACAGTCGCAGAGGAGCGAACCGACGCCGAATATTTTAGTGATCGTGATGGACACCGTCCGAGCCGATCATTTGTCGCTTCAAGGATACGAGCGCGAAACCGACCCGACCCTCAAGCGCATCGCTTCCGAAGGCGTGATGTTCGAAAACGCCTATGCCGCATCCTCATGGACTCTCACCTCGCACGCCTCGCTTTTCACCGGTCGCTGGCCCTACGAACACAAAGCGGACGGCGGGCGTTACCTCGATGAAACCTACCCCACCATTGCCGAAGCGTTGACCGAACGCGGTTATCGCACCGGCGCATTCAACGGCAATTTTGAAACTGTTACCAGCCATTGGGGGTTTGCGCGCGGCTTCCTCCATTTTGAAGATTATTATCAAACTCTTCCGCAGTTGGCGGTCAGTTCTGTGTATGGGCGTTTCATGGAATATTACGTTTTCCACAAAGTATTCAACATGGAATTTTCGATAGATCGCCGTTGGGGCCCGAGCGTCAACCAATCCGCATTGGATTGGATCGATCAGGATGACAACAAGCCGTTCTTTGCCTTTGTCAACTACTACGACGCCCACGCGCCGTACATTTCGCCGGAGCGCGCGAAATTTTCGAACCTCCTCAACCCCGGCGGACTCGTCAACACCGATTGGACCACCGCCGATATTTACAACCCCAAAACGCCCGAGCAAGTGCAAGGCGAGATCGACGCATACGACGGCGGCGTCTATTACACCGACCAGCAGATCGACGCGCTGTTGAAAGAATTGGATTCGCGCGGCAAACTCGAGAACACCATCGTCGTCATCACCTCCGATCATGGCGAGTTGTTCGGCGAGCATGGCTTGTGGGAGCATCACAACTCGTTGTACAAGCCAGTTATCCATGTGCCGTTGATCGTGTGGTACCCAAAATCGGCGCCGCACAACCTGCGGATCGATACGCCGGTCTCGAACACATTCGTCCCTGCCATGTTATTGGATATGCTCGGCGAACCGGAGCAGACCACCTTCCCCGGCCCGCCTCTTTCCCAATTGTGGGCTGACCCGGCTGCGGCGGCGAATTTCCCCGACCCCATCGCGGAGATGGCCGAGTCGAGTTGGGTGAACCCGAATCACTTGTCGATTCGAGGCGACATGGTCACTGTGTTGTCTCCCGAATGGCAGTTCATCGCCCATGAGTTCAATGGCATCGAGTTGTACAATCTGAACGACGACCCGAATCAGGAAAACAACCTTGCCGGCGAGAATCCTGCCGCGCTGGACGAACTCAAGAATTACTATCTCGATCTGCTCGCCCAACTCGGCATGACGTGGCCCTACGACAATAAATAACCACCGGTCATACGACATATACGTCGCCTATTGCAAGAGCGACATAAATGTCGCATTACTTTTTTCTGAGATAAAACTTGAAAGATAGCTTCAAAGACTTCGCGCAGAAAACGCTCACGCTGGCTGTCACCTTCGGTCTGATCACCGGGTTGGGGGAGGGCATCCTGCTCTTCGGCTTGCGCCAGCTCGAACTGCTGACGTGGCGACTGCAAAACCGCGCCTATTGGTATGAAACGCTGTGGATCGCGCCATTGGTGGATGTGATCCTGTTTGCGCTGGCGGGATTTGCGCTGACCCTTATCGGCTTTCCGTTGCGAAAGAAAATCCCGGTCAATAAGATCAGCCTGTTTCTTTTATCGTTCCTTGCCGTGTTCGATTGGGTTTTTATAATCCTCTTCGGGCGCATTTCACTCGCGCCGATTTTGATTTTGGCGGCGGGAGCAAGCGTTCAGGTTTTCAATGCGTTGTCCAAACGTGAACAGGCTGTTGAACGGAGTTCTCAACGCAGTTTGAAATGGCTTGCGGGCGTGGGACTCGCCGTCTTTGTAATTGTCCAGGGCGGGGGTTGGGTGAACGAAAAAATGAAGACCTCCCAACTGAGGGATAACGCCGATGCGCCAAACATCATTGTGATCGTGGTGGACACATTACGCGCCGATCATCTTTCTTCGTACGGTTACGAGCGCGAGACGAGTCCGTTCATGGATGGTCTCGCCGCGGAGGGTGTCCGCTTTGAGAATGCCATCTCGCCTTCTTCATGGACCCAGCCCTCTCACGCCTCCATGTTGACAGGCCGCTACACCTACGAACATCAAGCTGAAACGCGGCCGCTCGATGACACGTACCCGACGATTGGCGAGGTTTTGCAAGCGCAGGGTTATCGTACCGGCGCGTTTTCGGCGAACACGCTCTTCTTCACCCGCCGTCAGGGATTTGGTCGCGGCTTTCTGCATTTTGAAGACAATTATCAGTCTGTGTCCGATGCGTTTCTCAATTCATCGTTATACGGCTATCTCTTCGATTACTATGGTTTACGCAAAGCCTTGAATTATGAAGGCGTTCCCACGCGCCGGCTTGCGCCGGAGATCAATCGGTCGGCGTTACAATGGATCGATCAAGGCGACCAGCCGTTCTTCGTTTTTATCAATTACTTCGATGTGCACGACCCATACACGCCGCCCGAACCTTATCTTAGTAAATACGGTCAGACCCAGGGCGGGCTGATCAACGGTTTCATCGAGCGTTACCACCCTGAATTGACGCCCGAACAACTGCAATCCGAAATTGACGCATACGACGGCTCGATCAATTATGTGGACGATCAGATCAGCGCGTTGTTTGCCGAACTTGAGTCGCGCGGCGAGTTGGAGAATACAATTGTCATCATCACTGCCGATCATGGCGAGTCGTTGGGCGAGCATGGGCTCCTCCAGCACAGCGCGTCGTTGTACCGGCAGGAGATCCACGTGCCGCTCATCGTGTGGGGAGCGGGAGTTCCCTCGGGTATTATCGTGGATACTCCTGTTTCGACAGCCAGCCTGCCGGTAACCATCATGCAATTGCTGGGCGCCAACGATGGCGCCTTCCCGTCTCAACCGCTGACGAAATTATTCGGCGGAAGCGTTCCGCCGGGTTGGGCGCAACCCATTTCAGAAGTGGCGCAATTTGACGGCGCGGCGGAACAAAACCCTACGACCTACGGAGAGATGAAATCGGTGGTGGGCGATCAATTGCAGTATATTGTCCATGAAGAATTTGGCGAGGTGTTATACAACTGGAGGGACGATCCGCAAGAACAGTCCAACCTTGCCAATGATCCGGCTTCGGCAAGCGCGCTCGATGGCTTTCGTTCGTACCTCGAAGGATTGATCGGCTCGCCGATTTTCAAGTAAGCATCTAGCTTGTCATGCCGAAGGATGCCTCGCGCCCCTCGGTATGACATCTCCCTCAAAATACTATGAAACGAAAAATCACTCGCAGAGACTTTCTCAAACTGGCTGGCGCGGGCGCGGCAGTGACTGCCGCGTTGGGCTATGGCGTTCTACGCGAATCGAACGGCGACCCCATCGTCGAGCGGAATCCGTACGTTAATCCCAATAGTTTGTTCACATCGGCGTTGGATGGTTCGGTCCCCATCCTTGTGGTCGTGAACCCCGAAGCGGAAAACAAGTTCGGCATCTTCCTCACCGAGATCCTGCGCGCAGAGGGAGTTAATTGTTTTCACATGGCGGCGTTATCGTCGCTTTCGGCGGATGTGATCGGCGCATACGATGTGATCCTGTTGGCAGAGACTCCGCTGACAACCTCGCAGATCGAAATGTTCGAAGGCTATGTGTTCAACGGCGGGGGTCTCGTCAGTTTGAGGCCGGCCGCAGGGCTTGAATCAATTTTCGGCTGGGAGAGAAGCGCAGGCTCGTTATCCGACGAGTATCTTGTTTATGATTCTGCCCATCCTGCCAACGGCGGCAGTAACCTATCGCTTCAATATCATGGGGCGGCAGATTTATACGAACTCACCAGCGGCGAGGGGGTGGCGTGGCTGTTTACGAAGAACGCTCCGTATGGAAAGCCCGCGATTGTGATGAATCGATTCGGCGATGGAACGGCGGGGGCATTCGCGTTCGATCTCGCCAAAAGCATCGCGTATATGCGGCAGGGAAACCCCGAACTTGTGAACCAGGATTTGGACGGGTTGAACGGCGCGCGCACGGTGGATATGTTCGTGGGTTGGATCGACCTCGAACGGATTCAGATTCCGCAAGCCGATGAGCAACAACGGATGCTCGTGAATATGCTGGCATATTTGAGTAAACGCCCGTTGCCGCGTTTGTGGTATTTCCCCGAAGATAAAAAGTCGGTATTGATCGCCACCGGCGATTCGCACAGCAACCCCGTTCCGTTCATCGAAGAAGTGTTGAAGATCGTGGACGATCGCGGGGGACACATGACCGTGTACTACGCTCCTCAGATCGTGGGCGATATCGGTCGCGCCGCCCGCTGGACTCGTTTCTGGCTGACCGATAATGTGCCCGTGATCTCCAACGCGCTTGGCGAAGAATTCGGGTCGCCCACGCCAGACTTGGTTGAATCCTGGCGCGCGCGCGGGCATGAGATCGCTTTGCATCCGTATGTCGAAACCGGGCTCGACGAATGGCAGTTATATTGGAAGGAATTTACCGGGCGAGGCTACGGGCCCGTGTCGCAAACTGTGCGCACGCATCGCGTCTTGTGGGCAGGTTGGATGGAAACCGCCCGCGTGCAAGCCATGCACGGTATGCGCATGAATTTTGATTATTATCATGTCGGTCCATCCATGCAAATGCCGAATGGCGCGTGGGTGAACGGTCACCTTACCGGCAGCGGCCGCCCGATGAAATTTATCGACGAGCAGGGGCATATCATTGACCTGTATCAACAACTCACGCAGGTTACCGATGAACACAACATCCCCATGGATGTGCCGGAGTGGGGCGGCTATGCCGGCTTGAGCGCGCAAGAGACGGTTGAAATTTCAAAATATCTGCTCGATCGCTCGGTCAAGTACGGCGACTACTGCGCCATCACCGGGCAATTCCACGTCGATCCCTTTCAACTCGGCGGCGACCCTGCACAGTCGGGGCGCATCTTTTTGGAGGGTACGCTGGATTACGCCAACGAACTCGGCGTGCCGATTCTTTCCGCGCAAGAGTGGTTGTGGTTTTCGGATGCCCGGCATGACTCTAACTTTGAAAATGTGACCTGGGATGCCGACGCTTCTTCCCTGACGTGTGAACTTGTTCCGCCCACCCAGCCTTTATCCACGCTGACGGTTCTCCTCCCCGCGCTCCACGCCGGGAAGCAACTTTCCACTGTGACTGTGAACGGTGTACCCACTCCCGCCAAAACCCGTCTAGTACTTGGCGGTGTGGAATATGCGCAATTGATCCTCCCCGCCAGCCGGCAATCGATACGATCCACCTATTCATAACGACCCCGAGCGATGGGGAGATAAAGCACAGTTTTTTCAGCCTTCGGAGAGATTATGTCACAATTCCTATCTACAAACCGAAAGACACTTCTTGCGACGCTTGGCATCCTGCTGATTTATTTCTTTGCGTTCCATAACCTCACGCGTTATCCCGCCCCGTGGTTTGATGAAGGCTCGCATCTGCACGTGCCGAAAACGCTGACGCTATACGGCGAGTACGCCGATATTAGCAGTGATGGGTTCCGTTATTACGGTCCCACCATTGGCGTCGGTCCCACGGTGATGCTCCCCATCGCGGCGGCATTCAAACTTTTTGGCATCGGCTTATTTCAGGCGCGGTTCGTGATGGCGCTGTACCTGCTGGCGGCATGTTACATCTTTTTCAAACTGGCGGAACATCTCTCCGGCAAGGCGGTCGCGTGGATTGCCCTGGCGCTGGTCCTATCCTCGCGGAGCGTGTTGTTTTTGGAATATGGGCGTCAATTGCTTGGGGAGGTGCCGGGCTTTTTCTTTCTGGCGCTCGCTCTCTATCTCTGGTTCGCCAAATGGAATGAAAACGATGTGAAACGGCTGGTGACCATCGGCTTATTCTTCGGGCTGGCGATGATCACCAAATATCAATACCTGCTCTTCCTCGCCCCAACCTTGATCCTCTCGTGGGGGCTGGATATCTTCTATTACAAAACTTCCTCGCACAAGAATTTTCTCATCCCCGGCATTGTGGCGGCGGGTAGTTTCGGCATCTGGCAGGTATTCACGTTGATGTATCTCGGTCCCGCCACGATGACCGAAAACCTGGCGCTCTTGCAAGCCTCTGCCGAAGGAGCGGCTTTCAATTTCAATCTTACGCAACTCGCCGCTAATGTGGGCGCGCTCAGTTCGCGGGCGGTCTATCTCGAAGCCTTGTTGCCTGCCTTGCTCTATGCCTTCTTCGTGTCCGCGCCCCGCACGCGCGAGGGACAAAAGTTCAGCGTGTTGTTTCTCATGATTGCGCTCAACCTTGTATGGTTCATTGTCGCCTCCATCGGCTGGATCCGTTACGCCTTCCTCGGGCTTACCCTCTCCAGTATTTTCATCGCCCGCTTCTTCCACAGCCTGACGGAGGGCTTTAACTTCGACTGGAGCGGCGGGTTTTTCCGTTCGTTATTCGATGTGAAGAACGCCGCCCGCCTTGCCCTGACCTTATGGCTGGTCGCCATCATCGCAATTCCGCTGGCAAAGACAGTTTCCGAGATCGCGTTTCCCGGTCCGAACAATGCCCAACTGATGGCAGACTATCTCAATGCCAATGTGCCGCAATCGGCGATCATCGAAACGTGGGAGCCTGAAATCGGCTTCCTGACAAACCATAAGTATCATTACCCGCAAAACGAATTGCTCGCGGTGGCTGTGAATCAGGTGTACTATGGCGGCGAGCCGGTGAGGGGTCGCTACTCTTTCGTTGAAACGGAAAATCCCGATTACATCCTTGTCGGCGAGTTCTCCAAATGGACGTTAATCTACCCGGTGGAATATGTTTTCGAAAATTACCAATGGGTACAGACGTTCGGAGACTATGATTTGTATCAACGGATCGAAAAGTAAACCATGCTGATTAAATTATTGATCCTGCTGGTATTCGGCGGGGGAATACTTCTCGGGCTTCGGCGAGAGTCGAATCTTTCGCGCATTTTTCTGAATCTGGTCGCCGTCTATGCGGGCGCGTGGATTCTATTCATGGCGTACCTGTGGGTCAACCATGTCAATTTCCCGTTGAACCTTGAAGCCATGGAGTTGACGGTCGTCCAACATTTTCAGCGCGCGGTTGCCGGTCAGCCGATATACGTCGAGCCATCGCCGGGTTTCGTGCCGCTGGCGTATGCTCCGTTCTATTACTATTTCTCGATCCCGTTTGCGTGGCTATTCGGGGCAAACCTCTTCACCCTGAGGCTTGTAGCCATCCTCGGCATGCTCGGCGCGGAGATCGTTATCTTCCTTGCGGTCAAAAAGGAAACGCAATCGGCATGGTGGGGAATCGTTGCGGTGGGTTTGTTCGCCGCCGCATATCGCGTGATGGATACCTACCTCGATAACGCCCATTCCGACTCGTGGCTATTATTCTGCGCGTTCTTGGGATGTTACCTGATCTCGTTGAACAAATCTCGCTCGGTAAATGCGCTGGGTGTATTGGTTCTGATCGCTTCGTTCTGGTTTAAACAACACGGCGCCTTGTTTGCCATGGGCGGCGTGCTATATCTCACGTGGCGCGATGGTTTGAAGAATTCCCTGCCCTATTGGGTTGTTGCCGGGGCGCTCGGACCTGTCCTTTACCTGCTTGCGCCCACGCTCTTCTTTGGTTCACTGTTTCATTATTACACTTTGACGGTGCCCAGCGGTTGGAGCCATCTCAACGTGGATGCCGTTGTACGCTACGTCGTTTTTATCGTAACAAATTACCCTGCCCTTGCCGGCATCGGCGTAGTTGCATCGTTGATCTATGTATTCAAACAAAAAAGCAAGGCGAGTATTTGGTATTTCACCCTGCCCTTTGCCTTGCTCAGCGGCTTTATGGGCGCTCTCGATCCCGGTTCGAACAACAATGTTTTTATCCCGATGGGCGCGTGGTTCATTCTTACAGGCGCGCTTGGCATGGCGGCGTTCCTCGGCGAATATCAAGTTGTTCGCAAATGGTCGCTTCATCTTGCGGCGTTGGGCTTATCTTTTGCCTTGTTCCTTTATAACCCGGCATCCGTGATTGTTTCTTCGCAAGCCGATGAAGCCTATCAGGACTTTATCGGGTATTTGAATTCCCTCGATGGACCCGTCTACGCTCCGTGGGTTGGGCAGTTGGAGGACGGTTATGCGTTCGCTCCCGCTGTCCATTGGGTGCCGATGGAGGATTTGGTTCGCGGTCCCGGCGCGGAGGATGAGGATGTGAGAATTGTTCAGGAATTATTGGACCCAGTCATACGTCCGGAGGGAACCGCCTACATCCTGACGAATTATCCGCTGGAGAACGATCCGCTTCTTTTCTTCCTTCTGGATGATTACCAACTTGTAACAGATTTGGGTGGCAGGTTTGCTGCGCTCTCCACATTGCCCAAGCGATATAACCTTGAGTATCCACGGTATTTATATCAGTACGCGCCATAGTATTTGCATCGGACCTCTTCATGGATTGGAAAGCGATTAATTTGAGGCGGCTTCTTGTCGTCCCGGCATTTTTTTCTCTGTTGGCATTGGGTATCTATAATCAACCTTATTACCCGGTGACTTGGTTTGACGAGGGGCTGGCGTTGCAGGGCGCGTTGAATTTGGTCAACCATGGGCAGTATGCCATGCGGTCTGTGGAAGGGTTTCGGACGCTTGATCAGCCGCTGATCGCAAATGGACCGGGCTTGATCATTCCGATCGCGATAATATTCAAGATCTTCGGCGTGGGGCTGTTGCAGGCGCGGATCCTTGCCGCAGTATTTTTTCTTGCGACAGCTTTGTTGTTTTTTCGTATCTCTTCCGCGTTGTACAGCGCGCCTTCCGCTTTGGTCTCCGTGTTCCTGTTGTTATCGATTCCAGATGAAGGGTTCTTGTTTTATGGCAGACAGGCTTTGGGCAATGTTCCCGCCCTGATGTATTTTTTTATCGGGTTTCTCTTCTTCCTTGCGCTTGGGAAAAAGAAACAGACGCGTTACGCAATTCTCTCGGGGTTGTTTTTCGGGCTGGCGCTGGTGACGAAGGGTCAGTATTGGATCTTCGTCCCCGCATTGGGTTTGGCGGTTGTTGCGGATTATTTTTATTACAAACAAATCCGACCTATTGATAGCATGATTGTTTTGTTTGTGATGTTTGCCTGCGCCGCCTTATGGCTTGGCGTTCAATACAAACTTGTCGGCGCGGAAAATTTTGACGCTCATGTTGCGGCTCTAGACTCGAGCGCGGAAGTGACCATCCTGGCGTTTCGACCGGGACGCATACCGGGAAATATATGGTACCTAATACGTTCTGGCTTTTTGTTTTTTGTGGGCCCTGGTTTGCTCCTATCATTTCTGGAAAGCCGCCAAAGAAACATGGTCGGGTTAGGGAAGTTCATGCTGGCTGTGTTCGTCACAGTCTGGGTCATTTGGTTTTGCTTTGCGTCGGTCGGATGGCCCCGGTACACGTTTGAGGCTTTTTCCATAGGGCTCGTTTTTTCTGGCGAGGCTTTTTATCGAATTTACTTATTTATCCGTAAGTCTTGGAACTTGAGAGAAAAACGTTTGACCTGGCAACAGATCCTCTTGCGCGCAAGTTCGCTCTTCCTTCTGGCAGGTTTTGCCTGGGCGGGAAACAGTTTGTTCCAGCAAGTACGGGATATTGATGTCAGGTACGATGCAACGCCCGAGAAATTTGCCGATTACATTGTTCAAAACCTTCCCGCGGATGCGGTGATCGAATCGTGGGAATGGGAGATTGATTTGTTGACGCCAGATCATACCTATCATCATCCTGCAAATCGTTGGGTCGACCTCAAAACCGCAGAAACGCAGTTTGGCGAGACGACAGGTGAGACATATGATCCAATGGCGTATCATCCAGAATATCTGATCGACGGTCCCTTTTCGAAATGGACCGGGATGTATACCGAGTTTTTGGCGGGAGGATGTTGTGTCTCTGTGGTTACTGTTGAAAATTACACGCTGTATAAAATCAATTATCGCGAGGAGTGAAAAGATTGCATATGAAACTATCCATTGTTATTCCCTGTTTCAATGAAGAGGATAACATCGAAAAACTGGGAACAGAATTCTTCCCTGTTGTCGAAAGCCTGATCGGAAGTACATTACCGGACGGCGGCGCTGTGACTTCTGTGGAAGTTGTTTTTGTTGATGACGGGAGTAAGGATGCTACGTATCACGCGCTTAAAACCGCTTTTGCCTCCCGCTCGAGCCAGAAACTACCGATTAAGTTTGAGAAGCACGAAGTGAATCGCGGACTTGGCGCGGCCATCCGCACAGGGTTGCAGGCTTCAACCGGCGAGATCATTCTCACAACCGACAGCGATGGGACTTATAAATTTGGGACCATCCCAGCCTTGTTGGCTTGCCTTCAGAAGAATGTGGATGTGGTGACCGCCTCGCCGTATCATCCGGAGGGGGAAGTGGTTGGAGTACCCGGGTATAGGATATTCCTTAGCAAAGGCTCGTCTCTTCTTTATCGAATTTTGTTGAACTGGAACATCTACACTTATACGGCGCTTTTTCGAGGGTATCGTCGCAGAGTGGTCGAACAAGTGCAATTCGAGGCGGATGATTACCTTGCCGGGACCGAGTTCATGGTCAAAGCCATGCTCAAAGGATTCAACGTTGTTGAATTTCCCGCCGCGTTGCATAGCCGCATGTTTGGGGTTTCGAAGGCGAAGTTGTGGCGCACGATCAAATCTCACTTGCGTTTTCAATACAGACTTCTGTTGCATCGGCTTCGCCTGCGTTCGATGTTTTCCAGCCCGGCATGAAAATCGCTTTTTTTGTCCCGTATGTGCCTAATCTGATTCGGGTCAGGCCTTATCAGTTGATCTCGCATCTTTCAGCCCTCGGCGCGGAGGTGACCGTCTTTACAGTGACGACAAATCAGGGCGACATGGAAGACGCGAAAGCGTTGAAGAGCCTGTGCCATGATGTTGTGTGCGAATACCAACCCGCGTGGCGCTCCTATTGGCAGAGTCTGCTTGCCTTTCCTGCAAGGCGACCCATGCAATCTGTTTACAGTTGGAATTCAATGTTGGTTGAGCGATTTATCAAAATATGCGGCGCGTCTTCGAAGTTTGACGTTGTGCATGTGGAGCACTTACGCGGCTCGATGTTTGGAACAACGATCCGTTCCCGCATGCCCAGCCTGCCGGTCGTGTGGGACAGTGTGGACTGTATTAGCCACCTCTTTGAGTTGACCTCGTCCGAGAGTCGCAGTGCATTTGGGCGCTTGATCTCCACCCTTGAATTGACTCGGACCCGAAACTGGGAAGGGAAAATGACTTCCGCGTTTCATCATGTGACGATCACATCACAGGTTGAAAAAGAAGCTCTCCTAGGGCTTGCTTCAGCTACACCATCGGCGGTGACCGTGTTGCCCAATGGGGTCGATATGGAATATTTCCGCCCGGGCGTTGAGGGTCGGCATGATCCAGAAACGATCGTCTTCAGCGGCAAGATGAGTTATCACGCCAATATTTCGATGGCAGATTTTCTGGTTCGGGAGATCATGCCCAAAATTTGGGAGAAACGCCCGAGTGTGAAATTGCTTATCGTTGGGAAGGATCCACCGGCGAGCATCACCGCGTTGCAGGCTGACCCGCGTATCGCTGTCACGGGTACAGTCGCGGATATGCGTCCGTATCTTCAAACCGCAACGGTTGCGGCAGTACCGCTTGTGTATGGCGCGGGAATCCAAAATAAAATTCTTGAGGCGATGGCTTGCAGAATTCCTGTAGTTACAAATATGAAGGCGATGAAGGCTTTACAGGCAAAACCAGGAGAAGATGCTCTTGTGGCTGATACCGCTGAGGACTTTTCCCGGGAGATCCTAAGTCTGATCGAAGACTCGTCGTTACAACAACGGATGGGGCAGGCTGGGCTGGATTACGTTCGAAAGCATCATGATTGGACTGTCTTGGCTGGAAAATTGATTCATGTTTATGAGGAAGCCATTGAACATGTAAAAGTGCTTTCCTGAGTTTGCGTATAGCGACCACATTCGCTGTTTTGGTGGTAACTTTTCCAACGTTGCAACGTCATGAAGTTCGAGGAGAGCGCTTGGTTCTTTTATTTCTCCTGCTATAATTCTGTTATAAAAATTGGTTCCCATGGATATTAATCCCTATCTCAAACCCTTAATAAAATGGTGGCGGTTGATTGCAGTGACCACCCTGCTGGCGCTTGTTTCCAGCTCGATCTCGACACTGTTTCAACCGGCACAATACATTTCCCGCACTACTCTGGTAACGGGGAGCACTATTTCCAACCCCAATCCGGAGCCGGGGCAGATCTCGATCTCGCAACAGTTGGCGACAATCTACTCGGATATGGCGCGCCGCGAACCGGTGCAAGAAGCCACGAAAGAGGCGCTCGGTATCGACTGGCTTCCTCAATACAATTCGCGTATCATTCCCAATACACAATTGGTCGAGATCGCTGTCACCGACACAGACCCACGTCGCGCACAAGTCATTGCCAATGAGTTGGCGCAACAACTGATCAAATTAAGCCCGGCGGTCAGCGGCACAGGCGGGGAACAGCAAGAATTCATTGACCAGCAACTTGCAAGCCTTCAGGAACAAATCGAACAGACTGACCAGGAAATTAAAGACCTTCAGGCTAGTTTGAAGATTCTGACTAGCACGAGTCAGATCGCGGAAACCGAAAAAGAAATTCAGACTTTAACGCTTAAGTTGACCAGCTTGCGGGACAATTACGCAACGTTCCTTTCCAATTCTCAGCAGGGCGCATTGAACACCTTGACAGTTGTGGAGCCGGCGAACCTGCCCACAAAATCGGAAGGTACGAGCAAACTGCTGATCATTGGCTTGGCAGGGTTGGTTGGGCTGTTGCTTTCGGCAGGCGCCGCATATGGGTTGGAATACCTCGACCGCACCATCAAGACAACCTCTGATGTCGAACGCATCTTTAATTTGCCGGTCATCGGCTATCTTTCGCAGATCTCTGAAAATGGCAATAACGCAACATATGTGTTGAGCCATCCGAACTCGATCGTTGCCGAGAACTTCCGTTTATTACAGTCAAACCTTGAGTTCTTCCAGACTTATAATTCTGCCAAGACGATCTTAGTGACCAGCCCGGTTCAAGGAAATGGCAAGACGACGGTTGCGGCGAACCTCGCGCTTTCGTTCGCCATGAGCGACCAAAAGGTGATCCTGGTCGATTCCGATCTCCGCCGCCCTTCGGTTCACAAGGCCCTGAAGATCTCACAGAACCCGGGGCTGGCAGATATCATCCATGCGCGGATTGCCGCAAAAGAAGTTGTGAGACCGGTCAAAGGAAAACGGATCGATGTAATCACGGCAGGACACATTCCGCCGAGCATTACAGAGGTTGTAAATTCCAAACGGGTCGGCGCGATTTTGAACGAGTTGAAGGACGAATACGAGACGATTATCGTGGATGCGCCGCCTTTGATCATTGCCGATTCGTACAACCTTGCATCCAAAGTGGACGGTGTGGTGTTGGTCATCGAGCCCGGCCTTACGAAGGACGACCAGGCGAAGGTGATCAAAGAACAGTTGAGCCGCGCTGGCGCGCGGGTGATCGGCATCGTGTTCAACAAAGTCTCGGAAACCAACGCGAAAACCTATGGCGATTATCAGTACATGTCCATGTATTCGCCCCAGCATTATAGCGATTACGTTTCCAGCGGTACACCCAAGGTTGAGGAGCCCGAATCAAACTCGAAGAAATTGCTCGCGTTCTTCGAACGCGGTGAAGTTCCACCCGATGTCAAATCATCGCTGGAGAGTGCGTTCGACCGCTTCCAGGACCAGCGCAAAACCCTGTTCAACAGGTTCAAGAACAAATCATCCAAGTAAACGATGGCAAGCCCCCGAAAGGGGGCTTGTTCTTTTTGGGGTTAGCATCAGCCTCACTGGTAGAATGGAGCGACGGTTGTCTTCCATGAACTTCCCCGCAACTATTATGTCCGCAAGGCGTATAAGGAGTACGAGGAGCGCAGGTGAACGATGAACTTGCCTGGGTAGCCCAGGCTCAACAAGGCAGTGACGAGGCATTTACCCGGCTCGTCGAATCACACCAGACACATGTGTATAACTTGTGTTATCGGATGCTGGGCGAACCCGAATCGGCGGAGGATGCCGCGCAGGAGACCTTCTTGCGCGCCTACCAAAACCTGCATCGTTACGACTCGAGCCGTTCGTTCGTCACCTGGTTGCTTTCGATCGCCGCGCATTATTGCATTGACCGTCTGCGCCGAAAGAAACTCTCGGTCTTTTCGATGGATGAGGAACGCGAGGATGGGACGGTGTTCGAAATTGCCGATCCCGCTTCGCCCGACCCTGAGGCTGAATCGACCAAGCGGGAGGAGCGCGACCGCCTGCACCGGCTTTTGCGCGATCTCGACGAAACGGATCGCGCGGCAGTGATTATGAGGTATTGGTATGACTATTCTGAAATCGAGATCGCTGAGTCGTTGCAGTTGACGGTCAGCGCTGTAAAGAGCCGCCTGCACCGCTCGCGCCGCGCGTTGGCAGGCATGTGGCAGGAGGAGGAAACTCCGCTTGCCCAAACGGAAAGGAGACGCCATGAATCACCAGCCTTTTGAAACCTGGCTTTTAAATGAGGTTGCGCTCGATGCGCAACAACAGCGCGAATTGGATTCGCATCTGCGTTCGTGCGCGTATTGCGCCGCGTTGGTTAAGACCGCCAGGGTTTTGCGCTCTGTGAAACTGGCTGTGCCCGCCCCGGGGTTTGCAACCCGGTTTCAGGCGCGGCTGGCGGCTGAGAAAACCGCAGAACGCCGCCGCCGAATCCTTGGTTCCATTTTTTTCGCTTTGGGCGGGATGTTGTTGTTAGGATGGCTGGCATCGCCTTACTTGGCTGGCTTTTTTCAATCGCCTGCCAGTTGGATCGCCGCGCTGGTGGAAATGGCTGTCTTCATCCTGACAACGCTTCAGGCGAGCGTGGAGGCTGGCAAGGTGATCCTCGATGTGCTGGGAAGGTTGCTCCCGCCGTTTGGGTGGATGGTGATCGTTTCAGGCGTTGCTGGTATCAGTTTGTTATGGTCGGTATCAATTTGGCGGTTCGCGTTTCGTAGTGTGCCGCAAGGAGTGTAGCGTATGAAGACAAAATTTAGAGTTGTTACCCTGATTTCCCTGATCATGCTTGTGCTTGTTCCGACAAGCGCGGTGTTTGCTCAGGGACCGGGACCGAATGGCGGTCAGGTGATCTTTGGGAGTAATTTCACGCTGGAATCCGGTGATTCGTTTGACGGCGATCTGGTGGTCTTTGGCGGAAACGTGTCCATTGAAGAGGATGCTGAGTTCAACGGAGACTTGATTGTTGTCGGCGGCACCGTGAAAAGCGATGGGACCATCAATGGCGATGTTGTCGCCATCGGCGGGCAGATCTACTTGAACGAGACCGCGTCGGCGCTGGGGGACGTGGTCACGATTGGCGGGCAGGCAGTGGTGGCAGAGGGAGCCGTTGTCGAGGGCGAGATCGTCAATAACGTTCAGCCGGAAATTAGTATCCCGGATGGGCAGGTTCCGCCTTTCCAGGATCCATCCAGAGTCAATGTGAAGTACGATTTTGGGTTCGGTTTCTTTGGGCAGATATTCCAGTTGTTCTTTTGGGCAACGCTGGCGGCGGGGTTTGCCATGTTGCTTTCGTTGTTCTGGAAGCCGCAAATGGAGCGCGCAGGCAATGCGATCGCCGAGCAACCGCTGATGGTCGGCGCGATGGGCTTGTTGGCGGTGGTTGTTAGCGCATTGCTATTCCTCACCATTATCCCGCCGATCGTGCTGGGCTTTGCCTGGTTATTTGGGATCGTCGCCTTCGGTTCGGAGGTGGGTGACCGTTTTGCCAAGGCGGTGAGCCAGACCTGGTCGCCGGTGGCAACGGTGGGCGTTGGCACCTTCTTGTTTGTGCTGGTCAGTGGCGCGCTTGGGTTTATCCCTTGCATCGGCGGACTGGCGCAATTCTTGCTTGGGTTGCTGGCGATCGGCTCGGTGGTGATCACCCGCTTCGGGTCGCGGACCATTCATACGTCCGGTGTGATCGTGAATCCGCCGCCTCCGCCGTCCGCGCAGGCGTAAAAAGTCCGCATGATATAATTTCTCTGCCCCGGGCAAATACCCGGGGCAGATTGATTTTATTGGAGGACTCATGGCGTTACAACAAACCCCGATTCCAAACACAATACTGCATGAAACCGCGCCGCCGCTGGTGGAGGTTTCAGGCACGCACCGCGAAATGGGCAGGCAGATCGGCGAGGCGAGGCGCGAACAGGTTCAACATAGCGTTGCCAATGCCCGCGTGTTGATCGACCAATCGTATAGCGCGCTTGAGCTTACCTGGGAGGGCGCGCAGATCCAATCGCGTAAGTATTTGCCGTTCGCTGAGGAGCGTTATCCCCAGTATGTGGACGAAATGCGCGGCGTTGCCGAGGGGGCGAATGTGCCTTTCGATGATGTGGTGGCGCTCAATGCCATGGAAGCCGTGACGATGGACGCCTTGCATCTTACGCGTTGCACCAGTTTTGCGGTCAACGAACAGCGCGCGGCGGATGGTCACGTGTTGGCGGCGCACAACGAGGATTGGGTGCCGGAAGACGAGAATGATGTGTATGTGGTCTTAGCAAAGCCGAAGGAGGAACCCCCGTTTCTTGCCATGACGTACGGCGGACTTCTCCCCAACGTGGGATTCAACGCCTACGGTATCGCTCAACTGATCGACTCGGTCTACCCGAACGATTCCCGCATCGGCATTCCCCGTTTGGTTGTCGCGCGCGCGGTGCTTTCTTCGCGTCGTATTTCAGGGGCCATCGGGCGGATGCTCATCTCGCGCCGCGCCGCGGGATACAACCATCTGCTCGTGCACGAAAGTGGGGAGATGTATTCGGTGGAAGTCTCAGCGAAACGTTTCGACATCCTACACGGCACGGACGGGTACATGGTTCACACGAATCATTACCTCTCGCCGACCATGAAGGAGATCGAGAAGGACCCCGAGGAGTTGATCTCCTCCCGTGTGCGTTATTTCCGCGCGAACCGATTACTGCGCGAGAACTCGACCCATACGATCAAAACCTTGCAGGCGATTCAGAAGGATCACGTCAATCTGCCGAACTCCATTTGCAATCACAACATCGCCGGTATCGACCCGATGGACCGCGAGAGCACCATTTCGGCTCTCGTCATCGACCTGACCGCGCGCGAGATGCACATCGCATGGGGCAACCCGTGCCAGAATGCATATCATACGTATCATTTGGATGCGTGATAAATGAGACTGGAGATTGGAGACTGCCCTCGCGAGGGCGATTTTTCTTCAATGTCTCATGGGGAATTCGAATAACATTCCATTGCGGGAAGGATGATGGTAAACAAAAACACGCCTTGCGGCGCGTTATGTTTTGTTAGTGCCCCCACGGGGATTCGAACCCCGGTCGTAGCCTTGAAAGGGCTGCGTCCTAGTCCACTAGACGATGGGGGCAATCTTTCTTTGGTAAAGCGGGCGGATTTTATCATCCTGCCTTACAACGGTCAAGCAATTGGTTTACTTATTACTTATCTTCTTTTGCCCGCTGGCTCAGGAGTGCCATCATATCGATAAATACCCGGTTGAACAGCATGGCGGGGCTTTCCACCCTGAGGTTGGGGATGAGGATCGCGCCTAGCACCGCGTCGAACACTGGGATGAAATTGCGCGTGGTATCCGAGATCAACACCGAAAAATCGAAACGTCCTGAAATCTCCAGTTTCCCTTCCACCTCATACACTTGAGAAGTCACCCGGGCAAGCACAGGCGCGGCATTGGAATATCCGCCGCGCACCACCGCCGCGGGACCCAGGTCTTCACGACGCGCGGCGCATAACGCGAAAATATTCGTCTTCACCAGCCTCACCACTTCAAAGTGGTCCACCAGTTTTGTGGGCATGTGGATGCGCGCCAGCCGCGCATCGTGAACCTCGAGATGCGATTTCGTGTGATCGTTCATCGTCCCCATGATGCCGCTTGTACCAGCCATCACCTTGCCGACGATACGATAGCCGGCGGTGTACAAATCGGCGGGGAGGAAACGATACGTTCGGGAGGAAGAGTCCATGGTGTGTGAGTTAGTCCAGCGGGGGGGTGGGATGATTCAACGTGGGCGGGGCAGGCTTGGGCGTCCGGTTGACGCGGCGCGTGGGCTTGCCTGTTTCCGGGCTGAGGAGCATCGCCAGCCACGAGACGGAGCGCTCATCGTACTCGCGCCTTCCGCACAAGTCGCAGATCCAGGCTGGGAAATTCGGCACGGTGACAAGTTCCTCGCCGAGCCAGGTGAAATAGGTGATGTGGCGCAAATGCATAATGCCTGCCGAACATTCACTGCACGGAACACGGTTTATATCGGGGTGGAAGGGAGCGGTGTTGGCTTCGTTCATAGGTATATCTTCATTGCGCGGCAAAAGCCACGTCGATGTGATTGATAATCTCCCATTTGGGAGGGGGCCAATAAATGACCACGGCTTTGCCGATCACATTTTCCATGGGGAGCAAACCCCACTCGTGCGAATCTTTCGACTCGTTGCGGTTATCGCCCAGCACGAACAGGCTTCCCACCTCCACCTGCCATGTGCCGTTGTAAAACGGCGCCGAGGCAATGTACGGTTCTTCCAACTGCAAACCGTTGACCAGCACCCGCCCGTTTTCGACCATGACCGTATCGCCCGGCAAACCGATCACGCGCTTGATCAGGTCCTGGCTGGGGTCGCGCGGATAACTGAAAACGATGATATCGCCTCGAGATGGCGCGCCGAGTTTGTACGCCAGTTTATTCACCAGGATGTATTCGCCGTTTTCCAGCGACGGGTTCATGCTGTACCCATCCACACGAACGCGGGCAGAGACGGCGTTAATCCCAAAATACAGGAAGATTGCTAGAAGCAGCGTTTCGAGGATGTCGCGCAACGGACGTTTCCATTCGACGGGTTGCTCTGTTTCGCCCGTAGGCGGGGAACTCTGTTCTGTGAGAGGGGGTTGAAGCGAATCCATGTGGCGGCATTATACTGCCTTTTCCCTGCAGAGATTTGCCCCTAAGGTGTGGTTTACCGAACCATAGAATCACTGCGGAAATTCGGCGCACAACCCGTTCAGGATCTCGCCGCGCAATTGCATCAATTCGGGAAACTCGTGAAAGAACAGGATCTTTTCATTGGCGATCGAATCGGCTGACGGCTTGGGCGAAAGGATGAAAAATGCGAACGCTTCGGCGATATCTTCGGCGGGGCTGGTAGCGGAATAATCGCTGAGGAATTGATCTTTATACGCGTTGTAGAAATCATCGAGTTGATCGTAGTAGTCGTCTTCATCCTCGATCGTATCGATCTCCTGCCATTCCGCGTACAAGTTGAACCAGAATCGATCGAAGAACCGGTTGACGTATGAATCCGTATTACTGCATCCTTCGCCCGGGAAGTAATTCGGGCAGGCGGCAAGTTCGCGCTGGTAGATCTCATCGTTAGACGGATTATCAAAGACCGACAGGTTGGGCGGCACTTGCGAGGAATTCAACGTCATCAGGTGGGCGAATTCGTGGAGCAGGGTAAAGACCAGGGCGCGGCGGTCATCCGAATCGAGAATATCCACCTCGAGTACCCACTCCTCGGCGTTATTCTCCGATTGCCCAACGGAGGCAAGCACGTCACTGCCGCCATCCGTGACAATGGAAAAGCTCACGACAAAGTCTCGTTCATCGGGGGGGATGAGGCTGGCGAATAGATTCCAGATCTCTTCGTGCGTGGCGCGATCGTCTTGCTCGTCGCGGAACTTGCTCGGCACCGAATCGAAAAATGGGTCGCCCAGATTGTCCCCATCCACATGATAGGTAACGAGATAGATCTCTTCTTCCAGCGATTCCTCCGAGCTGCTTTCGAAGTTGAGCGAAGCTTCCAGGATATCCGCAACCTGGACGGGGCAACTGGCTTCGGCGGGCAGGGTCGGCGTTGGCGTGGGGGGAACCAACGTTGGGGTTGGAGTTAGAGTCGGCGGGAGCGGAGTCGGCGTATCGGGGATGATCAGCCGGGTGGCGGCGCGGCAGGCTAACGTCGGGAAAAGAAGCGCAAGCGTGGTGAGGAGGAGTTTTCGTCGGAGCATGATTCTATTTAGGTGGGATGATGATCCAGCCAGCATCCAGAAAATAAAGATACAGATAACCGATGAGCATGACGATCCACAAAGCAAGTTGGATACGATCCAGCAGGTTCTCCCACGACACGGCGAGATTATCTTTGATGGTCTGCATGATACTTTCGAGGTTGTCGAGTTTGCCGCGCACGGTTTGCTTCCAATCGTTGAGGTAGAGTTCGCTGTGAATGATCTCGTAGAGTTTGGCGGTGTACCAGTCGCCGATGAGCAAGAGACTTTGTTCGGCGCGTTCGAAATCAAGCATCACTTCGAGACGATGCTCGGTAAGTTGACGGATCAGCCCGCGTGTGGCGCGCGGACGTCGCGCCTTTTGAAAGAACGATTCGTTGATCTTGTCGAGCAGGGCTTCAACGGCTTGATCCAACATGCGATAACGCAGTAATTGATAATTGCCGATCTTGAGCAGGGCAATATCGGAACGAAAGTCTTCCTTCGGCGCGATGATGACCGCGCCCTCCCAATCGACAAGCGTGAGTTCCTCCGCCGAGTAGCGCGCGCGCGAGCCGAGTATCTCGTGCATTTCTTCCTTGTCGAACACATCGCGTTGCGAACGGATGAAGTTGGCAAGCCCCAGCGCGTTCTTTTCGATCCATTTATCGGGCGTGGGTGTCGCGTCTTTCACCAGCAGAATCCAATATTCCTCGAACAATCCGCTCTGGCGGTGTTTCTCGGGAATATAGCGCGATTGCAATACGTTTTGCAAGTTCGTGCGCGTGAGCAACACCGGCGCGGCGAATGGATCGCTGATCTGATAACGGCACTCGATCATTTGCACATAGTCGTCGTAGCGGTGACGCATCACATTAATCGCGTAGCCTTCGAATAAAAACGTCTCCTCCCCCAGCGTTACGAGGTCAATATCCACCGGTTGAAAATACGGCGCGTCTTTGATGAGTCCCTTAAACTGTTCGGCGGGCAGCGCTTTTCCGTCGCCCGAATCGGGGAAGGCGAGCAAATAACAGATTTCCATGGGTTAAGTTTAACACAGGAAGGAGTTGACAGCCCGGGCGCGGGTATACTCAAACGTGATGAAGATTGCGCGTCCCCTTTTGATCGCCCTGTTGATATCCGCCGTAACGCTTGGCGCGTTGACCAGCCTGCCCGCTTCGGCGTGGACGAATTGGCGTCCCGCCACGTGCCTGCAACAAGGTTGTTTCTGCGAAAGACCGAATCAAAACAGCCCGATCCGCCAGACGGCGAACACGCTCTCCTCGTTGGGATATATCTTCAGCGGAACGCTGGCAATGATTCCGTTCAACAACGCGCGGCGCTTCTCGCGCGGTCATGCCTTCGTCTTCGGCGCGGCGAGTCTCCTCATCGGCGTCGGCAGCGCATTCTATCACGCCTCGCTCACCTTCAGCGGTCAATTCTTCGACGTGTTGGGAATGTTCATGCTGGCGACGCTCATGCTGGTCTACGCCTTCGAGCGGATTCGGAACTTGCGCTTTACCGCGACGATCAGGTTGTATCTCGTCATCGTCCTTTTCCTCAGCGTGTTACAAATCTCCCTGCCCGATACGAGACGGTTCGTCTTTGCCCTCGCGCTCATCATCGCCTTGTTCTTTGAAGCGCGGTACCTGAAACAACAAACGCCGATCATCGACGTGAATAAATTACGCCTCGGAATCATCCTGCTTGCCGTTGCCTATCTGATTTGGATTCTCGATAACGCCCGCATCGTGTGCTTCGAGACCAGCCTCATGCAAGGACACGCCCTCTGGCATTTGCTCGGCGCGGCGTCGGTGTGGTTGCTGTATCAATATTACGCGAGCGAAGTTAAACAAAGATCATGATGCAGTTGTTGCAGGTTAACAACTAAACCTAGCAATTCTCCCACTTCATTTTTAACCACGGAGACACTGAGTCACAGAGTTTTTTAATTGCTCTTCTCTGCGTCTCCGTGTCTCAGCGGCATCAATGCGTAACTCGCCCCCACGCAAAATACGTAGGCACGCGCAGAACGCGCTCGCCGCGTCCTCGCGCCGCCGCGTCCGACAATTTCATTTTCTGGATTTCCTCCTCCTCGACCATCCCCGCCAGGTCGGATTCGATCACCGCCCATTCCAATTCGACCTCCTCGGCATTCGCTTCATTTCCGACGGGTTGAACTGGTCCCGTTTCTTCAAGTTTTATCCCCGCCTCGAAAAACGTCTCCGCCAGCCGCGCGCCGAAGCCGGGATCGGCTCCCTGCCGTTTTAGCGATTCAGCCTGCCACGCGCCGAGAGGCTTCAACTCGTCCGGCGCATCCACCCGGGAAAAATAATCCGGTTCCGCCAGCGCAAGGACGTGTCCATCGGCGCGCGTCACACGCTTCATCTCGCGGACGGCTTGCAGCGGATCGTTCACCCACAATAAAAAATAATGGCAAAAGACAAGGTCGAACGATTCGTTTGGGTAGGGGAGGGCAAGCCCGTCGCCGCGTGTGAGAATTGCGCGCGCGGCATTGACCCGGCATTGGGCAAGCGCATGAGGATCAATATCTACGCCGTGAAGAGCTGCGGAAGAGTCAACCGTCGAAAGGATCGCCCCGGTGCCGCATCCCACCTCAAGGATTCGACGCGCAGTCTGTATCCCCGCCTTGGCGAACAGATAGGCGCGCAGGTCGCGCGTCCAGCCCGCCTGTTGCAGGTAGCGTTTGTGCCAGTCCATTTACGCGCGGCGGATCGCTTCCCACTTGTCGTTGAGGAAATTGCCGAGGACGCGATCCTTCATCCCTTGTGCGGGAAGCGTGTCGCCGTCGGGTTCCACATACATCCACGCCTTGCCCGCGCCGTCGGGGATTGCCTCTTCGATGGTTTCGTACGCCACCGGGTTCTCCGCAGAGTAGGGCACCGGCAGGTCGAACCTCAGCGTCATGCCCAACTCGGCGACGCGATTGTGGATCGCCGGCAGAGACGAGGTTAATGACTTGTCCGCCGCGGTGACGGACAGGTTTTTGACGCCGAGGGTTGCGAGCCGTTCGAGGATGCCGTCCACTTGACCGGCGTTCTCCGCGTTCATCGTGAGATGCGCCGTGACGAAGATGTCTTCACGCAAGAGCGTTTCCAACGCATCCCATGATTTTGTGTTGCCGGGTTGCAGGAGGAATAGAATGTGATCGAGCCCGGTCTGCAACAGGTTGGCGCGATATGTTTCATCGGCGAGTTTCAAGCCGTCGGTGAGCAATCCGCAGATCTGACCGTTCGCTTCGGCGCGCGCGATCAATTGCGGGAGGTCGTCGCGCAGGGTCGCTTCGCCGCCGGTGAAGGTGACGTGCGGGATCCCCGCGCTCCACGCTTTATCCAAAATGCTCTGCCACTCCTCGGTTGTCAGTTCGCGCTTGACGCGTTGCGCGGGCGCGTACGCGGCGTCGCTGTTGTCGGAGAGTCTGTAGGTGAGGGCGCAGTCGAGGCGGAGCGGCGCAGGCAGGTTGGCGGAGTGAGGCGCGACCCGCTCGAAGTCGAGGTATGAAACGGGGTCGAGGTCGGGAGTCTCGACGAGGGTTTGAATCCGATCGGCGAAGTCGGTGAAATCTATGAGCGCCGCCTCTTTGCTCACGCGATAACGCGCCGCGATCTGCTTCGCCGCCTCGTCGGGGGATGTGCCTTTGATAAAGTGATACGCGCATTCCGCCGCGTTGGGGTTGAGGTGCAACACCGTCGCCGCGTTGACGACGAGCATCCCCGTCCCGTCTTTGAGCAGGCGCAAGTGCAGGCGATACGGTTTTGCCCGCTCTGGCGCGGATTGCAGGTGATGAGCGCCTTCGGGCAGCGGCTGGACCTTGGTGAAGAGTTCGGAAATACGATTGAGTATGTTCATGGCTTTTCCTTTGCGTGAAGCGGTTGGCTTGCGATGCAGTTGCACTGCATCGCCGTTCGCAGTGCAACTGCGAACGAACAAGAAGTTGACCTATGCCAGCACAGGCAATGGAACGATCTCTTCGTTCACTTCATATTGTTTGCGATGACCTTCAAAGCGCAAGGGGCATCCGCCGCCGCATTCGGAAACGATGGAACAACTGTCGCACATGTCGGGCAGTCCGCGGCGTTCGCGCAGGCGGATGGACAACTCATGGTTCCAGATCGAATCCCACGAGTCGGTGAGGATGTTGCCAAGCGGATGGTAATACGACTGGCACGGCAACACGTTCCCGTTCGATTCGACGCACATGCTGTAGAGCGAGGCGGTGCATCCCTTCACGCCGAGGTTGAGTTGCGTCGGGTCGAAGTGACAATACTGGGTGGGCGTGTACCAGATCAGGCGTTGTCCGCGCGCCGATGTTTTTTCGACAGCCATTTCGAGGATGGGTTGCAGTTCGCTTTCGCGCAAGCCCGTCCCAACGGTGAGACCGTGCCCGGAGTAAATGAGTGCGTTCATGCCGATGGTCGGCACGCCGAGTTCGCCGAGAAAGTCCAGCGTCTCTGGCATGGTGTGGACGTTGGTCCTCAGCATGGTAGTGTTGGTCATCACGTAGAGGTTTGTATCCAGCGCGTTTTTGAGTCCCTGAATGGTTTGTTTGAAGGCTCCTTTGGCGCGCATCATCACATCGTGGATGTGTTCGTCATGCGATTCGACCGTGATCTGGATGTGATCGAGCCCGGCGTCCAACAATTTTTGCAGGAAGCGCTCGTCGATCAGACGGCGGGCGTTGGTGTTGAGCCCGGTGATCTGTCCTTTCGATTCGGCGTAGGCGATCAACTCCGGCAGGTCGTCGCGCAACGTGGCTTCGCCGCCGGTGAAAACGATGTGCGGAACGCCGAGGTCGAAACACTTGTCAATGATGGCGAACCACTGCTCTGTGCCGATCTCAGGGAATGTGCGTTCGCGCGCGTTGTAGCAGTGGGCGCAATCGTTATTACAGCGATAGGTCAGCGCCATATCCATGCGGTAGGGCGCGGTGGGGCGCGCGCTGAACGGCATCATGGTTTCCAAATCCATATCGTGAACCGCGCACGCGCCGTCTGGTCGGAGCAGTTCTTTGATCTGCCATTGGAACTCTTCAAAATCCGTCCGCGCTTGTTCGGGGTGAACCTTGAACTGTTTGGTCATCATGCGGATGACCGCGTCGTTCGGAATTTGCTCCATGATGAAATACGCCATCAATGCGGCGGTGGGATTGAGGTGCATCACGCGGTTGGCGTTGACGATCAACGTGGCGTTGCCGTCGCCTTCGATTCGCAAATGCGCGCGGCTCTTTTCGTTCTCTTTCTCCAGTTGATAATGATACAAGCCCGGCTGCGGGTTCTTCAAACTCGGTCCGACGATTCTCTCTTTGATCGATTCTAAAAGCGCCATGTCGGTCTCCTTAACGTCCGCCGCCGGCGCAGGCGCACGCGCAACCCGCGCAAGCGCAAGCGCAACCGCCGCTTCGTCCGCCGCCTCCGCTTCTGGATGGGGGCGGCGGCGGGTTGGTGACGTTGGTCACTTTGCTGGTGAACTCTGTGACGTTGCCGATCACGTTAGACGCAAACGATTGCGCGCCCGTGACGACCGACGCGGCGAAGTCAGCCCCCGGTAGGGCGGATGAACCGCCTCGCCCGCCGCTTGAAACTGGCGCGCCCGTCGAGATCGTCCGCCCGCCCGAATAGGATGGGTCGTAACGGGGCCACCACATGGGGGTGATCACAGGTCGGGTGAAGACGCGGCGCGTCCGGTCGTCGTAGTCTTTATCGAGCATCGTCCATTCGAGATTTTCATCCAGGAGTTGCCCCTGTACTTCGGGCGTTTGCGCCTGCTCTATTTGTTGCCAGGCTTTTTCCATGATGTTTTTGTAATAGGCGACGGTCTCCTGGCGGCTGAAACCCTTGATCTTCTCAGAGACCGCCTTGACGAGTTTCACCGTCATCTCGCGTAAAAGATTGCGCCGCGTGGCTGTGTTCTTTTCGCGGAACGCGTTGAGGAAACCCGATTCGTACTCGTATAAGTCAATGGGCATGGGCGTTGTGATATCGAGGTCGAGTGGAGTCCGCGATTTGACCGTGACCGCGTTCTTCTTCACCAACCCAAACAGGATCATCGTCATCACTTTATCGAGCGGAGTTTCCATGAGGATCGCCGCCTCGACCGCGGTCAGTCCGCGCTTGATGCCGTGTCCTTCAATGGAGATCTTGGGCGACATGTATTGCAGTTTGCGGCGGTGGCTTTGTATGAAACCCAAAACGGGAGCGCCGATGAAAAAGAGCGGGAAGATCAGGCAAGGCAAAAATCCCGCCACCATGCTCACCAAACCAATGAAGAGCGACACAAGCCCCGTGATGATATTCTCAAGAAAACTGACGCGCACAACCGCCGACTCGGGAACGTAACTGGCGGGGAACGACGCGCCGAATGTATACTGCGTGTGCGCGTTCGCGTTCGCGTTGATCCACGTGTAGGTGATGCGCCCATCCGCGTCGAATCCGGTTTGCGGCTCGGAGGGGAACCCGCCTGGCGCGGAATGCCAACGCGGCTCGGTGTTTGCCACGCCGGGCGGGAAGTGAAAGACCATCGTGAGGTTGGTGTTGCCCGTCACGTATTGCGAGCCGAACCAGGTCGTACCGAACACGCCGCTGGCATACGTGTCGTCTTCTGTGTCGGGATTCAACGCCTTGGTGATCTCTCCCACGTACACATGCACGCGCCCGCGTCCGCCGGCAGGGATGGCTTGCGGACCCATCACCACTGCGAACCCCGAGCCGCTCCCTTGATATTCGCTCGTTGAAACCGTCACGGGCGTTCCGTTCACGTCTGCTGTCACCGTTGATATGTTGAAGTTGCCGCTGGGCATGCCCACATCCACAAAGTCAATGGGATGCGCGCCGGGCTGGTTGGCGAAGTCCCACACGTAATCGAGACTCATCGTGCCGTCCGCGTTCCAGTATACGTTCACGGTTTCGCGCTCCACCCCAAAGTAATACTCCGACTGGGCGGAAACGACCAGCGAACTCGCCAGCGTTAACGCGAGCGCGAGCAAAACGGCGATCTTGAATTGTATGGATTTCATGGAAACTCCTTGATGGAAAGGCTCGTTACCACTTCGGTTCTTCGGTCAATTGATACGTCGTCCCGCAGAACGGACATTCCACCGTCGGCGCGCCCGCGACCATTTTGACGTTGTCCGCGCTCAGGCTTCCGCCGCATGAACGGCATTTCATCTGTTCGATCTTCGTATCCCCCGGCAGGTCCACTTTCATTGTCACTTGTTGGATCACTTCGGTTTTTGTCCCTCGTTGCGCGGCATAGATCAACCCCGCGCCCGCCGCCAGAAAGACCGCGCCCACACAGCCGAATCCAAGCCCGAACGACAGCCAGTTCGAACTGCCCTGCGCCGACGTGGAACCGATCACGTTCAATATTCCATACCCGAACAGACACACGCCGATCAAAAATAAAATGCCCGCGCCGATATAGAGTAACGTTTTACTCGCCATAATGAAACTCCGTGATTACAATGATGGATGAGGCTGTGTAAGTCTACGAGTAGTGTAGCGCAAAGGTTTCAGAAAATCAAATAATATAAATCAAAGTTCTGATATTAATTCGACAGTCTTTGTTTGCTGTATACTAGCGTTGGAATACTTTTATGGAGGCGCGATGACACTTCAGGAGCGATACAAGCAATGGCAGGAAAATGTCCTGAAAAAATCATTGGATAAATTCAAGGAACGGCGCGAACGCTTCGAAACCTCCTCTGGGATCGAAGCGCCGCGTCTCTCTCTTCCGGGGGGGGCTGATTCGGCTTACCTCGACCGACTCGGCTTCCCCGGCGAATACCCCTTCACGCGCGGCGTCCAGCCGACGATGTACCGCTCCCGCTTTTGGACCATGCGCCAATATGCGGGCTTCTCCACCGCCGAAGAATCCAACAAGCGCTATCGCTATTTGCTTCAACAAGGTCAAACGGGTTTATCGGTTGCCTTTGATTTGCCAACGCAAATCGGCTACGATGCCGACGACCCAATCGCGCAAGGCGAGGTTGGCAAAGTGGGCGTTTCAATTTCATCCATTCACGACATGGAGCAGTTGTTCGACCAAATCCCACTCGACAAAGTGTCCACATCCATGACGATTAATGCGCCCGCCGGAGTTTTGCTGGCGATGTATATCGCCGTCGCCAAACGCCAAGGCGCGGATGCGAGCAAACTGCGCGGCACGATTCAAAACGACATCTTGAAAGAATACGTCGCGCGCGGAACCTATATCTTCCCGCCTGCGCCCTCCATGCGCCTCATCACCGATATATTTTCATTCTGCGAGAAAGAGGTCCCGAATTGGAACACGATCTCGATCTCAGGCTATCACATCCGCGAGGCAGGCTCGACCGCTGTGCAAGAGGTCGCGTTCACGCTGGCGAACGGAATCGCCTACGTCGAATCCGCGTTGAAGGCGGGATTGAACGTGGACGAGTTCGCCGGTCAACTCTCGTTCTTCTTCAACGCGCATAATAACTTTTTGGAAGAAGTGGCGAAGTTCCGCGCCGCTCGTAGATTGTGGGCGAGGATCATGCGCGAGAGGTTCAAAGCGCAAAAGCCATCATCATGGCAACTTCGATTCCACACGCAGACCGCAGGCTCCACGCTCACCGCGCAACAGCCAGAGAATAATGTCGCGCGCGTCACCATGCAGGCGCTTTCCGCCGTCCTCGGCGGGACGCAATCTCTACATACCAACAGCATGGACGAGGCGTTGTGGCTTCCCACCGAAAAAGCCGTGCGCGTCGCCCTCCGCACCCAACAGATCATCGCGTATGAATCGGGCGTGGCGGACTCGGTTGATCCGCTGGCGGGATCGTATCTCATTGAATATCTCACCGACGAGATCGAAAAAGGCGCGCAAGATTACATCTCCAAAATTGACGATATGGGCGGCGCGTTGCAAGCCATCGAACAAGGATTCATGCAAAGCGAGATCCAAAACGCCGCGTACGCCGCGCAACAAGCCATTGAAAGAGGGGAGCAGGTGGTGGTGGGCGTCAATCAATTCACGGTTGACGAAGAAGTGACGTTGGAACGCTTGAAAGTTGATCCCGCCATTGAGTTGGGTCAGAGGGCGAGGCTGAAAGAACTGAGGGAAAGAAGAAAGAAGGAAAGAGTGGGTGAGTTGCTCGGCAAGTTGAAGGGCGCGGCGCGTGAAACCGAGAATTTGATGCCGCTGTTTATTGAAGCGGTGGAGAATGACATCACGCTCGGCGAGATTTGTAACGCCCTCCGCGCCGTTTGGGGTGAGTACGTGGCGGAGGGGTTTTAGTCTAAGAATGAAATCGCTCTCTTATTTTGTGCATGGATTTGTTTTTGCTCTTGGGGGTCCAATAATTTTATATGGGGTTGTAGATAACCTGAATGTCTTAATCCATCCCGCAGATGTTCTGCCCCCGATCGTATTTTCGATCTGTGCATTCAGCCTGTTTGTCTTGCTCGCTTATGCTCTGACGCGTAGTCTCGATTCTGCGGGGTTGATCGCATCCATCCTGGTTTTGGGGTTTTTTCATCTCTGGGCAATTTTTTGGGCGGTTATTATTATCACGTCCATAGCCCTACTTGCCGTCAAAATTCTCTTTAAAAAGGTTCGGTCTGCAGATAGTCATCGAGTATTAAATGCGGTCAGCATTGCGCTGGTCGGTTTCTATTTGTTTCGATTCATGAGCATGAGTGTCAGCGCGCTGTGGTCTCCTGTTCCTGTCGCGATTCAACCTATTCAAGGGGCTCCAGCCCCAACCGCCAAACACGCAGAGGCTCCGGATATTTATTACATCATCCTGGATGGTTACGGGCGCGCGGACATGCTTCAAGACATTCACGATTTCGATAATTCCAATTTTGTAACTGCCCTGAAAGAACGAGGCTTCGTTATCCCTTCTGAAAGCCAATCCAACTATGCGCGAACGCTTCTTTCCCTATCATCGTCGCTCAACATGCAATACCTCGATACTGCTCCCTCCAAAGGAGGCGGTTCTGATCTGTGGTGGCCACTGAAGGATGATTTACAACATAGCGAGGTTCGAAGAATTCTGGAGGATCACGGGTACAAAACCATATTCCTTGCGAATAATGCGGATTATTCCGATATCCGGGATGGGGATTATTACGAAGCGCCGTTTCCAATCCAATTGGATATCTTTAGCGCCTTGTTCTTATATCAAACAAATTTCAGACCGCTGGCTGAATTAGACCAGCTTGGAATTGCGAATTTTTCCTATGCCACGCATCGTCAGATCATTCTGTATGAATTCAGGAGATTACCGGAAGTAGCGCAGATCGAAAGTCCCAAATACGTTTTTGCGCACATCGTTGCGCCGCACCCTCCTTATGTGTTCGACCGTGAAGGCAACCCCATGGAGCCCGACTATCCTTTTACGTTATCCGTCGAATCTCATGCTGGGTACGTCGAGCAATTGCAGTTTATCAATCGGGCGACATTGGATATGGTTGATGGCATTCTGGCGAATTCGAAATCTCCTCCCATAATAATTATTCAAGGCGATCACGGACCCGGAACGATGACGAACCATGATTCCTTGCAAGATACTTGCTTGTATGAACGGTTTTCCATCTTGAATGCTCTTTATCTTCCGGGCGTTGACCCTGCTTCCGTTGCTACGGATCTTTCACCGGTAAACACGTTCCGTTTTCTATTCAACAGGTATTTCAATGGGAACCTTGAGATTTTGCCCAATCGACAATTTTTTTCGACAAATGACCGATTTTACGAATTCACAGAAGTGACCGGGCAAACCCAGCAAATGTGCTCCATCAATTCCAACGATACTCCCTAATGGTGAATACGTGAGTGTACGTTCTGAATCGCCATCCATGTGGTAAGTATACTGTGACAATGCGGGAAGTTTGTAACCCGAAATTCAGTCCGAACTGCCATAGAGGAACGCGAAACTCTGGCCTAGAATGGACTCCTGAAAAGGAGAAACTCATGGTAACACTTGATGGACAGGTACAGGCATTTCTCTCGCAAAAACGGATTGCCTTCGTCGGCGTGTCAGATAAGCGCGAAACGGGATGCAACCTCGCCTACAATAATTTCAAAGAGATCGGCTGTCAAGTCTATGCGGTGAATCCGCACATCGCATCATTTCAGGGGGATGCCTGCTACCCTGACTTGAAATCGATCCCCCACAAGCCGGACGCGGTTTTCATCCTTGCGAACCCCAAGGTGACGGATTTGATCGTCGGTCAATGCGTGGAACTGGGCATCAAACACGTATGGATGCACTGCCTGATGGGCACCAAACCCGGCTTGGCGGCGGGCATAACCAGCGTTTCGCAAGAAGCGGTGAAGATGTGCAAAGCCAACGGGATCGCAGTTATTGCGGGGTCATGCCCGAATCAGTATTTGAAACCAGATTTTGGTCACCGCATGATGCGCGGGCTGTGGAAAATGTTGGGGTTTACGCCGGCAAGTTGATTGTTGATATGGGAGTGGCGAAACAAGTGTGTAAAAATCATCTTTGCCACAGAGAACACCGAGCCCATAGAGAGAAAAACTCATAATCTCTGTGAACTCTGTGGCTTTGCACATCCAAATGGCCACTCCCGTTGATATCTTCTCCCGATGTTTCTACAAACCTGTGATAAAATGTGCCGCCGGGCGTAGTACCCTTCGCCCGAGAAAAAACTAAAGAAAGAAAGGGCTTAGAACATGAAAGTAATGCTAGTGAAAGACGTGTACAAATTGGGGCGCGCGGGGGATGTGAAAAAAGTCGCCGACGGATATGGGCGTAACTTTCTGTTGCCGCAAGGGCTGGCTGTCCTGGCCACGGCGGGGGCGCTCAAACAAGTCGAAAAGATTCGCTCGCAGGCTGAAATCAGGCGTACCGAACTCAACAGCGAACTCAAAGACCTGGCAACCCAGATCGGCGCGGTTGTGCTTAACTTCCCCGCCAAAGCGGGCGAGACCGGGAAACTCTACGGCTCAATCACCACGCAAGATGTGGCGACCGCAATCTCCGAACAGACGCGTTACGAGGTTAAGAAACAACAGATCGACATGCAACCCATCCGTAACCTCGGCGAATTCAAAGCGCGCGTTCGCCTGACGATGGACCTCGTTCCCGAAGTGAAGGTCATTGTCTACCGCGAAGGCGAAGTGCACGAAGAAGGATCGGCAGAATCAACGGACGTTGAAACGCCTGTTGAAGCGCCCGCCGAAGCCGCTGAAACATCCGCATCATAAGGAAAGCCGCGCCATTCATAACATCGCCAGTATGTTCCCGTTGGATGGGGCGCTGGTGATGTTTTTATTTTCTCAATGATCAAATGCCGCCACAGCGAGCACAGAGGAAAAGTTTTTCTCAAAGCTGTCTGTGAACTCTGCGGCTAAGACGCTTTGGCTAGATTTTATTTCAATGCAAACCATCGGTCAGAAACTCAAAGAAGCCCGCGAAGCCAAACACATTACGCTCGAAAAAGTATTCGAAGCGACGCGTATCCGTATGCCTTATTTGCAGGCGCTCGAGGCAGACGATCTCTCCTCCATGCCATCGCCTGTGCAGGCGCGCGGATATCTGCGCAACTATGCAGAGTTCCTTGGTTTGAATTTTGACCAATTGCTGGATGATATGCGCGCCGCGAGCAAACCATCGGATGAGATGATCGCGCCGGTGGATTCGACCCCTGCGCCGGCGACGCCAGCCCCTCAAGTTCCTCCTCAAGAAGCGACGAATCCTTCCCCATCCAAGCCTGCTCGCCGTAAAAAAGCGGATTCGAAACCTGCGACCGATTCTTCCCCATCCAAGCCAACACGTCGCAAGAAAGCGGA
>JAEURC010000001.1 GCA_016789025.1 Anaerolineales bacterium
CCCGCCGAGGGGTTGATCACGCTGTAAGACAAGAGCAAAAAGAAAACCTTTGTGTGCCTTTGTGCCCTTTGTGGTTACATTTTCTCCAGAAATGGGATAACCATAATTTTGTAAGGTCAAAATGACAGACTCTCACTCCAAACACGAACATCATGACCATTCTCAAATGGAACATGACGCTCACCCCAAACCTCCAGCGGACACACACGCTGACCACATGACTCACACTGCCGCGCCAGCATCGCAGCATGACATGCACACTGGACATGCCGCGCATGAAATGGGCAATGCAGATGAACACGCAGGTCACATAGACCACAGCGGGCATGAGGACATGTTCCGCAAGCGGTTCTGGATTTCGTTGGCGCTGAGCATTCCCGTTTTGCTCTATACGCCCATGCTCCAGATGTGGTTCGGGTTCAGGATGCCCGAATTCATGGGCAGTCAGTGGGTGGCGGCTCTGTTTGCCGTGATCGTGTTTGTCTATGGCGGCGTGCCGTTCATTCAAATGGCTGTCCCTGAGATTCGCAACCGCCAGCCTGGCATGATGTTGTTGATCTCGCTGGCGATTTCAGTCTCATTTGTGTACAGCCTCGCCGCGTTGTTCTTCAACTTAGGTGAAGGCTTCTTCTGGGAATTGGTCACGCTGATTGACATCATGCTCTTGGGACATTGGATCGAAATGCGAAGCGTCCGTCAGGCTTCAGGCGCGTTGAACGCGTTGGCAAAGTTGATGCCCGACACCGCCGAACACATCATGCCCGATGGAAGCATTCACACAATGCCAGTCTCTTCGTTGAAGTTGAACGACCTCGTGCTTGTCCGCCCTGGGGCGAGTGTCCCTGCTGATGGTGTGGTGGCAGACGGCGAGTCCGATGTGAACGAAGCGATGATCACGGGCGAATCGCTGCCCGTGAAAAAAATTGTCGGCGCGAAAGTGATCGCGGGCAGTATCAACCAAGATGGAAGCCTGCGCGTCCGCGTGTCCGCTATCGGTGAACAAACCGCGTTGGCTGGCATCATGCGTTTGGTCCGCGACGCGCAACAAAGTAAATCGAACACACAAATATTAGCCGATAAAGCCGCGGGCTGGCTTTTTTATCTTGCCATCGGCGTTGCCGCGCTTACTGCCATTCTATGGACGATTGTATTGGGCTTCGACCTCTTCACGTTGGAGCGCGTCGTAACGGTGTTGGTGATCGCGTGTCCGCACGCGCTGGGGCTGGCTGTCCCTTTGGTTGTGGCGATCAGCACCACGTCCGCGGCGCAGAACGGGATTTTAGTCCGCAACCGTTTGGCGCTCGAAGCCGCGCGCGAAATTGACGTGGTGATCTTCGATAAGACTGGCACGCTCACGAAAGGCGAGCAGGGCGTGGTGACTGTCAAAACAAATGGCGTGGATGAAAACCACGCTCTCGCCCTGACCGCGGCTGTTGAGGCGGACTCGGAGCATATCATCGCCCGCGCGATCCGTTCTGCGGCGAAAGAGAAAAATTTGCATCTGCCAGTCGTAACTGATTTTGAAGCCATCAAAGGACGCGGCATCCGCGCCAAACACAACGGGAAGGATTTGTGGGTGGGCGGTCCGCGTTTGTTGGAACTGCTCAACATTCAGCCTGATTCGGGATTTTCAGAATTCGCTTCTTCCTCAGGGACAAAGGGTCAGACCGTCGTCTACCTGATCGTTGACGGGAAGATTTTCGCGGCGCTCGCCTTGGCAGATGTGATTCGACCTGAAAGTTATTCGGCGATTCAAAAACTCAATGAAATGAATGTGCAAGTCGCCATGCTGACGGGCGACAGCAAAGATGTCGCCAAAGCCGTCGCCGATGAACTTGGAATCAAATTGTATTTTGCGGAAGTGTTGCCCGAACACAAAGACGAAAAAGTGATCGAACTTCAGAAACAAGGAAAGAAAGTCGCCATGGTTGGCGATGGCGTCAACGATGCGCCTGCCCTCACCCGTGCCGACGTAGGCATTGCAATCGGAAGCGGCACCGATGTGGCTGTCGAATCAGCAGGGATCATCTTGGTGAAGAGCAATCCGCTGGATGTGGTCAAGATCTTCAAACTGAGCCGCGCCAGTTACAGCAAAATGATCCAGAATCTGATCTGGGCTTCGGGATACAACATTGTCGCGTTGCCGTTAGCCGCTGGTGTTCTTGCCTCGGCTGGGATATTACTTTCACCAGCCGTAGGCGCGTTATTGATGTCGGTGAGTACAATTGTTGTGGCAATTAATGCTCAATTATTGCGGCGTGTGGATTTGTCGCAATAACCTACCTTAACCGTGTCACCCTGAGCGACAGCGAAGGGTCTCTTGTACCGAGACGGAGATTCTTCGCTCCGCTCAGAATGACATGCCTGATAGTTAAAAATTTCAAAGTGTAAAGTAAGTTAGAAAACAAAGTCTTATACAAGGAGATTCAAAATGACAACAACGTATGTAGACCCCGTCTGCGGTATGGATGTAACCCCTGAAACAGCCGCCGCGACATCGGAATATAAAGGACAAACCTATTACTTCTGCGCGCCTGGTTGCAAGCGATCGTTTGACAAAGACCCTGAGAAATACATTGGCAAGAGTAAAGAAACACAAGGACACTCCTCATAGACTGAACAACAAATTCTGGAAAATTATGTCTGATACAAAACAACTCACACTCCCCATCACGGGCATGACCTGTGCGAACTGCGTCGCAACGGTCGAGCGTAATCTCAAAAAACTCGATGGCGTGAATTCGGCGGTTGTCAATCTCTCGTCCGAACGCGCCACCGTAGATTTTGATTCTGGCAAACTTGGAATCACCGACATGATCGCGCGCGTCAATCGCGCGGGCTATGGCGTGGCGACAGGCGACGCGGAGATCATCATCAAGCGTTTGTCCGATGACAACGACGCCCGACGCCTTGAAAAAACTCTCGCCAGCCTCGAAGGCGTGCTCGAAGCGCAAGTTAACTATGCCAGTGAAAAAGCGCGTGTGCGTTATGTGCCGACGGTGGTGAGTCAGGCCGAGATACGCGCGGCAGTTTCACGGTCGGGGTTTGAAGCGGTTGAGTTAGGCGGTGAAGCGGAAGATGCTGAAGCCGTCGCGCGCGAACGCGAGATTCAGGAACAGCGTCGTTTGTTCATTATCGGTTTGATCTTCACTGTTCCTTTATTTGTTTTTTCCATGTTGCGCGATTTCAACATCCTCGGACACTGGGCGCATGATGCGTGGGTAAACATTACGATGATGCTCGTTGCCGCGCCTGTTCAGTTCTATGTCGGCTGGCAATATTATGTCGGCGCGTATAAGTCATTGCGAAACGGCTCGGCAAACATGGATGTGCTTATCGCGATGGGTTCGTCGGTGGCGTACATTTATTCGGTGTTCATTACATTCGGCGCGATTACTGGGCATGTATATTTTGAGACCGCCGCGGTCATCATCACATTGATTCGACTCGGCAAATTTTTGGAAGCGCGCGCAAAGGGACGCACGTCCGAAGCGATCAAAAAGTTGATGGGACTCCGCGCCAAAACCGCTCGAGTCATCCGCGACGGGGAGGAGGCTTCAGTTTCCATTGACGATGTGCGCGTCGGCGACATTGTTCTCGTCAAGCCTGGTGAAACGATTCCCGTAGATGGCGTGGTGATCGAAGGCAGATCCAGTGTGGACGAATCCATGCTGACGGGCGAATCGCTTCCCGTTGAAAAGAAACAAGGCGACCCGATCATCGGCGCGACGTTGAACAAACTCGGCGCGTTGAAATTCGAAGCGACGAAAGTCGGCAAAGAGACCGCGCTCGCGCGAATCATCAAACTGGTGGAAGATGCGCAAGGGAGCAAGGCTCCGATTCAAAAATTAGCCGATCAAGTCTCGGCTGTGTTTGTTCCTGTTGTGATTGGCATCGCTTTACTCACATTTGCCGTTTGGTATTTCGTCGTTCCGCAATTTACCAATTACCAATTTGCCGATTCTCCATTCACCACTGCGTTGATCAACATGGTTGCCGTTCTCGTCATTGCCTGTCCATGCGCGATGGGACTCGCCACGCCAACGGCTGTGATGGTCGGAACTGGCAAAGGCGCGGAGCTGGGCGTGTTGTTCAAAAACAGCGAAGCGCTCGAACGTGCGGGTAAAGTGAATGTCGTTGTGTTGGATAAAACAGGAACGATCACGAAGGGACAACCTGCGGTGACGGACATAGTGATCAGTGATCAGTTATCAGTGAATAGTCTCAAGTCTCCAGTCTCTAATCACCAATTACAAATTACTGAGAACGAACTCCTCCGCCTTGCCGCTAGTGTTGAAAAGGGAAGCGAACATCCGCTTGGCGAGGCGATCTGGGCGGAGGCGACTGCTCGGGGTTTGAGTTTGGGCGAAGTGGCTGGGTTTGCGGCAGAGGCTGGGCATGGCGTGCAGGCTGAAGTGGAGGGAAGAAGCGTTGCCGTGGGCAATATCCGCATGATGAACGCGCGCGGCTTTTCCTTGAACGGACTCGAATCCGAAGTGTCGCGTTTGCAATCCGAAGCGAAGACCGCGATGTTGGTTGCGATTGATGGTAATGTGGCGGGCGTGATCGCTGTTGCAGACACAATTAAAGAGTCGTCGAAAGACGCGATTGCCGATCTGCATCGCATGGGCTTGAAAGTCGCGATGATCACAGGCGATAATCAAAAGACGGCAGAGGCAATCGCGAAACAAGTTGGAATTGATACAGTTCTTGCTGAGGTCTTGCCTGAAGGAAAATCATCCGAGGTGAAAAGTCTCCAGTCTCCAGTCTCCAATTCTCTAATCTCAAATTCTCCGCGTGCGAATTACCAATTACCAATTACCAACATCGTCGCAATGGTCGGAGACGGAATCAACGACGCCCCCGCGCTCGCCCAAGCGGATGTTGGAATCGCCATCGGCACTGGAACCGACGTTGCCATCGCCGCCGCGCCTGTGACGTTGATGAGCGGCGACCTGCGCGGCGTGGCGCGAGCGATCTCGCTTTCACGCAAGACACTTTCGACGATCAAACAAAATTTATTCTGGGCGTTTTTCTACAACGTGATCCTGATCCCCGCCGCTGCACTGGGCTGGTTGAACCCCATGCTCGCCGCTGGCGCGATGGCGTTCAGCAGTGTGTTCGTGGTGACGAATAGTTTGAGGTTGCGAAGGTAGACAGGTAAACAAGTACGCAAGTAGACAGGTAAACATGTGCGATCCATGTTTACCTGTTTTCATGTGTACGTGTCTACTTATCTCCGTGTATACTTCCCCAATGCCTAAATACTTTACCCTCTCCGAAGCCAATGAAGCCTTGAAAATCGTCCGCCCGTTGATGGATGACGTGATGCGAATCCGCCAGCGGATTCTTGCCAACCAACCCGAGATTTGGTCTGCGGTGGAAAAGTCCGCAGGGAATGGCGGCAATCCCACGTTGAGCAAGATGGTGATCGAGTTTGAGAAATTCGACGCGTTGATCCACAAGATCCAAGATACAGGCGCGGAGATCAAGGATATCAATATCGGCTTGCTTGATTTCTCCGCGTTGAAAGACGGGCGCGAAGTGTATTTGTGCTGGCAACATGGAGAGGGTGACATTGCTTTTTGGCACGAGATCGAAGACGGATATGCAGGGCGGCAACCGATTCACTCGTTTTAGTAACTGATGTTACGCAATCCCGCCACAGAGACGCGGAGTCACAGAGAAAGACCAGGAAATTTTCTCAGCGTCTCTGTGATGACTCTGCGGCAAAATGCGTAAGGTGAATTAGTAAGTTCGCGCGGTACAGCTGCATCCAAGTCAGGCACACCCATAATTACATAGGAGAAAGATGAATAGAAAAGGTCTTCTTTACGGCATCATCGCGTATGCGCTATGGGGATTCTTCCCGATCTATTGGAAGAATCTCCAAGATGTACCTGCGATTGAATTACTTGGACATCGCATCGCCTGGTCTTTTTTGTTGCTGATCGTTGTGATCTTATTCATGAGTCGGTGGAATGATTTCCGTTCCGCCTTGAACGCGCGGACGCTCCGCATCTATTTCATCGCCGCAATCCTCATCGGCGTCAACTGGCTGGTATATGTGTGGGCGGTCAACGCGGGGTATATCCTTGAAACGAGTTTGGGATACTTCATCAATCCGCTTTTGAGCGTGTTGATGGGTGTGATCTTCCTGCGCGAACGATTACGTTCCGCGCAATGGATTCCCGTCGCGCTTGCCGCGGTCGGTGTGGCATATCTCACGTTCGCGTATGGTCGCCCGCCATGGATCGCGCTTCTGCTTGCATTCACCTTTGGCTTTTACGGGCTGACGAAGAAACTCGCGCCGCTTGGCTCGGTGTTCGGTCTCACGCTCGAAACAGGGATACTCTTCCTGCCTGCGGTTATCTATCTCGGATGGGCAGAAGCCAACGGCAGCGCATCGTTTCTACATTCGGGAACAACTCCCGATCTGCTGATGATCGGCGCGGGCGTGGTGACGACCATTCCGCTGTTGCTGTTTGCCTCCGCCGCGAAGCAGATTCCGCTTTCGATGATCGGCATCCTGCAATATCTCGCGCCGACGATCCAATTCCTCATCGGTGTCCTCGTCTACAAAGAACCGTTCGACCAATCACGGCTGATCGGTTTCAGCATCGTCTGGCTCGCGTTGGTTATCTTTTGGGTCGAGAATTATGTCGCCAGCCGCGAATCGATGGCTCCGCTTCCTGCCTTGAGTGAAAAATAGACATACTGTAGGGGGTAAGTTGAATTGTGGAAGCCCTTCGAGTTTAACGATAAAATCGCCGTGATATACTGCGTGAGGAGGCTTCAGGCACGTGAATTTCATTCGCTTTCGACAATTCTTCAGCCCTCTCTTTGGAACTGATCGGCGTGAATTGACCGCGCGGCTGTTATATTCGATGATCTGGGCGGTTATTGTCATCGGCGCGATAATTCTTCTTTTCGATATACGCGAAAGGGGGGTATCTTTCGACGCAAGAATGAATATTATCTTCGCTTTACTGATCGAGCAATTTCTTCTTCTTCTCATTTTGAGATTAGGATATGTGAATACCGCTACCAACATAGTCTTGATCTCGTTTTGGGGCGCGATGACCTACGGGGCATGGCATTCAGATGGCGTGCATGATCTGGCGATTTACGTATACATGCTCATTATTCTTATTGCCGCCTTGTTGGCAGATTGGCGAATTCCCATTTTCGTTGCCATCATAAGCATAGTTGCTATTTGGGGCATGGCGATCGCCGAACTGCGCGGAGATTTGGTTCCGCAAATTGATTCAACGGTTAGTCGCGCTCGTGATTTGACCGCGATCTTTATCTTCCTGGTCCTTCTAATCTTTTTATTGATCAAAATCCTGCGCGACGATCATGAAAAAAATCAACAAGATTTCGCAGGCAGGTTGCATGCTGAAAAGGCATTACACGAGGGCGAGGAACGATTTCGCAGAATTTTTCAAGCCAGCCCGATTGCGATCGTTCTGACTAGCCTCAATGAAGGGCGGTTACTTGACGCTAATGAAGCGTATTGGCAGTTAACTGGTTTTACTCCAGACCAGGCATTGGGGCGTACCTCTGTTGAATTGGGGATTCGGGAGGATGAATCTCTGCGGGAAAAATTTGTTACAAAATTGCGCGAGGAGAAAACCACCCACAATCCCGTGTATGAATTTGTTTCTGCCACAGGCGAAAAGAAGATCACAGACGCGTACTATGATTTGATCGAATTCGATAATAAACCAGCGATTCTCTCCCTGTTTCTGGATGTCACAAGGCAAAGACAGGCTCAAGATGCCCTCTTTCGAAGCGAGCGCCGCATGCGCGCCATGTTCGAAGCGATTCCCGATATGCTCTTTGAGTTAAAGAGTGACGGAACGATTTTGCAATTTGTCCCCTCTGCGTTGTTCGAGCCGCTTATGCCGCCTGAGGAATTTCTTGGCAAAAAAGTGGCGGAAGTGCTCCCGCCGCTCGCCGAACAGACGGCATTTGCCATTGCGCGCGCATTGGAATCGGGCCAGGTGAATGCCTTTGAGTATCAGATGCCGCAGAGTGGGGAACGCAAAACATTCGAAGCCCGAATTGTATCCATTGACGCCGATACCGTCATCGCGATGATTCGGGATGTGTCCCTGGTCAAATGGATAGCCATCGAACGCGAAAAACTGATCAACGAACTGGAAGCAAAGAATGCGGAACTGGAACGGTTTGTGTATACCGTCTCGCATGATTTAAAATCGCCGCTGGTTACCATTGTAGGCTTTTTGGGGTATCTCGAGGAAGATCTTAAGCGTGGCGATGCGGATGTGCTGCGGAAAGACATTCAGCGTATCTATCTCGCCGCGTACAAAATGCAAGACCTGTTGAAGGACCTTCTGGAACTCTCGCGTGTTGGAAGGGCTATGAATCCTCCGCAACTGGTTTCATTTGGAGAACTTGCCAAAGAAGCGCTCGAGTTAACCGAAGGAAGACTTCAGGAACGCGGCGTGCGAACTGTGATTCAGCCCGACCTTCCGATTGTGCACGGCGACCGTCAACGTTTATTAGAACTATTGCAGAACCTGATTGACAACTCCGCCAAGTATATGGGCGATCAGATCGATCCGATGATTGAAATTGGGCAGGCTGGGCGCGAAGGGGAGAAGCCGATACTGTTTGTCCGAGATAATGGAATAGGCATTGCGCCGGAATATCATGAAAAAATTTTCGGCTTGTTCAATAAACTCAACCCAGACGCGGAAGGGACCGGTGTGGGGCTGGCGCTCGTAAAACGGATCGTCGATTTTCATGGCGGTAGATTGTGGGTCGAGAGCGAGATGGGAAACGGCGCCGCATTCTACTTTACGCTTCCTACCCAGCCCGAGGCTGAAGCCTGACCTATGATTCGTTCTCCCCTTCAGCGGCTGCAGAAAATCTTAATCGAACCCCCCGCCGTAATAGAAGATATTGCTCTGCGTCACAAGGCGCGTTTGCTTGGCGCCTTTTTGCTCGGCATGATTTTTGTCTTTCTATGCGTAGACAGCTATTACCTTTTCACTGTGCCGGGATATACGCCCCCATGGTATGGTTACATTTTTCTTTTCACAGCGTATTTCTTGAATCGTATCGGTTACTTTCGGATCTCAGCATTTCTAACTGTGAATATGTTTCCTGTAGTCGTATTCCTCTTCAGCGCTACCGGAGACTCGCCTGTGCTTGCATCAGCCATTTATTATTTGATTCCCGGTCTGATCCTCGCCGGCATCTTGCTGTCATTTAGGTTGACGGTGCTGTTCGCGTTCTTCGAAATTATTGTTGTTCTATCCATGCCTTTTGTGGCGCCAAAGTTATTTGCAAGCCCCACCTCGATTGTGGGACCGTTTTCCGCGCTTTGTATTAGCGCTTTGTTGGTTTTAACCTCGATTCGTCACCGCGACCATGTGGAAACGGAGCGGCAAGCATTACTGCGGAAAAATGAAGAGCGTTATCGGTTGATCTCGTCAGTCACCTCCGATTATGTGTTTTCCAACATACAAGGTGAAAATGGCGACATCGTGCTCAACTGGGTGGCGGGAGCGTTCGAGCGAATATCGGGCTATACGGTGCAAGAATTCAACGTGCGCGGCGGGTGGGTGGCTACAGTATATCCCGACGATCTTGAGAAGGACGCGCGCGATATGGACAAGCTGCGCAGGGGCGAAACAGTTGTCTCGGAATTGCGGACCATTCATAAGGACGGTTCGATCCGGTGGGTGCGAAATTATGCCCACCCTGTTTGGGATTCACAACACAATAAACTGATCGGTATTTATGGCGCAGTTCAGGACGTTACTGAACAAAAACAAATTCAGCAAGAACGCGAGAACCTGATTAGTGAACTGGAGGCTAAGAATGCCGAGCTGGAACAGTTTGCCTATACGGTTTCGCATGATCTGAAAGCGCCGCTCATTACCATCAAAGGCTTTCTTAGTTTTCTATTGGAAGATGCTCGTTCGGGTAATGTGGAGCGGCTGGAAGGCGATATTAATCGGATCGGCAAAGCCACCGATAAGATGCATAAACTGTTGGATGATCTGCTTGAGCTTTCGCGTATTGGTCGGGTGATGAATGATTCGGTTGAAATAGATTTCACCGACTTGGTCCTCGTCGCGCGGGATGTCTTGCATGGGCGCTTTGAAGAACAGCGCGTAAAAGTGATTATGACAGCCGCTTTTCCAAAGGTGTATGGGGATCGTCAGCGTTTGCTGGAAGTTTTGCAAAACCTGTTGGATAATGCCGCAAAATTCATGGGCGAACAACCCCAGCCAATCATTGAAGTGGGGCTGATACATTCGTCGAACGGTAGATTTGCCACATTTTACATTCGCGATAACGGTATTGGCATCGCGCCACAGTACCAGGAGCGCATCTTTGGTTTGTTCAACCGCCTGAACCCCAACATTGAAGGGACAGGTGTGGGGCTCGCGCTTGCCAGGCGTATCGTTGAATTTCACGGAGGCAGGATCTGGGTGGAGAGCGAAGTGGGAGTTGGAACGACGTTTTATTTCACACTCCCACGGGTCGACCAGGCTACTCCGACGGGCGAAGCGGCTTCGTCTTGATGTGAATGTAGACAATGCCGGGTCGGATTGTATCTATTTTCACAAATCAGAGTATAATCTTTGCGTTCGAGGTGACTGGCGCGCTTCTTCGTTTTGTTCGAAGTTCTGGCGTATGAGCGAAAAGTTTTTCATGTGAGAAAACAAGTTGCATTTCGGAGCGGCTGATGATCAAACTCAGTTATAGTACCTTTGGGTTGACCAAGCTTGATTTTTTACGCGCCATTGAAGTAGTGGATAAAGCGGGCTACCCCGGCGTGGAACTCTCGTTCCACCGCGATCAGTTCAACCCGTTCGACATTACAGATGAATATCTCGACGCGATCAAGCGGAAACTTGATTCGCTGGAGGTGACGGCGGCTTGCATGTCCACCGCGTCGCACTTTTTCACGCCTCAGCGGCCGCACGAACCGTCGTTGATGACGCCCGATCTGGCGGGGCGCAAACGCCGCATTGATCTTGTGCGCAGGGGAGTGCATGTCGCCCGCAGGCTGGGCATACCGCTCGTCTCGTTTGGAAGCGGCTTCATCCGTGATGAGCATGTAAGTAACCCTTCGGTTGATCCGCGTGAGTTGCTGGTAGATAGCGTTCATCAATGTCTTAAATCTCTGCGCGACGACGACAATATCACCCTTTTGATCGAGCCAGAACCTGGCATGTACATTGAGACGCTCGAGCAGGGCATGAGCCTCGTAGATGAGATCGGCTCGTCGCGCTTTCAACTGCACCTCGACTTGAATCATAACTACTGTTCCGAGATGAATTACCTTGAAACGTTGGGTAAAGCCGCGCCTCATGCAAAGTTTTTGCACGTGTCCGATTCGCAGGAGGGCTACAACCTGAAATTGGTGAAGATGCGCGATGACCTCAAGATGGATTTGAACTTTGCCAAGTATCTGGTCTATTTCCCTGAAACGGCGGATTATCTGCTGGTTGATCCCGATCATCCGATTTATTTTTACAATGAATCTCCCGGCGCAAAACAAAAAAAGCTTGTCGAATCGATTCTGGGATCGGTGAATGTTAAAACGCCGCCCGCTTTTGTGGATTACAACAGCCTGTACGCCGGGCAGTCTCCTTTTGAAAGTGAAATCTTCGTCTACCTCATCTCGGTTCCCGGCTTGACGTATGACGTGCTTGAGCGTGCCCGCCCGATCATCATTTATTTGCGAAGCGCGAAAGATGCAAAGGGTAAACTTCTGATGGATAAAATGGTTGCCAACACATTGACAGGCATTGTTCACTTTCACGAAATCCCAGGTGAAGGTACGATGGACTTCACCGCGACGTTCAAGACCCTGAAAGAGAATGGTTTCTCCGGCTATGCCTCCGTGGAGTTGTACCATCATGTGGCTTCGTGGGAAAAAGCCCTCGCGGATAGTTACAGGCATTTGTCTCGGTTTGTGTAGTTCGGCAAAAATTATTTTGCCATCTGGAGAATTTCATGATCAACCTCGAACAACTTGGCTGGAAGACAGCCACCATCGGCGAGCTCGACCATCGAAACCTAAAAGCCCCGCACGTCAAATTGCGTTCCGCCAAGCCGGGCGCGGCTGGCGATGTGGTTTATTCGGTGGATTTGCGGATCAACCTGCCGAATTCCACCTTCCTCACATCTACTGAAATGCATTCCTTTGAGCATTTCCTGTTGTGGGGATTCCAAAAGTACATGCCGCAGAATTTCATCTCCATCGGCTTGATGGGATGCCAGACCGGCTTCTATCTAGTGTTGCTGAATGAGGGACGCTCCGAAGCCGTTATGGATGTGTACGAAAAAATCTTGCGCGATATATTGGTTGCCAGTGAAGTCCCTTATGCCAATATCGAACAGTGCGGCAACTACAAGAATCACAGCCTCGAGATGGCGCAGGCTCTCGCTCGCCGTGTGCTGGCTGGCAAAGTAAACTGGCGGCAGATCGTTTAGAGGTGTCGCGTCACGCATAGTCGGCGATCTGCAACGCCGACTGATTTTGGATATATTGGCAAAGAAAAGAATGAGCACACGCAAAATCACATATCAATACACAATCGAATATGAGGTCGTTAGCACATCGAACCTGTTCCACCCGCAGAACTGGGCATTGCTCTCGGTCGGCAAGATCGAAGATGCGCGTCGCTTTGTGGTGGTGGACGCCAGAGTGGAAAAACATCACGGCGCCGCCATCCGCGCCTACTTTGAGCATCATCATGTGGATGCGCGCTTTGCCGTGTTCCCTGGCGGCGAGGAAAACAAGACACTCGATCACTACCTTGCTCTTGCGCACGAACTTGATCTCTTTCCTATCCATCGCCGCGACGAGCCGATCATTGCCATCGGCGGCGGCGTGTTGACCGATCTTGTGGGATTCGTCGCGGCGAGTCATCGTCGCGGTGTGCCGTATATCAAAGTGCCGACCACATTGATGGGCTATGTGGACGCGTCCATCGGTATTAAGACTGGCTTCAACTTCAACGGCAACAAGAATCGACTCGGCGCGTTCCATGCTCCGCAAACTGTCCTGCTCGACAAAACGCTTCTCAAAACTCTGCCGCGCCGTCACATTCTCAACGGCGTGTGCGAGATCATCAAACTTGCCGTCGTCTGCGACGCCGAATTGTTCAATTTGCTTGAAGCGCATGGCGCGCGCTGCGTGGTGTCGCATTTTCAGGATGGAGAAAGCGACGCCATACTCGACCGTGCCATCACTGGCATGATCAAAGAACTCGAGCCGAATCTCCTCGAGACCGAACTTGCCCGCAAAGTGGATTTCGGTCACACCTTTAGTTACGGACTTGAAACGCGGCACGAGGCGAATCTCCTTCACGGAGAAGCGGTCTTGCTCGACATTCTCCTCTCGGCGTTGATCGCGCGCGGGCGAGGCTTGTTGACGGATGATGAAACGAGACGTATCTTTCGCCTGACGCACGAAATGGGCTTCGCTCTTAGCGCTCCTGTACTTGACCCCAGCCTGCTCTGGTCCTCGTTGATCGAACGCACCTACCATCGTAATGGATTACAACGTGTTCCGATGCCGCGCGGTATCGGCGGTTGTATTTTTCTCAACGATATTCATCAGGCTGAGATCGAATCTGCTGTAAAAATTTTGGAAGAATGGATGACCAAAGAATATGAAATCCTTTGAAAATGTTCATAAACGAGAGATTGATCGGTTCGACAACTTCTCAAATATCTGGTGGGACTTGAAAGGCGAGATGGGCACCCTGCACATCATCAATCCACTGCGAACGAAGTTCATCATGGAGCAACTTCCTGCGAACCCGAAAATTCTCGACGTGGGATGCGGAGGGGGAATCCTCTCTGAGGCGTTGGCGAAGGCTGGGGCGCGGGTAACAGGCTTGGACTTGTCCGAAGCGTCTGTTGAGGTGGCGAAACGCCATGCGCAGAGTCAGAATCTCCAAATCGATTATCGCTACGAAAGCGTCCAGAATGTGGCGGATCAAGAGGCGGGAACGTTCGATGCCGTCGCCTGTATGGAAATGCTCGAGCACGTGCCCGAGCCGGGCAAAGTGGTGGCGGCCTGCGCGAAGGCGCTCAAACCCGGCGGACAGGCATTCTTCTCCACCATCAATCGCACGCCCAAAGCGTTTCTGTTTGCCATCGTCATGGGCGAATATGTTTTGCGTTTGTTGGCGCGCGGCACACATACGTATTCGATGTTGATTCGCCCGAGCGAACTCAAACAGTGGAACCGCGAGTCGGGGCTTGACTTTGTGCGCCTCGCCAGCCTGATGTACAATCCCATCACGCGCGGCTGGAAGGTCGCGCCGAATAAAGAAGACGTGAATTATATGGCGCATTTTATTAAGGATAAAAACGCAAAATAAATTTTGCGATACTCTTTCGGAGATTATCAATGAAACGATTCTTTGCGCTTTCGAGAACGACTCACGGAGTTTTAGACCTTGCCATGCCGGGCTTTGTCGCCTTGTTGTGGTTGGGCGAATTCCCCCCGGTGTTGACGATTGCCCTTTCGATCTTCACCGCCTTTGCGGCTTATACCGCGATCTATGCGCTCAACGACCTCGTTGGCATTGCTGTGGATAAGGAAAAATTCGCAGGCGGAATTAACGCTGGCTATTCGGTGGAGGCTTCAAACCTGCGCTATCCTCTTGCGCAAAACGCCCTCAGCATTCGCAATGGCGCGCTTTGGTTCGCGGGTTGGTTTATCGCCGCGATGATCGGGGCGTATGTCCTCAATCCTTTTATCGTCGTTATTCTCGCCTCCGCCGCGATTCTCGAAGTGTTCTATGTGATACTACTCAAGGTCACGTACCTGCGTACCTTCGTCAGCGGACTCGTCAAATCAAGCGGACCCGTCGCCGCCATCTTTGTGGTTGACCCGAACCCGGATCTCCCGAAAGTATTGCTCGTCTTTGTTTGGATCTTCGTGTGGGAAATCGGGGGGCAGAACATCCCTGCAGATTGGAACGATACAGCGGAAGATAAACGAGTCAACGCCAAAACCATCCCGCTCCAATTTGGAACGCAGACAGCCGGCGTTATCGTCTTGCTTGCCCTCGCTCTTACCGTGACGTTCAGCCTGTTCCTGCCGCGCGTCTCGCCGCTGACCCTTGGCTTGCCCTATCTCGCCGCATCCGCACTCGCCGGCTTGATTCTGCTCCTCAAACCCGGCTTCGATCTCTTCCGTCAACAGGCCGAGGGGCGCATGGCGGCGATGTTATTTGATCGCGCTAGTTTTTACCCCATGGCTCAACTGGCGATCATCACAGCCTTTGTGATCTTCTTGTAAGCCGATTCATTTCACGCCCTTCAAAAAAGCCAGATCGCCGAAAAACGTCAAAAAGTGACCGACGACTTCGGTCTTCAACCCGGGCGCGCCGAAAATTTCTGGAAGTTTCCCGTCAATATTATCGTTGGCTTCCTCGAACCCGTGCAGGAAAGGACCGATCAATTTTCCATACCATGTGTGCGGCTTGCCGAAGTCAATGATGTGCAACTCGCCGCCCGGTTTCAACACGCGGAACACTTCGCTGGCGGTCGTGATTTTCTCTGGCGTCTTCAAGTGGTGAATCATGATGCTCGACATCACGCGGTCAAACGACGCATCGGGGTAAGGGAGTTTGTTGGTGAATCCCACGTCGAATTTTACATGCGCCTTCCGCTGACCGGACTTATACCGAGCCACTTTCAGCATGTCGGGGTCGGCGTCGAGGCCTGTCACTTCCGCGCTGGGCTGCGCCTGCTTCGTCATGATCGCCAATGTCCCTGTGCCGCAGCCGAGGTCTAACACGGTTTGCCCGGGCTGAATATTCGCCTGTTGGATCAACAAGGATTTGTATCGCACATCCCGCACGATAAACTTTTGGATGAAGTCAAAAAACGGCGTGAGGAAGCGATAACTCAATGCGGGGATGTATTCTTCATTGGTGTGAGACATGAATAACTCCAGAATTATTTTGATGGGGGCGAATTGTAACCGATTGCCCAGTCGAGTGTATAATTTTTGAAATTACTCGGCGGTTTTGACCACTTGCGCTTAACCGGCTGTATAACTCACCTACGCAGTAAAGGCTAACGCGGCTGCCGTAATGCGACATTTATGTCGCCCTTGCCCAAGAACCGCCTGAAAAGCGTCTCGTGTTACGGTTATCGCTGCGTAACATGAGTGAATAACTTGAACAGGAGAGAACATTATGAACATCAACTTCGCAATGTGGCGCAAAGCCTCGTGGCAACTCATCAAGATGGATAACAAAAAAGAATGGGACGCGCTTGACGTGGTCTCGAAGTGGCTGATCGCCACACGCTCAGCCGTGACGCTGGTCACCGTCTACTCGTGCGTGATCGCGGGCATCCTCGCCGCGCGCGACGGATATTTCTCGTGGGTTCCGTTCATCATCGTGACCTTCGGATTGTTCATCGCGCATGGCACGAACAACTTGCTCAACGATTACACCGATTTCTCGCGCGGCGTGGACAACGACAACTACTTCCGCACACAGTATGGTGTCCATCCGCTCGTGCAGGGATTTTTCACCAAGGCGCAACAGATCCGCTGGTTTTTGGTCAGCGGCTTTCTCGCAACTCTCGCTGGCGTGTATGTCTTCCTCAGCACGGGTTTCAACACAACCGTGATCGGATTGTTCGTCTTTGGCGCGATCGCGCTTCTTGCATACACCTATCCATTTAAATATTGGGGATTGGGCGAATTTACGATCTTCCTCATTTGGGGTCCGATCATCATCGGTGGCGTGTATTATGTGCTCGCTCTGTTCAGCGGAAACGAGATCGTCATGTCCAACGTGTGGAGCGCGGTGCTCGCGGGTGTGCCATACGGACTCGGCGTCGCCAGCATCAACATTGCCAAGCACGTTGACAAGCATGATGATGATAAAGCCAAAGGCGTCGGCACGTTTCCTGTCCGCGTGGGTGAGGCGTTCGCGCGCCGCACCGACCAAGTCGCCATCGTCCTCATTTATGTTGTTATCGCGTATCTTGTGTTTGTCTCGCGCTATTTCACTCCCGCCATGCTCATCGTCTTCCTCGCATCAAAAGATGCGCTCAACGCGATCAAAATTTTGAATCATCCGAAGCCCGTGCAAGCGCCTGAGCAAGCCCGCGCGTTTTGGCCTGTTTGGTTTTCGGGCTTTGCCTTCCAACACAATCGTCAATTCGGCGGCTACATTTTGCTCGGCTTGATCGTTGACGCACTGCTCCGAACATATCTTCCAGCCTTCTGGGCAATTCGTTAACCAATCCCCAATTCTCTAATTTCTAAAAATGCGGGTTCGGGGTTTGCTAAAACTCCGAACCCGATTTTCCCATCGGGGGTGAACGATGCAAATTGATTGTCAATCCAGATGACCAACCCCAAGGGCGGATTTGGACTCACAGCCGACTCGAACACTTCGACATTATCCACTTCGAGCGATACTCGCTTCTCTTCCCAAGTGAGGCTGTATCTGTGCCATTCGGTCGGGTCCACGCCTGATGCAGGGGCGGACGGCCGTCCGTCCCTACGTAAATCAATTCCATCTTCTTGAATAATTTTTCCCAATATCTTGCGCGTCGCCTTGCGTGAGAAGGGAAGGGCAAGCCCAGCGAGAATCAAAGATGGATGAAATTTCGGCGAACGAAATGTTTGCGCTATGAAACCATTTGCTACTCCGCGCTGAGCGGAGGGCTGAGCGTTTGTAGCGAAGCCCGTAGACGAAGCGTCCTTCGTCTGTGTTCGTCGCAACTTACGCTCCTCGCTCCGCTCAGGACGAGAATCTTCTTTGAATGATAAATAGTTTTCCTTCGATGCGCCGAAGAACCAGACTGCATTTGGCAACGCGGGCAACCGAAACGGATTCCCGCCGAAGCCAAGCGACATCCCGAATGGATCGTTCCACAAGCCGAAACCCCACGTCCCAGGGATGGAGTCGCTTGAGGCGCGGGCGAGCAGGCTGACACTTGTCCTGAGCGAAGTCGAAGGGCGTCGAGTGAAGCGATGTGGAAAGTGGCGGCGTGGGAGTTTGGCGTAGTCATCCAGTTGCGCGTTGCGGTAGTGATCCGCGTTTCCCGCAGGGATGGAGAGCCGCCAGCCGCGTTCGATCTCATCCACGCGCGCGTTGGGCGTGACGTGCGGAGTTAATTTCGGTTGAGCCATTTGCGCCCCAGTGTGAAGAGACCGATGGCGACCCACACCGCGTTGAGACCTGTGGTGGCGTACGCGCCGAGCGTGAACGTGTAAATGACGAGGAACGCGCCCGCCACGATGTTCATGCCTTGATAGAGAAGCGAATCGCCATCCGCTTTTTTGAGCGAGACCAACGCGTAAGCGAGGAGGAAGAGGACGGAACCCGTCCAGCCGAGGATGTTGATGATGAGATCTGAGGGCATCTTTTTTCTTGAGATTTAAGTAAATTCTCCCACCTTCTCCATCACCTTGTATGGATCGAACGCGTCGCGCAGACCGTCGCCGATGTAGTTGACGGAGATGATGGTGAGGAAGATGGCTATGCCGGGGAAGATGGCGAGCCATGGATATTTGGTGAAGTGATCTTGCGCGGAATAGATGAGGTTGCCCCAGGAGGGAGTCGGTTGCTGGATGCCGAAGTTGAGGAAGCTCAAGCCTGCCTCTTGGATGATGGCGTAACCGAGTTGCAACGTCGCTTCGACGATGACGACGCCGATCCCGTTGGGGAGGATGTGACCGAGCATGATGCGTCCGTCGGATGAGCCGAGGGCCCGCGCGGCGGAGACGTAGTCCATTTCGCGCAGGGTGAGGAAGGCGGCGCGGACGAGACGCGCGAACGTCATCCACGAGAGGATGCCGATGACGAGGCTGATAGTGAAGACGCTGTTGCGTTGAAAGATGGGAAGGTCCACTTCGCGCAATATCGCCGCGAGAAGGATCAACACGAGGAAAGATGGAAGCGATAAAAATGCGTCGGTGATGCGCATGAGGATCGTGTCAATTTTCCCGCCGTAGTAGCCAGCCAACGCGCCGACAGGGACTCCGATGAGGAGCGAGATGGCGACCGCGATTCCGCCAACGGCTAACGAGATTCGTCCGCCGTAGAGGATGCGCGTGAGCAGATCGCGCCCAAGCGCATCGGTGCCGAGCAGGTAGGTTGACGAGGGTGGGAGAAATTTTTCGGGAAGGTTCGATTTTTCGGAATCGAACGGCGAAATGAAAGCAAAGATGCACAGAACGATGATGATGCTGATGATGACCATGCCCACGATCGCGCCGCGGTGACGGGTGAAGCGTTTCCAAATGATGGAGGAGAGGTTGGTGGATTGAATCATAAACGCTGTTCCGTCATTGCGAGGAGCCGCGTAGTGGCGACGAAGCAATCTCCGTCATCGGGCAGAACGGCAAATAGTGTTGGGGATTGCTTCGTCGAGCCTTCGGCTCTCCTCGCAATGACGGCGCTCTATTACTCATACCTCACCCTCGGGTCGAGATATGCATAGAGAATATCGGCAATTAAATTGCAGAGGATGATGAACGCCGCGCCGATGATGAGAACGGCGAGCAGGAGCGGATAATCGCGATCAACAGCGGATTGGTAGTAGAGGCGTCCCATGCCGGGCCAGGCGAAAATGGATTCGATCAACACCGCGCCGGTGAAGATATACGGCAGGTCGAGCGCGATGAGCGTGACGATGGGAATTAGCGCGTTGCTGAGGGCGTGTTTGAAGATTACGTTGCGTTCGGTCATGCCGCGCGCTCTTGCCGCTTTGAGATAGTTCAGCGGGAGGATTTCGAGCATGCTTGAACGGAGAAAACGCGAGTACCAGGCGATCCAGCCCAACGTTCCAGTGAGAACGGGGAGAACCAGATGGGCGAGTCGGTCGGAGAGGGAGAATCCGCCGTCTAGGGAGGAGATGCCTCCAGCGGGTAAAAGGGGTTCTCCTGTCCACGGATTTTTTAACCACGCGTAGAAAATGATGATGAGCAGAAGCCCAAGCCAAAATTCGGGGATGGCTTGACCCGCGAACGAAAATGTTGTGGCGAAAAAATCGAAGAGGGAATATTGTTTGATGGCGGAGTAGATGCCGAGCGGGATGGCGATGATGAGCGCGACCGCCATGGTGATGGACATGAGGTAGATGGTGTTGGGGAGGCGCGACGCGATTTCGTCCAGCGCGGGTTTGCGCGTGCGGTACGAAAGACCGAAATCGCCGCGCAGGATTCCTTTGCGCGAACCCGCTGTATCTTTGATGCCGTCGCCGTCGGAATCGATCTTTGTCCAGTCGTTGCCGACGAGCCAATAGACGTATTGGAGGGGGAGCGGCTGGTCTAACCCGAATTGACGTTTGAGTTGTTCGATTCTTTCGGGACGCGGACGCCTGCCCGCATACGCGGTGATCGGTCCGCCGGGCGCGACGTTCACCAGCGTGAAGAGGATCGCGCTCAGGATGAACAGTAAGCCGACGGTTTGAATGAGGCGGCGGAGGATGTAGGTGGTCATCGTCTACCTGTCATTGCGAGGAGCGTTCGTTGCGACGAAGCAATCTCCCTCACATTGTTGTGGATTGCTTCGTCGTGCCTTCGGCACTCCTCGCAATGACGGAGAAAGTTATTTCAATGTCCAATCGGCGATGTTCCATGTGACCAGGTCGTTCACCGTGGATTGCACGCCCGCAAGCCGCGTCGAATAGGCTTCGAGGTTGGGAGTAGTAAAGAGATGTACAAGCGGCACATCTTCATTGATTTGATCGGCAATGGCGCAGAAGGTCTTCTTGCGCGAGGCTTCGTCGAGCGTGTACGCTTCGTCGATCAACGCGTCCACTTCGGCGTTATCGTAGCGCATCACATTGTAGCCGTCGCCCGGCACGAGCGCTTCTTGTGAATATAATTCCCAGATGTAATCGGTAGGGTCAACGCCCGCGTAACCGTCATCCCAAATATCGATATCGAAATTACCGCTTTGTTCGATTCCGCCGTTCTCGGCTTGGTCCCACAAGATACTGCCTTCGACAACGGTAATATTCATTTTGATACCGATTTCACCGAGCATTTCCGCAATTAGTTGTTGGGTCAGCTCAAGCGGTTCGCCGAATTCGGCGTAGGTGATGAATTCCATTTCCATGGCGTAGCCTTCGGGCGCGCCGGTAGAACAGCCATGACATTCACGGACTCCGTCGCCGTCCGAATCGGTCCAGCCCGCTTTTTCGAGCATCGCCTTTGCGCCTTCGGGATCATACGCGGGGCGCGGCACAGCGCATTGATATGGCGCGCGGAAGAATTCCGTCCATGCGGGGGTTGCCAGCCCGTGGAAAATTTCAGAGGTGATGGTATCAACATCCACGGCGGAACGAATCGCCCTTCGCACGTTGACGTCCGAGAGTATCGGATGAGGATACGCAATCGGATCCACCGTCCCTTTTTGCGCCAGATTGAAATACAAACGCATCACCCAGCGGTCGGTCGGGCTCAAACTTACTTTTGCCTTTTCCGAACCCTCGAGGTCTTTCGCGGTGTTGGCGTTGATCCACATATCAATGTCCGCGTCGCCGTTCAGCATCATTGTCTTGCGCACGACGTCGTCGGGGACGATCTGAACAAGAACTTGATCGAGTTCGGGTTTTGGCGCGAGATAATAATTGTCGTTCTTGTGGAAGGTCATGTGGTCGCCGAGTACCCAATCGTGCAGAACGAAAGGACCGTCGCTCAATGGTTCGCGCCCGCAATCCCATGACAAGAATCCCTGCTCGAGGTTGCAGTAATGCGCGGGCCAGATCGCGAGTTGTTCGCCGCCGAATTGTGTAAGATAGCCCGGGTAAATAGAATTGTAATTAACGATGAATGAATTTTGACTCAACTGCTCGACAGAATCGATGTAATCAATGCCGGGGATCCACGTGCCGTTGACGGGGTCTGAAATTGCATTCCACGTGAACAACACATCGTCTGCCGTCACTTGATTACCATCCTGCCACAATATATCATCGCGCATCGTCCATGTGACCGACATCGTCCCCGCGTCATCGTCAATCGTCACGCCGCCGTTTTCAACAGTCGGCAGATCTGCGGCGAGTTCGGGGAAAACATTTCCATTCGGGTCAACGTCTGCCATGCCGAGCAGAACGAGTTCCATCACGAGCGCGTCATAACCCGTATCCGCGACCATCGGGTTAAACGATGGCGGATCTTCTGGGATGACGATGGTGATACTTTTCTCGGAACCCGTTGGCGATGCGGGTCCTTCAGTCGCTGAGGGCTGCGCTGGCGTCGGCGAGCATGAAACGATCGTCAACGAGAATATGACCGCGAGGGTCAGAAAGAGCAACGTACGTTTTTTGGTGAACATTGGTCCTCCTGCAAATTTTTTAAATTTTACAAACGCCGTATTATTGCACGGATTGCCCGTGATGTTAAGGTTTTTGGAGGGCGAATTTGCCGCAGAAGCGGTAAAATCTTGCGCATGAGAACCGTATTCTGGGAAGATAACCAAGTCAAAATGATAGACCAGCGGATTTTGCCCGCGCGCTTCGAGGTCGTGGCGTACACCGATCATAAATCTGTGGCGCAAGCGATCACGGACATGGTCGTGCGCGGCGCTCCCGCCATCGGCGCGACTGCCGCATTCGGGCTCGCGCTCGCTGGATTCGAATCCGCTTCCACTTCGACGGGCGACCTGCTCGCCGATTTGGAAGCCGCCGCCTCCACGTTGAAGGCTTCGCGTCCCACCGCAGTCAATCTCGCATGGGCGATTGATCGAGTGATGAGCAAAGTCTCCAGTCTCCAGTCTCCAACTGTTGATTCGATCCGCCAATTCATCCTCGACGAAGCCCAACGCATTGCCGATGAAGACGTGGAGGTCAACAAACGCATGGCGGATCACGGCGCCACCCTCATCAACGACGGCGACACGATCATCCATCACTGCAACACTGGCGCGCTCGCCGCAGTAGATTGGGGAACCGCGCTCGGCGTCATCCGCACCGCGCATGAACAAGGCAAAAAGATCCACGTGCTGGTAGATGAGACCCGTCCGCGCTTGCAGGGAGCGCGTCTCACCGCGTGGGAGTTGGAGCAGTACGGCATCCCATACGAGATCATCAGCGACAACACATCGGGATATTTCCTCAAAGCGGGCAAAGCGCAGAAATGTTTTGTCGGCTCAGATCGCACCGCCGCGAACGGCGACGTGGCAAACAAGATCGGCACGTACATGCTTGCCCTCGCCGCGCACGATAACGGCGTTCCGTTTTATCCCGTGGTGCCAACCTCAACGATTGACCTTTCTCTTTCACACGGAGATCAAATCCCAATCGAGGAGCGCAACCCCGAAGAAGTCCTCGGCTTGGAGTTCAAGGGCGAGCGTGTCACGCCGAGGAATGCCAAAGCGCGCAACATCGCTTTCGATGTCACGCCGAATCGTTTGGTCACTGGGATCGTCACAGAGAACGGCATCGCGTATCCGCCGTTTGAGTCTAGTTTGAAAAAAGTAGTGTTGGGAGAATAATGACATTCTTCCAACCCACCCTGACGAGCCGTTACGATCTCCGCTTTTCCATTGCGGGAATCCCCGTGCGCGTGCATCCGCTATTTTGGCTCATTGCGCTCCTGCTGGGTTCAAGCGGAGGGCTGCTTCAGATCGTGATCTGGATTCTTGTGGTTTTCGTTTCCATCTTGATTCATGAGCTCGGTCATGCGTTAGCGTTTCGCTGGTACGGTTTGCGTTCGCAAATCCTGCTCCACTTTTCGGGCGGCTTGACCATTCCCGAAGTCTCGCCGTGGGGGAGTGGGTACGCAAGCGTCGCCATCGGTCCCGTTCAGCAAATTTTGATCTCGCTGGCTGGACCCGGCGCGGGCTTTGTGCTGGCTGGGTTGGTCATTGCCGTTGTTCACTTGTTTGGCGGTGAGATAATGGTCAATTGGCTGTTTGGATTGATTCCCATTCCGTATAACGCGATCATTCCATTTGGTGGAATTGTTCCCACCCTGTTTGCCACTTTATTCTTATGGGTCAATATTTTTTGGGGATTGATAAACCTTCTGCCGATCTATCCGTTAGATGGCGGACAGGTGGCGCGTAATGTTTTGCTTTTGTACGATCCGATCGGCGGCGTTCGCAAATCGCTTTGGCTGTCTGTCATCGCGGGCGGACTCATGGCGTTGGCGGGCTTCGCGTTATTCCGCAGCGCATACACCGCGCTTCTTTTTGGGATGCTCGCTTTTCAAAGTTATATGGCTTTACAAAACCGCTTCGGCGGCGGGTATTGAACCGCGAAATTTGCGGGGATGACGTTCTTGATGTCGGGAAATCTTTAACGAGAAAGGCGCGAAAAGAGCAAAAGACGCGAAATTCCAAATCCTTTCGCGAAATTCGCCCGATTTGCGTAATTCGCGATGACCTGGAAATCGTCAAGGCTTCTTGAGAAGACCATAAATCTGTAATCCCATTTTCTAGACAATCCACCCATCGCGTGATAAACTTTCGCCCGTTGACATTGGCGTGACGCAACCCGCGTCACGCCTTTTGATGCGAATACGCACCGTCATTGCGAGGGTTGAGACGCGATAGCGTCGAAATCCCGAAGCAATCTCCCTCACGATGTTGGAGATTGCTTCGTCGGGTCTTCGACCCTCCTCGCAATGACGAGAGGAAATATATGGATATCCTTCTCACCGGTTCAGTCGCTTACGATTACTTGATGACCTTCCCGGGTCATTTCAAAGAACAAATTCTCCCCGAGCGATTAGGCTCGATCAGTTTATCGTTTCTTGTAGACTCGATGTCTAAACAGCGTGGCGGAGTTTCGCCGAACATTGCCTACACCATGGCGCTGCTCGGGGAACAGCCGCGAGTCATGGCAACCGTTGGAGAGGATTTTGAAGACTATCGCGCATGGCTCGAATCAAAAGGGGTGGACACATCGTTGATGAAGGTCGTCCCTGGTCTATTCACCGCTTCATTTTTCGCGACAACCGACAACGCATCCGCTCAGATCGCTTCTTTTTATCCCGGTGCGATGGGAGTCGCTTCCTCGCAATCCCTCGATGATCTGCCAAGCAAGCCAGACTTGATCGTAGTATCGCCAAACGCGCCTGACGCTATGACGAAATTTTGCGCTGAATCTAGAGAGTTAGGATTAAAGTATCTTTACGACCCGGGCCAGCAAGTTCTTCGTCTCGAAGGCGCTGAGTTGATTAACGACATGGAAGGCGCGTACTTCCTGTTCTGCAACGATTATGAATTTGGATTGATCTCAAAGAAAACGGGCTGGAGCCTTGACCAGATGCTGGATCATGTGAAGGTCCTTGTGATCACGCGCGGCAAAGACGGCGCAGACTTGTACATGGGCGGCGAGTCGGTGCACATCCCAACCGTCCCTGAGAAAGAGATCGTAGACCCGACGGGAGTCGGCGATGCGTTCCGAGGCGGATTCCTGGCAGGCTACTCGCGCGGCTTCAACTGGAAGTTGTGCGGCGAGATCGGCTCGCTCGCGGCGGTCTATTGTTTGGAGCAGAAGGGACCGCAAAGTCATTCGTATTCGAGGAAAGATTTCGTTGAGCGGTTTAGAAAGCATTTTGAAGATAATAATAAATTGGACGACCTTGCATAAAAGTGTAGTCCGCATTCTCTAATGCGGACGTTAGAGAACGTCCGCTACACAATCTAGAAGGAGCAACAAATGAGTAATTACGATATCAAAGACATCAATCAAGCCGAAGGCGGACGCCGCCGCATGGATTGGGCGGAGCGCGAGATGCCCGTCCTGCGCCAGATCCGCGAGCGATTCAAGAAAGAGAAGCCGCTGAAAGGTTTGCGCGTATCGGCTTGTCTGCATGTGACGACCGAGACCGCGAATCTCATGGTCACACTGCAAGACGGCGGCGCGGACATTGTCCTCACTGCATCGAATCCGCTTTCGACGCAGGATGATGTCGCCGCGGCGTTGGTGAATCAGTTCGAGATTCCCACATACGCGATCAAGGGCGAAGACAAGGTCACATACTTCAAGCACATCCGCGCCGCGCTCGAGCACAAGCCGCACATGACGATGGACGACGGCGCAGACCTGGTCTCGTCGCTGTTCTTCATTGAGATGGGACGCTTTGAAAAACTTGAGCCTTCATTGGCGAGTTGGGCAAAGGGACTTTCCGACGATGAGCGCAAGGAAATGCTCAAAGGCGTGATCGGCGGAACGGAAGAGACGACCACAGGCGTCATCCGTTTGAAGGCGATGGAAAAAGATAACGTGTTGAAGTTCCCCGTCATTGCTGTGAACGATGCGATGACCAAACACTTCTTCGATAATCGCTATGGCACGGGTCAATCCACGATTGACGGAATCATCCGCGCGACGAACGTATTGCTCGCGGGCAAAGTGTTCGTTGTGGCAGGCTACGGCTGGTGCGGACGCGGTCTCGCGTCACGCGCGCGCGGCATGGGCGCGTTGGTCGTCGTCACCGAAGTGGATCCGATGAAAGCGCTCGAAGCGGTTATGGATGGTTATCAAGTAATGCCGATGGGGGATGCCGCCAAACTCGGCGATTTCTTCTGCACCGTCACCGGCGACTTGAATGTCATTGACGAACATCACTTCAAAGCGATGAAAGACGGCGCGATCGTCGCCAACTCGGGTCACTTCAACGTGGAGATCAACATCCCCGCGCTGGAGAAGATGAGCAAAGGCAAGCCGAATCTCGTGCGCCCGTTCGTAGATCAATACGAGACGAAAGACGGACGCAAGATCAACATCCTCGGCGAAGGACGACTCATCAACCTCGCCTCTGCCGAAGGTCATCCTGCCTCGGTCATGGACATGTCTTTCGCCAACCAAGCCTTGTCCGCCGAGTTCATGGCGAAGAACGCGGATCAGTTGGAGAAGAAAGTCTACTCCGTCCCCGCTGAAATTGATCACGAGATCGCCCGCCTCAAACTCGAAGCGATGGGCGTGAAGATCGATACCCTCACCGCCGAGCAACAACACTATTTGAATTCGTGGGAAGAGGGAACGTAGTCAGTCATCAGTAAACGGTGATCAGTGAGACCTCGGAGTTCTTCAAGAACTCCGAGGTCTTTTTTTACCCGCTAATTCTTATTGCACGAAAAATTGACCCCCATTGTATTGCTTGTATGACCCGCCTGATCGGTAATTACAACCCCTACCGTCATATCGTACTGTTTCGTGCCGCAACTCCATTGACCGGTAACGACAGCGCCTTTTCTTTGGTTGGCAGATGGGGCGAATGAAACGTCTTTGATCTTGCCTGTGACCGCAACCGAACTGCTAACCAGTTGTAGATCGAGGAAATTTGCATCGCCTTCGCCGTCGTAGAAGTAGACGTCTAGATAAACGACCAAGCCGCCCGAGGAGGAATCATATCGTACTGCCACATGGTCAATGATGGGAGCGAGCGCGGCAAGCGGTGTGATCGTTGGCGGCGCGGCAACCTCTTGCAAGCTAGTTGCGTCTCCGGTGATGGTGGCGTGTTCGCCCCACAACCAGCAGGCACCTGTGCCGAGGGGATTATCGATCACCCAATAATTGGCGGCTGAACTTTTCCCAACCACTTCTGCCTGTTGACCGATGGTCAACGCGCCGACAATATCGTAATCCAAACCGGGGCCGGAGCGGCAATTCGTATCTGCGCTGACGGTAATCGTCACTTTGGAAGGCGTCGCTGTGGAAATGGGAACAGGCGTGAAGGTGGGCTCCGGTGTGTTTGTAGGCACCAAGGCGGCTTGTGTCAGCGCTTGAAGAAGTTCCGCTTGCGCAGTGATCGTCAATGCCAGATCAGGACCTGTGGTGGGTTCAACTTGTGGTGTGGCGGCTGGTGCGACGCATGAAGACAATGTCACTGCAATGAGTGCGAGAATGCCAATAACGTACTTGTGGTTCATTTTACTCCTTGAACTTTTTTGGGGTTTGTTTGGGCGACACAAACTCTTATAACATACAATCATGAACGCTTTATAACCTTTCCGATGATTCCCCACTGAATTGAGACAATGGTACTACCTGCTTAAGTATCCGTCTCGGAATCATAACCAAAACATCACGATGCTCCTTTGAGATAGATTCCTGTTGGGTCGAGTTCGTCTCGCAAGATGCGGAGTTCGCTTTCGGTGACTGGATCAGTCGTCCCGACGGATGAAGCGGATTTCAGATCCCAGCCGGTGTTCGCCCTCGCTTCCTCCGATGTTTTGCCTGGGTGCAATTGCGTGAGCATCATCTCGCCCGATTCGTCCGGCTCCATGATGCCGATGTCGGTGACCACGGCGAGCATCCCGCCGCCGCGCAAGCCAGCCTTTTCGCGGTCGCCGCGCCCGCCGATGAATCCCGCCGAGGTCATGAATTCCACTTTTTCGGGGAAGCGGCGCTTTTGATGCGGGGTCATGATGTAACAGCGGTTCGCCCACGCCGCGATCTCTTGCGAACCGCCGGAGCCGGGCAAACGCACTTTGGGCGAGTCGTATCCGCCGATGACGGTGGCGTTGATATTGCCGTATTTATCAATTTGCGCGCCGCCCATAAAGCCGACGTCCACGTTGCCGCGCTGGAGATAGTTTGTGAAAATATCGTACATGCTCACAACGGATAGCGATCCGCTCACAAGAGTTGGGTCGCCGATGGACAACGGCAGCCGCGCAGGCTCCGCGCCGATCACGCCCGCTTCGTAGATCATTACGAGATTCGGCGCGTGCGTTCTCTTCGCAAGATTGCACGCGAGATTGGGTTGACCAACGCCAACAAAAACAACATCGCCATCGCGTAACAACCGCGCGGCGTTAATGATCATTAATTCGGCAGATGAATATTTTATTTCGCTCATTTTGATTCCACTAATCTACGCTAATCCTTCGACAGGCTCAGGACAAGCCTTCGCTAATCTAAATCAATAGGTTTGGGGTCGTTGATACGCGGTTTTAAGGAGGAGCTATAACTATAACCCGCAGATTAGCGGATTAATATCTTCCATAATTGATCGGCTCGCTCATCAAATCGGGAACTTCCAATCGCTTGTGTGTCTCCGCGCCGAGTTTTTGCCAATATTCATTTCGATCTTTTACGCCGAACACCCAATCGTCCAAATATTGTTTTGTTGCCTCAGCCGATTCGCTGACCTTATCCCACGCGAGATAAAACTCGTTGTCGCGGTCGTAATATCCCTGCGCGTAACTGGGATGGCACGCGAACGGGACATGGCACACCGTGCTGACCACGATCTCGGAGATCATCGTGCGGTTCGGGTCGGAGCGGATGACGGATTCGTCCACGATCTCCTCCGCCGTCACGATAACCTTCTTCGCGGCGAACGCGGCTTCTTTTTGCTCGCCGATGATTCCCCACAAGTGCGAATTGCCGTTCGCGTCGGCGCGTTGCACGTGGACAATCGCCACGTCGGGGTTGAGCGCGGGGACGACGATCACATCCTTGCCGCCGAACGGATCGGCGATTCGTTTGATGTTCGGATTTGCTTTTTCGAGGTCAGCCGCGCCGGTTTGATTCATCGGCAAAAAGGGCAGACCGGATGCGCCAGCCTGTAAGCGAGTGATCATCCCGAAATGCGAATATTCATCCCATTCGAGTTGACCTTTTTCAATCGCCGAACGCACGATGCGCAGCGACCCGACACCGGGGTTTCCCATGTACGAGAAAATGACTTTCTTTGCGCATCCCGCCGCGACCATTTGGTCGTAGATCAGGTCTGGTGTGGCGCGGGCGAGGGTGAGATTCTTTTTGCCCTGCCGGATGATCTCATGCCCCGCGGCGAATGGGATGAGATGCGTAAACCCGGCGGCGTACACCGTATCGCCGTCGTTCACGAATTTTGCGATCGCTTCAGAGAGCGCAAGTACTTTTGTCATTCCTCTTTACCTTTCAAGAAGCGTTTCATCCAGCCGAATCGTCCGCTGGAAGGGGATGGATGCTTGAGTTGTGAACGAAAGAAAAATCCGATCCCTGCAACGAGAACGCCCAGACAAAACAGATCGAAGCGCGGCTGGCCGGCGCTGTCGGACAGGATGAAATAGACCAACATCCCCACTGCGATCATCAGGAAAAACGTGCCGATCCGGCTGATGAGTTCCTTGCGATTGTAATTCTCGGGTTCGCCCATGGTTATGCCGGCTTTCTCGCAGAGAATAGGATTCTGCGGAACGGATAGAACACCGGCCTGCCCGGCAACGCCTCTCGCATCTTCTCGCGGATGGCTTTCACGAATTCATCTTTGTGTTCGCTCAGCCGTTCAAAATAAGGGACGAGCGCGGTGCCGGAGATCCATTCCACGACGGCGTCCGAATCTTCCAACACGTGGGCGTATATCTTTTCGAACACGACGATATTTTCCGCGCCGCAATCGAACAGGGTTTGCGCGTACTCGTCAATCGGCAACACGGGCGCGATGCGCTGAAAGCCTTGCAGGATGGATTTGAATGGCTCTTCATTCGCGGTCTCGCGATAAATTTGATGCGAGATGTGATTATGATTCGACGGAACTTGAACGGCGATCTGTGCGCCGGGGTTGAGCCGCGCGAATAACTGTGGAATCAATTGCGCGTGATTATCGCTCCATTGCAAAGCCGCGTTGCTGAAGATCAGGTCCCAGTCGCCGAGGAGGGCGGACAAATCTCCCGCCTGGAAGACCAAGCCTGCCCGTGCGAAAGAAGCGGCTTTTGTCAGCATTTCGGGCGATGAGTCCAGCCCGGTCACATCGGAGTTGGGAAGCCGGTCCGCTAGTTGACTCGTCAACTCGCCGGAACCGCATCCCAAGTCAATCGCTTTGAGATTCGGGCGCGCATCCACGAGCGCGAGCAGGTCGTAAAACGGAGCCGCGCGCTCAGATTGAAATTTATGATATTGATCGGGATTCCAAGGCATAAGCAATTCCCCTCTCCCTGCTCACGCTGAGCGGAGTGGCGCGTGACGTTCGCGCCACGCAGTCGAAGCGGGGAGAGGGGTGAGGGTCGCTTTTACTTGCGCGACTTCTTCCTCTGCGAGGACGATGTCTTAGTAGATTTCTTCTTCGCAACTTTCTTTTTCGCAGTCGCCTTCTTGACCGCCGCGTGTTTCACCAGCGTTTGAATCTGTTCGTGCATGTACAACTGGGCGTAATAGTATCCGCCGCCGTTCTTGCCGCTTGAGCCGGAGCCTTTCCAGCCGCCGAAGGGTTGGAAGCCGGGCCACGCGCCGGTGGTGGCGCCTTGTGGACGATTCGCGTACGTGACGCCGGCTTGAATGTTATCGAAGAACCACGAAGTTTCTTTGGGCGAGCCGTAGAACCCGGCGGTGAGACCATAATTGACATCGTTCGCAATGCTCATGGCTTCGTCGAGATTCTTCACCTTGCCGACTGTGGCGATGGGCAGGAACATCTCATGCTTCCACAGGCGATGCTCGAAAGGCAAATTGGTGACGAGCGTCGGCTCGCAGTAGTAGCCGTAATCGTACATGCCGCCGGACTTGACGTTTCCGCCGGTGAGGAATCGTCCGCCCGCCTGGTTGATCTCCTCGGTGAAATTCTTGAATTCGTTGTATGAATTCTGATTGACCACCGGTCCGATATACGTGGCGCGTTCGGTTGGGTCGCCGATCACGAGCGAATCCACTTTGCTTTTGAGTTTTGCGAGCAATTCTTCGTAGACTGGCTCCTCAACAAGGATGCGCGAGGCGGCGGAACATTTTTGTCCCTGCAAGCCGAACGCGGAGCGATAAATGCCGGTCGCGGCGTCTTCGAGATTCGCGTTGCGCGAAACAATGGCGGGATTCTTTCCGCCGAGTTCCAGCACGATCGGGCGGACGTAATTGCGGTTCGCAAAATCGCGGTACATCTTCATGCCCACGTCGAACGAGCCGGTGAAGGTCGCGCCGTCAAGGTCGGGGCTGTCTACCAAAGCCTGCCCAAGCGTGGAGCCGGGACCGGTCACAAAGTTGAACACGCCGGGCGGGAAGCCCGCGTCGCGCAGACATTCCGCGTAGAGACGCACGATCCACGCCGTGTCTGAGGCTGGCTTGATCACAACAGTGTTTCCCGCGACCAAAGCCGCGCCGGTTGGTCCGCCGGTCAACGCGAAGGGGAAGTTGAACGGCGAGATCACGAGCCACACGCCGTACGGACGCAACACAGACATGTTCGTCGAGTCGTATCCGGTCAGCGGGTCTTTGCCCATCGGTTTGATGAAGCCGTTGTTGTCCTCCATCATTTGCGCGGGCCAATACATCAGGTCGGCGGTTTCCTGCACGTCGCCAAGCGACTCCATGCGGTTCTTGCCGACTTCGAGCGCCATCGCCGCGCCGAGTTCGAAGATGCGCTTCTCGATCAACGAAGCGGCTTTGCGGACCAATGCCACGCGCTTCTGCCACGGCGTGCGGCTCCATGCGGGGAAGGCTTTGCGCGCCGCTTCGATCGCCATGCGGGCGTGAAGCGCGTTGCCTTTTTGCATTCGCGCCAGCGTCCAACTGGTGTTGACGGGCGAATGGTCGTCGAACTTTTCGTCCGAGAACACATCCTTGCCGTCAATGAACATTCCATATTCTTTGCCGAGATTTTGTTTCAGCTTTGCAACCGCTTTGTCGAACCCCTCATGAAGCGCCTCAGGCGGATTGAACATCGTGCTGTAGGTAAGTTTGAAACCAGCCATACTTCCTCCATAAATAGTTTGATTGTTTGATAGTTATCTTGTTTGGAACTACGCGTAGTATAGCGTAGGAAACGATGCCCGTCAAAGATAGGCTTTGTAATCTTTGTGTAAGGACTTTCTGGTACAAATTGTCAGATGTACAACCGAACAAAGGATATGACGATGACAGCCCGCCTCTTCCCTACATTACTTTTGATCGCGGTTATTCTTGCGGCTTGTTCCCCGGCCCAAACAATCCAACCCTCTGCCATGCCGCCCATCGCGGAACTGCCTTCTGCCACCCCGGCGACCATTGCCGAGGGTAACGCAACTCAGCATCCCGTTGTAAATGAAGCGCCAACCCAGGCTGTCCTTCCCATCGCTACCTCGCGCGGACCCGATCTCCACGCCACCGATCCTACCACTGTGATTCTGGCTTCGGGCCAATATCAGTTCGTCGAATTTTTCCGCTTTACCTGAGGTACCTGCCGCGCTATGGCACCCATGGTTCATGGGCTTGAAGCGGAATATTTTGGCAGGATCAAGTTCACCTATCTTGATGCCGACGACCCCAACACGCGTGATTTTCAGCAAGCATTGGGCTTCTACTACCAACCCGAAGTCTATTTCCTCGACCCCGCCGGCAGCGTTTTGAAAAAATGGGTGGGCTTCACCTCCGAAGAGGATTTTGAGGCGCTGTTCGCTCAATATGTACAATGATAAAAAGAGACGGTCACCTTGAAGGCGACCGTCTCTTTTTATGTTTATCCTGCCTTCTCGATGTGAAGCAGATACGCTTCCACCATGAGCAGGTTCTTTTCGCCCGCCCGCTGGATCACGCTAAGCAGTTGATCCATTTTATTGATTTCTTCCAACTGCTCGTCTATGAACCATTGCAGGAAGTTCTGCGCGAGGTAATCGTTTTGCGAGACCGCCATATCCATGAGGGCTTTGATCTGCTCGGTCACTTCCTGTTCCCAGGCGAGCGCCGCTTTCACCGCTTCCTCGGCGGATGCAAACTTCGGCTTTGGCGCGGCAATGGCAGGGATTTGGAGATCGCCTTGCGTGTCGAGGATATAATGCGCGAACTTCATCGCATGCGTTTTTTCCTCCTCCGCCTGCTCGAAAAACAGTTTCGACAATAGTGTCAATTTTTGTGTGTGAAAGTGCCCCGCGATGCTCAGGTATTGCATGCTCGCGCCGAATTCGTTGCCGATCTGGGCGTTCATGGCTTTTGCTAGTTCAGGGTTGATTAACATTTTTTCTCCTTTGTGTTTCGATGAAATAAGTATAACATGGCAAGCTCAGTCGCCTGTTTTACGGAAAACGGCGCCATCTGCGAATGATAATTTCATGGCTGCTAACCCCGCGTGATTTTGATATTTTTCTAAGTGTATTTTGTGTCCCTACCGCGCGATCAATGAGAGCATTCTTGACGTGACACTTTTCCATCTACGCGCTGTTCCGTGCCGCACACCTGTCCTGGCGCACGGCGCCAGGGAAGTTCACTTTGCAACCTGGGTTGAGAAACAACAGGCGCATTGCAAGATAATTCTTGCTGTACTGCATAAGGTGAGTTAATTATGCCAGCCCCTTTTCTCTGTGACCCCAGCATCCTTTGTGGCAATAATGTTGTGTGCGCATTCGCCTCGTTTCTCTCGATTCCCGGCAAAATCGGTGCGATTCAATTCCTGCAATGTTTTATAATTGGCGAAAATCTCCGAGGAGCGCGCGTTGACAGTTATTAGCCTGATGACCGATTATGGAATTAAGGACGGCACGGTAGGGGTAGTGAAAGGCGTGATCTGGGGGATTTGTCCAACGGCGCAGATCTCCGACCTGAGTCATATGGTTCAGGCTCAAAATATCCGCGAAGCCGCGTATATCATTGCGCGCTCCGTTCCATACTTCCCCAAGGGCTCGATCCACATGGTAGTGGTGGATCCCGGCGTCGGCACAAAACGCCGACCGATGGCGGCGCGGATCGGAGATTGGTTCTACGTGGGACCCGATAATGGCACGATCTCCGGTTTGCTTGATCGCGCTGAATTTTCCGGCTGGAAAACCCAGTTCGTGGAATTGAATCGGATCCGATATTGGCTACCAGTCATCAGTTTTGTATTCCATGGGCGGGATATTTTCTCCCCTGTTGCCGCGCACCTGGCGAATGGGGTGCCAATCGGCGATTTGGGAACGCCGTTTAACGACCCAGTGCGAATTGACTTGCCCAAGCCGGTCCGCACGGAAAATAGCTGGCGTGGAGAAATTATTTACATCGATCACTTTGGGAATATCTCGACGAACATCGGCGCCGAACATTTAGATACCGCGTTGGAACGAAAAGAATCCGTCACAGTCAAACTATCGGATACCGAGATCACAGGTATGGTCAATACCTTTGGCGAAAGACCAGCGGGCGAGGTGGTCGCTTTGATGAGTAGCACGGGCAACTTGGGCGTTGCTGTGGTGAATGGGAGCGCGGAACGCGTCCTCGGCGTAAGAATGGGCGACGAAATTTTGGTAACGTATTAGGTGATGCGATGAGTCAATCTCCTCTGGTGATCGAGAATTTATCCTTTCATTATCGAACCCGACCGGAAAAGGCGCTCAAGAACGTTTCGTTCGAACTCCGGCCCGGCGAACTGCTGTTGATCGCCGGCTCGAGCGGTTGCGGCAAGACCACCCTGGCGCGTTGTATCAACGGCTTGATTCCGCGCTCGTACAAGGGAGAGCGCGACGGCAAAGTACTTTTGCATGGCAAAGATGTTTCCGAGATGCAGATCGCCGATGTGGCGCAGACAGTGGGCACACTGTTGCAGGATCCCGAACGGCAGATCGTGGCGAGCAACGTATTCAACGAGGTCGCTTTTGGACCCGAAAACCTGGGCTTCCCGCGCGAGGAAATTCTATCTCGCGTGGGTATGGCGATGAAGCGGCTGAAGATCGAACACCTGCTCGAGCGCGAAACGTTCAATCTTTCCGGCGGAGAAAAACAGAAGGTAGCGCTGGCGGGATTGCTGGCGATGAACCCGTCCATTCTGATGCTGGATGAACCGCTCGCTTCTCTCGACCCTGCATCTGCTCACGAAGCCCTCGAAGTTTTTCGAAGCCTGGCAGACGAGGGAAAAACGGTGGTGTTGATCGAGCACCGCGTAGAAGACGCCATTTTTGCAAAGCCCGACCGGTTGTTGTACATGGAAGGGGGACAGGTGAAGTATCTCGGTTCCATCGACAGTTTGCCAACATCGATCGATCATCACGAGGTGAAACTCCCCGCGGAGTGGGTGGTGAAGCGGGTCCGTCAGGCGGGGAAAATGCCGCCCAGGGTTGAGTCAGCCGCACAGGAGAAACGAGGCGAGCCGCTCGTCGTATTCGAAAATGTGGATTTCCGCTACAACGATGAGTCGCCTCTGATCTTGCAAGACGTCAATCTACAGATCAATCGCGGCGATTTGATCGCGGTTTTGGGTCCGAACGGCGCGGGTAAATCTACGCTGGTGAAACATGCTATTGGGTTGCTCAAGCCTACGAGCGGGCGCGTGCTCGTGGAAGGCAACGATACAAAAAGCATGAGCGTGGCGCAGATCGCGCATTCGCTTGGGTTTGTGTTTCAGAGCCCCACTCATATGTTGTTCGCGCCGACCGTGCGCGAGGAGTTGGAGTTTGGACCGAAAAATTTAGAGATGGATAGTCTGGCGATCCCACGGCTGGTTGCTGAAAGTGTTGCCACGATGAATTTGAAAGGGTTTGAGGAGTATCCGCCTTTGGGCCTCTCGTTCGGTCAGCAAAAGCGCACGACGATCGCGGCGGTGCTGGCAATGCAGTCGAAGATCATGATCATGGATGAGCCCACTGCCGGGCAGGATTATTCGAATTACACGCATTTCATGGACGCGATGTGCAAACCCGCGCATGGAAGGAAATCGCTGGTCGCGGAAAATTTTGCGGCGACGTTGTTCATTACGCACGATCTCGATCTCGCCGTGACGTATGCCAACCGCGTGTTGTTGTTCGGCGACAAGCATATCGTCGCTGATGGGAAACCCGAAGAGGTGTTGAAGGATTTCGACCTGTTGACGCGTTATCGCGTGCGGCCGACATCGCTTCTTCGCATGAACCTGAGCCTGTTTTCAAAAACCAAGCAGTTTCTCACCGCCGAGGCGCTCGCCGCTTATAGTTGAGGCGTTCCCTGCAACGTTTGCCCATTTGTTGGGTTAATATGAGCGGGTCAGTCGTCAGTCCGTTATCCAAATTAATCAAAAGGAGAGAAAGAAATGAACAACAATTCAACTTGGGAATTCGGAACCAGGCAAGTGGTGTACGGCGCCATTGGCGCGGCGCTCTACGGCGCGCTTTCGTGGTTTACGAATTTCCTCGCCATTCCCGCCGCTGGAAATATCTCATTTCGACCGGCGGTTGCAGTGCTGATCTTTTTCGGCGTGGCGTACGGTCCGATCGTTGGTTTGCTGGCGGGCTTTATCGGTAATACGATCGGCGACCAGGCTTCGGGCTATGGCTTCTACTGGAATTGGAGCCTCGGCAATGGCTTAATGGGTATGGTGCCGGGTTTGATCATGGCTTCCATTACCGATTTCAAAGCGCAGAGCCAGATCATCAAGGCTGTCGGTTGGGGCGTGCTGGGCATTATCGTCGGCATGCTATTTGCATCGCTTACTGAAATGTTTACCAGCGGAATCGACATGGCTACAGCCATCACCGGTTATTTCGTGCCGACCTTGATCAGCAATACCATCAACGTCGCCATCCTGTTGCCGATCCTGATGATCGCGTTTGCCGGGATGGCCGCCCGCAGAGGCAGATAACTGAATGCTCGTAACGTGGAAGTACCGCCCGCGCGATACATTCATCCAGCGCCTGGATCCTCGCACTCGGTTTATCGTCCTTCTGTGCACGATCTTCGCGTTGACAATACCGGAAATTTGGGATTACCGCTTTATGGTCCCGCTCTTTCTGTTCTCGCTGACCCAGTTCTTATTGGCTCGGATCGAGTGGAAGGATATACGGCGGACCCTTTTCTTTGTGTTCATTCTGGTATTCTTTATT
>JAEURC010000030.1 GCA_016789025.1 Anaerolineales bacterium
CGAATACCACTTTCAACGATGCGTTAGGGGCGGGGAGCGGCTCAAATTACAACGGCGCAACTCTCAGCGCGCCCATTGTCACTTTGAATAGCGTAACCGCTACCAACAACGACCTGAACGGTATCGCTATCTCAAATGTTAATCAGGTCACTCTGAACAATGTCACGGCGTGGAACAATGGCACAGACATACCGGGCGGCAGTGGCGGCGGCGCATACACGAACGATGTGGGGTCAGGCGTGCGCATCAACGGCAATCCGGGGTCGTTCGTTTCAGTCCTTGATGGTGTGTACTTTGGCAACCAGCGCTACGGCATTGAGGTGTTCGGAACCTCGGTCTTTATCGGCTCGTCCATCGATTTGTGCCAAACCATCCTCGCCAGCGGCGGATGTATGAATACCACACCCGTCACAGATACCTCCGCCCCGATCATCACCTTCCTAAGCAGAACGCCTGCAAACGGCGCTGGTTGGAATAATTCAGACGTTGTCGTCACCTGGTCATGCGCCGACGCGCAATCCGGAGTTGTATCGGCAACCGTTACGCAAACCGTTACCACCGAGGGAACGAATCAATCTGCCACTGGAACTTGCGCCAACCGCGCCGGCTTGACCGCTTCAAACACCCAAAACGGTATCAATATTGACAAGACCGCGCCAACCATCACATTTGTGAACCGGCTTCCTGCCGCCAACGGCAACGGCTGGAACAATACCGACGTAACTGTCACGTGGTCTTGCACAAATTCACTCTCACCCATCGTGTCCGGCACAGTCACTCAAACGCTATCTGCTGAAGGCGCCGGACAATCTGCAACCGGAACCTGTCAGGATCAGGCTGGCAATTCAGCATCAAACACGCAATCGGGCATCAACATCGACAAGACCGCGCCCACCGGCGTGGCGCTTGTTCCATCTGGAACCTTGGGAAACAACGGCTGGTATACAAGCAATGTTACGATCACAACCACCGGAACCGAATCGGTCAGTGGTCCACTCACATGCACAGGCGTTCAATCTCTGACGACGGACACCGCAGGAGTCACCTTCAACGGCTCTTGCACCAACCTTGCAGGGCTGACATCGAACGCAACGCCCCTTACCCTGAAGCGTGATGCCACCAACCCGATTATCACATTCCTGAATCGCACGCCTGCAAATGGAAACGGCTGGAACAATGGAGATGTGACGCTAAACTGGTCATGCTCTGATGCGATGTCGGGACCCGTCAATGGAACGATCACGCAAACTGTCGCCACCGAAGGCGCGAATCAATCCTCCACTGCGAATTGCGTTGACAACGCCGGTAACACCGTGTCTGACACGCAAACCGGGATCAACATCGACAAATCGGCGCCGGGTATCGTTGCCAATCGAGCCCCCGCCGCAAATATCAACGGTTGGAACAATACCGATGTCACAGTTACCTTCACCGGCAGCGACAGTGGTTCCGGGCTTGCATCCTGCACCGCCCCAGTGACGCTGAGCGCCGAAGCCGCGGGTCAATCCGCAACCGGGACATGCACCGACCTTGCCGGGAACTCCGGCAGTACAACCGTCAACAATATCAATATCGACAAGACTGCGCCTACTGCCACCGCCACAGCATCTCCCGCGCCAAACGGTAACGGCTGGAACAATACCGATGTGACGGTAAGCTTCTCGGGCGTAGATGGATTATCCGGCATCGATTCCTGCACAGCAAATGCGCTCCTCAATACGGAAGGCGCGGGACAATCTGCCAGCGGTTCATGCACCGACCTTGCCGGGAATGTCAGCGCCCCGGCAACCGCCAGCGGCATCAACATCGATAAGACCAACCCTGTCTTGAGCCTGCCTGCGAACATCGTCGCAGAAGCGACCGGCGCATCCGGCGCGGTTGTAAACTACTCCGCATCTGCCAACGACAACCTCGACCCCGCTCCAACCTTTGGATGCTCGCAGAGTTCCGGCGCCACCTTCCCAATCGGCATTACCACGGTTTCTTGCACTGCCACAGATCAAGCGGACAATTCGAGCGCCGGCAGTTTCACCGTCACCGTACAAGATACGACCGCGCCGACCCTTTCCCTGCCTGCCGATATGACGGTCGAAGCGACCAGCGCCGCCGGCGCCGTGGTGAACTTCACTGCCACCGCGAACGATATAGTGGATGGCGCATTGACGGTCACCTGCGCGCCGCCCTCCGGCAGTACGTTTGCAATCGCCACCACCTCCGTAGCGTGTTCCGCATCCGATTCGAGCGGGAACGCGGTGAATGGAAGTTTCAACGTGACTGTGCAAGACACAACACCTCCTGTCATTTCCCCGATGGCAGATATGGTGATCGATACACCCAGCAAACAACTCGCGCCGCTCTTCTATTCGACGCCAACCACAACCGACGCGGTAGATGGTCCCGGCGTTGCAACGTGCGTTCCCGCTTCCGGCTCTTTGCTCCCACACGGCACGACCATTGTTACCTGCGCCGCGACAGACAGCCACGGCAACACAGCCTCCATCACCTTCGCTGTCCTTGTGGAATATGTAGCCAAGCCATCCACACAAAATAACGGATCGCTCGGCGGATCCATCCTCGTTACTGGCGGCAACCCGTTCGACCTGGACTGCGCAACGAAAGCAACCTTCTTTGGCATAACGCTCAAGTTCTACAACCTGTGCGATTACCAGGCTGTCATCAACTCGATCGACGCAAATACCCTGCCGGCGGCGTTACCGAACGGGTACACCCTCGTCAAAGGACTCGATGTGTCCATTCTCAAAGATGGCAAACTCACCAAGCCGCTTCCACAGAACACCGGCATCCAGATAGGCTTCCCTCTCCCCACTACTGATGCCTCGCAATATGTCGTTCTGCATTGGAATAACGGGCAATGGGAAGAGATCGCCCAGCCGCTCAGCGATGCCGCCATCGACAACGCGCTGGCGACCGACGCGCCGTTAGAACTTTACTCCCTAACCTCATCCAACAACAGCGCGGCGCAGGTATTGACCACTGAACTGACGGGCATCTTCGTACTCGTAGAAAAATAGGGCGGAAAGAGAGATACAATTCGAGGGACGGCGATATGCCGTCCCTCGATTATTTAAAAGATAAGGAGAACGCCATGCTCCGACTCGTCCCCCGCATCCTTCCCATCTTCGTTTTGCTCCTCAACTCTTGCGGAACCGCATCCCCGACCGCGCCCACCGCAACCATAGAGCCGTGTTCATCTGCGGTGATCAGCGAAACCGTCAAGCCTATCAACGACCTGATGCGCGAATTTGACGATGCCTCGGCGTTGGCATCCAACCTTTCAGTCGAGCAACTCCCTGAGGCGATCTCGAACCTGCAACGTATCCGGCGGCTTGCCCAAGACATCACCCCGGCAACCTGCCTGACCACGTTACACGGGCACGAAATCGCGCACATGGATGCAGTCATCGACACCTTGCTCGCCTTCCTCAACGGCGCAGACACATCGACCCTTACCCAGGGATTAAATCTGGCGCGCGAACAACACGATTTGTATTCGGTGGAATTGGCGCGCGTGCTGGGGGTCACGCTCGTGCCGGCTACAGCATCGCCATGATGCGCATCATCGAACATCCTTCTTTAGAAACAGCAAAAATCCCACCAGCCGAATCCCCGCGCTGACCCACAACGCGCCAGACAGCCCGATGAACCCAGCCAGCCATGTTCCCAACAACGGCGCCAAGATCATGGAAAGGTATTGAATCGATTGCGCTAATGAAACGAACGTGGCGCTATATTCGGCAGGGACGGTCTTCATCAACTCATCGAAGAACACCAGATCCAGCCCGCCTTGAAAGAACCCGGCGAGACCGGCAAAGAGGACGATCAACTCCACATGGGTGGTCGAAGCGGTAAGCGCCGGGTGAAGGATCATCCCAAACGTGGTCGCCAGCAAGACCACGCGCTCACCGTGACGATTGGATACGCGGGGCCATAGATAATATCCCACCAGCATCACCAAGTTCATCGCCATACTCACCATGCCGATATCCGAATCGGTGGCGCCCACATTGCGCACAAGATACAACGGCATGATCGGCAGGCTGAGCGTTAAAGCAGAAAAATAAACAAACCGCTTCGATGCGAAGGATACAAAGGCCCGATTCTTTTTCATCAATACGGCATAATTTCGCAGTGTTTCACCCAGCGACTCGCTCTTCGCCAGCGGAGCCGGAGGTTGGTCTGGAACGGTAATACGGCTGGAAAAATAGTAACTAAGGAAGCCGCCCAACGAGAGCACGAGAAACATCACCCCATAGTTCAATGGGAACGCCATCAAATCTATGAGGCGTGTGACGATGAATGTGCCAACCACGCTCGTCAGGCCGAAGATCGCCCATCGCCGGCTGAGCAAGGCATAGCGTCCTTCGGGTCCAGCGACCGCATTCATCACTACCGAGAACGCCACCGCCAGCGCGGTCTGCGGAAGGGTGGCGAACGCCCAGATCGCCAGCGTGGACAGGATGACATACTCGCGAGAAATCAGCAGGGCAAGGATGCCGGTGAGCGCAAAACATAAGATGACCAACAAGCGCGAGAGGCTGTACCACGGCACAATATTCCGCCGCGTTTGCAAAAAGCGACCGACTACAAGAGCAAGCAATAATCCAGTGACGCCGGGCATGGAGGAAAGCAGCCCCACCTGAAAATTCGACGCGCCGAGGCGGGTGAGAAAGACCGGAAGAAACGGCGACGCCACGTTCGAGATACTCACGCCTACCGCGTCGATCTGAACGTAGCGGAAATTCTTCTTTTGAGTTTGTTGTTCTTCTTCGGTGATCGGGGTCATGGACGTGCCGATTATAATGCCGCAAGAGAATCCGCCGCATGATTCAGATCCGCCCCATCGAACCACACGAATGGAATTTCGCCAAACGGCTGGTATATCGCGTCGCGCATGAAGTCTTTCAGGACACAAGACCGCTGGAAGAAGCAATCTCCGAGTATGAGGCGCGCGGCGAACTGAGCGATATGGACGATATTCAAAAAAATTATTTCGAAAGCGGCGGAGTGTTTTTCGCCATGCTGTATAACGACAAAATCATTGGCACCGGCGCAATACGTCGTTACACAAACGATACTTGCGAGCTCAAACGGCTATGGCTATTGCCAGAGCATCACGGCAAAGGGCTGGGATATCGAATGATTCAGGAATTACTCGCGTTCGCCAGAAACGCAGACTATCGGCGTATCAGACTGGAGACTCATGCAATTTACCAAAAACGCGCTGTTGAGTTTTACAAGAGATTGGGTTTTAGTGAAACTCCCGCGCCCAACGCAAGCGACGATGAAGACATTCTGATGGAAATGGATCTATAACTTCACCGCGTTCAACCAATCAGGCAGTTGCGCGATCAACTTTTGCATGATCTCTTTCGCGCGCTCATTGAATATTTCGATATTATCGTACGCCTCGCCTTCTTTATCATTGACAATATCGCTGACGGCGCGCAAGATGAGCAGGCGCGCGCCGTTCTTCCGCGCCACCCATGTCAGCGCGGCTGATTCCCAATCGGCGGCAACCGCGCCCTTCGCTTTGAGCGCGGGAATCTTTCCCGGCGGGAGGTCGCTATCCGCGGAGGCGATGAGCGCTCGACGGGCGGGATGAGGCAGAGGGTCGGCGAGCCAGCTCAAATCAAGAGAAGAAGCGTAGTACGCCGAGATGTCGAGGTTGCCTATTAATTCCACAATATCATACACGATCGTCTGTTCGACCAGTATCACATCGCCTTGATTCATAACGCCTTCGAATCCGCCGCAGGTGCCGAGATTGACGATCAAGTCGGGGGCATAACGGTCGATAAGATATTGCAGAGTTCCCGCGGAGGCGATCTTTCCCCATCCGCTGTGAAAAAATTGAATCTCGCGATCGGAGATTGTTGCAGTAAAACATTCGCCGTAGGGAAAAAACTCGATCTTTGAATCGGGAAACAACGGCTTGATGCCCACCCATTCGGCGATGGCAGAGATAATGACGACAATTTTCAATGCAGACTCCTGAATTTTTACGCGAGGATTTCCCGCAATGAGCGCCCTGCGAGCAATTCTTTTGGCAGGTTGTTGATGTTATACACTTCCCACGTCTCAGTGTGAATCACATCCATTTTTGGCGCAAGTTCCACCAGCGGACCGAGCGTCTCCAGCTCCAGCGTACGCGCGTCGACATAGACCTCGCAATTACTTCCGAAGTCCGGGTATTCCTCGTCGCGGCGCGCGCTAAAGCGTTTGACGAACATCACCTCATGATACACGTAGCCCATCCAACCATGCGGGTTGAAATATCCGAACTTGAAGGGACCCGTCGTGGAAGTTGATCGCACAGTGACGAATTCGTCGCCCGGCTTCAACCGCGAATCGTCCCAGCGTGAAAAGGGCCATAAAGCAAAACGGCGATTCGGCAGGAGACCGTCAGCATCCACATTGCCGACTTGTTGCGGCAGGATCGCCACCCCACCGGGTCTGAGCATGGTGATCGCCCACGGCGCGAGTTTGATGGTTGCCTTTCCGAAATTTTCGAGGCGATGCTTGACGATGACAAATGGCTGTTCTGAGCCAACCTGCACTGAGACAGTCTTTCGCAACCCACTGCCCGGCTCTGCCACTCCAATCATTTGAATTCCATTCTCAATTTCTTTTACTGCGGCGCCCTCATCATCCGGAACATAACTCTTCGAGAGACTTTCAGGCGCGACCCAAAATCGATGCCCGCCGTAAAAATGATATTCGCCATAGGGAGCGTTCACGGTGAACTGCGGCGTTTCTGCAAAAAGGTTTTCGCCTGTCCACTGAGGAATCAGCCTCACAATGCGGGGACCCGCCTCCGCGAGACTTTCGATGCGAAAGAATTTATTCTCGAGCGCCACAGTCTTTAAGCCATGAAAGTTTCCAGAGTGCATAAAACAATCTTAGCCGCAAAATGAAATCTTGTAAAACGAAAATCGTTTTGGGTTGATACCATCGAATATAATTTCAGCATGAACACCAAACAACCCAACTCGCGCATGTGCTTCATCTGCGGACTCGAAAACCCAGTCGGCTTGCACCTGCATTTTTACGAAACGGAGCCGGGCGTGGTCGAAACGACGTATACCGCTCCCGAACATTTTCAAGGGTATCCCGGCGTGTTGCACGGCGGCATCGTCGCCTCGATGCTCGATGAGACCGCCAGCCGCGCCCACATGGGAAGCGACGCGCAAAATCCGCGCTTTCAGTTCACCGCGAAACTCGAAATTAAATATCGCCAGAACGTGCCGATCGGCAAATCGTTGAAGATCGTCGGCAAGGCGGGCAAAACAAAATCGAGGTCGGCGGAGTCGTGGGCGGGCGTATACGATGCGGAGACCAACGAATTGCTCGCCGAAGCCAACGCGCTGTTTATCAACGTGCCGCAAGAGCAATTCGACATGTCGCGCCTGAATGAATTAGGGTGGAAGGTGTATCCAGAAACGTAAGACCTCCTTACGTGTGTCGCATATCGTTGTTATTGTCTTTTTTCGTACACGGATTCCACGGAAACCACGGAAGGATTTTTTATCTCGGTCGTTTCCATAAAATTTCCCTGTTACTTTTTCAGCCCTCCTGCAACATACTATTGCGCGCACATCAACACAGGAGGCTACTTGATCACACATATGGTTGAACAAATGGAAACACCCGCCGCAAGCGACCTTGCTCTGGCGCGTAACGCGCTCGCCGATGAAGATGCGTTCGCCGAACTCTATCGGCGCTATGTGCCGCGCGTCTATCGTTACCACATGGCGCACACGGGCAACGTCAAAGACGCGGAGGATCTCACCTCGCAGACTTTCATTTCCGCTTTGGAGGGGCTCAAATCGTATCGCGGCGACGGGTCGTTCGCGGCGTGGATATTGGGGATCGCCTCGAAGAAGCGGCTGATGTTCTTTCGCGGGCGCAAGCCTGAGGTCCCGCTGGACGATGCGCTTCATCTTCCCAGCCCCAGCCTGCCCACCGATCGGGCGGCGCATCAACGCCTGAGGCTTGAGTCGCTTGCGCGGGCGCTGAAAACAATCTCCCCAGAGCGGGCGGAAGCGGTTGTCCTATCCTATTTCGGCGGGCTGTCGAATCAAGAGATCGGCGCGACGCTTCGTAAAAGCGAAGCCGCCGTCAAAATGCTCGTCTCACGCGGATTGCAAGACCTGCGCGAGCGAACCTCCCTACGAATGGAGGTGGAACTATGAACGATAAATTCACAAACGACACAAACAAAATGGATGAATGGTTGTCGCACACTGCGGAAGGAGTAACCCCCAACTCCCAGTTCGCAGCCGAGCTAGAGCAAACCTTGCGGCAGGCGCATCGCCAAAAATCGTCGCCGAGTTGGTTTCACTTTACGCGCAAACAAGCGACCGCCGCGCTCGCATGGACGGTCTCGCTCATCGTCTTTGCGCTGTTCATGAGTTGGACGATTCGACTGGTCGCGCCGACGCCAACGGAAGTACCCGCGTCGAATCAAACAGTCGCGCCTCAGCCAACAGAAGAGCCGGTCATCAACAACGAGACACAAGTCACGCCTGCGCCAAACGGCGGATACGATTGGCGCGGCACAAAACTGTATTTGAACGCGCCTCTACCCGATTCGCCCTCGCAAGCAAACATCTACCTATTGAAAGAAGAAACGCCAGCGACGGTCGAACAAGCCCAAGCGTTGGCGCAACAATTCGGCATTCAAGGTCAAGCGTATGTTGCGAAACATCCCGTCACCGGCGAAACAGACTATCTTCTCGTCACAGACGGCAAACAATCATTGGCGATGACCACAGATCGCTTCTTCACTTACACCGCCGATACAGCGAAAGTCTTCAACGTGTTCGGAGGCAGTTACCCTCCCAACGCGGAAACGTCCATCAACGATTTCCTGCTCTCGCATAGATTGGACTTCCCACACAAAGCAACAAAAGACGGCTTGCATGGCGGCTACTCAGTGGAACCGCTCTCACCCGACGGCTATTCGATGGGCTATGAATATTACACATCGCGCCCGATGCGCGTGATGCTCGATGAAAACGGAAATGTGATTCAAGTGGAAGCCAACCTGATGGGCTACGAGCCTGTCTCGGCGCAGACGTACAACATTATCTCCGCAGAGGAAGCGTTTCAAAAATTCATGGACGATTCCATCCCCACCGGGAAGATCGAAAGCACAAGCTCGTCTCCGTTAGAGTCAAAACAATGGATGCGCGAGTATCCCGAAAACGAAACGATCACGATCTACGGCTACCCTTCCTCCGTCCCAGCCCTTGACCCCGCGCAACCCGCCTTCATTCAAATTGACGGCTTCACCGTGAGCGGCAACACCGCCGGCATGGAAGCGCTGGATCGCAACACATTCGTCGAAGCGACGGGTCAGTTCGTCACCGTGAACGACATCAAGAAGTTCAATATCGAATCGTGGCGCGAATCGCCTTTCGCGCAAGACGGCATGGTCGGCACGCTCACTTCCGAAAACGGACAAAACATTTTACAGACTCAGGAAGGCGAACGAATCGTCCTCGAACCCGCATTGCCAGCCGATGTTCCGCTTCCGTTTGAAAACGCCTTCGTGGTCGGCGTGCGGCGCGGAGACGTATATGATTGGACGCTCATTGACAATCGTATGTCCGTAGCCATGAGAGGCGGCGGTGGAGGCGGCGGCGGGCTCGGTTTCTACCAACTCAACCTCAGCGGCACGCCGGTTCCGTTCCCCGCGTCTACACCACAACCGCAAGGCGGAGGTGGTGGCGGAGGTGGAGGTGGAGGCGGAGGAGACTACACCGTCCAAGCCGGCGATACTCTCACGTCTATTGCGGATGCGCACGGCGTCACCGTCGAGGAATTGATGCAGGCGAACGGGATGTCCGACGCGCTCATCATGATCGGACAGCAACTCATCATCCCCGGCGGTACAGATCAGATTCAAGGTCCCGATATCGGAAAGCGATTCGATAACCAGCGCGGCACCATCTCGATCAACATCATCCGCAAAGCGGACGGCAGTTCGAGGACCGAATATACATTCGCAACCTTCGTGAAGGGGCAAACCTATTACCTGCAACTGACCGGCGATAATCTGGACGGACTGATGCAAGCGCAAAATCGTCCTGTAAACATTTGGGCGACCATTGAAGGCGTAAACGATAGCGGCGCATTAATCGCGCGCGTCGAACGGTTCGAGATTCCATTCCCGAATCTGCAATTCAAAATCTTACGCGGCACGCAACAGCGCATCACACTCGAAGGTCAAAGCTCGATCTTGTTCAAAGCGGAAGATGGAACAAGTTATGTTCAGTTGGCGCCGGACGGCAACATGGATATCAACATCCTCGGCAACGAAGGCGACCCGATATTACTGGAAACGCTTGCGATCCCCGACGAGACATTCGGCGACTACCCCACTCTGCGAGTCTTCAGCGGTTCGATGGCGACCAACCCGAAAGACGGACAGCCCAGCAATCTCGTCATCACCGCAGACCAGATCAACACGTACGATGAGCCAGCGGAGTCGTCCGACACATACACGCCGCCCGCTCTCACCATCGAAAAAGTCGAGTTGATGTACTACGTCACCAACCCGCACTGGCAGGCAGGCGAACTCAGCGGCAGTCAGTCATACATCCAGCCGGTGTGGCGGTTCTATGGTCATTACGAAAACGGCGACGAATTCGAAGTGATCGTCCAGGCGCTCAAAGAGGAATATCTATTGCCTGAACTTGCGCCGTTCACACCACCCGGGTAACGCGCAGGCAGTCACATCAACACGCCGTCATCGAAAGGTGATGGCGTGTTTGATTGTATAATGGAGGCGCGAAAGGAATTTTCATGATCACTGCCTACCACCGCCCCAAAACTTTGGATGAAGCCCTCGCGCTTCTCTCCCAACCGAACACCGTCCCCCTCGGAGGCGGCACGCTTCTTTCCCAGCCGACAACTGATTCAGTCCATGCGGTTGACCTCCAACTCCTCGGCTTGAATTCGCTCCGCGTCAACGGCAACAATCTCGAACTCGGCGCGACACTGACACTGCAATCGCTCCTCGAATCGGAACACTGCCCCGACGCATTAAAACGCGCGCTCAAACTCGAAGCGCCGCTCAACATCCGCAACTCGGCAACCCTCGCAGGGACGTTGGTTTCATGTGACGGCAGATCTACGTTTGGGACGGTGTTGTTGGCGATGGATGCGAAGATCGCAGTCATGAGTAAACAGTCAGCAGTGAGCAGTAATCAGTCATCAGCGATCAGTGTTGGCGAATTTTTGCCGTTGCGTCCGCGTGGACTCATTACATCAATTTCCATTCCTCTAAACGTAAAACTCGCATTTGAATACGTCTCGCGCACGCCATCTGATAAACCCATCGTCTGCGTCGCGCTCGCACAGTGGAACTCAGGCAGAACACGCCTCGCCGTCGGCGGATTCGGCAAGAGTCCCATGCTCGCCATGGACGGCACAGCCTCCGACGATGCCGCCACCGCCGCGCGCAACGCCTTCCACGAAGCGAACGATGACTACGGAAGCGCCGAATATCGCATGGATGTTGCGTCCACGCTGGCGAAGAGATGCATGGAAGCGCAATAACGAAGAGAGAGATTTCGATGAACGCTCAACTTGTTACGGTTAGCGATGATCAATTGGTATCGGAACTCTGGGCGCGAGATGTGCCTTTTTTGACGGGAGAACAAATCAGCCCAACTCCCCAGCTCGACTCTGCCACCTTTATACAATCCCTGGCAGATAGCAGGGATGCTCGGGTACGCATGGCATTGATACCCCTGTTCCTGCGCCATCCTCATTTTTTCAGCGACGCAAAGAAAGCGGATAAGGGGCTCTCATCGCAACCGGGTCAACTGTACCTTCGCTTTTACTATACAGCGGCATTGCTCTTGCAACGCAAATTTCGAGAGCGATTGAACAAAATCTATGGAGAACAGATGCAGTTACCCGATCTGTTCTCAAAAAAAATAGGCATAGCGCTGGATTCAAATCCAAATCACGCGCTCGCTAGATTGGCGCAACAACATCAAGTCTTGAGCGACCAGTATATTAACTGGCTTGAAACTTACGAATATGGCGCAGAACGCCTGGTTAAGTACATGGAAAAATTTAAATGAGGCAAGTGTCTAAGCAGGCTATCCAGGCTTTTCTCCAACGATTGGGAGCTCGCTACCCCAAGCCAGCGACCCTTCATCTGCTTGGCGGCAGCGCATTAATCCTTCTCGGAAGTTCGCGCGAAACGCTCGACATTGATTATGTAGGCGACGACCTGCACAAAGACAACTTTCAACTTATCATCGAAGAAGTTGCAAATGAGCTGGGACTGGATACAGAACCAGTTCCCATCGAGCGATTCGTGCCTCTGCCGGAAGGTAACGAGCAACGCGGTATCCATATCGGTCAATTTGGAAACGTTGATGTCTTCATTTTTGATCCGTACAGCATCGCGCTCAGCAAGTTGGATCGAGGCAGCGACCGTGATTTGGATGATATCGTTTTCCTGATACAGCACAACCAGATCAGCGCAGTTGAATTGGAACGCATCCTAAACAACGCCCTGCCTCAGGCGGGCAAATTCGATTTCAATCCCGATATTCTGGCTCATCTGCAAGAGCTAAAGAAACGATTGCTATAAAATCGTATCCACACCCCATGACCGCCATTCCCCTCTCCCTCGCCCCGTTCTTTCAGGAATACGACCTCGCCAAACTCGTCCCTGAAAAAGATTCGCATACCATCATCGAGCGCGTCTTGCAATTTGGGAATCGCGCCGAGATCAAATGGCTCTTCACCATGTATCCGCAGGAACAAATCAGTTCATGGATTCAACGCTTCGGAGACGAAAGACTTCCGCAACCGCATCGGGCGTTTTGGAAACTCGTGTTGGGCATAACCCCATGAGCGCATTGTTTTGGAACACCATCACGGAAGATATGCGGCTTGTCCTGCGCGAGTTCTTCAATAACGATATCGGTCAAAAATTTTATCTGGCAGGCGGAACCGCGCTGTCTTTGCAACTCGGTCATCGCCACTCTATTGACCTAGACCTGTTCTCACCCACCGAAGATATTCCATCCATCCGCGCCAGCCTTGAAGAAGCGCTGTCCGCGCTCAAGCCTCAACTGGCAGATTCCTCGTGGGGTAATCTCGTTTTTGTTGCAAGCAATGTCCGCGTTGGACTTTACGGTTACGGATATTCAATGATAGATCCAATCGTAGAGGAAGAGACTCTGCGGCTTGCATCAATCAGAGACATTGCATTGATGAAAATGGACGCCATTTTATCGAGAGCGAACCGCAAAGATTTTTACGATCTATATTTCATCGCGCAAGCCGTACCTTTGAAAGAACTGTTTGAAATCGCCCCGAAAAAATATCCCTCCGTCCGCGACTTTGAAGTTCAAGTGACGAAAAGACTGGTGTATTTTGATTCTGCCGATAACGATCCTGATCCAATTTTCCTCGAACCCGTATCGTGGAAAGCCGTCAGGGAGTATTTTATGCAACAAGCCAAGGAGATTGAGCAAGGTTGGCTAAAGTGACTCTCCCTCTCAACCAAATCCTCCACGGCGATTGCATCGAGATTCTCAACTCGCTCCCCGAAAACTCGGTGGATGTGATCTTCGCCGACCCGCCGTACAACCTGCAACTCCGCAACGAGTTGTATCGTCCCAACTTAACCAAAGTGGACGCCGTCAATGATGGTTGGGATCAGTTTAAGAGTTTCAAGGAATATGATGAGTTCACGCACAATTGGCTACGCGCCAGTCAACGCGTGTTGAAAGATACCGGCACGATCTGGGTCATCGGCACATACCACAACATCTACCGTATCGGCGCGATCATGCAGGATATGGGCTTTTGGATCCTCAACGATCTTTTGTGGATCAAAGACAACCCCATGCCAAATTTTCGCGGCGTTCGTTTTACCAACGCGCACGAAACGATGATCTGGGCGCAGAAGAAAAAAGGCGCGAAGTACACATTCAACCATCACGCCATGAAAGCCCTGAACGAAGACCTGCAAATGCGCTCCGATTGGCGGCATTGGGAACTCCCACTCGTCAACGGCAAACAGCGCGTCAAACATAACGGGACGAAAGCCCACTCGACTCAGAAACCGGAAGCATTGCTCTACCGGGTCATCCTCGCTTCTTCTCAACGGGGCGACTTGATCCTCGATCCCTTCTTCGGCTCTGGCACCACCGGCCCGGTCGCGAAGAAACTCGGGCGCAATTGGATCGGCATCGAGCGCGATAAGAAATACATCAAGATCGCGCAAAAGCGCATTGACGCTGTCCTCTCAGCCCCGGCAGAAGTATTGATTCTTTCCGAGAAGCGCAAGCAGGCGCGGGTTCCATTTGGCACATTGCTCGAAAATGGACTGTTGAATCCCGGGCAAATCCTTTATTTCGCAAAGAACGGCAAGAAGGCAAAAGTCCTCGCCAACGGACACGTCAAATGCGGCGAGGTCACCGGCTCGATTCACTTCGTGGCAAAATCGCTGATGAACGGCGCCCCCGTCAACGGCTGGGATGTGTGGTTCTACAAAGATGAAAATGGGAATAAAATTGTGATTGATGAATTAAGAAAAAAGTTTCAGGTCAAAGGTTGAAAGTCTAAGGTCATACTGTCAACCGCCGACCTTTGACTTTCTACTTTCTACTTTCTACTTTCTACCTGCAAGGAATAACCATGAACATCACCCTCACCATCAACTCAACCAAACACGAAATTGACTGCGCGCCATCTGAAACATTACTCTCCGCCGTTAGGCGACTCGGCTACTACGGTGTCAAGTTCGGCGACGAGGGCGGGCTGAGCGGCGCGGACACGGTTCTGCTGAATGGCAAGCCAGTCAACGCGGGGTCTATGCTCGCGGCGCAGGCGGAGGGGCATCTCATCGTCACGATCGAAGCGTTGGGTGAGCATCCCGAACAAGGGTGGAAAAAGACCGATGGCTTGAATCCGCTTCAACAGGCGTTTGTCGAATCGGGCGCGATCCAATGCGGATTTTGCACACCTGCGCAAATTCTCGCGGCGAAGGCATTGCTGGAAGCGAATCCGAATCCAAGTGAAGAGCAGGTGCGCGAGGCGATCAGCGGCGTGTTGTGCCGATGCACAGGTTATCTCAAACCCGTGCAAGCCGTGTTGAAAGCGGCGCGGGGCGCAGTAGACACGGAAACAAGTACACAAGTAAACACGGACCCAAGTGAGCATGGCGGCGATTCCCCTGTGTACTTGCCTACGTATTTACCTGTTTCCGATACCCTCGTAAAAACAAACGTGATGCCGCGCATAATCGTCACACCCGAATCGCAAACATGGCAAACGGTTGGCAAGCCCGAGAAAAAAGTGGACGCGGTCAAGCTCGTGCAAGGCAAACCCGCGTTCGCCGCCGACATAGACATGCGCGGCATGTTGTATGCCAAAGTGTTGCACGCGCCGCACGCGCACGCGCTCATCAAAAAGATCGACACGACTCGCGCAAAAGAATTGAAAGGCGTCGCGGCGGTTCTCACGTGGCAGGATATTCCGCGCGTCGTGTATTCCACCGCTGGGCAGTCCGACCCGATCCCAGGTCCGCTCGACACGTTTTCGCTGGATCACAAAGTCCGCTTCGTTGGCGACCGCGTTGCGTTCGTCGCGGCGGAGAGTCCCGAGATCGCAGAGAAGGCATTGACGTTGATCGACGTGGAATACGAAATTCTGGATTCCATCCTCGACTCGCGCGAAGCGATGAAACCCGACGCGATTCGAATCCACGACGAGGCTGAGTACGTCAATTTTGCCGACTCGAACCCCGAAAAGAATCTCGCCGCGCACATCCGCATTGACATCGGCGACGTGGAAAAAGGATTCAAAGAAGCCGATCACATCTTCGAAGCGGAATACGAAGTGCCGAAGGCGCAACAAGTTTCCATCGAGCCGCATGTGTGCGTCACGTATTGGGACGAAGATGATCGCTTGGTGATTCGCACGTCCACGCAAGTGCCGTTCCACGTGCGGAGGATGCTCGCGCCCGTTTTGAATTTGCCCGTGAAGCGAATCCGCGTGGTCAAGCCGCGCATCGGTGGCGGATTCGGCGGCAAGCAGGAAGTGTTGATGGAAGACGTGCCAGCCCATCTGACGATTGCGACGAAACGACCCGTCATCTACGAATACACACGCGAAGAAGAATTTATCGCGGCGCGTTCGCGTCACCCGATGCGAGTCAAAATGAAGACAGGCGTGAAAAATGACGGGACGATCACCGCAAACGCAATGTATGCGTTATCCGACACGGGCGCGTATGGTTGTCACGCGCTGACCGTCACAGGCAACACGGGTCACAAGGCGATGGCGTTGTATGTTGGCGACGGCGAATATCGAAAGAGTCCGAACATCCAATTTTATGCGGACGTGGTCTACACCAACACGCCGCCCGCCGGTGCGTTCCGCGGCTACGGCGTGCCGCAAGGTTACTGGCCCCTCGACCGTCACATGGAAAAGATCGCCCGCGCTTTGAATCTCGACCCGATTGATTTCCGCTTGAAGAATACGATTCGCCCCGGCGAGTATCATCCGTTTTCCACGGCATGGAACGAAGGACGCGAGCCGCGACCTGAGATCGTCCAAACAGTCGGCTTGGAACAATGTGTCGCGCAAGGACGAGCCGCAATCGCGTGGGATGATAAATATGGAAACGAAGAATGGCGCAAAAATGTGTCAAGTTCCAAGTATCAAGTTTCAAGTGAAAAACCTGAAACCTTGAACGTGGAACGTGGAACTCCCAACATAGCAAAGCGCCGAGGGATCGGGGTCGCATTCGTCATGCAGGGAACTGCAATTCCATACTTGGACATGGGTGGCGCGTCCATCAAGATGAACGATGATGGTTCGTTCAACTTACTTGTCGGCGCGACGGATTTGGGAACAGGCTCCGACACCGTCCTCGCGCAAATGGCGGCGGAGGTACTCGGAGTTCCGCTCGATGACATGATCTGCTATTCATCAGACACCGATTTCACGCCGTTCGATAAAGGCGCGTATGCTTCGTCAACAACATATATCTCTGGCGCGGCGGCGGTGAAAGCGGCGAACATTGTCGCAGAACGGATCAAAGTCCGCGCGGCGATGATGTTGAACAGGGAGCAAACTTCGGAAGAGGGTAAACAGGCTTACACGTCGGAGGAGATTCGCCTTGAAAATCGGATGGCGGTCGCGCCCGATGGAAAAAGCGTTTCATTTGCAGACATCGCGCTTGATTCGCTTCACAAGAACGATCAAGAGCAGATCATGGGAGTCGCATCCTACGTTTCGCCTGTCTCGCCTCCTCCGTTCGCGGCGCAATTCGCCGAAGTGACCGTGGATACGGAAACAGGCGCAGTCACCGTAGACAAACTCGTCATGGCGGTTGACTCGGGCGTCATCGTGAATCCGCTCACCGCTTCGGGTCAGATCGAGGGCGGCATGACGCAAGCCCTCGGCTATGCGGTCTGCGAGGAGATGCGCTTCGACGACAAAGGCGACGCCATCGAACGCGACTTGGATCGTTATCACATCTTCCGCGCCGACGAGATGCCCGAACTCGAAACGATCTTCGTCGAGACCTTCGAGCCGAGTCACCCATTCGGCGTCAAAGCGGTCGCCGAGATTCCCATGAACGGCGTCGCGCCCGCCGTCGGCAACGCCATCCTCGACGCAATCGGCGTGAACGTGGACGAAATCCCTGCCACGCCCGAACGCGTGTGGCGGGCGATGAAGAAGTGATGGAATTTCAAGCGGTCATTCAACGAGCGGCTGAAATCCGCTCAAAATACGCTCTGCTTGAACGCAAGCAATATGGCGCAGAATGGACAACCGAGGAACTCGCGCTCGGATTTGTCGGCGACGTTGGCGATTTGGCAAAATTAGTTGTTGCAATGCAAGGCAAACGCGAAATATCGGAAGCGCATGATAAACTCGCGCACGAACTTGCGGATTGCCTTTGGTCTGTTATCATTCTGGCGCAGGCGCATCACATTGATCTCGAAACGGCGTTCCTGAAAACCATGGACGAGCTCGACAACCACATCAACAAGTAGCTAACAGGCGATGAAGGCAAGGGTATAATTAAGCGGTAAACAATTGCGAGGTAGTCAAAATGACCTTCAAAAGAATCACCATCAATCCCGACGTGTTCAACGGCAAACCCTGCATCCGCAATTTGAGGTTCCCCGTCTCGCGGTTGCTTGGATTGCTTGCATCAGGCGAAACGCGCGAATCCATCCTCGAGTCTTACCCCTATCTCGAATCGGAGGATATTGATGAAGCCTTGATGTACGCGGCATCATTGGCGGAAGAAGAAGTCATCGAATTTGCCTGATGAAATTCTTGATTGACATGCCCGCCTCGCCCGACCTCGTTGCGTGGCTTCAGGAACGAGGTCACGAAACCGTTCACGCGAAAAATATCAACCTTGAGACCGCGTCAGATTCCATCATTATGAATCGAGCGGCGACCGAAGAGCGGATCGTCATCACTGCCAACTTGGATTTCGGGACTTTATTGGCTCAAAGTAAAAGAGACACGCCGGGCGTCATATTATTTCGCGGCGGCAATTATTCGGAAGCGGAAATGCGCGAACTGGTTGCGCGAGTTCTCGAAACAGTAAAACCCGATGCGCTAAAGCGCTCAATCGCCATCGTTGACAAACGACGAATCCGCGTTACGCGCCTCCCCCTAAAAAAACCATGAGTAAAATCTTCGTCATCGGACACGTCAACCCCGACACCGACTCCATCGCCTCGGCGATGGGTTATGCGTGGCTTCTGCGCGAACGCGACGGCGGCGAGGCAGTCGCGGCGCGCGCGGGCGCGTTGAATCCGCAATCGGCGTGGCTGCTCAAACAATTGAAACTCGACCCGCCCGTCCTGCTCACCGACGCGTCGCCGCGCTTCGAATCGGTGATGCAAAGGCTCGACAGTCTGCGCCCCAACGCGCAACTCGGTCTCGCGTGGACTCTCGCCAGCAAGACCGGCGGCATCGCGCCTGTTGTGGGCGACGACGGCAAACCCTACGGTCTCATCAACGGGCTGAGTCTCTTCAAATATTTTTCAGAAATCCTTGGTCCGCGCCCCGGCGATACCACCGTGCGCGAGATGATGTCTGCTCCGTGCCAAGACGCGGCGGATACCACCGTGCCGAGGTTCCCCGCCAGCGGTCATATCCGCGATTTTCTCAACCGCATCCTACGCGACGAAACCGATGAATATTGGGTCGTGGATGAAAACGGTTTATATCTCGGCATTGCGCGTCAGCGCGAGATACTCAACCCTCCCCGCTTGAAAATTATCCTCGTGGATCACAACGAACCGCGTCAGGCGATCGCCGCGCTCGAAGAAGCCGAACTACTCGAAATTCTGGATCATCACCGCCTCGGCAACCCGCACACCCACACCCCGATTCGCTTCACAGTGGACATCGTCGGCTCGACCTCGACTCTCGTCTCCGAGCAAACAGCGGAAGCGGGACTCTCCATGCCGCCCAGCCTCGCCGGCGCGCTTCTCGCGGGACTTCTGTCTGACACGCTCATTTTGACATCTCCCACCACCACGCAGAGAGACAAAGACGCCGCCGAGCGATTATCGCGCTGGGCATTCGTGGGCGGGAGTCCGCTCAAAGGCGAGACGGTCGACTCGTTCGGCAAAGCCCTGCTTTCTGCGGGCGCCGGTCTCTCGAACCGCGACCCGCACGAGATCGTCAGCACCGACATCAAGCAATACGAAGCGGGCGGATTCAAACTCGCCATCGCCCAAGCCGAAGTGACCGACCTGTTGCAACTTGCCGAACACCTCGCGCCGCTCACCAAAGCGCTCGATGAGCTCAAAGACAAGCGCGGACTCGACTTTGCCCTGCTCCTCATCACCGATATTGTGCGCGGCACCAGCAGGCTCATCGTCTCGTCCAATGCGCCGCCCGTTTTAGGCGACCTGCCCTACCCCCCGCTCGCCGACGGCACGCGCGACGCACAAGGCGTGGTTTCACGGAAGAAGCAGTTGCTGCCTGTGGTATTGGGGCTGTTGGAGTAACAAAAAATTCAGGTTCTACCGTTCTTAACGGGAGAACTCTTTTCAAACACAAAGGACACGACGGTCACCAAGGAAAACCCGATGAAATCAAGGCTCTTTTTTTCCTTTGTGTACTTTGTGTCCTTCGTGGTGAGGCTCTTTCCCGTTAATTACGGGAGAGCCAAAATTCATAATCCCGAAGGGATGTAATGAATATAGATATACGGCGAATCTAAATCGCAATCCCGAAGGGATGGCATGATTGCTCAATACATCTGACACCCCTTCGGGGTTAGCGAAAAATTCATCCATTGCTAGAATCGTTTCACTCCTTCGGAGTTTTTTAGATGACAATTACGATATACCAAGCCCTCGCAGACCTTCAAGCCAATAACGAATCTGCCGCGCTCTGCACGGTGACCAAGAGCGAAGGTTCGACGCCGCGTCATGTGGGGAGCAAGATGCTTGTGTACCCGGACGGCAAATTTATCGGCACGGTCGGCGGCGGGGATTTGGAACACCGCGTCCTCGATGAGGCATGGATGGCGATCAGCGACGGCAAGCCGCGCACGATTACCTACAACCTTGTTAATCCCAAGCGCGGCGACCCCGGAGTATGCGGCGGAACTGTGGAGGTATTTGTGGAACCGATTCTTCCTCCCGCGCTGATCGTCATCATCGGCGGCGGACACGTGGGCAAGGCAGTTGTGCATCTCGCCAAGTGGCTGGGATTCAGAGTCGCGGTCAGTGATGATCGCGCGGAGTTTTGCAACTCTGAATCGGTGCCAGGGGCAGACGCGTATTACCCAATTCCAATGGCGGAGTTGCCGAGTCAACTCAAAATGACGCGCCAAACTTTCCTAGTGGTAACCAGCCGTGGGTCCGGAGTTGACGCGGCGGGTCTGCCTCCGCTTCTCGAATCGAAGGCGGCATACGTCGGTGTGATCGGCTCGAAACGCAGATGGTTGACGACGGTCAAGGCGTTGAAAGAAAAAGGTGTGTCGGATGAATTGATCGCGCGCGTCCACTCGCCAATGGGTTTGGAGTTGAACGCCGAAACGCCGGAGGAAATCGCGGTGAGCATCATGGCGGAGATTTTGATGCTGCGCGACAAAGGGACGGGAAAGATGATGAAAGATTAACGTCATTGCGAGGAGGCGACAGCCGACGAAGCAATCTCCAACCCGTGACGGAGATTGCTTCGCTTCGCTCGCAATGACGAAAAGAAACCTGTGAGGTCTTTTCACGTAGAATAGAATATAATAAAAACAACGTTCTTCAAAAGGAGAGAATCATGGCTAGAATTTTTGACGTTATTGAATATCCAAATGAAATGCGGGATGAGATCGTGCATCGCTTCCCCGAGACGGGCATTGGCGATTATCGCATCGGCTCGCAGGTGATCGTGCGCGAGTCGCAGGCGGCAGTGTTCTTCCGCGACGGCAACGCGCTGGACGTGTTCGGCGCGGGCAGGCACACCATTGCCACCGCGAACATCCCGAAGTTGATTGACCTGATCGGCAAGGCGTTCAACGACCGCACACCCTTCCCCGCGGAAGTGTATTTCGTTTCGCTCAAAGAATTTGCAAATGAAAAATGGGGCACGCCCCAACCGATCATCGTGCGTAACCCCGGTATGGGACTCGGCGTCGCGTTGTTGCAAGGGTTTGGAACGTATTCATTCCAAGTGAAAGACCCGCAACAGTTCGTCACGCAAGTTGTCGGCGCGCAAGGTTCGTATCGCACGGCAGACATCGAAGAGCGCTTGAAGACCATGTTGCTCTCGAAATTGCAGGATGCGCTCGGCGAGACGACCGCCGCCAAAAGCGTCGTGGACCTGATCGGGCTGACCGAAGAGATCGGCGCCGCCGTCCGCGCGAAGTCGCAGGATGACTTCGAAGCGCTCGGCATGGTATTGAAGTCGTTTTACATTGGAAACCTCAAACCCTCCAGCAAGTCGGCGCAGGAATTACGCGACATGGGCATGCTCGACATGGCAACCTACACCCAACTGCAAGCCGCAGACGCGATGCGCGACGCCGCGCAAAACGAGGGCGGCGGAGCGGGTCTCACTGCGGGAATCGGCGCGGGCATGGGCATCGGCAACATTATGGGGCAGGCATTGCAAGGCGGTTTCCAAAATGCCGCGCCCGGCGGCGGAGCCGCAGGCGGCGCAAAAATGCCAGACGTGATGACTCCCGCCGAAGCCGCGCAGTTCATGAAAGTTACTGAATCCGATATTATGGACGCGATCAACGACGGAAGCCTGAAAGCCAAGAAGGTCGGCAAGGCGTTCCGCATTAGCAAGGATAACCTTGAAGCGTTCATGAATAGTTAATTACTGCGTATTGCGTACTTCGTAATTCGCGGCAAACAAAAAGACTCTCCACGATGGAGAGTCTTTTTGTTTGCCCTCTTGCAAAAGCCGTTTTTGCCACAGAGATCACAGAGAAAAAGAGAATTTTCCGAACTGCCCCGATGTACTTGCGGGGGCAAAGGTCTCTGTGGACTCTCCCGAAGGGCATCGGGACGATGTGTGGCTGAGAAAGACACACTTATGCAGTGTAAGAACCGCAACATGAATGTTGCATTACGCAATACGCAGTACGAAATATTTTTTACTCCAAATCGCTCAACACGTCGGAGATCGAATTCAATACGTCGCTCGCCATGACCGAGGCAGTTGCGCCAAGATCGTCTGCGGCGTAGAGACCGGCTTGCGCGTGGATCCATGCGCAAGCGACTGCCGCGTCGTACGCGTCGAGTCCCTGCGCGCGCAGACCGACGATAAGACCGGCAAGCACGTCGCCTGTCCCTGCGCGGGCAAGCGCGGGAGAAGCAACTGGGATAATCGTTGTCTTTCCATCGGGCGCCGCAATCACTGTAAACGCGCCTTTCAGCACGACAACGTGCCCCCATTCTTTGGCAAATTTGCTTGCAATTGCTTGCCGATCCTCTTGAATTTCCTCTTTCGATAACCCGGTCAGCGCGGACATTTCGCCGGGGTGCGGAGTGAGAATCGCGGGCGCGGGAAGTTTCGCGTGCCAGTCTTTGACCTGCGCAAGCAGGCGCAGACCGTCCGCGTCCACAACTGTCGGCGGCAATGAATTTTTCTCCGCTTCTTTTGAATCGCTTTCTTCATGCACAAAACCGATCGCGGGTTTTTTCGGCGTTGATTTGCCAGCCAACAGGTTTTCGATGAATTCTTTCGTCGTGTTTTCCGTTCCCAAGCCGGGACCGATCAACAAAGCGGTTGCGCGCTCGACATTTTTCAACAACACTTCGGATGCGCTGGATGAGATCACGCCAGTGGAGTGCGGGAGCAAAACCCACGTCGCTTCGGGAACCTGACCTGCGACTGCTCCGTGAATGGACGCGGGGATCGCCAATTGGACCAATCCCGCTCCCGCACGATACGCCGCCTCTCCCGCAAGGACGACCGCCCCGGTGTAGTTGACGGATCCCGCCGCGATGAGCGCCGTACCAAATGTCCCTTTGTGCGAATCGAGGGCGCGCTCCGGTAAAAGCGCGGAGACAGAATCTTCATCCACTACTTCTGTTTGTAAATTTTTGAGCGAGGGCAGGTCAACGGGCAAGCCAATGTCCACAACTTTCAACTCGCCAACATACTCGAACGCGGGCAATTTCAACAATCCCTGTTTGACCGCCGCCATGGTGACGGTTATATCCGCGTGGATGGTTTCATCCGCAACTTCACCTGAATCGCAATCAACGCCTGACGGACAATCCACTGCGATCACCAGCGGAGACTCATCGAGGCTTTCCAGCAAGTCATTGACTTCAGAAAGCAATTCGGCAACTTCTTTTTTCAACGGCAATTTAATACCTGTGCCAAGAACGCCATCGAGGAGAACATCGGCGGTTTCGAGGAAAGAGGAAAGATGAAAGAAGGAGTCGTCTTTTTCTGAGGGAATAATCTGCCCGCCCGCTTCGGTAAAGCGTTTAATGAGATCGTCTTTTTTTCGTTTAACAAGGAACGCGCTCGCCTTCCAGCCTTCTTCGGCAAGAGCGGTCAACGCGACAAGGGCATCGCCTCCGTTGTTGCCCGGACCAACCAAGCCGACGATCTCAAGCTGTTCTTCATCAACGAAAAGATCGGCAACGACTTCCGCCAACCCCTGACCGGCGTTTTGCATCATTTGATCGAAGGTCAAGCCTTTTGAGTCGGCTTCCTTTTCGATGGCTTGCATTTGTGAGACAGTGACAAGTTTCATATTTTACTCCAATTGATGGCCGGATTCTACTGCAAACATCATGAGCAAGAAGAGATTCAATCCGCTCTCTAACAAAACTCCAATCTCATGTCCAACAAAGGCGACCGCAAGCGCGCCGATCTGCCTATGCTATACTTGAATCAAATAGTATATGGGAAGCGACCCGAATACAACCGCAAACGAGACTTCAGGAAAGATGCTGGCATTGGGAGGAAAACTTGCAAACTCACTCAATGGAAGGTACTCATGAAAATTCCTATCGAAATTAGAACACTGATCGAATCGGGCTGTTCCGCTCATTTGGTCACCATAAACTCAGACGGAAGTCCTCAAATCACTCTGGTGTGGATCGGGATGGACGGCGATGAACTTGTTGCCGGACACCTGCCTAAAAATCAAAAGGTCAAGAACATTTTGCGGGATCCGCGAGTTGCAGTTTCGCTTTTAGCAGACTCCAAAAGCGAGATGAATCTCAGAGAATACGCTATCCTATATGGGGAAGCATATATTAGCGAAGGTGGAGCGGCTGAACTCCTGCAAAAACTGGCGGAGGTTTACATCGGGAAGGGAGTGAAGTTTCCACCCATGGATAATCCGCCGCCGGGGTACGTCACTCATGTCCGCGTGAACAGAATCGAAGGCGTCGGCCCATGGACGGGACGACCCGTCTAAATTTCACTTTGCTCTATAACCGAACGAGAATATTACGTATACGCAGTCCATGGCGAATACCGTGAGTCGTCTTGCACGTCGTGTCATGCAAAAGAAAACTTCGCTGGCACTTGTCGAATCACAGGAAATGGTCTATCCTTGTGCGGACGAGATGAACGGTTCATCTCAAATCCATTCTTAATTCTCTTGGAGGAGAACATGAAGAATCTTTACAAAGTGTTGGTCCTTGGCGTCGTTGCCGCGCTTGCTCTCACCGCATGCGGCGGAGGCGGCGCTCAAGCGGATGATCTGCTGGGCGCGATCAAACAGCGCGGCTACATCCTTGTGTCAACCGATCCCAACTATGAACCACAGTCATTCCTGAACACCGAAGGCTCACGCCCTGCCGATACAAAATGTCCATCCGATGCCTTGACAACAGCCGAAATGCAAGGCTTTGATGTCGATGCCGCCATCGCCATCGGCGATGCGCTTGGCGTGGAAACCTGCTTCGCCACCCCATCGTGGGATACGATCACAGCCGGTTCCTGGGCTGATAAGTGGGATGTGAGCGTTGGCTCGATGACGGTCACCACTGCTCGCCAAGAAGTCCTTGATTTCAGCGTGCCGTACTATTACACCCCAGCCGTTTTTGCAGTTCGCGCAGATTCGGGCATGACCTCCCTCGCCGATCTCGAAGGGCAGGCTATCTGTGTAGGCACAGCCACCACTTATGAATCGTGGCTCAACCACGACATGGCTGGCTTGGGTTTGCCTGCAGCCTCCATTTACGCCGAAGCGCCGAATGTCACGGTGGTTCCACTTGAAACCGATCAAGAGTGCGCTCAAGCCATCGCCGCGGGACGTGAAGATTTCGTCGGCTACCTCACATCCGAGACCGTTGTGGACGCAAACATTGCCGCAGATTTCCCGGTGATCAAGCTTGGCTCCCCGGTGTTCTCTGAAGATCTTGCCGCATCGTTCGACAAGACCTCCAGCCTCCCGACCGGCACCCTTCTTGCCGAAGTCAACAAGGTCTTTACAAAGATGCATGAAGACGGCACCCTTTCAGAACTCTCGCTCAAATGGTTCGACGTGGATCTGACTCAGGCGCCTAACTAAACCTCGCGTCTTTCAAAGGGAAGCGGCTTTCGCCGCTTCCCTTTGTCTTTGCTTGGATGACAGGTTCATGGCAATCGGCGCCCGCCAAAAGCCCATGATGTAATATCATAGCAACCATTCTGATGGAAAATAAAACCGCACAGCAAAAATCGCAAGCTGATCTCCTGGTCGAGGCTCAACAAAGGAAGCAAAACCAGTTCCGCATGGGCGCCGGGGCAACATGGGGAGTTCTGCTTTTGGTTCTCATTTTCCTATTCAGCGGGAAAACAGTTCTGGGGTTTGAAACGATCCAACTCGATACCGAATTCATGCGGGAGAATATCGTCTTCATCGGCTCAGGCTTGGGACAGACACTTCTCATCTCGATTCTTTCAATTTCGCTTGCGATATGCCTTGCCTTGCTCGCCGCGCTGGGGCGGCTTTCCACATTTCCGCCGGTCTTTGCGCTGAGCACTTTCTATGTTTCATTGATCCGCGGCACGCCTCTTTATCTCCAGATATTTTTCTTTTTTCTAGCGCTGCCGCAATTAGGGATCATCCTCAGCGGGCTTATGGCTGGCGTATTAGCGCTCGGACTCAACTACGGCGCGTACATGAGCGAGACTTTCCGCGCCGCGCTCTCCTCGGTCGGCAAGGGACAACGCGAAGCCGCCACCGCGCTCGGCATGACCCCGCTTCAGACAATGAAGCGTATCATCCTGCCGCAGGCGCTGCGATTCGCGATTCCCCCAATGGGCAACGACTTCATATCCATGACAAAGGATTCCGCTCTTGTCGCCGCGACAGGTTTCGTCCACGAGGTGTTGTGGCGCGCAACCAAAGTAGGACGCGCGCAATTCAACAGCCTCGAAGCCTTGTTGATGGCGGCGATCTTTTATTGGCTCATGACCCTCGTACTTACGTTTTTCCAAACGCGGCTGGAAGCGCGCCTCGCGAAAGGAGACCGCTGAAATGGCGCCGATCGTCCGTGTTTCCAGCCTCGATAAATATTTCGGGCGTTTGCATGTGCTCAAGAACATCTCGCTCGATGTGCAACCGCGCGAAGTGGTCTGCCTGATCGGGCGAAGCGGCTCCGGAAAAAGCACCTTGCTTCGATGTATTAACTTCCTTGAAGAACCATCCAACGGAAGCATCCAAGTTGATGGGGTTACCGTCGAAAGCCACGGGCGCGGAAAAGAACATCGTCAGCTCATTCACGATGTGCGGCTCAAGACCGGCATGGTTTTCCAGGAATTCAACCTCTTCCCACACATGAGCGTTTTGGAAAACGTCATCGAGGGTCCCGTCACGGTCAAAGGCATGAACCGCGCCGAAGCCATCTCGCTTGCTGAGGAAAATCTCGACAGCGTGGGCATGTTGTTCAAAAAAGACGAATATCCCATGCGTCTTTCCGGTGGACAAAAACAACGCGTGGCAATCGCCCGAGCCCTTACCATGCAACCGCGCGTCATGTTGTTCGATGAACCTACTTCCGCGCTCGATCCCGAACTCATCGGCGAAGTACTGAACGTGATGAAAAAGGTCGCCAAAGACGGCATGACCATGCTCGTCGTCACGCACGAAATGGGCTTCGCGCGCGAGGTGGCAGATCGCGTGCTCGTGTTGGGCGAGGGCGAGATCATCGAAGACGCCAAACCGTCTGCGCTGTTCAGCAAACCCAAAGATCCGCGCACAAAAGCGCTGATCGACCGCTACCGCACCGGGGGAAGATAAGTTGCTCCTCGCCGTCACGCGCGATGTCAGTCCGCGTTTCAACGAATGCGAGATCACCCACATCGAACGCTCCCCGATCAATGTGGAAACCGCCCGAACACAACACCACGAATATATACAAATATTGAAAGAACTCGGATGCGCCGTTTTGGAACTGCCGGCGCAATCCGACTTGCCCGATTCGGTCTTTGTCGAGGATACGGCGGTCATCCTGCGGGAAGCGGCGCTTCTTACCCGACCTGGGGCTGACTCGCGGAAACCTGAGACCGAATCCATCGCCCAAGCCCTGGCCCCCTACCGCGAGATCGTCCGCATTCAACCTCCCGCCACCGTGGACGGAGGCGATGTGCTTGTGCTTGGAAAAAATATATTCGTGGGCATGTCCACGCGTAGCACTACTTCCGCCATTGACCAAATGAATCAACTGCTTGGAAAATACGGATACAAAACGCAAGGCGTGGAGTTGCATGATTGCCTGCATCTCAAAAGCGCCGCCACGCGCACGGACGACAATAACACACTGCTCATCAATCGCAGCTGGGTGGATATTGAAACTTTCGACGGTTATGAGTTGATCGACATTGATCCATCCGAACCTTTCGCCGCAAATTGCCTGCCGATCAACGGCTCGATCATTTTCCCAACCGCATTCCCCAAGACCACGGCAAAACTTGAAGCGAGAGGCTATCAAGTCAAGCCTGTGGTTGTGGACGAGCTGGCAAAAGCCGAAGGCGCTGTGACTTGTTGCAGTTTGATCGTTTCGTGAGGCAGAATCAGTCTCACTCGTAGAGCGAAGCGGGGACCTTTATCCAGCTCTGCCCGCAGGATTTATACTTGGCATCAATCTACTCAACGTAACTCGCGAGGAAGTCATGTTCACACGTATCTTTCCCCTGCCCAAATTCGACGATGAAGAGTTGACGCGCTCTGCAGTCCAATTACGGACCGTCACGCTTGCCATGCTCGCGGTCACCACTCTCTTTATTGTGATGTGGTCGGCGCTCGTGCCTCAGGCTGTCTTTCGAAGTGTCTATGCGTTGCCGATATACCCGTTGTGCCTCTGGCTTTTAAATCTGATCGACAAAGGGAAGGTCAAACTTGCAGGGAGCGCGTTGGTGGCAGGCGTTTGGATTGTGTTATTTTTTGCCGCGTCGTTCAATGGCGGTGTGCTGGCGCCCGGGTATAGCGGATTACTCATCACCATCCTCGCCGCTGGGATTTTCGTCGGGCGCGAGTGGGCAAATCGCGTCGCGCTAATTAGCGTGATCGGCGGCGGCGTCTTTGTCTTTCTTGAGCGCATCGGCACCTTGCAGGAGATCAACGAAGTTGCCAACCCAATAGCCATGTGGATCGCGCAGTCGGTATTTTTCTTCATTGCCGCCAGCCTGCTCCAAATGGGCACAGAGCGGATCGCCAGCGCGTTACAGCGCGCGCAACACGAGGTTGAACAGCGGCGCAAAACAGAGGATCGTTTACGCGAAGCCGAAAAACAATATCGCGAATTGGTCGAACGCGTGCCAGCGGTGATCTACAGCGCGGAACCCGGACCTAACGGACGCTGGTTGTACGTCAGCCCGGGTGTGTTGCAATTATCCGGCTTCGCTCCCGAGGAGTGGATGGCGAACCCACATCTTTGGTACTCGCGCCTCGATCCCGAAGACCGCGAGCGATTTATTGCGGGGGAGAATCGAGCGCTGAAAGAGGGCGCGCAATTCAACGTGGAATATCGCTTCCGTAAGAAAGACGACTCGGTCATCTGGGTGCGGGACGAAAGTCTATATGTGACGGATGGCATATCAGGCGAGGGGACAATCGTTCAAGGTTATTTGCTGGACATCACCGAAAATAAACTGGCAGAGGAAAAACTCCGCGCCAATGAAGTATTGCTGAAGACGATCATCGAAAACATTCCCTTTGATTTTTGGGTATGCGACGAGAATGACCGCTACATTCTGCAAAACCCCATCTCAAAACGCCTGGCGGGCGATTTGATCGGCAAAACCGTCGACGAGTTGGATTTGCCGCCAGCAGTGGTCAAAACTTACAAAAACCAACACTTGCGCATTCTTGGAGGAGAATCCATTCAAGAAGAAGATGCTTATGAGCGAAGCGGGAAACTTCATCACCTGATGATGATCGGGGCGCCGATTCGAGACAATGAAAAAGTGCGCGGCATGATCGGCATGACCCTTGACATGACCGAACAAAAGCAGGCACAAGAGTCTTTACGCGAAACGGAATTACTGTATCGCACTCTCGTCGAACAGACTTCTGTCGCCATCTATCGCGATCTGGCGCAAGAGGGTGGTCCTTCCGCATATATCAGTCCGCAGATCAAGAACATGATCGGATACTCCTCGGAAGATTTTTTGTCGGAACCGGAGTTCTGGCAATCGCTCCTTCACCCCGACGATAAAAACAGGGTCTTCAACGATATCAAGCAAATGCTTGCCAGCGGCAAGGGCATTGCATCAGAGTACCGAATGAAAGCAAAAAACGGAGAGTGGGTTTGGTTGGGAGACGAGTCTGTTGTTATTAAAAACGACGAGGGCAAGCTTTTGTATATTCAGGGCGTGCTCATGGATATCACGAAACAAAAAGAAACCGAGGCGCAGCGCGAATCGCTCATCAAGGAACTGGAGGAAAAAAACTCCGAGCTGGAACGCTTCACCTACACCGTTTCACACGATCTGAAAGCGCCGCTCATTACGATGGGCGGGTTTCTCGGCTATTTGGAAAAAGACGCGTTGAGCGGCAATGTTGAAAAACTCAGGCTGGACATTCAACGGATTTCAGAAGCCAATCGCAAAATGGAAACCCTGTTGAACGATCTGCTAGAACTCTCCCGCATTGGCAGAAAAATGAACCCGCCGGAATTGGTTCCCTTCGGGCAGATCATTTCAGATGCATTTACCCGCGCAGAAAGCCGACTAAACCAGAAAAAGATCGACGTGATGGTGATGACCGATCTGCCGGCGGTTCGCGGAGACCGCAACCGACTGATCGAGGTAATGCAGAATTTGTTGGATAACGCCGCCAAATTTATGGGCGATCAGCCTAACCCGGTCATCGAAATCGGCGCCGAAACAACAGAGGATGAGATCGTCTTTTTCGTGCGTGATAACGGCATTGGCATCGATCCAAAATTTCATAAGAAGGTATTCGAATTATTCGACAAATTGAATCCCAAAATCGATGGAACAGGCATCGGTCTCGCGCTGGTCAAGCGCATCATCGAAGTGCATGGCGGCAGGATATGGATCGAATCGCAACCGGGGCAGGGCGCAACATTTTACTTCACGCTCCCCGGCATGAAATAAAAAAATCCCCGAAGAAATCGGGGAATTTTTCAACGTGTGCGCTGGAGAGGACTTGAACCTCCACGTCTTGCGACACATGGCCCTCAACCATGCCTGTCTGCCAATTCCAGCACCAGCGCCCAAGCAGGGCGTATTATAATCGGCTTACTTTGCTTGTCAAGCAAAAACTTTTTTGGAGAAAATTATGACGCGAATCGTAGTAGATGCCATGGGAAGCGACAATTACCCAACCCCGGACGTGGAAGGCGCGATCTTGGCGGCGCGCGAATATGGAGTGGAGATCATCTTGACGGGAGACGCTTCGCGGATTCAGCCTCTGCTTGATTCTAACCATGCGGCGACTCTACCCATCCGCGTTGTTCACGCGCCCGAGATGTTGACGATGAAAGACAAGGGTGAGGATCTGGTGATGAAAGCGCGGCACAAAGAGGCGCAGAATTCGATGGCAGTCGGCTACGATCTTGTGAAGAACGGTGATGCCGACGCGTTCGTAACCATGGGCAACACTGGTGCGGCAATGGTGACGGCACTGTTCAGGCTCGGCAGAATTAAAGGCGTAGACCGGCCCGCGCTGGCGGGACCAATTCCCACTGCGAAAGGAATCGTGATCCTTCTCGATCTGGGCGCAAATCCCGATTGTAAGCCGGAGAATCTCGCACAATTCGGGATCATGGGAAGCGTCTACTCCGAGCGCGTGCGCGGGGTGAAAAATCCGCGCGTGGGCTTGGTGTCGAACGGTGAAGAGGCGGGCAAGGGAAGCGAATTGGTCAAAGCGGCGTACCCATTGCTGGCAATTGCCAACATTAACTTTGTTGGCAACCTGGAAGGCAAAGAACTCTTTGGCGGCCATGCGGATGTGGCGGTGGCAGACGGGTTCACCGGGAATGTCTTGCTCAAATCTTCCGAGGCGGTCGCCAAATTGCTGGTGGATAAGATCCGCGAGTCCATCAAAAGCGGAGGTCCGCTGGCGCTGTTAGGCGGTGCGTTGATTCGTTCTGCAATGGGCAAGGTACGTAAACTGCTCGATCCAGCGGAGGAAGGCGCGGCTCCCCTACTCGGCGTGAACGGGCTGGCGTTTATCGGTCACGGGAGGTCGGATGCCCTGGCAATCAAGAACGCCATCCGCGTGGCAAAAGAGGCGGCAGAGTCGAAGGTGCTGGACGCGATGAAATCTGCAATCGAAGAGAGTTTGAAAAAATAATGTAGCGCCGACTTAAGTCGGCGCTACCGGGATCATTATGAAAATCATTACAAACGACAAATTGATTCAACGCAACGGAAAGATTGGCGGTACTGCGATCCTGCTTTCCATCATCATTCTGGTTGGGGGTTTTTTCGTCAACATCAACAATCTCTCAGGCGAGGATATGCGCTCGTTCTATATCACCCTGGCTTCGTTCGTTGTCGGGTTCATTCTGGTTCAGGTTGGGTTATATTTCGTGAATCGCTACGGAGGCAAGCCGCGCATGGATGAACGGCTGGATGCCGCCCTTAAGGGTTTACCCGGCGACTTCACGATCTACCACTTCACAACGCCAGCCTCGCATTTGCTTGTGGGTCCTGCAGGGGTTTGGGCGCTGCTCCCTTATCGACTGCGTGGCGCCATTGAATTCAGGAAAAATCGCTGGCGCGTTCGCGGCGGCGGTTTTTTACAGGCATACATGAGCATCTTCGGGCAGGAGGGTATTGGCAGGCCAGACATTGAGGCAGAACATGAGGTTGGTAAGATCAAAAATCTGCTGGCAAAGCATTTCGATGAAAATGAAAGCCCCGAGGTAAATTCCGCGCTGGTTTTCACGAATGAGCAAATCGAAATTCAAGCCGAGGGCGCGCCCCTGCCTGCGCTGAAAGTAGATCAACTCAAAGGCTTTTTTAGGCAAAAAACAAAAGAGAAACCGATCACCTCAGCACAACTCGCGGCGGTGAAAGCGGCGCTGCCTGAGTGATATTTCACGCGCGACAGTTTCTAATCTGCAGTCTCTGCTCTCCTACAAGGGACTAGAGACTGGAGACTTTTCATACGAATATGATACACTTGTTCTATTATGCAATTTTTGAAAACAAGAAAGATCGTTGCAAATCACTGGGTAGCGATTCTCATTCTTAGCATTCTAGCAACTGGAATTTGGTTCCGCGCAACATCATACGGAGATTTGCGACTTTCAGCGGGGATGAGCGATACGCCGAGTTACATTAATTCTTCACGAGCCAACCTCTTTTCGCCGCAGATGTTTAGCGGCGAGCGGTTATTCACAACCAATCTTTTATATAAACTCGCCAACGATCCTAACCGTTGCCCATTAACTGTTATCGGCAATCCGTCAGTAGGCGTCGAATTACCTCGAGCTTTACAGCCCTGCTTCGACAAGATCGCCGTCCTGCAAAATATACTTTCGATCATCGGCTGGGCTTTTCTCGCGGCGACAGTCGCGCGCTGGTTGTTTCATCCGCTGTACAAAATACTGGCTATTTTGCTCGTGTTAGCCTTTGGCTTCACCCCCCAGATCGCCGAATGGGATAGCGTTCTCAGTTCCGAATCCATATCGCTATCCATGTTTGCAATCGTAACGGGATTGACGCTGGAAATTGCGCAGCGGATCGCCAAAGATCGAAATCAACAATCATCAGCGGCAACCAGATCGTTGACCGCAATCTGGTTGGTTATATTCCTACTGTGGGTCTTTTTGCGCGACGTTCATTTGTACGCTTGCCTGATAACCGTTGCTCTGCTGTTTCCATTCGTAGTGGTGAAGAAACTACGGATTTCTTCAAGTATTCCGATCCTCGCTTATGTACTCAGCGGCGTTTTCATCCTTGGGATGTACACAACGCAAAAAAGCCCTCGCTGGGAACTTCCACTGTTTCATGTGATGGACGGCCGCGTCTTTACAGACCAGGGAATGACAGACTACTTCGCGACACACTTTGACATGCCGCGCGATCCGTCCAGCCCCGAGTATGAAAAATGGTTTAACTCACGCGGATTTCGGTCGTACGGAATATTTCTTGCAACCCATCCGCGATATATGCTTTCCGCTTTGATGGAACGCTCGGATTATTTATCAGAAGGTTTCATTCAGCCATATTTCACCACCGCAGAAATTCGTTCTCGAAAAACTTTGTTGGAGATGGGAAGGATCGTCCACCCAGAATCGAATGCCGTATTTCTTGTTGACCTCATTCTCGCGGCGTCCATGCTTATAACCAGCCTAAAATATCCAGCGGACAAGCTGTGGGCGTGGACATGGCTCACCGCCTGGATGTTTTTCTTCGGGAGCGCATCCGTGCTATTGAGTTTCTTTGGGGATAATATCGGAATTCATCGTCACATTTTTCCCTATGTGGAGATATTCCGCTTGCTGTTGTGGATCGGACTGTTGGCGAACATGGATTCGCTGGTTCGCGGTCCCGAATCTATTACCATTCAATCGAAAGAATAAAACAATTATATGAATTCAATCGTAGCCATAGACATCGAAACAACGGGATTAAACGACGAACGCGACGCGATCATCGAGATCGGCGCGGTGAAGTTCAAGGGGCATCGCGTCGAAGCCGAGTGGACATCGGTCATCAACCCTGGCAGGCATATCCCTGAATTTATCACGTCGCTGACGGGCATCAGCGACGCAGAGACGCGCAACGCGCCGAAGTTGCGAGACATCATCCACGAGTTGGAAGCGTTCGTCGGCGACGCGCCTGTGGTGGGACACAACATCCGCTTCGACTTGGGATTCATCCAGAAGCAAGCGGGGATACTTCACAACAACGAAGTCATTGACACATACGAGATCGCGGCGGTGGTCATGCCGACCGCCAGCAGATACAACCTCGGTTCGCTCGGCAAACAATTAGGAATTTTGTTACCCGCCACCCATCGCGCGCTCGACGACGCCAAAGTAACGATGGCGGCGTTCAACAAATTATTTGAAATGGCGCGCGAACTGCCGCGCGAGTTGGTGGATGAGATTGTGCGACTCAGCGAAGCTGTCGAGTGGGATGCGCGTTGGGTATTTCAACAAGTGTTGGGATCGCAAGCGAAAGAGGGGATCAAGGCGAAGAAAATATCGAAGAAACAGAAACAGGCTGAATGGGCGGATGACTCGAAATTTCCGCCGTTGGATAACCCCGAAGAGCCGACTCCGCTCAACACGGATGAAGTCGCATCGGTGTTGGAATATGGCGGACCGTTCTCGCAGTATTTCGATTCGTTCGAGCAGAGACCCGAACAAGTGGCGATGATGCGTTCGGTGGCAGACGCGTTATCGCATGGCAGTCATCTGATGGTCGAGGCGGGAACGGGCGTCGGGAAAAGTTTTGCATATCTCGTGCCAGCCGCGTTGTTCTCTTTGCAAAATAATACGCGCGTGGTCATTTCAACGAACACGATCAACTTGCAAGATCAATTGATCCAACGCGACCTGCCGAATTTGAGTCAGGCATTGAATCTTGATTTTCGTTTTTCGGTGTTGAAGGGACGCTCGAATTATCTTTGCCCGCGCAAAGTGGAAAACATGCGCTCGTCGTTTCCGCGCAACGCGGACGAGATGCGCGTGCTGGCGAAAGTGTTGGTGTGGCAATTAAACAACACGAGCGGAGATCGAAGCGAATTAAATCTCACGGGACCAACCGAGCGCGAGGTGTGGAATCGAATGTCGGCGGAGGATGACGCGTGCACGACTGAAACGTGTATCAAACGCATGGGCGGCGCGTGTCCGTTCCATCGCGTGAAGTCCGCGTCGCAATCCGCGCACGTGCTGGTCGTCAATCACGCGCTGTTGTTGTCGGATGTCGCCACGGGAAGCAAAATCCTGCCCGAATATTCGCACCTCATCATTGACGAGGGTCATCATTTGGAATCGGCGACGACGAACGCGATGTCGTTCCGCTTGAATCAATTCGACATGGATCGCATGATGAAGGAAGTCGGCGGATCGAACGCGGGCGTGCTCGGCAAACTTCTCGGCGAGACGAGTAACACGCTTCGCCCCTCGGACTTCGGCCTGCTTCAGAAATCCGTGAGCCACGCCACCGACATGGCATTTCGCATCGAGCAGATGAACCGCGAGTTCTTCAACGTGTTGAGCGAGTTCGCGCGCTTGCAGCGCGAGGGACAGCCGCCGTCGAATTACGCATGGCAGGCGCGTGTATTGCCATCGACGCGCACGCTTCCGTTTTGGGATGAAGTGGAAATGGCATGGGACGCAACGGGCGAGACGTTGCGAAATTTATTGACAGAGTTGGCGAAGATTTACAAAGCCGCCGCAGACTTGTACGCGGAGGGACACGACAATCTCGAAGACGTGATGGGCGACATCAGCAACGTCGTGCGCCGACTCACCGAAGCCGAAGCGAATATTTCAGGCATGATCAGCAAGCCGATTCAAGGCATGGTGTATTGGATCGAAGTGCAACCGAATCAAAATCGTTTGTCATTGAACGCCGCGCCGTTGAGCGTGGCGACATTGGTCGAAAAGAATCTGTGGCACGAGAAGCGATGTGTGATCCTCACGTCTGCAACGCTGACCGCGCACGGCGAGTTTCAATATCTGCGAAACACCCTCGGCGCGGACGAAGCCGAAGAGATGCAACTCGGCTCGCCGTACGATTACGAAAGCGCGGCTCTGCTGTACATCGCAAACGACATCCCTGAGCCAAATCAAAACGGTTACGAGCAAGCGTTGTACAGAACCATCATCAACACCGCCAAAGCCACGGGCGGACGGATGCTCGTGCTGTTCACGTCCTACTCGGCATTGAAGAAAACCGCGCGCGAGATCACCGCTCCGCTGGCGCGTGACGATATTTACGTCTACGAACAAGGCGACGGCGCATCGCCAAACGCCCTGCTCGAATCCTTCAAAGCCACCGAACGCGCCGTGCTGTTGGGAACCAAATCCTTCTGGGAAGGCGTGGACGTGCCAGGCGAGACCCTTTCAGTCGTCGTCATCACCAAACTCCCCTTCGATGTCCCCACCGATCCGCTCATCGCCGCGCGCTCTGAAATGTACGAAGACTCGTTCAACCAATATTATCTGCCCGAAGCGATTCTCAAATTCCGCCAAGGATTCGGTCGCCTCATCCGCACCGCGTCGGATCGCGGCATTGTCGCCATTCTGGATCGCCGCGTGCTGACGAAGCAATATGGCAGGCTGTTCTTGGAGTCGCTTCCTCCATGCACCGCGCGGCAGGGACCTGCGTCCAATTTGCCGCGCGAGGCGGGGAATTGGTTGGGGATGTGAGAATAGAGGAGAAAACATGAACATTTCTCGCCTTTCCAAAGTTCCATTACGAGAACTTTGGAAACACGAAGCACATGGCTTTACCAAATGGCTTGCAGATAATCTAGATTTTTTATCTGAAGCGCTTGGCTATCAATTGACACTAGATCAGCAAGAAATATCAGCAGGCTCATTTTCTGCAGACATTCGGGCTGAAGACCCTCGAGGAAATTATGTAATTATTGAAAACCAATTAGAAAAGACTGACCACGACCATCTTGGCAAACTCATAACTTATATGAGCAACCTTGAAGCTAAAACTGCAATCTGGATTACTAGTGAGCCGCGTCCTGAACACGAAACAGCAGTTCATTGGCTTAATGAAACCCTTCCTGCAGATACTGCTTTTTACCTAATTAGAATTGAGGCGTATAAGATTGGAAACTCATTCCCCGCTCCTCATTTTACGATTGTCGCAGGACCAAGCCCAGAAAGTAAACAAATTGGGGAGCAAAAGAAGGAACTTGCTGAAAGGCATATTCAACGATTAGAATTCTGGACAAAATTCCTTCAAAGAATGAAGGCTGAACTTCCTGTCTACAAAAACATTTCACCATCAAAAGATAATTGGATAGGTACAACTTTAGGAAAAAGCGGGTTGAATTACAACTTTGCCGTAAGAATGGATGATTGCCGCGTAGAGTTGTATATTGATTTGGGCGATTTGAACAGAAACAAAGAAATCTACGATAAATTATTCGCCAGAAAAGAACATATTGAAAATATGTATGAAGATAAACTTGTATGGCAAAGGCTTGACAACAAGCGCGCTAGCCGAATTTATTACCCAATTCTGAGTGGCTTAAATCAACTTGAAGAGTGGAATGACACTCATTCAAAAATGATTGATGCAATGAAAAAAATGCAGATGATAATGCAGGTGGAATTGAAAAACCTATAAATACCCCATTCTCACTTATCATCGTTGTGGATGAACCTAGCATGACAAGGAATGTTGCCAATGAAAGGTGACAGTCATCTCAAAGATGACTGTCACCTTCCGCTTCATTCCAAGAACTCATCCGTCCTCTCCACCAAATCATCCACGCCAAACACCTTTTCGTAAAACTCCAATAACGCCTCCGCCTTCGACCGAAACTCCGCATCCGTTCGAGCCAGTCCATTTACCTCTTCCAACTCCGTCACCAACCGCTGACGGAAATTCACCTCCGCCGAATCGGGTAAAAGCGACTCGACTTCGCGGATCATTTCCTTCGCCTGCTCGATGACCGTCAACGCGTTAGGCAAAGAAGTATTTTCAGCGATCACATCCTTGAGCAATTTACATTTATAACTTCGGCACACATGCGGGTAATGCGGCGAGTCGTAGACCGTGCACTGTCCCTGCCAGAGCGGGCAAGGCTGGCTAAATCCGCGTTCGGTGGGGTTTGACCGAAAGACGGTCAGTCCCAGCGACTCGGCAGGGTCCAATTCGGAGGGTCGCAGTTTTGCCCAGATGAATAAATGACCCGTGCAACACAGTCCGCACGATTTGCATAAAAGGTTTGCTTGCGATTCGTTCATATCAGCCATGACAGAAATCATATCGTGTTACAGAGAAACTTGCAATTCAACCTCGCATGTATAATCGGGCATTATGAACAAAACTCCCCTCTTCATCTGTGAACACGGCGCGGCAAAAAGCATCATCGCCGCGACATATTTCAACAAACTAGCAAGCGAAGCCAATCTTGAACTTCGCGCCGTCGCTCGCGGCACAAATCCAGATGCAGAGTTGTCGCCGAAAACCGTCGCGGGCTTGCAAGCGGACGGTTTGACGCCAACCGAATCATCCCCTCAGAAGTTATCATTGGCAGATATTGAATCTTCCCAACAAGTTGTCACATTTTGTGAATTGCCAGAAGAATATCGAAACAAGACTGCTGTCGAACAATGGGACGAAGTCCCGCCTGTGAGTGAGGATTACGAGAAGGCGCGGGATGCGATCGTGGAAAGAATTCGTTGGTTGATAACACATCAAACGTAGGGGCAGCCCGACAACGTCGCGCGTATGTAGCAAAAGAATGACCGAGTCAATCTCCAATCTCCAGTCTCTAGTCTCTAGTTCTCGCGCGCAATCCCATCATGAACACACACCACGACATCCCCCTCCTCTTCTCCACGCGCATCATCCGATTATTCTGCTACGGATTTCTCTCCGTCATCCTCGCGTTATATCTCGCTGAAACGGGATTCACCGAAACGCAGATCGGGTTGCTGTTCACGCTCACTCTCATCGGCGACGCGGTCATTTCGCTGTGGCTGACCACGTCTGCCGATCGGTTCGGCAGAAAACGGACATTGCTGATCGGCGCGATCTTGATGGCAAGCGCGGGCATCGGTTTCGCGTTCACAAAAAATTTCGCGCTCCTCGTCGTCGCGGCGATGATCGGCGTCATCAGCCCAAGCGGAAGCGATATCGGTCCGTTCTTGTCGGTCGAGCAGGCAAGCCTCACGCAACTGATCTCGAACGAAAAGCGGACGCACTTCTTCGCGTGGTACAACCTCGTCGGCTCGTTTGCCACAGCGACAGGCGCGTTGGCTGGCGGATGGCTCGCACAGTCCCTGCAACTCAGCGGTTGGACTGCGCTCGAATCGTATCGCTTTGTTTTAGTTGGTTACGCCCTCGGCGGCTTCATCCTCCTCTTGTTATTTCTCAACCTCTCCTCCTCCATCGAGATCACTCCCTCAAACGAAATACGCAATACGCAGTACGCACTTGGTTTACATCGCTCACGCAAAGTCGTCTTCAAACTCTCCGCCCTCTTCGCCCTCGACGCATTCGCAGGCGGCTTGATCGTGCAAAGCATGTTCGCCTACTGGTTGTTCGTCCGTTTCGGCGTGGACGCGGGAACGCTGGGCAGTATCTTCTTTGGCGCGAACATCCTCGCGGGTATTTCTGCTTTACTTGCGATTCGACTCGCTAACAAATTTGGTCTTATCAACACGATGGTCTTCACACATATCCCTTCGAATATTCTGTTGATTCTGATTCCCCTCATGCCGACTCTCCCGTTCGCCATCGGACTCCTACTCCTCCGTTTCAGCATTTCTCAGATGGACGTGCCGACGCGTCAATCCTACACAATGGCTGTCGTCGCCCCCGACGAGCGGTCCGCCGCTTCGGGCGTCACCGCCATTGCGCGCTCGATCGGCGCATCCGTTTCGCCTCTGCTCACGGGATTCTTTTTCGGCATCCCCGCGCTGTTGAGCCTTCCGTTCTTTTTGGCGGGCGGACTGAAGATCATCTACGACCTATTGCTCTTCCGCGAGTTTCGGGCTGTGAAGCCGCCTGAAGAAAACTGAATCAACCGTCCCTGCGAATGAACCGTTATAATTCGCGTCCAGTAAGCGATCAGTTTGAAATATCCTTCTTTTGGAGAAAACATGACCGTAGAAAATTATTTGGCAGAGGCAGGCGCGTTCGCCACATTGGCTGGCTTGCTGGCAGGCTTCGGCTTGACCGCCGTGATCCAATTCCTTGTGACAGAAAATAAAAGCAAGCTCGTCACCGCGTGCATCATCGTCTTTTCGATCTCGACGGTGCTATTCACATATTCATTGATCGTTTCCGTTTTGTCATTCGCCGCAACAGCCGAACTAAACGAGATCCGCCCCGAGTTAGACTCGCTCAGCATCGGCGGATTCTTGATGTTAGTCACCGCGATCTTCGTGTTCCTCGGCGGCATCGGGCTCTCAGGCTGGATCCGCTCGAAAACCGCGGGAATAACAACGTCTGCCTTCGCGGTCATCACAATGTGCTTAACCGCATCGGCATTGTGGTCCATCTTGTCGTTGTTTATGTAAGCGGATTATTCGCAAAGAACGCCAGAGAAAAATCTAAAAGCATCAAAGGAGAGCGCCATGTCAGATTTCAGCAAGATCGACGCATATCTTGAAAGGAACATGGACAAGAGCATCGCCGAATTGTCCAAATTGGTTGCGCAACCGAGCATCAGCGCCCAAGGGGTTGGACTCAAAGAATGCGCGGCAATGGTTGCCGACATGCTCCGCGCGCGCGGGTTTTCCGCAGAGATCATGGATACCGAAGGCGCGCCGGTGGTGTTTGGCGAGCGGAAAGGCAAGTCGGATAAAACACTCTTGTTTTACAACCACTACGATGTGCAACCGCCCGAACCCCTAGAGTTGTGGGAGACGCCTCCTTTTGAACCATCACTGCGGGAGGGAAAACTATATGGGCGCGGCGTAAGCGACGACAAGTCGCACATCACAGCACGCTTACATGCCATTGACGCTCTGCTCGATGTGGACGGCGAACTTCCGTGCAACGTCAAATTCATCATCGAAGGCGAGGAGGAAACCGCCAGCGTTCACCTGCACGAGTTCATCGTGAATCACAAAGACAAGCTCAAAGCCGACGCGTGTATTTGGGAATTCGGCGGCGTGGATCACCGTGAAGTGCCGATGCAATATCTCGGTTTACGGGGCATCTGCTATGTGGAACTTTCGGTAGAGAGGCTCAGCTCCGACGTTCACTCCGGGCTGGGCGGTTCGATCTTCGAAAACGCGGCATGGCGGTTGGTCTGGGCGCTATCCACGCTGAAGGGTCCCGATGAGAAGATTCGCATTCCCGGTTTTTATGACGATGTCAAACCGCCTACACAACGCGATCGTGAGATGATGGACGCACTCCCCGACGTTGCGGATGAATACAAGAAACGCTATGGCGTGAAGAAATTTATCAAAGAATTAACAGGCGGCACCGACCTCAAGATGGAAGAGGTCTTCGTGCCAACATGCACCATCTGCGGCTTGACCAGCGGATATCAAGGTCCCGGCTCGAAGACGGTTCTACCCGCAAAAGCCTCCGCCAAGGTGGACTTCCGCCTCGTGCCTGACCAGAAGCCTGAGGACATCGTCAGAAAGCTTCGCGCCCACCTCGACGCGCAGGGGTTTCAGGATGTGCAGATCGACTTTTTGGGCGGCGAGCCAGCCGCGCGCACCGACCCAGACGACCCCTTCGTGCGAACCGTGGTAGAAACATCCGAAGAGATATACGAATTCGCCATGGAGATCGTTCCGATGATCGGCGGCTCAGGCCCGAATTATCCATTCGTGCATGATCTTGGGTTACCCGTCGCAACTGCAGGGTTGGGACATCCCGATACCAGAGCACATGCGCCAAACGAGAACATTCGGCTGGACTTGTATCTCAAACACGCGCGACATATGGCGCGGCTCTTGAAAAAATTTGCAGAGTAGGCAAACGCATCGAATACGCAAAACGTCCCGATGGTTTTCGTGAAAGGCTTGTTAGACCTTCATAACATTCGAGACGCTGTGTTATGTTAGAAATATGAATATGACCTAACTCACTCCGAATGGGTGACATTCTTTTTCTGTTACAGGCATATAATGAGGTTGGATGAAAAAACCAGAAACGGAGGAAACATGTTAGTCGGTGAACGAATGTCTCGCCCTGTGATTACAGTCTCGACGGATACGCCCATCAATGACGCGCTTGCGATGTTTCGTAAGGAACATATCCGCCGCGCGCCGGTGATCAAGGATGGGAAGTTGGTTGGCATTGTTTCACAAACAGATTTGCTGAACGCTTCGCCGTCTCCGGTCACCACGCTGAGCGTATGGGAGATGAATTACCTGCTGAGCAAAGTGACGGTTAGTCGGGTGATGAGCAGAAAAGTACGCACGGTAAGCGTGAATACGCCCATCGAAGAAGCCGCCCGCATCATGGCGGATACCAAGATCGGCGGTTTGCCGGTCATGAACGATGGCAGATTGGTCGGTATTATCACGGAAACCGATTTGTTCAAAATTTTCCTCGAGATGATGGGCGCGCGCCAGAAAGCCACGCGCATCACCGCGACCATCCCCGACAAACGCGGCACGCTGGGAAAGCTGACCAAGGCCGTGGCTGGCGCGGGAGGAAACATCATCTCGCTCGGCATGTTCACGGGACCCGATGCTGATTCGAAAGTTGTCACTTTCAAGGTGATCGGCATGAAAAAAGATTCCATTCGCCGCGAACTCGGGAAGTTTGTGAAGAAGTTTTGGGATATTCGGATCAGTTGACCTCTTGCAAAAGTCAATTTTGCCACAGAGATCACAGAGAAAAAGAGAATTTCTCAAAGGTCTCTGTGGACCCTGTGGCTGAGCAAGAGACACTTATGCAAGAGGTCTAGTTAACTAATTGACGCTGTTGAGAGCCCCGCCACAGGTTGTGCGAGCGAGCGGAATTGCAGAGAAAAATATGGGGATTTTCTCAATATCTCCGTCGCCAAAATACGCGTTACGAGTTTAACTAAAACGAACCGGCTACCGCCGGTTCGTTCTTTTCCCGGAAGGTTTGCCTTTCAAAGCGTCTGCCTCACGCGGGTCAAGCACGCGCCACTGCCCGGGCTTGAGATTCCCGAGTCGCAGTTCGCCGATGCGGATGCGTAAAATTTTCACCACCGGCAAGCCCAATTGCTTGCACGTTTCGCGGATCTGCCGCTTCCTGCCCTCGCCCATCACCACGCGCACCCACGCCCCTTTCCCTTGACCGGTCTCATAGCGAACGTTGACCGGCTGGGTCTTGTACCCATCCTCAAGAACGACGCCTCTCTTCCACGCTTCGACTTGCTTCTCGTCCGGGCGTCGCGCCAGCAGAACACGATACTCTTTCTCATGCCCATAACGCGGATGCGTGAGGCGGTTGGTCAGATCGCCATCGTTGGTCATCAACACCAGCCCTTCGCTCTCGAAATCCAACCTGCCGACAGGGTACAGATGTCCCGGCGCATCCACCAGTTCGCGCACGGTCTTCCGGTCATCTTCTCTTTCTTTTTCCACTGTGGATAACACATTGCGCGGCTTGTACAAAGCGATGTACGTTAATCGCTCTGCGGCGGCGATGGGTTTTCCGTCGACGGTGATTCTATCCACAGTCGAATCAGCCTTCCCGCCGAGAGAGGCGATCTGCCCGTTGACGCGGACACGTCCCGCGGTGATGAAGTCTTCACAGGCGCGGCGCGAGCCGTATCCAGCCTGCGCTAAAATTTTTTGGAGTCGTTCCTGCATTTTGAGTCGTCCTCATATTTGGAATATAATTTCGACATTATATCAGCGCCCACGTGAAAGGATGCCCCTTGAAAAACAACCCGCGAACAGCCTGCCTGCTCTTGCTTGTGTTCGTTATAACGGCTTGCGCGAGCCGCACGACAACTCCCATCCCCGCCGATAGCGCGCCGACGAGCGTGCTGGCGACAAATATTTGGAATGAATTACTGTTAGCCACGCCGTACCCGCATACATTTCCGTTACCCGAAGCGACATTCTCGGCTTTAGACGGCACCTTCGCCAAGTTAGACGAATCGCCCCCGCAATTCTGGACTTGCTATCGCTGTGCGGACTATCGCCCCACCGGCGGGATCTGGCGCATACAATTCGACCAGGGCGTGATGCGAATCTTTTATCAGATCACAAATTGGACAAGCATTGCGTCGTTTACCGTGGAGGGAGATCGCGTAAAACTCTTCAACGATCCCTTGTGCCCGCAAGATGTCGGCGAATATCAATGGAGCGTTGAAAACGGTGAATTAGACTTTACCGTCGTTGAAGACGGTTGCGCGTTCAACCTGCGAAAAGAAAACCTGACCAAGCAATCGTGGAAATCTTGCGGCAGCGACAATGAAGTCACCGGCTGTACAGACTCAACCATTCCACCGAATGAAATTCCCGCAAATCTGCCAGTGACAGTGACCATAGTTCCCGGGGATAGTCATTATTTTGATATTCGCCCCGAGGTGTTTGTAGCGGCAAACGATCAAAACGTCGCATCGCCCGAGGGGATTCAGCTACGATATCACGAGAATAGCATCCCTTATGGAACGCATCGCGTGTTGTGGTGGAAGGGCGACTGGCTCGAGGCGACAACAGAACTTCCCTACACATCCATTGGCGTGCAGTTTTGGGGGTCGGGGTATCTCGGGTCGGCGCGCGTGTTGTTCGATGGCGTGGAAGTATGGCGCGGTTCGACCGTGTCGCTTGGCAAATCGCTGGCATACTTTGGAGGTTACATCGAAATCACCGGTTTCGAGCCAGGCGAGCACACCATCCGCGTGGAAAACCTGGGAATCGATTACCGCCCGGTCAAAGTGTACTCATTTGGGTTCAGCAATCAGCCTGCGCGCAAATAGATTGACTTGCATCGTATGCGAGCAGGCGGTGTTCTTCCCCATATAAGTAGGTGTTTCTTTTATACACGGATTCAAAGAGAAGAATCAGCCCTCTCTGCGCGCTTCGCGGTCTGCATCTAAAACAGATTTTTGGCTTCCTATCGTAAAGGTCTACTGTTGATTTTTCCATAAAACTCGGTGAACCTTGTACGGACGGTTCGTCTTTCGCCCACTATGTCGAAGTATCCGAGGCGCCTGTGTCCTAAAATCAATCATAGGGAAAGGATTTTGCCGTGAGAATCAACGACCAGCACCGGCTCGAAAAAGAAGATGGCGATCTGTTGGAATTTCCCGATGTCGGCGGAGGAATTCCCAACGACAGCCCAAAGCCGCAAGAGGAGAGGCGCGCGATCGTGATCCATGCGTCGGCGAGCGCGTCATTGAGCGGGGCGGTAAACAACTATCGCGTCAAACCCAACAAGGATGGCAGCCCGCGCCGCTCCGCGCATCTCTTCATCGGCAGGGACGGGAAATCGGTGTTTCAAGCGGTTCCATTCAACACCGGCGCGAATCACACCCGGGGGTACAACGGCAAATCCATCGGCATCCAACTCGAATACCCGGGGCAATTGACCGATACATTCGCGCTACCGTTCAACAAGAACACCGTGTTTGCGAGCAATCAATACCTGCTTGCCAGTTCCATCAACAGTTCAACCTACATCCCCTGGACTCTTTTCCCAGAGGGGCAACTTAACCTGTTGTTTAAAATTTGCCAGGCGCTGAGGATGAAATATCCCGGAGTATTCACCGACGTGATCGCGGCGGATGAAGTAACCTCCGCGCCTCACCCAGGTCCTGCCTTTCCGATCGCGCAATTTCGAGAAAGATTACTGGGGGTGACTGAAAAATCCTATGTGTTACAGGAGGTGAGGCACGCCGTCTCTCTCCTCGGTCAGCCTGATAACCCCGCCTCCGCGTTATACCCAGCCCCACTTCCGCAAGGAACGCGCGTCACGATCCTCAACGAGAAGGGGGACTGGTATCTCGTCTCTGAAATCAACACGCAAGGAGCATCGTGGAGAATCGGCTGGGTGAAAAAAGAATCGATCAAGGTCATCACCGATTTTACGCCGATGATCAGACCCAACGAACACGTATTACGAACAAGCGAAGGCAGGCGCATACAATATATTCAAGCGCACCCCAACGGATACGACCAGGGCAAAAGCAACCCACACCCCGAATATATCGTCATGCACTTCACCACGGGGATGAAGATGGAAAGCACGATCTCCACGTTCAAGAACCCGTCTTCGGGCGTGGCGACCCATTTGCTGATCGGGCGCGATGGGCGCGTGGTGCAATTCCTGCCGTTTGACGCCATTGCCCACCATAGTGGGTACAGTTGGTGGGAAGGAAAAAGCAACCTAAACCGAATGAGCATCGGCATCGAGTTGGATAACGCCGGCTTGCTCATCAAAGATCGCAGGACCGGCGCCTGGTCGCGGCGCGGCATGACGTTCGCACCGGAACGCGTGGGACGCGGATATCACGAGAAGCAATTCCGCCCGCTCCGCCGCCCGGGCGAATCGGAATTGGACTACAAGAGACGTTTTGCCCAATTCGAACCCGGCTGGGAAAAGTTCACCGACGCGCAGATCGAGATCGCCTTGAAAGTGGTCAAGGCGTTGTGCGAACGATACAAACACAGCGTCATTGAAATCCTTGGGCACGATGTCGTGAACCTAAGGAACCGCTACGACCCAGGTCCGTTATTTGACATGGCGAAATTCCGTTTCGAATTATTCCAACGGACAGAGCCCAATATCAAGGAATACACGATCACCCACAACACGGAAGAGTTGTACGCCAATTACCGGGGGCGCACGCCCAACCCAAAACAAACATCCTTCGATGCGCGACTGCCGGTCAATTCCACGGTGATCGTACGCAAGCAGGAGGAGGATCACGATTATGTGCTGGTGGATGTGATCGCCAGTAAAAACGCAGATGCGAAGGTGCGGGGCTGGATCCAACATGCGTCGCTTTCAGACCCGGAGCCCAGGTATCTGAGGGCGTTGAAACGCTTGATGCAAGATGCGATCAGAAAAGGGAAAGGCGCAAAAGGCGGCAGGGCGGTGTCGCCGAATATCCCCGATCGTAGAAAAACAACCATCGAGCAAGCGATCTTTCGTCCCGGCGAAGGCTCGCCCACGCCGCCGATGAAAGAAGGAAATCTGCTCGGCAAGAAAGTCCGTATTCAAATGGTTAGAGGCGAATGGACGCTGGTCGTGTTCCTTGAGCAACTCAACGGGCGCGGGGGCGTCGAAGGATGGATCCGCACCGAATATCTTTCGCCCGATCCCAATCTTTAGGAGACATCATGCAATATACAACTGACATGAACGAAGGCGTTCACGCCGAAACCGTGACGATGCTCGGCGCGAACGGAGATCGCATCAACGCGTTTCTGGCGCATCCGCTTGGCGAGGGGAAATTCCCTGCGATGGTGTTGGCGCATCACATGCCTGGCTGGGACTTGTTGTACCGCGAGTTCGCGTATAAGTTCGCGCATCGCGGCTATGTGACCATCTCGCCGAACATGTATTTCCGCGCGGGGCATGGAACGCCCGAAGACGTGGCGGCAAAAGTAAGGGCAGAGGGAGGCGTGTCGGATGCGTCGGCGGTCGGCGATCTCGCGGGCGCGGCGAACTATCTCAACACACTGCCATACGTCAACGGCAGGATCGGAATTTTCGGCACATGCTCCGGCGGACGTCATGCGTTTCTCGCGGCTTGCCGCACTACGAATTTTAACGCCGCCATTGACTGCTGGGGCGGGCGCGTGGTGATGACCCCCGATCAGTTGAACGAAAAGACGCCGGTCTCGCCGCTTGATCTCACCAAAGATTTGTCGTGTCCATTGCTCGGCATTTTCGGCAACGACGACACATCGCCAACGCCCGAACAGGTCAATCAACATGAGGCAGAATTGAAGAAACTCAACAAAACGTATGAGTTCCATCGCTACGACGGCGCCGGTCACGGATTTTTCTATTACAACCGCCCCGCATATCGTCAAGCGCAAGCCATGGATGGATGGGAGAAAGTCTTCGCGTTTTGCGAGAAATATTTACCCGGTGGTTGAGTAGTCCCGCGCGTGCTGAGCGGAGTGGCGCGTGATGTTCGCGCCACGAAGACGAAGCATCGCGGGACGTATCGAAACCACAGGTACGCATACATGCTCTTGTAACAAAATTTCTTTACGTCGTGGTGGTTTCGACTGCTTGCGCTCAATCACCGGATATGAATGGATTAGGAGAAATACTATGTGCACCATGATCGTCGAAAAAGTAAAAATTGACGGATGCGGCAAAGGCGCGAGCGGATGGTTCAACCTCGAGCAAGCCAACGTTTCGTACGACCATCCCTTCAATGCACCGATGGAACACGCGCTGAACATTGACTTCGTGAACGCGTCGCAAGGACCCTCCGCGCGCGTGGCGGTGGAGTTGAGCGAATCCGCGGCGCGGGAGTTGGTGAAGACGATCCTTGCCGTGCTGGATCAAGCGGAGGCAGGCGGGCATTTGGAGAACAAAATTAGTGCGGGTATATAATTGGCGTGTAAAAATGTTTTGCCCGACGTGCGAGTAGAGAAAAAGCGAAAGCTGTATCGAATATTAGAAATGTGATGTACATTCCGTTTAACCCCTAGTTAGGCGGCAAGATGCCATTGTCTGTGCGACCGGCTAAGAGAGGTGTAACATGAAAACAGATCGTATCGAATTGTTCAGCGATGGAGTCTTTGCGATTGCCATCACCTTGCTCGTATTGGAAATTAAAGTCCCAGAAGGCGGCTCCCTTGGGCTCGGTCTGCTGAACCTGTGGCCGTCATACAACGCCTATGCTATCGGTTTCATCGTCATCGGGGCGATCTGGATCAACCATCACGCCATGTTTGAATGGATCGTTCGCGCAGATCAGAGGCTCTTGTTCCTGAACACACTGCAGTTAATGTTCATCGCATTCCTGCCGTTTCCAACAGCAGTTCTGGCAGAAGCCTTTCATACAGGCTCCGACCTACACATTGCTACAGCTTTCTATTCTGGCACATTGACCATCATTGGGGTGCTGGTAAATGTGATGTGGCGGTATGCAGCGTCGCACAGGGAACTGCTGGATGACACGATTTCAGCTGAACAGGCGAAGGCGATTGGACGGCGTTTCCTTGTAGGTCCTATCTGGTACGGTGTAGCGACAATTCTTGGGTTCGTGGGTCTTTGGTGGTTATCCCTCATCTTATTCATAGGTCTTAATGCTTACTTCCTGTTGCCACACCGTTATCAGGTTGCATCGTGACGGGAAAAGGGGTTGCCGCCTACCGATGAACCGCAGTGTCAAGGGGTAGAGGGGAAAATCGCTGGAGGAACCCGATGGCTTGAAAAGCGTTGGGTTTTTCTTTTTCGGGTGGCGCCGTTGAACAATTCCCACGATCAATCGAGAAAATTCCAACATGAGTTAAAATGCTCCCAATGTTCAAGCAACGTCAATCGAACGTTCGGAGCGCCAAGTGAATCATCGAACTCGTACAGTTCTTGCAATTACCGCAATAGTCGCCGTTTTACTCACATCCTGCACCTCCTCATCAAGCGAATCCACGCCCACGCCGCCGGGCGCGGTTGTGCCGCGCGCCACGATCAACCCCCAGCAATATCCCCTCCCCGCGCTCGAAGCGCAAGCGACGCTCGTGCAAAATGTATTGCAACAACCGCTCCCCGTCCTTTTGTTGATCGGCTTGGATGCGCCGCGCGCGCAAGCGCAAGAGATCGCCGTGACCGACTCGCGCTTTCAAGGCGACCTGTGGGACGCGTCCACTGGCGCGGCGCTGAGAAACGAGATCTTCGGCGTCTATCCCATGCGCGAAAGCGACATCACCGACGCCACCGCGCAATGTCAGCAATCAACCTGCTATCGCGTGGAAATGTATAACTACGCCAAGAACCTCACCACCGTCGGCTTCGTGAGCGTCACAGACAAAACACTATTAGCCGTGACAAAAATGGCGGACACACAACCCGACGCCCCACAATATCTCGTTGACCTCGCTGTGCAGATCGCAAGCGAATCGCCCGAGGTCATCGCCGCGTTGGGATATAAACCAAATGGCGACGACGCCCGCATGACAAACACCAAGACCGCGCTCAACCTCACGCGCTGTCAACGCTCGCGGCATCTCTGCCTCGCGCCAACCTTTGTAGACGGCGACCGCGCGCTATGGGCTATCGTAGACCTCACCGACGGCGTGCTAGTCGGAGTCCGCTGGACGGATGTCGGCACCTACGGACCCGCCGTCACACAACGCAGTTTACAAGACGACATCGTCACGCAGTTATATTGCGACAAAGCCACCGCGCTCGAACGCGGCGATTGGCGCATGAATTTCATCCTCACCAGTTCAGACGGTTTGCGAATCTCCGACGTGCAATACAAAAGCCGCGCCATCCTCGAAAGTGCAAAACTTGTGGACTGGCACGTGAGCTACTCCACCACCGAAGCGTTCGGCTACAGCGACGCGGTCGGCTGTCCAATTTTTAGTCAAGCCGCGGTCGTCGCATTCCAGGGACCCACCGTCGAAGAGATCGTCGAAGATGGCGAGATTGTCGGCTTTCGTCTTCAACAGGAATTTTGGGGCGAGCAGTGGCCCCTGCCGTGTAGTTATTTTTACGTCCAACGCTTCGACTTCTACAACGACGGACGATTCCGCGTGGCGGCTGGAAACATCGGGCGCGGATGCGGGACGAACGGGACCTACCGACCCGTGCTTCGCCTCGCTCTCGCCGCGGAAAACTCTTTCGCCACATGGACCGACTCGGCCTGGCAGGCTTGGTCCACCGAGGGCTGGCAGGCACAGTCCGATTCCGAACCAACAGACGAGGGCTACCAATATCGCTTCGCCGATTCAAGCGGCGCAGGCTTTTACGTCGAACCCGGACGCGGACAATTCGCAGGCGAGCGCGGCGACAACGCCTTCATCTTCATCACCCTCGACCACCCCGACCGCGACGAAGGCGATTCGGACATGATCACCATCGGTCCATGTTGCAACGTGAACTACGAACAAGGACCCGAACGATTCATTGATAACGAGCCCATCGAAAACGCGGAGTTGATCCTGTGGTATGTTCCGCAAGTGGAAAACGACGGCGCGCCCGGCGAACAATACTGCTGGGCAGAATCCGTGTTGGATCGCGGCGTGTACACGGCGAAAGAATATCCCTGTTACATGGGGCCCATGTTCGTGCCAATTCAAAATCCATAACTACGTTTACACTATGTCATTCTGAGCGGAGCGAAGAATCTCGTATGCGCCGTAAGAGACCCTTCGGGACGCAAGGCGTCCCTCAGGGTGACATCAATATAATCAATGGCAAACAAGAAAAAACAACAAGCGAAACAAAAACGCGCAGACCGCCGCAAATGGCTGGGATGGGGAATCCTCTTCGCGCTGGTCGTCGGCGTCGTTGGATACATCGTCTACTCCGTCAACACCTCGGAGGAAAAACTTGCGCAAGGTTTTAGCGTCGGCGGCGTGACATATTGCCAGTCCACGCCCAAGTTTGCCAAAGACATGGGCTACGACGATTCCGCGATCATGAGCACGAACGAAACGCTGAAAGGCTTATTCATCTACGACCGTCCGCTTCAAGTGGGGCAGCCGCTTGCGCATGTGTACCAGCATCCCACGTGGGATGACGCGGGCTATCTCGGCGCTCCGGTCAACGACGCGGACGGGAACATCTACGTCGCGCCCGCGCCGCGAGTCAATCTGTACGACAATCCGCCCGACCAGCAAAACACGATCTATAAAGTGGACACGGACACCGGCGAACTGGCAGAATACATCCGCTTGCCATTTGCCGCGCCGATGCCGCCTGAAAATCCGTTCGGCATCATCGGGCTTGCGTACGATTGCGACACGAACAGTTTGTATGCCGCTTCGGTATATGGTTCGGGCAAAGATTCTGAAGCGGGGATCATTTATCAAGTTGATCTGGACACTGGCAAAGTCGAATCGCAATTAAAAAATATTGACGCCTTCGGGCTGGGCGTGTTCAACCGCATCGCGGGTAAACGCTTGTATTTTGGTCTGACGCGCAAATCGGAGGTCTGGTCGGTGGCGCTGGGGGACGATGGGGAGATTCGCGGCAAACCCCGCTTCGAATTCTCGATGGCGGGCTGGGGCGCGGACGGCGACGATAAAGCGCGGCGCATCGTCTTCCGCAAAGCCGATGAAATGTTCGTGCGCGGCTCGGCATTCAACTATAATTTGATCGCAGGCACTGAACGCATCCAAACCGATTATTTTCTGCGCTATGATCCCGCGCAAGATATTTGGTTGAGAGAAGATGATCCGCAACAGTAACACATCATGTCATGCTGAGCGAAGCATCTCTGTCACGGCCGTCGAGACCCTTCGGTCGCTGGAAACCGCTCCCTCAGGGTGACACAGAAATATAGGAGATGTTTCCATGACCCCAATCCGCATGTCAACGATCGAAACCTCTGTCCGCGCCGTGATGGACTTCAACGACGCGTTCAATCGTCATGATGTGGCGGGCATGATGAAGTTGACAACCGACGATACCATCTTCGAGAACACCGATCCCTCGCCAGATGGGACGAAATATTCAGGCAAAGACGCGGTGACAAACTTTTGGGAGGGATTCTTCCGCGATGCGCCGAACGCGCACATTGACATCGAGGAGATCTTCGGCTTCGGCAACCGCTGTGTCATGCGCTGGACGTACACCTGGGGCGACGGTCACGTCCGCGGGGTGGATGTGTTCAGATTGCGGGATGGGTTGATCTGTGAGAAGTTATCGTATGTGAAGGGGTGATATGATCCTATTTGAAATACTGTCATCATGAACATCGAATTCAGCGGCAAGATCATCTTCTGGCGCGGACCATCACCGTTCTATTTCGTCGCTGTCCCTGCAAAGCAGAGCCGCGAAATAAAAGCGATATCAAAACTGGCGACGTATGGCTGGGGAGTGATTCCGGTCCACGTGCAGATCGGAAAAACACAGTTCACGACATCATTGTTCCCCAAAGATGGCAAGTACCTTGTGCCGATCAAAGCGATCGTCCGCAAAGCGGAAAAGATCGACAAGCGTGATATGGTCAGTGTGAGGTTGGTCGTTCGGCTTTAGCCCCTCTCCCCTACGGACTGAACAAGTCAACTATATCTTATTCACATACTTCTCCGCGAACAGCGCGGGCTGTCCGCCCGTGTGCCAGAATAGCACAGTCTCCTCCCTCTTGAAATACCCCTTGCGGATGAGATCGATCATCCCCGCCGCCGCGCGCCCCGTGTAGACGGGATCGAGCAGAAGGCCTTCGTACTTCGCAAACAGATTGACCGCTTCGCGCTCCGCTTCAGTTAGGACGCCGTAGCCTGCTTTGCAGTAGTCGGCATTTGCCAACACCTCAGCCGACTCGAACCGAATCCGCTCCCCCAGCCTTTCGCTCGCCTCCAATGCAAGTTTGGACACGTGACTCTTCAGCCACTCTTCCGACTCGTCAATGCTGATTCCCAACACCTTGCCTTTGAAACCAAACACGCGCTGACCCAACACCAGCCCCGCGTGCGTCCCGCCTGAGGAGGTGCCGAAGACGATCCAATCGACATGTTTATTTTGATTCGCCAACTCCTCCATCGCAAACGCATACCCCAACGCGCCCGTCGCGCTCGATCCGCCATACGGGACGAGATACGGCTTACGTCCATCCGCAGCGGCTTTATCGAATGTCTCTTGCAAGACTCGGTCGCGTTCTTTGCGATCTGGGATTGCGATAACTTCCGCGCCGAATAGTTGATCGAGCATCAAATTTGCGGATGGCTTGTCGGGCATCTCTCCGTTCAACACGAGGATGCAATCGAATCCATACTTCGCCGCCGCCGCCGCTGTCTGACGACAATGATTCGACTGCAACGCGCCGCCAGAGATCAACGTCCGTGCGCCTTGCTCTTGTGCCTCCGCAACGAGAAACTCCAATTTGCGAGTCTTGTTGCCGCCGAAAGCGAGTCCCGTCTGGTCGTCGCGCTTGACGAGGATGCGCGGACCAGCCAGAAGGTCCGAAAGACGCGGGAGTTCTTCAATCGGTGTGGGTAAATGGGCGAAGTTTAAGCGAGGGATTGTGTGCATATTATTTCCTGTTTCATCCATATTCGGTGGTTGAGTAGCCGCGAAGCGGCGTATCGAAACCACCACGCCGTAAAGCAATATTTGTTACAAGAATTTTCTTGAGCCTCTGGTCTCGATACGTCCCGCGACGAGCATCGCGGGACTACTCGACCAGCGAATTGTCACGCACCCAAACTTTGTTTCGTCTTCGACCTTCCGCGCGACCTCATCACATCCAACACGCGCGGCATGATGTCCGAATACATCCGATACCAAAATGGATTCGGCGCAAAGTCCCACGCACCCAGCGTGCGGACAACCTTGCCGCCGAGTCCCTCTTTGAAGCGATAGACGCCCCACATCGAGTCGCTTTCATCGAACACATCGGGCGCGCCCCATAGATCGTAATCTGTGCATCCACGCGCCTTCGCGCGCTTCATCGCTTCCCATTGCAAAAGATACGTCGGCATTTTTTCACGATGCGCGTCCCGCGACATGCCATAGACGTAATATGCCCGACCTGCGAAATAGAAAACAAAGATTGCGGCGACGGGTTGGTTGTTCACCTCTGCGATTAGAGGCTCGGTGTGGGGTAATTGGTAATTAGTAATTGGAGGCTGGAGACTAGAGACTGGAGACTGATTCTTCATGAACAATTCCCAAGCTGTTTTGTAATACGCTTCATCGCGAATCACAAAGCCATCGCGAACGCTTGTTTCAGCATACATCTTGTATAACATGGGCAAATCTTCTAGTTTGCCTACGCGCAGGGAAACGCCTTTCTTCTCAGCAAGGCGGATGTTGTAGCGCGTCTTCTGTTTCATCCGCGCGAGAAGTTCATCTTCAGTTGGATTCAAGTCAATGACAACCGTATTCTTGAACTGTATCTGATCCGACGCGTACTCCCATCCCCTCCGCTTCAACTCGGACGTGATGACTGCCCCGCTTTTCTCTTCGGCATCCTCGGCGCTTCGAGGGACTCCCGTTCCCAGCACCACATCAGGATCGCATTTCAAGAAGATCGCGCCTTGTTTCTTTGCAAAAGATTGCAAGTCGTTCAGCACGCGCGTTCGCAGGGATTCATTCGTCCAATCGAGCAACGGTCCCTTCGGCAAATAAAGAATAGACAACCGCGCGGCGAATCCATTGCGGAGGATTTGGCGTTTGAGGATGAGGCAAGCCGCAACTGGTGAGTGGAAAGTAGAAAGTAGATTCGGGTCACTTTCTACTCTCCATTTTCCATCCGCATCCCACACCGCATACAGCGGACTCCATCCATACTTCGCCTTAACCTGTCCCCATTCGTAGGTTTGGAGGAAGTGTGGATTGGGTAACTTCGAGATGATGGAATTCCAGTTTTGACTTTCCAATTTCTATTCTCTATTTCCAACGAACTTCAAATAAGCCCAATACAAAATTGGATTGTACACTCGATCCATCGCCTGTGCCGCGCGCTTGAGTTCGCCTCCGAATCCGCGTTTGAAGCGATAGACACCCCACAAGCCATCGTACCGTGATTCAAAATTGACTTCAAGAGTCGCTTCATCCTCGTCGGGAACTCCCCACAGGTCATATTCTTCACATCCGCGCGCTTTTGCCCATTTCATGGCTTCCCATTGCAGGAGGTATGTGGGCATTCGGTTGCGTTCTTCATTGGTGGATGCGCCGTAGAGATAATACGCGCGGTTTCCGTTTCGGGCAACGAACAACGCGGCGAGAGGTTTGCCTTCGTATTCCGCGAGGAGGACTTCGCCGAGTCCCTGTGGACAAAGAAGTTCATACGCTCGTTTGTAATATTCCAGCGAGTGGACTCCGAACCCATCGCGTCCGCCAGTGACGAGCATCATCTTGTGGAAGGATTCAATATCGTCCCATGCGCGGACGGTCACGCCTTTTTTCTCTGCCAGGCGGATGTTGTAGCGGGTCTTTTGTTTCATCCGCGCCAGAATCGTCTCTTCGTCATCTTTTATGTTGACGAGGATGGTGCGAGGAGGTTGGATGTTGTGGGGTGATATTGGTAATTGGTAATTAGTAATTGGTGTTCCGTCTTCCCATTGGTCAAGTTCAAGTTTCAAGAAAATCGCGCGATGCGTTCGGCAAACGGAATCAACTTCTTTCCAAAACTGTTCACTGCTCACTGATAACTGCTCGCTGATAACCGCTTTCGGAATATATCCAACCGTAAATCCCAACGGCAATTTGCGAAAGAGGATTTGCGCGCCAACATTTCCACTGATCACTCTCGCAGGCTCCCACCCAAACGCGGACTTCAATTCGCCCCACTCCCCTGTTTGCAGGAGATGGGCGTTGGGATGTTGGGAGAGGAATTGATTCCAGTCGGTGAGGGAAACGATCATGCGGGTTGAAGGTCAAAGGTCGAAGGTCAGCAAAGACTTTTGACCTTTGACTTTTGACTCAGATATGGATGAATTTGGGATCAGTTCATCGAGCAGGGTGATGATGGCGTCGGTGTCGTTGGAGTGGCTGAGGGACGAGAGTCGCTCGATGGCTCGAGGCAGGTTCAAGTCAGCGGAGGAAGCGTCGGCATCCAAGCGGAAGATGTCGGGGTGCAGAGTCTTCGCGAGCGGGGTCCCTTCATCCCAAAGTTCTTCCGTTAATTTTTCACCCGCGCGAATGCCCGTGTATGAAATTTCGATGTCGCGATGAGGCTCGAGCCCAGAGAGTCGAATGAGGTCTTCGGCGAGATCGAGAATGCGGACAGGCTCGCCCATGTTGAGCACAAAAGTTTCGCCGCCGTTTTCCATTGACGCGGCTTGCAACACGAGATAAACGGCTTCGGGAATGGTCATGAAAAAACGATACATTTCGGGATGCGTGATGGTGACGGGTCCGCCGCCCGCGATTTGATTTTTGAAAATCGGAATGATGGAGCCGCGACTGCCGAGGACGTTGCCGAAGCGGACAACGGAAAAGGCGTGCTGCGTATTGCGTACTTCGTATTGTGTATCACGAGCTTCGTGTTTACTTGTGTACGTGTTTACGTGTGTACTCGCATTCAACACGATCATTTCCGCGAGGCGTTTCGTCGCGCCATAGATGGATGACGGGCGGACAGCTTTGTCGGTGGAGATGAGCACGAATCGTTCGACGTTTTGGCTGAGCGCGGCTTGGACGACGTTGCGCGTGCCGATGACGTTGTTCGTGACCGCCTCGACGATATTGACCTCCATCAACGGGACGTGTTTATGCGCGGCGGCATGGAAGACAACTTGCGGCTGATGTTGCGCGAAAATTTGCGCGAGGCGTTCCGCGTTGCGGATGTCGGCAATGACGGGCGAGAGGGAAAGAGTCGGATAATCCTGATTCAGTTCGAGCAAAATTTCAAAGATGCTGTTCTCGCCGTGACCGAGTAAAATGAGTTCGGATGGATTGCGCCGCGCGATCTGTCTGCAAAGTTCGCGCCCAATAGAACCGCCCGCGCCCGTGACGAGGACTCTCTTGCCCTCAAGCGCTGCGCCGACGGCTTCATCATTCACGCGGACGGGTTCGCGCCGCAGGAGGTCGGTGATGTCCACTTCTCGCAGGCGGTTGACGCTGACCTTGCCTCCGATGAGTTCGTAGATGCCTGGCATCGTGCGCGAGGGGATTCCCTTCACGCGGCAAACATCGTTGATCGCGCGGACGAGTTGCCCAGGGGCGGAGGGAATGGCGATGATAACTTCGTCTACGCGGTGCAGGTCAATTGCGGAGGAGAGATCGTTGACCGTGCCGATGACCGTCACACCGTGGATGGAATGTTTTTGTTTGGCTGGGTCGTCATCGAGGAAGCCAACGGGAACGAGATTCAACTGCGACGACTTTTGCAGTTCGCGCACGACCAACGCGCCAGCGTCACCCGCGCCAATGATGATGGCGCGTTTGCTTTTTCCACTTGAACGCGCGGACATGGATTGTTCGGCAAGGATGCGCAGCGCAAAACGCGAACCGCCGATGAGGACGAGCGAGAGAAGCCAGTCAATGCCTAATGCAGAACGCGGCATCCCTGGTAAGACTCGTCCCGCGCTGATGAGCAGGAGCATCACGCCTGAAACCAGCACCGAAGCGGATGTCACTGCAACGGTGATCAATCTCAGCTCGCCTGTGCTGGCGTAGATCCACAAGCGGCGATATAAGCCGAAGAAAAAATAAACGGGAATCTTGATGATCAGCGCGACGACGCTCATCAACACAACGGCGGGGAAATAGAACGGCAATTCCTCTACGTTCAGCCGCAGGGCGAAACTTCCCAACACCGAGACGATGATGAGGGCAATGTCGCCGATGAGGACGAAACGGTTGCGGATGTGGGGGGGGCGGGACATGGTAATTAGTAAGTGGTAATTGAGGAGGGAGAATTGGAGAATTGGAGACTGGAGATTAGAGACTAGAGATTGGACGGCTCGCTCCGCTCAGCGCGGAGGATTGGCGCATGGACTCAATGGTTTCTTTTAGACCTTTGGTGAGGGATGTGGTTGCAGTGAAGCCAATTATATCTTTTGCTTTTTGCGGGCTTCCGACGGAGCGATAGATGTCGCCTGCGCGCGGGGATGCGAATTCGGTCGGCGGCGCGTTGGGGAAAAATTCATATAACACTTCGAGCAGGTCGAGCAAACGCGTTTCGATGCCTGTGCAGATGTTGAAAATTTTTCCTGCGGCGTTCGGGTGTTCGGCGGCGATCAGGTTGGCGCGGACAACATCATGGATGTTGATCAGGTCGCGCGTCTGACCGCCATCGCCGAAGATCATGACGGGCTTACCATCCAGCAATCGTTGAATGAAGATCGGAACAGCGGCGGCGTACATCGAGTCGGGTCGTTGGCGCGGACCGTAGACGTTGAAGTAGCGGAGGGCGACAACTTCAAGACCAAATTCGTCTGTGAATAATTCCGCGTACATTTCATTAATCCGTTTCGACAACGCGTAGGGGGATTTCGGTTGAAGCGGGGTTTCTTCCACAAGTGGCAGCGCGTCGGACTCGCCGTAGACCGCCGCGCTCGATGCAAGCGCCACGCGCCTGACTCCCTCGCGTCGCGCCGATTCGAGCAGGAGATGCGTTCCGCTGACGTTGATATCGAAGCACTCTTGCGGCTCATCCATGGATTGCGGGACGGAGACGAAGGCTGCGGAGTGGAAAACAGCGTCCATGCCGCGAACAGCCTCCCCGACGCGCGAAGAGTCTCGAAGGTCGCCTTCGATGATCTCGACATCCTTTGCAATCGCCGCGATGTTTTCGCGTTTGCCAGCGCTGAAATTATCCAACACGCGGACAGAGTCGCCGCGCGCCAGCAAAGCCTCCGCGATGTGCGAGCCGATGAAGCCCGCGCCGCCAGTGACGAGGGTTTTCATTTATTGTCCTGTGCGCCTGAGCATTGTGCCGATCGTGCGGAGGATGATCTGGAAGTCCATGGCAAAGGTGCGATGTTTGATGTAATAAAGATCATATTCAAGTTTGACCGCCATCTCTTTGACGCTGGCGTAATAACCGTAGTTGATCTGCGCCCAGCCCGAAACGCCGGGCTTGACGAGCAATCGCGCTCGATAAAACGGGACTTGCTTTTGAAACGCGGCAACGAGCTCGGGGCGTTCGGCGCGCGGACCGACGAGACTCATGTCGCCGCGCAAGACGTTCCAGAATTGCGGAAATTCATCGAGCCGCGTCTTGCGCAAAAAATCTCCGACGCGCGTGACTCGCGGATCGTTCTTCTCGGCGAGTTTTGCTTCACCCTGTTGTTCCGCATCCTGACGCATCGAACGGAATTTGTAGATCGTAAAACGACGCGCGCCTTTACCCAAGCGAGTCTGTTTATAGGTGATAGGAAACCCGCTATCAAGAACGATGGCAAGGGCAACAAACGGGAACAATAAGAGCAGGAATACGATTCCCACCAACCCTCCCGCAACATCGAGTGCGCGTTTGGTCAATTCGTACATGCCGCCCACCCGCACCTCGTCTACGAAAGAACGTATGATCCAATCTGACTCGAGGTGATGGATAGGAAGCCGCCCGGTCATCTCTTCATAGAGGATGGGCATACGCGTCACTTCGACGCCTTTTTCCTGAGCGTCTAAAATGGCTTGAAAAGTCTTCCCTTGTATCTCGCCATTAATTGCAACAACAAGGTCCGTAACCTGGTGTTCATCAATCAGGGTAAGCAATCGATCGCTGGAGCCAAGGACCTTCGAACCGTGAAATGATTTTCTGACCTTCTGGTTATCGTCGTCCACAAAACCCACGAGGTTGAACGAGCGCGTACCCAGCGTCTCGTATAATTGGGCAAGGGTCTTCCCCGCCTGCCCAGCGCCGATGATGAGCATACGGCGCAACTGCCCCGTCCGTTTGTAGATGCGGATGAAGATCATGCGCCAGGTAAGGGTAAGGAGCGAAGCGAAGATGAGGTACGCGCCTACGCCGACGCGCGGCAGGTTGGTTGGGTCTTGGGTAAACACAAAGACGAACGAGTACAACGCCAGCGCAATGAACGCGGCAATCGCAATGCCGCGCGTTGTTTTGCGCCCGCTCCCCGCAATGGACGGCTCGTATAAATCCACCAGCAAAAGAATCCATAAGATGGGCAGAAGATAAAACCAAAACGGGACTTCGATATCCACCCTCGTATTGAGAATTACGATGATCCGCGGTTCTGGGATCGGAGGTTTTTCAGCCAGCAATGCCTGATATTGAACGTTATAGTTGTACGCCCGCCAAACCGACAATGCGGCAAACACGGAAACGATCGACAACACGAGGTCGCCCAGAAACAACAGGGTGCGATGCTCGCTGGGACGCAACCTCAATGGAGTGGTGCGAAGATTTTCAGCCATTCTTTCTCAAACCAGAGGCGAGCATGCTCCACAACAACCCACTACCCCATGAAATGTGCATGACAGGAATTGCCAACGGCAACCCCAAACTTAAAAAATTCTTTTTCAACCGCAACCTTGCTTGAAGTCCTGCCAGCAGGCAGATGAAGACATAGAGGAGAATTTCGCCGCCCAAAAGATATTTCACCAACGGGAAGAATATCGACAACAGTCCCAACCCTGCCAGACTCAAGACAAACAACGGAGGCAGAGCCTGCCTCCAACGAAGAGTGTTAGGATATCTGCGCAACATTCGCCACTTCCAATATCCATAACGCCAGTATTGCCGCGCCAGTTCCAAGAAGGTTGCGCGCGCAAAATAAACCGAACGGATGGACGGATCGAGCCAGATTCTACCACCCGCCTCCCGCACGCGCGCGTTGAACTCATAGTCTTCGTTGGTGAGCAAAGTTTCGTCGAACATTCCCACTGATTCGATCAACGTCCGTTTGAACGCGCCAAACGGCACCGTGTCCACCTCTGCGGCTTGTTTCGCGTGACGATACAACGCGTCGCCCACACCCAGCGGATGCGCCGCCGCAACCGCGATGGATTCGGCGATCCACGTTTTCGCGCCCGCACGAATCTCCCACACGCCGCCCACGTTATCTCCGCGTTTCGCTTCGAGCGCCGTCACACAATTTTCCACATAATCGGGATACGGTTTCGAGTGCGCGTCCAGCCGAACAATAATTTCGCCCCGCGACGCTTCGATGGCGCGGTTCACCGCCGAGGGGATTGTGCGTTTCACATTATCCACCACGCGCACATCCAGATCGGAAAATTCCCTCTGAAACGCGGCGATCACTTCGCGCGTGCTGTCGGTCGAAAAACCGTCTGAAATAATCACTTCCATTTTGGAACGCGGAAATGTTTGCTCACGCAGGGCTTCAAGCAAGAGTCGAATGGTGGACTGCTCGTTGTAACAAGGAATAACGATGGAGACTTTTGGCATTTTATTTTCGCGCTAGCGGCAGGCGGATCGTGAACGTCGTCCCATGCCCCGCCGAACTTCGGACGCCAATTTTACCACCATGCGCCTGCACGATCTCGCGCGCAATTGCCAGACCCAACCCTGCGCCATGACTCTCATTCCGCGCGCGGGATGGGTCAACCTGATAGAACCGATCGAACAAGCGCGGCAACGCTTCACTCTCGACACCGACGCCTGAATCAGTCACCTCGAACTCCAGCCACCCCCCAGCAAACTTTGCAGACAATGTAACCTGCCCATTCGCGGGCGTGAACTTCAACGCGTTGTCAACGAGATTCGTAAACACCTGCGCCAGTCTATCGCCATCGCCAAGAAGCGCGGGCAAATCGTCAGGTACATCCACTCGTAAATTCACATTCACTTTTTGCGCCTGCAACGAAAACTTTTCGGCAATGCCGCGCAGCAACGCCCCCACATCCACTGCGGAGATGTTGAGGTCAGCCGTGCCAGCTTCCAGTCGGGCAAGATCAAGCAAGTCCAATGCCATGCGGTGCATCCGCCCGGCTTCGTCATAGATGATTTGCGCGGCTTGCTTGCGCGCATCGGGCGAATCGGCAGTGTTATCGAGGATGGCTTGGGCAAATCCCTGAATGGACGTGAGCGGCGTCTTCAACTCGTGCGAAACGTTCGCCACAAAATCGCGCTGGGATTTTTGGCTGTCGTTCACGCGTCGAATCATCGAGTTGAACGCTTGAGTCAACTCTTGCACTTCGCGCGGTCCATGCGACAAAACAGATTCCGCATCCGCGCTCTGCGGGTAATTTCTGGCGGCGATGACAACCTGCTGTAACGGGTCTGCCACCGAGCGCGAGATAATAAACGCCAGCACGAGCGAGAGTAACAGGGCGATGAAGCCGCCCTGCAAGATCGGAGTCAACAGTTCGTCGGCAAAGATATTCAAGAATTTTGTCGCAGGTCGAGGCGCGGCGACAATGATCATGTTCCCATTGGGTAAGCGAGATTTGGTCTGCAACCACTTCCCGCCTTGCACATCGGTGACAAATTGCGAGTTTCGGTTCACAAAGGTGTTGCGCGGAAATGGAATGGCAGGCTGTTCGGGATTCGAATCGAAGATGACCGCCTCGGTCAAATCGAAGATGAGGATGCGAGCGTTGTGCGCTTCGGCAATCTCGCGCAGCTTGGCTGTATCTTGCAACAGTTCGCGCGGGTTCGTTGAGAGCTGGGTTTGCGCGTTCCGTAATCGTTGCAGGGTCTCGCGATACAGGATCGGGTTGCGAAGCAAATAGACAAACAAAACAACAATCACCGCCAGTAATGCAACGGTGATTACGAGGGCATAACTCAGCCAGAGGCGTGAACGGAGCGAGGTGAACATTCTAAGGAAACGACTTGCAGATTATTTTTTGCAACCCCGCGAAATCCGCGAAGGATTCGTCAGGCTTGCGGATTCGATTTTCGATGTTCCCGCAATTTCTCGCGGAGTTTGAGGAGCGTCTCTTGTAATTCATCAAGTTCTTCCTGTTTGAGCGCGGACCACGGAGCGAAAAAATACGCGTCGGTCTGGTTTTCAACGTGCTCGCGCAATTCGATTCCCTGCTGCAAAATGCGGTACACGCCAGAGTCGCCAGCTTGTTCGAGCCAACCGATCTCTTGCGCGGCTTGCAATGCGATCGCGTACTCGTCGGCGTCGTATCCGCGAAAGGCAAGCTGTTCAGCCAGTTTTTCCGCGGTCACCGGAGTACCGCCCGCCGTGACGCCCAGCACATTCCAAACTATGCCTGCCGTATTAAAGTGCGGACGCGCCGCTTCAAGATGCGAATCGTCGCGATAGGCGAATAAGTCCAACAGATATTCTCGAATCTTTGTCATCACCGGGCTTTCCCGGTCTGCCACGCGGAAGCGCTTGAGGATCGCCCATTTTTCCGGGGGTTCAGGAGCGTTGTCATTCGCCAGCGCGATCTTCTTGAGCAATACCTTGAGGCGTTCGAGATCGATCTCCGGCATAGCCTCCGGCGGCGGGAGTTTTGCATCGCCAGCCATGATAATGAATTTGACGCCCGCCCGCGCCATTTCGGTCACCTTGTATTCATCCTCAGGTTGAGGCTGAATCCATCCCTTCACATCGAGGTAGGTAAACGTCTTCTCGAATTTCTCCGGGTTGGTGAACGGGTCGCGCTTTTGAAAATTAGCGAGCGAGAAATAATCCAATCCCAATTCGCTGTACAGATACAGTTCAAAGGGGACATCGTTACGCACGGCGACTTTTTCGATCTCAGGTTCGGTGATCGCCCAGATCTCCTGAATGACGGCATGCATTTGCGCCCAGATTTTTGACAATGGGATGGTCGGTTCGTTCATAGTCCAACATAAGTGTACGCTTCTACGGGCAGAACAAACTTGCAATGCCGTAACGAACTGCGTCAGGCAACGACCAGCTTATATCCGACGCCGGTCACGGTCTCAATCTTCACGGAACTAGGCTCCAGCGCCTTCCGCAGATGCGCCACATGCACGTCCACGGTGCGTGTCTGGCCATAGAAATCGAAGCCCCATGCCTTTTGTAGAATTTGCTCGCGCGTGAGCACCAACCCGCGATGTTCCGCAAACGTGAGCAACAAGTCGAATTCTTGCGTGCGCAGATTAAGGTTGGATGAAGAACCGATTCGAACCTCCCGTCGGGCTGGATCAACCGTCAGGTCGCCGAGGTGAATCGTGGAGACATTTTCCGCTTTTACATTCCGCTCGCCGCGTCGCAAAATCGCCTTCACACGCGCGACCAGTTCGCGCGGATTGAATGGCTTGGTGAGGTAGTCGTCGGCGCCAAGTTCGAGACCGAGAATTTTATCGATATCTTCATCGCGCGCCGTGAGCATGAGAATCGCGGCGGGATGATTTGCAGACCGCAAACGGCGGCACACCTCGAAGCCGTCGAGTTTCGGGAGCATTACATCCAGCACGATCAAGGCGGGATGTTCGTGGCGCGCCAAATCGAGCGCCGCCTCGCCGTCTTTTGCAGAGACGATGCGAAAACTTTCGCGTTCGAGATACATCCGCGCGAGTTTGATGATGGAGGGTTCGTCGTCGACGAGGAGGATGAGTTCGTTCACAGGCAGAGATTAGAGACTGGGGATCGGGGATTAGAAAAGAATCACCGCGAAGTCCGCAACATACGCGAAGAAAAATTTATACCTTAGCGGTCTTTGCGCGCTTCGCGGCTAACAAAAAACTAATCGCCGCGAGAGGGGTTGAGTAAGGCTACACATTCAATTTCAACTCTCGCTCCTTTGGGTAAACCTGCCGCCGCAATGGTGCTCCGCGCGGGAGGGTTCTCAGGAAAGAATTCAGCATAGACCGCATTCATTTTGACAAAGTCGTTCATGTCTTGCAAAAACACGAGCGTCTTGACCACAAAATTCAATCCCGAGTCTCCCGATTCGAGCACATGCTTAAGATTGGTCAGCGCCTGTCGCGTTTCCGCTTCGATGCCGCCCTGGACAATTTCCATCGCGAGGGGGTCTAGCCCGATCTGCCCGGCGGTGAAAATAAAGCTCTCGGTGCGAATGGCTTGCGAATAAGGACCGATCGCCTTAGGCGCTTTATCGGTATGGACGATTTTTTTACCTTCGGACGTGTACATAATCTGCCTCACTTTGTTTTATCTTAGTAAGGCGATTGTACTGCTGATTGCGGGTTAATGGAAAAGATTCTTTGCCACGGATTTACACGGATTTCACTGATTTATTTTCTGTGTCAATCCGTGAAATCCGTGGCTAGGGTTTGAATCGCTATGGGATTGTAGTCTTCTCGGGGCGCGGGTTGGCTTCGCGGAAGGCGTGGAGCGCGTCGCGCAGGGCTTTGCCTGTGCCGCCCATTGTCTCTTTGATTTCTTTCAACTTCTCGCCCATCGCGTGGACGGTCTCCTTTGCCTGTTCAGAGTCCATCACCTTGCCGTTCTCATCGAAGCCTGCATGCGAGTCAACGATAGATTGCGCGCTTTCGTAGACAGGCTTGGCGTCTTTCGCCGCATCTGTAAATGCATCCAACGCGGCTTCTACGGCAGAGATATCCTTTCCATTTTGTGCGGCGCGATCAATTAATTGACGGGCTTTGCCGATGAACTCCTCGGTCTTGCTTAAAATTTCATATGCGCGAAGTTGCTTCGCCCAGATTTGCTCCAGACGCTCATTCGTCATTTCGCCCTGCGGCGGAGTGGTCGGATCATATGACCCTGCGGCTGAAACGCTAAAAACCGACAGGCTTCCCATGCCTAGCACTGCCACCAACACCAGCAGCATGGTTTTCTTGAACAATATCTTCATCGTCATGGTAAACCTCCTTTCAAGGTTATGGTGGGAATTGTAGGATGTGCAAGTTACGCCTGTATGGTAGGGATGTAAAATTGTTGTAAAAACCCAGCCCGGGCGGTTTGCAATTGGGAGTTGAGGTTTAATGGACTCATTCCCACGCACTTCCTTTACACATGCGCCAATGATAAAATGAGCGCAATCCAAAATAATCCGCTGACAACATAGGCTTCATGGAGAAAACACAAAGCGTTTTCTCAGCTTCTCTACAACTCTGCGGCAATACCATGGTATACGCCATACAGATGTTGTCGATAGACGTCAAGCAGTGGATCATTGAAAACGGAAAATACAGAAACAAAGATATGAAAACCAGCCTTGAAAAACTAAAAAAAATCTCCGAAAAGCCATGGTTTTATCCAATGGCTTTATTTTTGATTGCATTCGCATCCTATGGATACGCCTTGACATCCCTCGGTTATTACTGGTCGGATTGGGAAGTCATGTTCTTCACCAAGCTAGACTCTGCCTATCAATTTGGATACTATGCCGAAGATAGACCATTTCCATGGGCGTATCAGTTGATCTATTTTCTTGTTGGCTCGAAACCGATCGGCTGGCAGGTTGCCAGTTTAATACTGCGCTGGGCAGGCTCCTTGCTTTTTGTCTACGCATTGATTCACATATGGCCAACTTATCGAAAACATTTCTATTGGCTGGGCGCGTTAGTTCTCGTGTATCCGGGCTTTATTCAACAAGAACAGTCTGCCGCGTTTTCGCGCCACATCATGACATTATTTCTCTTCGGTTTATCGTTATATTGGATGACGCTTGCGATCACCCGGCCCAGGTGGGCAAACCTGCTGTTTCCATTATCATGGATCGCCACCTTTATGCACCTGTTTACGATCGAATATTTTTCAGGGCTCGAGTTGATGCGCCCTGTTCTGATCTGGCTGTTGGTTGCCAACGGAATCAAAACGGATTGGCGCTTGCTTAAGAAGGTCGCGTTCTATTCCCTGCCCTACATCCTGGTCACCGCATTCTTTTTCTGGCTACGGTTTGCATACTTCCCCAAGGTCTTTCGGACCTTTGCGCGCCTCGAAAGCATCAGTTCCACCATCGACGCTTTTCAAGGTTCCTTTATCGGAACGGTACTCAATTTTTTCAACAAAGGCGCGCTGGATATACTGTTTTCAACAGTGCAAGTATGGACCGACTCGATCACCGGATTCGGCGATTTCACCTTCCAGCGACCACTCGCCTGGTTCGCGTTCGGGCTGGGCACATTCTTCGCTCTCGCTTTTTCGTTTTTCTATAACACAACCGAGGACGAATCTGCAAACCGACCCTCCCCATTCTGGCTGGCTGGTACCGGGCTTTTGATGTTCGTCACGAGTGCGATTCCTATTTGGGCAATCGGCAAAGAAGTTGGCACAGGCGGTTGGAATGAACGCTTCACCCTCGCCCCAATGTTTGGCGCCACCTTGCTGGTGATCGGGCTCGTGCTTGTGCTTGTTCGTCCCGCCGGGCAAAAATGGATTTTCGGCTTCCTGCTCATGTTTTCGGTAGCCACGCAAGTTTGGATGGCGAGTTCGTACCGGCGCGATTGGACGATCCAACCCGATTTCTACTGGCAGCTGCATTGGCGCATTCCCGCTTTACAAACGGATACGGCTGTGCTCAGTTTTGGCTACCCGTCATTCATGATCACGCATGACATGGACGCGACCTGGGCCGTCAACCTGCTATATCATTTTCAAATCAAAGACGGCATCATCCCATACATGTTCATCACCCCCGAATATGAAAAATATTTTCAGCCGGACATCCCCATCAAAATACCCGCCCGTAATTTGATGTTTGATGGGAATACATCCAATACCATCGCTGTTTTTCGCCAGACCGATTCTTCGTGCCTGCGGGTTTTAGACTCCGTGTACATGTATGACCCCTTGCTAGATGAAGGAAGCCAGAAGTTAATCCCCATGTCTGACCTTACCCGCATCATCCCGGACCCTACGCCTGCCTCGCCGGACACAGACATTTTCGGCCCCGAACCCGCGCGTACATGGTGTTACTTCTTCCAGAAGGCAGACCTCGCGCGTCAGACGAAAGATTGGGGTGCAGTCATTGATCTTTATCAACAAGCGCAGGGACTTGGCTTTACTCCGAAATACGGCGCGGAGTACATTCCCTTCATCGAGGCGTTCGCCCAGACCGGCGACTGGCAAACCGCATACGACCTGACCATCGCCGCCAAGGAATTGTCCCAACAGCAAAAGCGGATGCTATGCGCCAATTGGTATCGCTTTGCCGAACTCCCCTCGGCGGATATGCAAATGATCGAACGGATCGTTCAAGATTTACCTTGTTAAGCGTATTCTTCGATTAGCGATTCCAGACGGGATTAATCTCATGAAACTCTCCTCCCTCACCCTCCACCACATCTCCATGCCGCTGGTTGCGCCGTTCGAGACCTCGTTCGGGCGCGAGACCGTGCGCGAGTGCGTCATCATCGAACTCCACGCCGAAGGTCTGACCGGCTGGGGCGAATGTGTCGCTTCGCGCGAGCCGGGCTACAACTACGAAACGACCGGCACCGCGTGGCACATCCTCAAAGATTTCATCGCGCCGTTGATTTTAGAACAAGACATCCGCGATGCGAACGATTTCCAATCCCGCGTCGAGCGGATTCGCGGTCATCACCTCGCCAAGGCGGGCGTCGAAATGGCGCTGTGGGATCTGCTCGGCAAGCGCGACGGTAAATCGTTGAAAGACATGTTCGGCGGGACGCGCGACAAGGTCGAGGTGGGAGTATCCATCGGGATTCAAGAATCCGCATCCGCGCTAGTGAAGACGGTTGATTCGTATTTAGGTCAGGGCTATCGCCGCGTCAAGATCAAGATCAAACCCGGGCGCGAAGTGGAGGAGACTCTCGCCGTCCGCAAGGCGTACCCGAATCTGCGCTTGCAAGTGGACGCCAACTCCGCGTACACGCTCGAGTCCGCGCAAGTGTTGAAAAAGATTGACGACCTGAATCTACTGCTGATCGAACAGCCTCTCTTCGAGGATGACATTTGGGATCACCGCCTCTTGCAATCCGAATTCAAAACGCCGATCTGTTTGGATGAAAGCGTGGTCTCGCCGCGCCATGCGCGTTACGCGCTGGAGATGAAAGCCTGCAAGATCATCAACATCAAGCCCGCGCGCGTCGGCGGGTTGAGTCAGGCGGTTGCGATCCACGATCATTGCCTTTCGCAACAAGTCCCTGTTTGGTGCGGCGGGATGCTCGAAACGGGGATCGGACGCGCCTCGAATCTCGCGCTCGCGTCTCTGCCTGGATTCGTCCTGCCCGGCGACATCTCCGCGTCGGATCGCTACTATCACCGCGACATCACGGACGAACGCTTCACATTGAACGACGACAGCACGATCACCGTGCCGACCGGTCACGGCTTGGGCGTGACGATTGACGAATCCGCGCTAAAAGAATTTTCGCTCGCTCAAATTATATTGAAGGCATAAAGTTCTCCCCTCTCCCTATGGAAATTAACAAATAAATATCGTAATCGCGTGTAGTTGGCGTTCTCTAACGCCAACGGGCGCGTAAGAGAACGCGCCCTACACAAATTACGTGATTATTTTCTTAAAGTTCATCAAGAGAGGGGTCGGGGGCGAGGTCGAGTTATAATCATCGCGCCATGAAAAAACTTTATTCACTCTTTATTCTTCTTCTCTTACTCGCATCCTGCTCCCCTCAAGCATCATCCAGTCCTCAACCTCTCGATAACTCTCCACTCTCCCTCGCCACATCAACGCCGATTGCGACATTTGAACCCATCGTATTCGCTCCCGCGCCATCGGGCGCGCGCATCGGCGATTCGGTTCCCGCGGTGCTGCGCGAACAAGTTCAAAATTTGAATCTATCGAATTTCATCCTCGACGCGTCGCCGTTCGTCGAATCGAATCCATTGCTGAGCGAGAAAAAAATTCAATGGGTCTACGCGCTCGTCGCGCCGTTCCCAACTGTGACAGACGGCGTGACGCTCGACCAACTCCGCCTCGCATGGACGGAAGGCAAATTGATTAATGGGATGCCTCTGTTGATGGAAGAATCTACACGGGACGCGTTAACCGTCCTGTGGGATGCGCCAGCCTCCCCGCCGGCGCGAATCGTTTCGACGGGCGAACTGCTCGACGAAGCGTGGAGCGAATCCGCCTGGGCGATCGTTCCGTTTGAAGAACTCCAGCCGAAGTGGAAAGTATTGACCATTGACGGAGAATCGCCGATCAGAAAAAATTTCGATCTCGCATCCTATCCACTTATTGTGGACTTTACATTTCAAACATCAACTAATTCTCTAATCTCTAATTCTCTACTCTCTAACTATGATCCCTCCAAATTAACCACCGTCATCCTCACCGGCGTCACCGCCCTAGTGCGCGCCACTGCTGTGACAATGGAATACAAAGGCGTGACGTATCCCGGCGAAAAAATACGCGATGTGTTGCGCGAGGCGGACATCGCCCACATCAGCAACGAAATCCCTTTTTTCACAGGATGCGAATTCCCCAAGCCCGACGCGACAGGTCCGCTGGTATTTTGCAGCGACCCAAAATACATCGATCTGCTCACTGATGTCGGCGCGGATGTGGTGGAGTTGACCGGCAATCACTTCGCCGATCGCGGCGCGCAAGGGATGCTGGAGACGATCGAAATTTACAATCACCACGATCTGCCCTACTTTGGCGGCGGCACAAACTTGACCGATTCGCTCGAACCCGCTCTATTTGAAGTCAACGGCAACAAGATTGCGTTCATCGGATGCAATAAACCGGACGTAGACCGCTTCCCCACCGCGCGCGACTTTCGCCCCGGCGCCGCGCCGTGCGACTTTAAGTATCTCGCGCAAAAGATCGCCGAATTAAAAACGCAAGGCTATGTCGTTATCTCCACCTTCCAATGGAACGAAAGTTACGACTCGCGCCCCAGCCCGCAACAGATGACAGACTTTCGGTTGATGGCAGACTCCGGCGCGTCGATCGTGAGCGGCAGTCAGGCGCATTACCCGCAAATGATGGAATTCCACGGTGACGCGTTCATTCACTACGGCTTGGGAAATTTATTCTTCGACCAGATGGGCGACCAGAGTTGGATGCCGCCGGGCATTCGTCGCGAATTTTACGACCGTTATGCGATCTATGACGGCAAACTCATCAGCGTGGAGTTGTTGACCGGCATCCTCGAAGATTACTCGCGCCCGCGCTTAATGACGGATGACGAGCGATATGGGTTCTTACAGGATTATTTTTTCTATAGCGGTTGGCTGAACCTGGTCCCGACTCCCACTCCAACGATCACGCCGACTCTCACGCCGATGTCCATACCAACGATCGTTGTGACGCCGACGCCATAGATCGTTCGGTCATGAACTTAAAACGTTCAATCTGCCTCAGACCGGGGTAAGATGGTCGAAACCCCGAGCCGTTTTACACCGGAGGACTCATGAATCAAAACCGCAAATACCTCGGCATGACCATCCCTCAACTTGGCGTTTTAGGCGCGTTAGCGGGAACATTGGTATTGATCCTTTGCGTTGCCGGGTATTTCATTTTCACAGGCGGGGTGACCTCGAGGGCTCCACAACCGGTCGCGCCGACGCTTGTCATCCCCACCGCAACCCTGGTCGCTCCTCCCACGTCCACGCCAACGCTGGCGCCGACCGCGATCCCGTATGAGCAATTGATTCCACAGGGATGGAAACAGCAGAAGACTGCGAACATTGAGATTTGGCTGCCGAGCGATTATCGACAAACTACAGTAAAAGACCTTGTTTTCCTTGATAAGCAAATCTCTGTTGAACTCACTCTTTCACGGACACCGACAAAAACATCGCTGTACCACCTGTATGTGATTATTGCCCGTGAACCATTGCGAGGCGATTCCGTAATTTCACATCTTGAGTCTTCGCCCACCGACATGCCAGCCGCTCCTACGACCTTCCGGGTTGTAGAGGAACGGAATGTGCTCTTAAATACCACGCCGGCGGTACGATTACTGGTCGAGGGAAAATCAACCGACAACGTGGACGTCAATACGTTGGTGTATGTTTTTTTAGAGGATGATACAGTCTGGTATGTAGAATATTGGACGCAAATAAACGAGTTTTACAATCAACTGGAGACTTTTGAGAAAAGCATCCTAACATTTCGTCTGGTGAAATAATTACCTCGGGCGTCAATCGAAATAAATATTCAAATCCGAACAATCGAACCGATTCCCGCAATTGGGACAGATGACCTTGCAATTCTTCTCGCGCATCTCGCTCCCGCATCGGTCGCAGACATATGCCTGTTTCTGTTTCTTTGAGCCTTCCTCCCACCTGATGGGTTTCAGCCGCGCCAGATCGAATTCTCCAATTCTCGTTTCCCCCAACCTCATCGCCTCGTTGATCGCCTCTTCCGAGTCGCGGCGCAATTCCTCCACGCGGATTCCCCGGCACACGTCCGCCCAATCCTTTAGCCAGCGTTGACTGCGTTTGTACACTTTCACCGCGCCGTTGTAATTCCCGCGCGTGATGTGCAGGTATGCGACGCCCACTTGTAAGATTCCACGATACAAGTCGCGGATCTTTCCCTTCTCATCCAGCCACGCTTCTTCCAACGCTTCATGCGCCTCGAAATATTTCCCCTCGTTGAAGAGACGCAATCCCTCCACGGCGCGGGGGTGGAGCGGGCTGGCGCAGTCAATGGTTGATTCGGTCATGGCGAGGGTGTTGGTGATTATAGCCGGGATGGTACAATCCCCTCACCCTATGCGCGCCCTGTCATCCAACAAAATCCTGATCGCCACCCTGGGGTTCATTGCCCTCGCGGCATTGATGGTCCTCGCCTCCGGGCTGGGCGGCATGGATTTTCGAGAGGGGCAACAATTCGGAACCGGAACGGCAAACGGAGTTCGCTCCGCCGCCATCGAAGCCATCCGGAATATGCAAGCCGTCCCTTTCCAGACTCAATTGACTGTTGCGATCCTGCTCGTCGTACTATTCGCGATGATTAGCATGCTCCTCTCGCCCGAAATGCGCAAACGCCTGATCAAAGCCGTCATTCGGGCAATTCTCACCATCTGGCTGTTATCTGTTATCTTCACCCGCTATCCAAACATCCTCAACCAGTTGGGGCTTAACCTTTCCGCATTGAATGCCGAGTCGGGCGCACCAACGACCGGGGCGGCGGTTCCAGAGTTCACGCCTCCGCAATCCGCTTCGGGGTTGGCGTACCTGCTGAGTTTCGGTCTGCTCGCCTTGGCGCTTTTTATCGCGTGGAAAGTGTATTCATATTGGAAGGAACTCAACGCCCCAGCGTCCGACATTGCAAAAACAAAAATCGCAAAGATCGCCCGCGCTTCCATTCTGGACTTATCCAACGGCAGAGATTCGACGGATGTGGTCCTCAACTGCTACTATCGGATGAGCGATGCGGTCTCGCACCGTAAAAACCTGAATCGAAACGCTTCGATGACGCCGAGTGAATTTGCCTCGCGCCTGGAAGCGGAAGGACTCCCCGCCGACGCGGTGCGCGCGCTGACACGGCTCTTCGAGTTGGTTCGCTATGGCGGGCAAAGATCGAATCCGAACATGGTGAATGAAGCCGTGGCGTGTCTCACCTCCATTTTGCAACACTGCGGCGAGCCGGCATGACGCGCCGTAACCTTGCGGCGCTGATCGTCATTACAGTGATCGCCGCCCTGCTGGCATTTCCGTTCCGCGAGGCGGTGTATCACCTTGTGATGATTCCGCTTGCCTACGTGTTTTGGCTGCTCGGGTTATTCTACCGCTCCATCGACCAATCGTTTTGGTGGATCGGAATCGTGCTGATCGTTCTGCTCGTTTTGGGAACCAGCCTCCTACCGGAGATCAAGCCGAACGGAAGAAAGATCGACCTCCAGCGCGAGGAACGCGGAGGAGTGGAAAGTTTCGCTCACGCCTTGGCGAAATCGAATCAAGGAACCTACTTTAAGTGGATCGTGGCGAACCGCCTCGGCAAGTTGGCGCATCAACTGCTTTCCCTGCGCGAACATGGAAAACCGCGCTCCCTGTTTGCGCCGCTCGCCGGCGAAAGCTGGGAACCGCCCGATGAAGTGCGGCAATATCTCGAGCGCGGGTTGCAGGGTTCGTTTGCCGACTTCCCGTCCGCGCGATGGTATTCCTTATCGCAACCTCAAAAAACCCCGCTTGATCTACACGTGAAAGAAGCGGTGGAGTTTCTGGAATCGCAACAAATAGACAGTCACCCAAAGTGACGATCTTTTCACTCGCGGAGTCAACGTGGCAGACATAAAAAAAGTATCGACATTTGGCAATCAGGTTATTGCCGAGGTGGAACGCGCCGTGGTGGGCAAACGCGCCCTGCTCGAAATGATGATGGCGTCTGTGCTGGCGGGCGGGCACATGCTTCTCGAAGATTTTCCCGGGCTTGGCAAAACGCTCATTGCGCGCAGTTTCGCCAAAGCGCTCGGGCTGGATTTCAAACGCATCCAATTCACGCCCGATCTTCTGCCCGGCGACATCACGGGCGGATACATCTTCAACCGCGTCAAAAATAAATTCGAACTTCGCAAGGGGCCGGTGTTCGCCAACATCGTCCTTGCCGACGAGATCAACCGCGCTTCGCCAAAGACACAGTCCGCGTTGCTCGAAGCCATGCAGGAGGGACACGTCACCATCGACGGCGAATCACTGCCCCTGCCTGAACCGTTCCTCGTGCTTGCCACGCAAAACCCCATCGAATATGAGGGGACTTTTCCGCTCCCCGAAGCGCAACTCGACCGCTTCATGTTGAAACTCACGGTGGGTTACCCCACGCTCGAAGAGGAAAAATTGATCTTGCAACGGCGGCGCGAACGCAAACAAGACGAAGTGGAGTTGCGCGAGATCGCGACAGCAAAACAAGCGCTGGAATTACGCGAAGCGGTCGAGTCGGTTCACGTGGACGCCGACCTTGAAAGTTACATCGCGACCCTTGTCCATGCCACACGCATCGACCGCCGCGTGGCAGTGGGAGCCAGTCCGCGCGGGTCGCTGGCTTTCCTCAAGATGGCGCGCGCCAATGCCGCGCTCGCCGCGCGCGACTTTATCATCCCCGACGATATCAAACGCTACGCCACACCCATCCTCACCCATCGTGTGATCCTCCAACCCGAATACTGGATGTCGCGTTCGGTCGGCGACGATGTCATCCGCGACGCGCTGGAGAAAACGCCGGTGCCGGTGGTGAAATAGTTTCGTAGTTTGATCGTCGTAAAGTTATGTCCCGATCATTGCTTCTCGGCTTCCTCATATACGGTCTGCTGCTGGCGGGCATTGCCACCGTGCGCGGCGAGTTCATCGCGCTTGCGCTGCCTCTTGCGATCTATCTGTTCGCGGGATTTTTATTTTCTCCCACCGCAGTCAACCTCGAAGCGACGCGGCATCTCAGCGCGGAGCGCGCATCGCCCGGCGCGGAAGTGACCGTGACGGTGACGATCCTCAATCGCGGCGACTCCCTCGACGAAGTGTTGATCGAAGATTTTTTACCGGCGGATTTAACCCTCCGCCCTTCGATAGGCTCAGGACAGCGCTTCGGGCATACGGGACACCTGATTCGCCTGCGGAAAGATTCACCGTTCACGTTCAGTTATCGCGTGGCGGGACCGCGCGGCGGCTACGGGTTTGAATCGGTGCGGGCGCAGGTCAACGATTACCTACGGGTGACCAGCCGCACGGTCGAAGTAGAAGCGAAGGGACAGTTGTTCATCTTCCCGCCGGTGACTCGTCTCCGTCACGTGGCAATCCGTCCGCGTCGGACGAGAGTCTACGCAGGGATGATTCCCGTGCGCGTCGGCGGCTCAGGCACAGAATTCTTTGGCGTCCGAGAATATCAGCCCGGCGACTCTCCGCGCGCCATCAACTGGCGGGCAAGCGCGCGTCATGCGGATGCGGATATGCTGTACGCGAATGAATTTCAGCAGGAACGCGCCGCCGATGTGGGCGTCATTTTGGATGGGCGTTTACGAACGAATGAGTTTTCGCGCGGGCATTCGTTGTTCGAATATTCGGTACAAGCGGCGGCGGCATTGAGCGACGCCCTGCTCGCGCAGGGGAACCGCGTGGGCTTGCTGGTGTATGCGGCGTTTTTGCGCTGGACGATCCCGGGCTATGGGAAATTTCAACGCGAGAAAATCTTGTTTTCGCTGGCGCACGCGCGTCCCGGCGGAAGCGACGTGTTTGCCGATCTCGAGCATTTGCCGACGCGGTTGTTCCCGCCCGAATCGCAGATCATCCTGGTCTCGCCATTGCGCGAGGATGACTTGAGTCCGTTGGTGCAATTGCGCGCGCGAGGGTATCAGGTACTCATCGTCTGCCCGAACCCGGTGAAGTTTGAACTGTCGTACCTGCCGAAGAATAAAAATGTGGAACTCGCCGCCCGGGTCATTCGCATGGAGCGCGCCATACTCTTGCAAAAGATTCAGCGCGCAGGGATTCAAGTGTTGGATTGGAACGTGGCGGAACCGTTCGACCAAGTTGTGAAGCGGAAGCTGAGTCGTCCACCCGGTTTTTTACGAAGTATGCAGTAAGCAGGGCTATACTTCGTATTGCGTACTGCGTATCTTGGGGAGTGTCCAAAATGGAAGATAATAATATTCACATGTCATTCTGAGCCGCGCTCTTGCTCTTTGCGGCGAAGAATCTCTGCGATAATGTCGGAGACCCTTCGTGGCGCCTCGCGCCACTCAGGGTGACATGATTGTTGATGTGTTTGAGATTGGACACTCTCGTATCTTGTAACTTGTATCTCTAATGAGGTTGAATTGACTCTCGTTGCCTTTGTTCTCAGTGTGCTTCTAGGAACCGCCTCGCTTGCGTATGGATTTTCACAGGCAGGCATGACCGATCCCGCGCGCTGGTTCGTCCTGCTCGGAATCGTATGGATTCTCGCGCACTGGCGGAAATTGTATTGGGTTTCCTCGTTGGCGTTCGCTATCATGATTCTCGGCGCGGCGTACGGCGTGTGGAATAATCTCGCCACGATCTGGATGCTCCTCGGCGCGCTCGGCGGTTTGCTCGGCTGGGACCTCTCCGATTTCGCCCGCCGCCTCAGCTACGCCGCCCCGACGGATGATATTCGCGGCATGGAACGTCGCCACTTGGCGCGGGCGGGCATCGTCGCCGCGCTGGGGTTCGGGCTTGCGCTGTTGAGTTTGGTGATTCGGATCAACAGATTGGCATTTGAGGTGGCAGTGGGGTTGGCGCTCTTAGCCGCGCTCGGTCTCACGCGGCTGGTAATGAGGTTGATGAAGTATTAACTCTTCGCTTCAAACTCATACATCACAGTGTCTTCTTCCGAAATAGTTCCGCCAACGGATTTATATAATCCATTAGCGGCGGTGTTGCTCTTATCGGTCAACACCCACGCGTTGACGCAGCCAAGTTTCTTCCCCACGTTCAACATCTCCTTCATGATCGCTTTGCCAATTCCCTTGCTTTGATGCGACGCCGCGACGCCGACTTCGTTGATCCACAACTCGGGCGGCTTGTCGGGATGGACGTAGTGAACGGCGGAAGCAAAACCGATCACCACATTGTCAACCAACGCGACCACGATGTGATGGCGCGGGTCCGCGAGAAATTCGCGCGCGAAGGATTCGTCTACGGGGTTGTCGAAGACATCCTCTGCGGCGTTGAGTAAAAGAGAGAGGTCGGTTGGGGCGAGAGTTTTGATGGCGAACATGTTTACAACAACTCTTTCAACTCCGTCAAATCATCTTCGGATAATTTCCATTCGACCTTCTTTGCATTTTCGCTGACCTGTTCAGGCGTGGTCGCGCCCGCGATGACGGAGGGAATCGCTCGCTTACTGAGCAACCAGCTAAAAGCGAGATCATGAAGCGTGTGTCCGCGTGAGTCGGCAAAAGAGCGGAGCGCATCCAGCTTGTCGAAGTTCGCGTCGGTAAGTCGATTCTTCACGTATGGGCT
>JAEURC010000046.1 GCA_016789025.1 Anaerolineales bacterium
ATCACCCGCTATCGCCTCGGAGACTTCCCCGGCGCGCTGATCGTTTTTCAACGCGGTCTGCTGCTCGCCACTCTTCCAGAAGACCGCGCCCGCGCACTGCTCTGGATTGGCAAAACGCAACAACAACTTGGCGACGTTACGGCAGCGCGAGAGGCTTGGCAACAGGCACAGTCGGTTGATTCGGCCAGTTATTACAGTATCCGCGCGAGTGATTTAATCCTGGGCGAGTCCCCGTTCAGCAAACCAGTCACCATCGTCGAACCTGATCTCGCGGAAGAAAGAAAGAACGCCGAAGCCTGGATGCGCATCACCTTCAACCTGCCTGCCGAAACAGATTTCGCCAGCCCCAGTTCCCTCGCAAGCGACCCGCGATTCGTGCGCGGCACAGAATTATGGGAACTCGGCATGTACGACGAAGCCCGACTGGAATTCGAGGCGTTGCGCGAGTCCGTGAGTAATAACGCAGTAGATAGCTTCCGCCTCGCCAATTATCTCGTTGAGATCGGGTTATACCGCTCCGCTATTTTTGCCGCGCGCGAGGTGCTTTCGCTCGCCGGGCTGGAGAGCCAATCCGCTTCATTAGCCGCGCCGCCATATTTCAACCGCATCCGTTATGGGTTTTACTACCGTGATCTGGTGATGACCGAATCGCAAAATTTCGGGGTCGACCCGGTCTTCCTCTATAGCGTAATTCGGCAGGAAAGTCTATTCGAAGGATTTGTAAAGTCCAACGCGGGCGCGCACGGGCTGATGCAGATCGTCGCTCCAACCGGAGCCCAGATCGCAGGCGAACTTGCCTGGCCCCCCGGTTACGACGAGCAGGATTTATATCGCCCGAACGTCAGCGTCCGCTATGGGGCGTATTATCTTGAAGACAATATGGATTTGCTGGGCGGAAGTTATTACGCCGCGCTTGCCGCCTACAACGGCGGACCAGGCAACGCCCTCGCCTGGAAGCAACTCGCCGGCGACGACCCCGACCTGTTCCTCGAGGTTGTCCGTTTTGAAGAAACAAGAAACTACATCCGCTTGATCTACGAGATCTACAACGCGTACCGGTTTTTGTACAGCCCCAGGTAAAAACAACAAGTACGATCCGATGATGTCGTTCCATCGTCCACGGCACAAAGTAAATATAAGCCAACGGGTATAATCAAAGCAACACACCAGACGGAGGTTCCATGACAGACCTTGCCATGTTCTCGCTCAGCGACGAACATAAAATGATTCAAAACGCGGCGCGCGATTTCGCCCAAAAAGAGATACTGCCTATCGCGGCAGAATTCGATGAAAGCGGAGATTTCCCTTCGGCTACGATCAAAAAAATGGGGGCATTGGGATTCATGGGCTTGGAAATTCCCGAAGCCTACGGCGGCGCGGGCATGGATACGCTCGCCTACGTGCTTGCTCTCGAGGAAATCTGCAAAGCGGACGCGTCGCACGGCGTGATCATGTCGGTCAACAATTCGTTGTACTGCCACGGCATTTTGAAGTTCGGCACGGAAGAACAAAAGAAAAAATTTGTGACTCCCATCGCGTCGGGCAAAGCCATCGGCGCGTATTCGCTCACCGAACCTCAAAGCGGCTCAGATGCAGGGACGATGAAATCGCGCGCGGTGCGCGACGGCGATCACTTCGTTTTGAACGGGCGCAAGTCATGGGTCACCAGCGGGCCGGTGGCGGATTATTTTGTGGTGTTCATGATGAGCGACCCTGCGAAGAAACAAAAAGGCGTGAGCGCATTTCTCGTGGAAGGCAACACGCCGGGTCTCACACGTGGAAAGAAAGAACCGAAGCTTGGCATCCGCGCATCCGCGACGAGCGAACTGATCTTTGAGGACTGCCACGTCCCTGCTGAGAATATGTTAGGCAAGGAAGGCGAGGGATTCAAGATCGCCATGACCGTGCTGGACGCGGGTCGCATTGGGATCGCGACGCAAGCGCTGGGGATTGCAGAGGCCGCTTACGAAGCGGCGCGCAGGTATGCGGTCGAGAGAGAAGCGTTCGGTCAGCCCATCGGCCAATTCCAAGGGACAGGATTCAAGATCGCCGACATGAAGACGCGCATCGAAGCGTCTCGTTTGTTGATTTACAACGCGGCAATGGCAAAAGAAAAATCCAAGAAAGACGGAAGCCGTTATTCGCTCGAAGCGTCCATGGCAAAGTTGTTCGCAAGCGAAACTGCGATGTATGCGACGCATCAAGCCGTGCAAATTCACGGAGGCATGGGCTACAGCAAAGAGTTGCCCGTAGAGCGATATTTCCGCGACGCGAAGATCACCGAAATTTACGAAGGCACGAGTGAAATTCAACGGCATGTGATCTCGCGCAGTGAGTTGGGATTTAAATAACGCGCATGAAGGCTGTGCTTTTTCGTCAACATGGGGGACCTGATGTTTTGGAATACACCGAGTTCCCCGCGCCTGAACCGAAACCCGGCGAAGCGTTGATCCGCTTACGCGCCGCGGCGCTCAACCGCATGGACGTGATGGTGCGCAACGGCTGGGCTGGCTTGAAGTTGGAGTTGCCTCACATCAACGGCGCGGATGGCGCGGGGGAAATTGTCGCGCTCAGTTTCCCTCTCCCTGTGGGAGAGGGGCTAGGGGTGAGGGAGAATGCAAGAGAGACTGGAGATTCCGTCGTCATCAACGCGAATCTCGGATGCGGGCAATGCGAATTTTGTTTAGCGGGCAAAGACAATATGTGCTTGCATTGGCATTTGCTCGGCGAGACGGTTCGCGGCACATACGCGGAATTTGTTTGTGTCCCGATCAGGCAGTTGTACAAACTCCCCAATGGATTCGATTTTCATCAAGCCGCCGCGTCCGCGCTGGTGTATCAAACCGCGTGGCATTCGTTGGTGACGCGTGGGAAGATTCAAAAGGGCGAAACGGTCCTCATCGTCGGCGCGGGAGGCGGGGTAAATACCGCAAGCATACAAATCGCAAAATATCTCGGGGCGCGAGTCGTTGTTGTCGGCTCGAATGCAAAGAAATTGGAGATGACAGAATCCATCGGCGCGGACATATTGATTGACCGCTCGAAAGAAGAGGATTGGTCAAAGGCGGTCTTCCTCGCCATGAACAAACGCGGCGTGGACGCCGTTGTAGATAACGTCGGCACAACCTTCATGATGAGCCTGCGGGCGTTACGCAAAGGCGGACGACTGCTCACCGTCGGCAACAGCGGCTCGCCGAAATTCGAGATTGACAATCGGTATCTGTTCGCCAAACACTTGAGCATCCTCGGCTCAACAATGAGTAGCATCGCCGAATTCAAAGAAGTGATGGACTTGATCGTCGCGGGAAAACTAAAACCTGTCATGGATAAAGCTTTCCCGCTCAAAGACGCCGCCATCGCCCAAGAACGATTGTGGAACAACGAAAATTTCGGAAAGATCACTCTAGACATTCCATGACTAATCCTTCAAATCCCTTTGTGTCCTTCGTGTCCTTTGTGTTAAAAATTTTTTCCGTGAATTCATAAAATGATTAAACGCCACTGGTTTGAAATCCTCCTCATCATCGTCGTCATGTCCATCAGCGTCCATGCCGCGCTTTCCGATGCGCAGAATTTTTCACTGCGTTGGTTCACGCGCGACGACGCCTATTACTATTTCAAGGTCGCGCAAAACATCAGCGAGGGACACGGCTCCACGTTTGACGGTATCAACAAGACGAACGGCTATCATCCGCTGTGGATGTTAATTTGCGTTCCAATTTTCGCGCTTGCGCGGTTTGATCTCGTCCTCCCCCTCCGCATCCTCCTCCTCGTGATGAGCGCGTTGCAAATTTCAACGGCGATACTGTTATATCGCTTGCTCGGCAAAATATTCGCGCCAGCCGTCGGCGCGATCGCCGCGTTATTTTGGGTCTTCAGTTTCGATGTCCTCGTCAACATCTACCAACAAGGATTAGAATCGGGCATCGCCGCGTTCTTCGTCGCGCTGTTGTTGTACAAACTGCACGAGTTTGAGATCAATCGCCGCGCAAACACAACAACCACAAAACAACTTGCCCTGCTCGGCTTGATCGGCGCGTTGACAATTTTTAGCAGGCTCGATCTCGTTTTCTTCGTTGCGCTCTGCGGCATTTGGGTCATCTTTCGCGATCACCCGCTTCGTTATTTTCTTCCGCTCGACATCACAGCCGCCGCCGCGTCCATTTTCATCGCGTTCCTCCTCCGATTGACTCTGCCAGACTATTACAACTATTCAACCGTCGCTGTCACGATGGCGGCCCTCGCGTTGGTGATAAAAATTCCGCTGGCGTTTTTCTTCGGCTTGTGCGACAAACACACGCTGGCAAATTTTCGCACGTGGACGCTTCGCCTCTTTCTTTCGACTGCGGCTGGGTCCGCCCTCGTCGGCATTCTCATGCTTGCGGTCCCTTCCGCCAGCGGATTCCCGCGCTCCGTCATTCTGCTGGACTTCGGATTCACCCTCCTCTTCTTCGGTCTCCCGCGACTCGCATACTCGCTTCTCCGCGCTCACCATGAAACCAGCGACGATAAAGTGAATCCGCTTTCTGAACTCAAACAAAAATGGCAATCATGGATGAAAGACGGCTTCGCATATTTCGGCGTTGCATTCGGCTTGCTCGGCGTCTACATGATTTGGAACAAACTCACCATCGGATCATTCTCCCCCGTCAGCGGACAGATCAAACGCTGGTGGGGATCGTTCCCCGCGCGCGTCTACGGCGGCGCCACGCGCAGTCCGTTCGATTTCTTCGGCGTCAACTTTCAAGGCGAAGGTCTCGCGTGGACTCCGCTCACGAACGCCATCGGAAATTTCGTCTCGCAATTTTCAGATCGCACCGCCGAAATTGAATCGTATTACTGGTATGCGTTGATCGTCGTAGTCATTCTCTTCTTCCTATTCTTGCTTATCAACAAAGAAGTAAGCGGGGCCGCGTTGATCCGTTTGAGCTTTATCCCGGTCCTCTGCGGCTCGGTTCTGCAAACGCTCTACTATCATTCCAGCGGATACTCCGCTTTCAAAGAGTGGTATTGGATCACACAACGCATCGGCGCGGTTTTTGTCATTGGTCTTGCCCTGGGCATGGCGCTCACGCTTGTGAGAAAGATCAAACATATTCAACGCACGGCATGGGTCGTCGCCCTGCTCTTCGGCTTCTCCATGGCGCAAACCTACTGGGCGGGAATCAAACTCACCATGCAATATAACCGCTGGTCTGAGGATGTGCCGATGATGGAGATCGCCACGCTTCTCGAAGCGAACACCGAGCCGGGCAGTCTCATCGGCTTCACGGGCGGCGGCAATGTCGGGTATTTCATTCAGGGTCGAACCATCCTCAACATGGACGGACTCATCAACAGCCCCGAATACTTCGCGCATTTGCAGAATGGAACGGCGGGCGAATACCTCGCAAGCCTCGGCGTGGATTACGTGCTGGCAAACCCCGGCATCCTTGACCGCCAACCCTACGACGGTCAATTCAACGAGTACATGCGCCCCACCAGCGTTTCCTATGGCGGGAAACAATTGCTAAAATACGAGAGACCAAAATGACAAAAACGCGTCTCTCTGCCATTTCGTCTGATCCACTTTTCTTCTGCGACTCATGCCTGCCAATCGTCCCTTCGGTGTAACCCTGCTCCTATGGCTGGTGTTAATTCCATCAGCATGGGGCGCTTCGCGTGTTGCCGCCGCCCTGCGCTGGTGGGACGCGCTGGTCGAGTTCGATTCGCGTCTCAGTCCCGCCTATCTTGCTTTGACCGGCATCATCTGGGCAGTAGCAGGAATCGCGCTATGCTGGAGTATCATTCGCCGGAACAAGTCGGCGCGGATGAGGGTTGTATCCGCCGCAGTCGTGTGGCAGGCGCAATTGTGGGTTGAACGTGTTTTTTTCCAGTCCGAGCGGGCGAACCTGCCCTTCGCGCTCATCTCATCGGCGGCCATCCTGTTGATTGTGGCTATCATCCTATTACACACAAGCGCAATCCGATATTTTTCAAAAAGCGAGGCACATGAACAAGCAGACCAATCTTCAAAAACTGCATGACCTCAAGGCAAAATCCCGTTTGGGTGGCGGCGAGGAGCGCATCAAAGCGCAACACTCGAAAGGGCGGCTCACCGCGCGCGAACGCATTGAACTTCTGGTGGATAAAGGCTCGTTCCGCGAAATGGACGCGTTCGTCCAGCATCGCACCCACGATTTTGGGCTGGACAAGCAAAAATTCATCAGCGATTCGGTGATCACCGGCTGGGGCACCATCGAGGGTAGGCTGGTATATGTTTTTTCGCAGGATTTCACCGTGTTTGGAGGAAGCCTCGGCGAAGTGCACGCGGAAAAAATTTGCAAGATCATGGATATGGCGATGAAATCGGGCGCGCCTGTGATCGGGTTGAACGATTCGGGCGGGGCGCGCATTCAAGAAGGCGTGGTGGCGCTGGCAGGCTATGCGGATATCTTTTTGCGAAACACGATGGCGTCAGGCGTTGTGCCGCAAATTTCCGCTATTATGGGACCGTGCGCCGGCGGCGCGGTGTACTCGCCAGCCCTCACCGATTTCATCTTCATGACGCGCAACACTTCCTATATGTTTGTGACGGGACCTGACGTGGTGAAAGCCGTCACTCACGAAGAGGTGACTCAGGAGGAACTTGGCGGCGCGAGCGTGCATTCGGAAAAATCAGGCGTGTGCCATGTAGCGGCGGATAGCGAAGCCGATACGCTATTCTTGATCCGCAAAATGCTCAGTTACCTGCCGCAGAATAACATGGAGGATCCTCCGTTCGTCGTCACCGACGATCCCCTGCGCATGGACGAAACCCTCGACAGCATCATCCCCGATGATGCAAACAAGCCGTATGATATCAAGGATGTGATCCGCCCGATCATGGATGGCGGGCAATTTTTCGAGATCCATGAGAATTACGCGCAAAACATCGTCGTTGGCTTTGCGCGGCTGGGCGGTCATTCTGTGGGCATCGTGGCAAATCAACCGGCTGTGCTGGCTGGCGTGCTCGACATCGACGCCAGTGAAAAAGGCGCGCGCTTCGTTCGCTTCTGCGACTCGTTCAACCTCCCCATCATTACCTTTGAAGATGTGCCAGGCTTTTTACCGGGCACGAATCAGGAACATCACGGCATCATCCGCTCTGGCGCGAAGTTACTGTACGCCTATTGCGAAGCGACCGTGCCAAAATTGACGGTCGTCACTCGCAAGGCGTACGGCGGCGCGTATTGTGTCATGTCATCCAAGCATATTCGCAGTGATATAAACCTTGCGTGGCCCACTGCCGAGATCGCCGTGATGGGACCGGATGGCGCGGTCAACATCATCTTCCGTAAAGAATTGGAAAAAGCAAAAGACCCGGTGGCGCGCAAAGCGGAATTGGTTGCGGATTACCGCGAGAAATTCGCCAGCCCCTACGTGGCGGCGGAACGCGGGTATATCGACGATGTGATCGAGCCGAAGGAAACACGTCCGCGCTTGATCAACGCGCTGGAGATGCTGAGCAACAAGCGCGATACCAACCCGGCGAAGAAACACGGGAATATCCCACTCTAAGTTTCACGTTTCAAGTTTCAGGTCGCAAGTTTCAAGTCTCAAAGGCTTGGAACATGAAACCTGAAACACGATCCATGCGGAGCATCCATGTTCAACAAAGTTTTAGTTGCAAATCGAGGCGAGATCGCCGTGCGCATCATCCGCGCGTGCCGGGAGTTGGGTATCGACACCGTGGCGGTGTTTTCCGAAGCCGACCGACGCGGATTACACGTCCGCTTTGCGGATGAGGCATACCTGCTCGGTCCCGCGCCTTCGCGCGAATCTTATTTACGCGCAGACAAGATCATGGATATCGCCCGCAAAGCCAATGTGGACGCGATCCATCCTGGCTACGGCTTCCTTGCCGAGCGCGAATCGTTCTCAGCCATGTGCGAAGAAGCGGGCATCGCATTTATCGGACCGAAACCCTCGTCGATTGCGGCGATGGGAGACAAAGCCGAAGCGCGAGCCACCGTCATCAAAGCCGGCGTGCCGGTCGTGCCAGGCACCGAAGATGTGGGCAACTTGACCGACGACGAATTGCTTGCTAAAGCGCCGGAAATCGGCTTCCCCTTATTAATCAAAGCCACAGCAGGCGGGGGCGGAAAGGGGATGCGCGAAGTGACCAGCCTCGAAGAGATGCCCACCCTGCTCGCCTCTGCCCGACGGGAGGCTGAATCGGCTTTTGGGGACGGCAACGTCTACCTCGAAAAGTTGATCATCGACGCGAGGCATATCGAAATTCAAATCCTCGCAGATAAGCACGGTAACGTGATTCACCTCGGGGAGCGCGAATGCTCGCTACAGCGGCGTCACCAGAAATTACTGGAAGAAGCGCTCTCCTCCGCGCTGGACGATGAGCTCCGCGCGAAGATGGGCGCGCTGGCTGTAAAAGCCGCCAAATCGGTAGACTACGTCAACGCGGGGACGATCGAATTCCTGCTCGATAAGAACAAGAATTTTTATTTCCTCGAAATGAATACGCGCCTGCAAGTGGAACACCCGGTGACCGAGATGGTGACCGGTATCGACATCGTGAAGGAACAACTGCGCATCGCGCGCGGACGCCCTCTCAGTTACACACAAGACGAGGTGCAGTTTAACGGACACGCCATCGAGTGCCGTGTCAACGCCGAAGACCCCTACAACAACTTCATGCCGTCCACTGGGCGGATCACACACAGCCTGCTCCCCACCGGTCCCGGCGTGCGCGTGGATACCGGCGTGTACCCCGGCTTCGAGATCACTCCGTTCTACGACCCAATGATCGCCAAGTTGATCGTGTGGGGCGAAACGCGCGCGCAAGCCATTTTGCGGATGCGCCGCGCGCTCGAAGAGTATCGCATCATCGGAGTGCGAACGAACATTCCCTTCCACCAGACGATGATGGATTCGCATCGCTTCATGGGCGGGCAGTATGATACGCGTTTTGTAGAGGAACGCTTTTCGATGGAAGATGCGGCAGAAAACCGCCAGGATTTTTCGGAGGTTGCGGCGATCCTTGCCACCCTCGTGGAACATCACGAGACTGAAGTCTCATCGCAATTCGTGCAACGCAACGAACGGGACGCCAGTAACTGGAGGTGGGTCAGTCGCTGGGAAAGGATGCACAGGTAAACCATGAAATACGTTGCCACAGTGGAAGGCAAAGACTTCCTCGTCGACATCATCGACGAAAAACACGTCAGCGTGAACGGCAAAACGTACGAAATCGACTTCGTCACCGTGAGCGGACAGCCGGTCTACTCGCTGATCGCGGATGGCATGTCGCACGAGTCGTACATCGCGCGCGGCGACGATGGCTGGCAGGTGCTCCTGCGCGGGCGGTTATATCCCGTGATCGTGGAAGATGAGCGCGAGAAGCGATTGCGCGCCGCGGCAGGCGGGGGCGTCGCCGAAAGCGGCGAGTTCAACCTAAAAGCGCCGATGCCCGGGTTGGTGGTTGCGGTGCCGGTAGAAGATGGGCAGGAAATCAAAAAAGGACAGGTGCTTCTCATCCTTGAATCGATGAAGATGCAAAACGAGTTGAAGTCGCCGCGCGATGGAAAGGTCAGCCGCATCAAGGTCAAGCCCGGCGAAAGCGTGGAACAAAAGCAGGCGCTGTTAAGCGTGGTTTGATTGGATAGACAGCGGTCGGCGAGCCGTAAACCGTGAGTATATGCGCGCGAATCACGAGTTGAAATATGCCGTGAAACGCCGTATACTGAAACAGAGCAAACCCCGAAAGGACAACCATCATGCACAACCATCGTCATTCGCTGGAATGTATCCTCCCGGAACACATGCTGGAGCAGATCGCCACCAAGGGCTCCGACGCGCAGAAACAGATGGCAATGGACAACATCAGTGTTGTCTATCAACTGCGGGCAGAACGCGCCATGCGCGCCAGCCTGGCAGACTTGTTCGCCCCCACCATGCCGCGCGCCGCGGATGGAGGCAAAGAACGCATCATCTACGATGTGAAGCGCGGCGCCTCCCTGCCCGGCACAGCCGTGCGGCGCGAAGGCGACCCTGCCAGCGCGGATGTGGCGGTCAACGAAGCATACGATGGGAGCGGCATCACCTACGATCTGTACAAAGAAGTGTATGGGCGCAACTCGATCAACAATAACGCCATGCGGCTCGACTCGAGCGTGCATTATCGCACCGGCTACGACAACGCCTTCTGGGATGGCAAGCAAATGGTCTATGGCGACGGCGACGAAAACCTGCCTGCAGAGGATCGTTTGTTCAACCGCTTCACCATCGCCATCGACATCATCGGGCACGAACTCACGCACGGCGTCACCCAGTTCGAAGCCAAGCTAGTCTACTCGCAACAGCCGGGCGCGTTGAACGAGCACATGTCGGATGTGTTCGGCTCGCTGGTGAAGCAGTATCAATCGCGTCAGACCACCACCGAAGCGGATTGGATCATCGGCGCAGGGTTGTTCACCCCCAACGTGAACGGCGTCGGCATCCGCACGATGAAAGCGCCGGGCTCCGCGTACGACGATCCTGTGCTCGGCAAAGACCCGCAACCCGCGCACATGAAGGATTATGTGAATACGCCAAGCGATAACGGCGGCGTGCATATCAATTCCGGCATCCCTAACCACGCCTTCTACCGCGTTGCGATGGAGATCGGCGGTTACGCGTGGGAAAAAGCGGGGATGATCTGGTACGTGACCCTGCGCGATAAACTTGGCGAGAATTCAAACTTTCAGCAATGCGCGGACCTCTCGCATCAGGCGGCGGGAGAGTTGTTCGGCAGTGGGAGCCTTGAGCAACAAGCCGTCAAAAACGGCTGGTCGGGAGTCGGCATCACCATCGGCGGTGAAACGCCTGAGCCAAAAGGCTGTCTCGAAGCGACACTGCGCTTCCTCGGCGCGGCGTAAGCGTATGTCATTCTGAGCGACTGACAAGGAGCGAAGAATCTCTTCTGGCACAATGCGACAGAATCCAGATACAGCAGCAGTTGCGCGTCACTGTTATGGCGCAGTTGAACCAGTTCATGTGCATGTTTCGTAAACAGCAAGGAGTTTGAAAATGGACGTGGAACGAATCAAATTCGAACGCACCGGAGGATTTGCAGGCATTCGCCTCGCGGCAGACTTCGACGTGAGCGACCTCCCCGACGATCTCTCGCAGACATTGAGGGAATTACTCGACGCCCTCGATTTCCCCGAGCTTCCCGCGAAACTTACCGGCAACGAATCCGTGCCCGATTCGTTCACGTACATAATCACCGTTGAAGCAGGGAAATGGCATCACACGGTCATCACTGGCGACGCGCCCGAGGACAAGAATATGCAGGAATTGTTGGAACTACTCAATCGGCTGGCAAGGAAGAAAATCAAAAAGCATTGAGAAGCAAGCCCTCCGATTTTCATCGGGGGCTTATTCTTTCGCGCCGCCACTCCCTGCGCGACGAATCCCGTCCCCCAGATGATGGCTACGATAAAGAGAAGTATGTCTGCTTTGAGGCGCATGAGGGAGAAATATCCTGTGTTTTATTGTCGGATCGTAGGGGAAGATTTATAATGCCGTCCATAAGGAATTATACAGCCTGTAGGCGGTATAACCACCCAAATGACGTCTTATACAGCCTACAGGCTGGTTAAGACATAGTTGTGCCGCTTCTTCCCACATTGCAAATCTAAAATTGGAGTTCCACGAATGACGAAAGAAGATGATGTAAAAGCCGAAGTTGAGAATACCCTCCAAAACAAACTAGCCGAAAAAATGATGGGAGTATTTGAGTTAGTGGTTTCTGACCGTAGTGGGCATTTTGCCAAAAACCCCGACAAAATTCCTGACAAAACGTCTGTTCCATCTATCATCAATTCGTATTCAGTAACTAATGCTGCTATTTCGGGCGGCGCAAGCCTTGTGCCAGGTCCTTGGGGCATGGTTGCCGTTATCCCTGAAATTGCCGCTGTCATTCGCAATCAGTTGGCGATGATTTACGATATAGGTATGGCGTATGGAAAAAGTAAAGTCCTGAACAAAGAATTATTAGCGGGCGTTCTTATAACTGCAATGGGGGCAAGTGCAGGCTCATTACTGATTATGCAGGGTAGCAAAGTTTTAGTAAAGCGTGTTGCCTTAAGGGCGTTTCAGCAAATTATCGCAATGTTGGCGGGAAAAATTACACAACAAGCCCTAAAATCGGCTATTAGCAAATGGCTTCCTGGTGTTGGCGCGGCGGCAATGGCAGTTTGGTCAAACTACTTGACGCGACAAGTTGGCAAAAAAGCCATTGAGATTTTTGAAAAAGAAATTGTGCTTTCGGAAGAAATTATTGAAGAAATCCCACTGGAAACTAAATCCTTATCTGTCCCAACCGCTACCATTAGCCATTCGCCTACCCCAAGCGTTAGCCCTGACATGCCAAAAGTGCAAACGCTTATAAATCTAATAAAAGTTGATGGCTCAATCAGAGCGGAAGAACACGAATATTTGCAAACCATCATAAGCAATGCGAATTTAACAGAAGGTGAAGAGGCAGATCTAACGCAGGCAATAGATAAAAGTGGAAAGTTTGTCGTAGATTATTCAGCGTTTGCCAGTTCACCTGATGACGCGATTGGTTTGTTAGTGGACATGGTGACACTTGCAAAACGCGATGGTACTTTCCATATTACCGAAAAGATGTTTATAAAGCAGGTTGGCAAAATGCTAGGTTTTTCAGATAATGATATTGATGAAACAATGGCAACTACTGGTTAATTAGCGGCGGCACACCGATGAACAGCAGTGTCAAGGGGTAGAGGGGAAAACGGCTGGAGGAAGCCCGATGTCTCGAAAAAGGCGTTGGGTTTTTCTTTTTCAGGGCGGTTTTCGAGGTTAAAATTTGTCGAGCGTTCCATCCTCAGCCAACCTCCCAGATCATTTCGTCTTGGAGCGCGAGGGTCGAACGGAAGCAAAGATACTGTTACAATCCAAGCATGTACAGCCCTGAGACCATCGCGGAAGATAAGGTGAATTTCCAAAATGCCGTCCTTCATGCCCGCGCCTACAAGCCCATCTACGTCAAGATCAAAGTCAATTACGGATGCAATCTCAAGTGCGAGATGTGCAAGCACTGGCGCGAGACGCGCGAGCCGCCCATCTCGATGACTCGCTTCCACGAGATCATTTCCGAACTCGCGGAACTCGGATGCAAGAAAATCCATTTTTCAGGCGGTGAGCCGATGCTTCGTCCGCAACTGCCCGACTTGGTGGAACATGCGACTCAACTTGGGATGCGCGTCACACTCACGACCAATGGCACGCTGATTGACAAAGTCAAAGCCAAGCGACTCGTCGAAGCGGGACTGCGCGGCGTGAATGTTTCGATTGACTCGCCGCTCCGCAAGATGCACGAAAAGATTCGCGGCGTCGAAGGCTCGTTCAAGCAGACGACGCGCGCGGTTTCGTTATTCAATAAATATTCTCACAAAGGGAAACTGACTGTCCGCATCAACACGGTCATCGGGCGATCCAATTATCAGACGCTTGCCACGCTCCCCGACCTTGCTCACGAGCTCGGCGCGGACGGCATCAACTTGATTCCTGTAGACGATCATTGCGGCGAGCATTTGTCCATGCGGAAGAAAGACATCGCGCTGTACAATTCCGAGATCGCGCCGATCATCGAACAGCGCGCGCAAGAATTGGGTATCAATATTGCAGATGAAGATGCGTTCCCGTTTGGGCGAGATGACTCCGAGGTCCGTTTGGGACGCGCTGGACGATATGCATTCGGCTACTACAATAAATTTCCCTGCTACGCGCCGTGGACTCACAGTCTCGTTGACTTCAACGGTCTCGTCTATGTGTGTTGCATGACGCGCGAACAGATTCAACCATTGGGCGATGTCCGCAAACAATCGTTTACAGAAATATGGGAAGGCGCGGCGTATCGTCAGATCCGCTTGAACATGCACCCGCCCGCGCTCAAGCCGTGTCAACGCTGCGATGATTTTATTGTGGAAAATAAAAAGATTTGGGAAACGATCGGACCTTATTAACTTCGCTGGTCGAGTAGGCGGCGCTCGTCCGCCGTATCGAGACCAGAATTACAAATGCAGCAGAAGTTTGAATCAAACTGTTGGTTTCGATACGCCCCGCGAAAAACATGCGGGACTACTCAACCAACGAATTAACTTAGATCAGAAAACATATCCGCGCGGTCGTCGTCATCCCACGCGCTCGCTTGATTGAACGTATGCAGATCGGCGGCAGTAAACGTTGCGGCGGCAATCGGCAGCGCAACGGGCATATCGAGTCCCTGCTGGCACGCCAAACACCCACGACCCTCGCGCGTATTGTTCGTATGCTCATCGCAAAATCCGCGCCCACATTTGATACACTTCCCCAACGACGGATTGTCGCAACGATGCGGCACCAGATAACCGATCACCATTTCACATTGCACTGCGGATGTGTCTGCCATGAAAATTGCTCTCCTAAATTTGCATAG
>JAEURC010000040.1 GCA_016789025.1 Anaerolineales bacterium
CACGGCAAAGCGATATACAAAGTGATTGGCTACCGCGACCCTGCCGAAGTTGTGGATGATGAATATCCCGTCTGGTTGACCACAGGCAGGCGCTTGCAAAATTATCACACGCGCACGCAAACAGGTCGCTCGGCTGGCATCGAATATCTCGCGCCCGAAGAATATCTCGAAGTGAATCCCGATAATGTTTCGAAATGGGGACTCACCGACGGCGGCTGGGCAAAGGTCACAAGCCGACGTGGTGAAGTGCGCATCAAGGTCAAGTCCACGCCGCGCTCGCCGAAAGGCACCGTCTTCGCCAGTTTCAGTTTTGCCGAAACGCCGATCAATAATTTAACGGGTTCGGGCTACGATCCCAACACACACACGGCTGAGTTGAAAGTGTGTACGGTTCGCGTGGAGCCAGCCTAGGTATGTCACCCTGAGCGACAGCGAAGGGTCTCCAAGATGATCTCGGAGATTCTTCGCTCCGCTCAGAATGACATGATGAAAGAAGTTGATGTCCCGCCTCAACAAATCAAAACAATCTATCTGGAAAGTCGAAGATAACCAAATCACGCGCAAGAAAGATATCCTTGCCACCGAAGAGCCGTTGGAAATTTTATTGCGCGCAGGCGACGAGCAAAAGACCCTTGCCATCACCATGCGCACGCCAGGCAACGATTACGATCTCGCGGCTGGATTTTTATACAACGAAGGGATCATCCATAGCAAAAATGATTTCACCAACATGACCTATTGCGTGGATGCTAAACAACAAGAATACAACTCGCTTCGAGTCCAGCTGACAGTTGATTCAATGCCCCATCTTCATCAATTCGAACGGCATATCTTTACCAACAGCGCTTGCGGCGTTTGTGGCACAACTATGCTCGATGACTTGAGCCAAAGAAATATTCCAACCATTCCTTCTGGTCCAATCGTTGAGCCTTCGCTAATCACCTCCCTGCCCGATAAACTTCGCCAATCCCAAGCCTTGTTCGAATCCACTGGCGGGCTCCACGCCGCCGCATTATTCGATCTCGACGGAAACTTGCTAGCCGTCCGCGAAGATGTGGGACGACATAACGCCTTGGATAAATTAATCGGCTGGGGATTACTAAACGACCAGATTCCATTTCATAACAAAATTTTACTGGTCAGCGGGCGCGCGAGTTATGAAATATTACAAAAAAGTTATGTGGCAGGCGTTCCGATCTTTTGCGCAGTATCCGCGCCCAGCAGTTTGGCAGTGGACGTTGCCGAACGATTCGGGATCACACTGATCGGATTCTTACGCGGGAATCGGTTCAATGTTTACACAGGCATTGAGCGGATCCAAGCAACAGAGCCTGCGTTGACGAACTAAAAGCCATCCCCTTTATTTATCATATCGAATCGGCTCCACTCCCCTATCACTTTCCTCTTTCTTCTTTCGTTCCCTCGCATAATAGAACGTCTCGCGCAACTGCGGTGTGACCAGACTGGTCTCGCGGTGACCCATCCGCGTCCCATAAAACTGCATGAAGCGGAACCAGAATATCGAGGCAATATTTTTCAGCAGCACACCTTCACGCGCGGCGTGCCACAAGTCGCTGAAGATATTTGTTATCGTCAGGCGAACAAAATCATATACATTGAAATGCGTCTCGGGATAGATCCGTTTGAACGCCATCGCTTCGCGGCGATAGCGATTGAACACGCCGCGCGGCGTCTCATTGTGGATGTGAACGATCTCGGCTTCGGCGACGTAGGCGATTTTGTATCCCTGCTCCTTCGTCCACTTTGCCCACGCCAGGTCTTCGAGCCCCGTCAAAGTCTCATCGTAGGGATTCTTCTCCCACATACTTTTTCGTATCGCGGCATTGGCGTTGTTGCAAAACGCGGTTGGCTGATTCGAGTCGCTTGCATCGGGATACCACCGATGAAAAATTTGCTGTTCCGAATATTTCGCCGAGTCGGGTCCGCGCTGCTTGCCATACGTGAGCGCGACTCGCTCGTCTGCGGCAAACGGACGCAACAACGACTCCAGCCAATCGGGATACACGGGATACACATGCGCGCTGGCGATGACGACGAACTCCCGCGTCGCTTCGCGGACCCCGAAGTTGAGCGACCTCCCAAACGTGAACTCCCCCGCAGCGATTCGCACGACTCTCGCGCCGAACGACTCGGCGATCGAAACGGTCGCATCAGTCGAGCCTGAATCGACAAGAATGACTTCCACATCATTCAGTGTCTGCTGTTTGATTCCCTCCAGCAAACGACCGATGTGTTTCTCTTCGTTGTATGCGCGGATAACGAGAGAGCAGTTCACGAATACCGTTTCAACCTTTCCCACAATTCATCCCACGGCAAGCGCGGAGCGCGGCAAACAAAAATATTCGGCGGGTCGCTCAAATCGTTCCGAATGCCGTACTTATTTCCAGTACCCCCCGCGACTAAGCATTCCTCGAACAGCGAGTCGGCATCCTCTTCCGAAAATCCGATCACGATCAAAATTTCAGGCGGCGGATTACCATACCCGCGCAAAAAATAACTATTCGATCCGCTGATGGCATTAGGTAAGCCATACTCGCCTCCAAGCAAATTCAGCGCGGCGGCTTCATCATTTTCGCCTGCCAGAATTCCCACACGGAGTTTTTCATCATCGAGCAGATTTGAGTACACACCCGCGGTTGTTTGAACCATCTCATCCCAACCAATTTGTTCGGTGAAAATATCATGGACTTCGCTCGTGACATCCCACAGCGGAGAATTGATCGGCGCGATCGGCAACGACAATGCTCCTCCGATGAGCGCTCCGATTCCGACGAAGCCCCAGGTTGCCCCCGCCACGAGACGAGTTTTCGCCGCTGACAATTTTTCCACCCATCCTTGCCACACGACCGCGCCCGCCGCGATCAACATCGGGTAGGCAGGCGCTTGATAGTATGAGCGTCCTTGCGTGAAGAGATAAATGAAAAACGTGATGACAAAAATCCATCCGATGACGCGAAACGATTTCCCAGCCTGAGTTCCAAAATAATAGTATAAGCCTGCCATCCAAATCAAAATGGTGAACGGATTCGATGCAAGCAAAAACTGCTCGATCACATAATCGTCCGCGCGACCGATCGCTACATCACGCGCATGGATGCTCGAAAGGAATTCCAGCGAAACGAAATTGTGTTGTACCTGCCAGATCAAGTTGGGCAGGAAGATCAACACCGAGATTGCGACCCCACCCCACAGCCACTTGCTCCGCAAATATTTCCGCGCGTCTGTCAACAACACGCCTCCCACCAGACCCGCGACGTAAAACGCCATCGTGTACTTGGTCAACATCCCCAAGCCGATGACTGCGCCGATTCCCAGCCACCAACGCGGGTTATCTGATTTCAACAAGCGGATCACGAAATACGCGATCAACACGGACCAGAGGAAATCGAATGTCACATATTGAATCAACGACCCCTGGATCAACGCAATCGGCGCGATGGCAGAGACAGATGCCGCGAGAATTTGAGCCGCACGTTTGCCGCCTAATTCACGCGCCATCAAGCCTGCCAACACCAGCACAATGGCATGTGCCAACGCGGGAAACGTCCGCGCGCTGACGAGGGAGAAACCGAAGAGAGTCACTTCGACCCGAGCAAGGAAGGGAGTCAGCGGCGGGTATTCGATGAATCCCCAGTCCAGATTGTTCGCGTTGTCCATCACCACCATTTCGTCTTGATGAAAACCATATTGGTGATTTGTGAACATGTGCAGGAGGAATAAACCCAAAGCCATAAGCAGCAAAATATTGGTATCCGTGAAGAACGATTTGATAGACTTCATGTCGCCTCTACTTTTCGTAGCCAAGTTTCACCAACAGACCGCCTGCTACATCATCGAAGATCTGCTTGTGTTCGTCGGTGAAATATTTTTTCCATTCGCCTGTCTTCCCCGAACGGAATGTGGGAGAACGGCTGGGGTTGATGGAAGACTCCAAGGATTCGAGGATCAACTCGCGGGGCGATGGAAGCGGGACGCGGGTGAGGAAATGATCCAGAATACCAGCGAGAGTTGCGGCGCGGGCGTGGATCAAATCCTCAAAATGGATCGCGAGGACTTCGGGGCGCTTCAACCAATCCATGTAAGGGGCGAAGCGTTCGGCGATGTTCGGGAATTCAATGTCCGCGTCGGGTCTTCCCAAAATGCTCGCCTTGAGGCGCGAATCAAAATCAGGCAGCGACTGGTAATACGCGTGATGAACGTGATTCTTTTCCATCTCGGTGACGTAGAACACATGCGAGACAACCACATCGCGCGGATCGCGGAAGATGAAATAGGGAATAAATTTCGCTGAGCCCTCTGAAGAGGACAGGCACACACGTGCAACAGCCTCAGGTCGCGCAAAGAGATGCGCGGATGCCACATCGCGCGGACCGAGTGAATCGAGCCAGCGAATCGCCTGCTCAGGCGCGCGCTTGATTCCACTTTCGCCTTCGTATTCTGCGTAGAACGAATGCAATCGCTTTGCATAAGGCGCGACATTCGAGAAACCGAGCAAGATTTGATCGAGCAGATGCGTTCCGCTTTTAGGAAATGAAATGCCGAGTAAAACGGGCAGATCTGTTCGTTGCGATGCAAAGCGCAATCGTTGGGTCAGTTTTTCAAATGAGTACACGCCCGCCCGAAGCGATGATTTCAAATTCATAGGAGTATTAAACCATATTTGCCAGACCTGTTGTTGATTTTGAGACAAAACAAGACTATACTTCCCATATGAAATTCGAGTGGGACCCCGCAAAAGCCGCAAGCAACATGCGAAAGCATGGCGTCACTTTTGAAGAAGCCATCACTGTTTTCAAAGACCCGCTTGCGTTCATCTTTGACGATACTGCCCACTCGGAACATGAACACCGCGAGATCATCATTGGATTGTCAGCAGTGCGTCGAATGATCCTGGTGTGCTTTGTAGAAAGACACGAAGATACCGTACGAATTGTCAGCGCGCGCCCAGCCACTTGACAGGAAATCAAAGACTATGAAGAAAACGTCAACAACCAAGCCCCGTAAAATTCAGGAAATGGCTTCCGAGTATCGTTTCGATTATCGGAAAGCAAAACGCAACCGTTTCGCCGCAAAGATGAAGAACGAGCCGCTCGTCGTCCTCATCGAACCAGATATCGCCAAAGTTTTCACCTCGTCAGATCAGGTGAACAACGCCCTTCGGGCATTGATTTCTGCAATGCCTGAGAAAAAAGTTGTGGCTGGAAAGTAAGCGACCGAAAACTTGAAAAAGGCGACTCTGATCGAGTCGCCTTTTGATTTACTTCGCATCTTTCATCGCTTCTTTGAGCTCAACCAGCGCCTGTATCGGAGTGGGGTCAACACCGTAGCCCATCGCTAAATAATATGACATGTAATCGCCAAACAGAATGGACGTCCACATGTGGGCGAGGGGGGTGTTACCGCGCGCGTCAATGTAATCGGTGTTCATCCCTTCAAGCATGAAGGCTTTGCGCGTCAGATCGGACCTCAGCCTGTTGCGCGGATGGTCGGATGGCGCGCGCAAGAAGAGAGTCATCGTGTGGGCGTTGAGCGTCTCTTGCGGATTCATCGTCCCAGCCAGCGTGTTGTGATCGGCTTCGGGAAGAAACTCGAAGTTCGCGCCCGCTTTTGCCACTTCGTTGATCTGTCCCTTCCATCTTCGCGCAACCACGCTGAGCAAGCCCGATCCCATGAACGTCACCCACCTCCCCATCAGTTGACCCGCGTAACGCTTGGCGGGATTCTTCACCGCAGGCACATCGGCTTTGAGATGCTGTTGCGTCCGTTTCATAGACGCGACCGCATCTTCCATCTCTTTCGATTGATCGGGGATGAAGCCGAGTCGTTGGAACATGGCGAGCAGTAAGCCAAACGAGAATCCCACCGCGGCGCGAGGTTGACCTTTGTGATCGAACGTCCACAACGGGATGTTGTTTTCCTTCGCGCGTTTCGCAAGTTCGCCGCCTGTGGATACGACGACGATTCGACATTCGGATTTTCGAGCGGACTCGAACGCGTCGAGCGTCTCTTCGGTGTTGCCTGAGTGCGACGAACAGACGACGAGAGTCTCGCCTCCGCGGGCGAAGAGAGGGAGTGAGTAATCTCGATGGACTGAAACAGGCAGAAGGGCGAGAGAAGCGCAATATGAGGCGAGCAGATCGGCGCCGATGGCTGATCCGCCCATGCCTGCGATGACGACTTGTTTGAAATCCTTCCAATCGGGCAAAGCGTGTTTCATGCCGAGTTGATACGCGCTCGCGAGTTGATCGGGGAGGTTGTCAATCTCGCCGAGCATGTTGAGGGTGTCGAGTTGTTTGAAGCGTTCGAGGTCGTCGAGATTCATTTATTCACCTGACATTTTTCGCCGCGGAGTCGCAGAGACGCAGAGAAAGCTTTTGTTGTTTTCTCCGTGACTCTGAGTCTCTGTGGCTAAACTGTTTAGCACCAATCATCTATGCGGAGTCCTTGATGAATGCCGCCAGATCTTTTTTCATTTGCTTGAGCGAAGGGATGTGAATGTACATCATGTGACCCGCTTCGTAATAACCCATGCTCACATTGTCGCGCAACGATTCGTCGAGACCGAGATGATTGAACGTGTATTCGGTTGCGAAGTACGGCGTGCCGAGGTCGTAATATCCGTTCGCCACATAGACTTTGAGATACGGGTTGTACGTCATCGCGGAGCGCAACGTTTCAGCGACATTGACATAGGCGTTCTCAAATTCTTTATACGACCACGGATGCACGAAGCCGCTCAAAATTTCATACGGCAGATCGGATTCAAATTTCAACTCGCGGCGGATGTAATCGTAGAACGCGGCGGTGTACGGACCGATAACGTTCGTGAGCAACGGATCGTATTCGGCATTTTCAGTGACGCCGAGTCTGTCGCGCCCGATCAAACGCGAGTCAAGCCGACCGACGGTGAGTCCGCGCTCGCGCAAAAGTTCCTTGAAATAATGCTGGTCGTTGATGCGTAGATTCGAGCGTTCGATAAATTGTTCCGAGATGCCTGTGAAATACGACGCGCGCTTTACGATGTCGGCGCGTTCTTCTTTCGTTAGCGAATCGCCTTTGTGCAATGCTTTGGCGTAATCGCCGAGCGCGAACTCTTCGGCTTCTTTCAGCCAATCCTGCAACGGGCGATGAGGCTTGAGCGCGTCGTGATACCACGCGGTGGCGGTGTAACCAGGCAAAAACATGATGTAGGGCAGGTCATTGTTCACGTTGAAATCAATCGTGGTGAAATCCAACACGGCAGAGATGAGCATGAGTCCGTTCAAGTACATGCCGTGCCGTTCTTGCAAATATCCCGAAAGCCCCGACGCGCGCGTTGTGCCGTAACTTTCGCCGATCAAAAATTTCGGCGAGAGCCAGCGGTTGTAGCGCGTGGCATACAAGCGGATAAAATCGCCGACGAGTTCAATATCTTTTTTGAAGCCGTGCCATTGCTTCGGCGCCACGCCCTCGACGGGACGCGTGTAGCCCGTGTTCATCGGGTCAATGAAAACGAGATCGGTCTCATCGAGGATCGAATATTCATTGTCCTTCAATTGAAATGGCGGCTTCGGCAGATCGCCGTCGTTCTTCATCAACACGCGGCGCGGACCCAACACGCCGAGATGCAGCCACACGGACGACGACCCGGGTCCGCCGTTGAACGAAAACGTAAGCGGACGCTTCGCCGAATCGCCTGCACCGTCTTTTGTGTACGCGACGAAGAAAACCTGCGCGCGCGGCTTCTCGCCCTCCGCTTCTTTCTCACGGTCGGCGGTTTCCTCTTTCAGCACCATCGTCCCCGCTGTGACGGTGTACTTGATCGTCTTGCCGCCGATCTTGATCGAATGTTTCGATACGACAAGATTGTCAGCGGCTTTGACTTCTTTTTTCTCTTCGGGTTTTTTATCTTCTGCCATGTGAGATTTCCCTTCTCGTTATTCTGTGTAGATATGGGTTGAATAGGATTGCACATCGCCGATTATAAGCCGCAAAACAGATTCGGCAATCCATTCAAACGGCTTGAGGGACAAATACGCGGCATCAGCCAACAGCGGATACCGAATCATCCGCGCTAGCGGTTTGCCAATGAAATCATACATATTTCGCAAGGGTTTGTGAACTTGCGGCGCGACCGCCAGCAATGCGAGTTCGGCGCTTTTGAAAATTTGCAGTTGCCGATTCACTTGCATCAAATGTCCGTTTGCGAGTTGCACCGTTTTTGAGCCGACGAAATTTGCATGTCCATGCGCGGCGGCGGTGGCGATGTAACAATCGGGCGGCACAGGCGGTAACTGAGCGTACAACTCGTGCATCTTGAGGATGTCGAATCTCCACGCGGAAACATAAGCCGCGAGCCAAGCCGCAATGCCAAGTCCGTGCGGGAGGGTGAGATTCGTTTCGTGATATTCAAGCAACCAAGCCGAAGCCCGAATCGCGATCAGAAACGACCAGAACGGTCCCGATGCAACAATGCCCAGAAACACAAGAAGCACGGGAATGAAAGAATCCTCCCGAATAAAGGATGCGATAATCACATACACGATCAACACAACAGCGATCATCCACAAGCGAATGTAACTCAAAATTCTTTTGACAAAATTCAAACGTTTGAGTTTTGGTAAATAAAGCGGAAGGAACCATACAAGCAAGATCGCAAGAGACTGGACGCCAGAAAATAAATACACGCCAAGCAAGATCGTGTACTGCAATGCCAGAAAAACTCCCGTGTAAATTCCAAGCCGAACGGCGAAGAACTTTGCAAAATGATCTGCATTCAAAAGGAGAAGAAGATAGCAAAGTACCGAATAAGCAATCAAGGTGAGAAAAAAGACCGCCGCTTCGGGAAGCATCAGCAATGCGACGTATGCTTCACGGTCTCCCGATTGCCATTCGGGTTTGATCGCTTCGACCGCCACAAACGAAAACACTGGCACAACGATCAGGAAGAGTATGTATAAAACCCTCCACCAACCGCGAACGGGAAAATCCGCTGAGCCTGACGACTCACTCACTTCATTGGGGATATTTGGGGATTCAAGACTCATCGCTGATTCCTTTTAGAATCGTGGCGCGGGATGGCATCCCGCACGCTGGTGAAATGGCAAAATGGCGGGATATCATCCCGCCCCACGAGACGTATCATTTTGACTCACGAGTCGGTACACGTCCTTCTTGTTCCACCCGCTTCTTTCCGACAGTTCAGCTGATATCTGCTTAGCAGATTTCTCGCCTTTCGACTCTTTTTTGAGCGCTTTCAACAACTCAGCCTCCGTCCACACTTCTCTTTCCTCTTTCGTCTTTCCTTCCACCACCAACGTAAATTCACCCCTCGCTTCTTTTGATTTGAAATATTCCACCGCCCCGCCGAGAGTTCCGCGCCAGTATTCCTCGAACATCTTGGTCATCTCGCGCGCGACACAGATGCGGCGGTCGCCGAGGATGGATAATAAATCTTCGAGAGATTCAAGAATCCGATGCGGGGATTCGAGGAAGATGAGAGTGTAGGACAAATTGGCAATTTGTCCTATGAACTTGCGGCGTTCTGTTTTTTTGTGGGGGAGATAACCGAGGTAGAGGAATGAATCTGTGGGCAAGCCAGAAACGCTCAAAGCGGCGACGGGGGCTGAGGGACCGGGAACAGGCTTCACGTCGAAACCCGAGGCGAGCGCGGCGCGGACGAGTTCGTAGCCAGGGTCATTGATCGCGGGAGTCCCCGCATCCGAAACGAGCGCCACGTCTCCGCTGGAAAGTTTGCCGAGGATGAAATCCAGTTTGCTGAGTTTGTTGTGTTCGAAATAACTCGTGAGTGGGGTCTCGATCTGGAAGTGTTTGAGCAAATTCCCCGTGTGACGCGTGTCCTCCGCCGCGATGAGACTCGCCTCATGCAAAATGCGAATCGCGCGCGGCGACATATCTTCGAGATTTCCGATGGGTGTTGCAACGAGATAGAGCGTGCCCATGCGACGATTGTATCATTTTGCGAATGCTATAATATTTGGAAGAGGAGCAAACATGATCGTCATTTCAGACATGATGGGAACGTTGACCACAGGCTCTCCGTTTTTGGGCTTGGTGGATTGGGTGAAACACAACCAGAGCAAATGGCGCGCGCGATTCTACACGGCGCGAGTGACGCCAGCCTACGTGCTTGCAAAAAATGGATTGATCGACTGGCAAGAGTGGGGACAAAAATTGATGGTCGAGAGTCTCGCGTATATCAAAAACGCGGATGAAGCGAAACTCGCGCACGCGTCGGAATGGGCGGTGGAACACAACTTATGGAAGAAACGCCGCGAAGATGTGGTTGCGAGATTGATCAAGCATCGCGAAAATGGCGCGCAAGTGTATATTGCCAGCAGTTCGGTGGAACCGTTCATCGCTCCGTTCGCAAAACGCATCGGCGCGGACGTGATCGGCACGCCTGTGAAGATCGTGAACGGACGCGTGATGCTGGCAGGAGAATTGGTCGCCAGTGAAAATAAGATCCAACAAGTGTTGAATCGTCTCGGCGTGAAGCGCGTAGACTTTGCCTACGGCGATACCGAACAGGATATTCCCCTGCTCGAACACGCGGATCATCCTGTGGCTGTCTACCCTGATAAAAATTTGAAAGCGCACGCGCTTGAACGCGGATGGGAGATCATCGGAGATACGCCGAAATATGGATGAGGAATCAGTGCGCGGGGGATTTGGAAATTACGTTGATGAAAACGATCCCCACAAGGATGAGGATGATTCCGATCACACGCGCCCAGTCCAACGTTTCGCGCCAGAGGATCATCCCTGCAATGACGGTGAGGATCAGCCCCACGCCAGACCAGATCGCATACGCCACACCGATGGGCATCACCTTCAACGCCAGTGACAACAAATAAAACGACGCGCTATAACCGATCACGACCACAACACTGGGCATGGGTTTGGTGAATCCGTTCGAGAGTTTTAGCGCAACTGTGCCGATCACTTCGGAGAGAATGGCAAAGAAGAGAATGAGGAGGGTTTGCATGACAGTTATTTTACTCTGCTGTATGAAACCCTCCGCTCTTTTCCTTCGGCGGGCAAATTTCCATAAATTCTCATTTTCTGAAATGCTATAATGAATCATTGATTTGGTCATTCCAAGAAAGAGACGGTGAATCATGCAACAATTTTTCACAGACTATCTAAACCTCCTGCAAGATTGCCACAACGGCATTCTCCAAGCCATTGACGGTCTCTCCTCAGAGGCGCTGGATTGGGTGCCTGGGCAGGATATGAACTCGATCAGCGTGCTGATATTTCACACGACAGGTTCAGTCCGATTTTGGATCGGCGACATAGCCGCGCAGGAATCATCCAATCGAGATCGGGATGCGGAATTTCGAGTCAAAGACGCGGGGATGGATGTTTTAAAGAAGCGACTCGCAGATAATTTGGAGTACGCACGCACTGCATTGGAAAAAATGAAGTTGGAAGATTTGGAAGCAAAGCGGACTAACCCCAGCAATGGAAATGAACTCACTGCAGGATGGGCATTGCTCCATGCACTCGAGCACGCCACGAGTCATCTGGGGCAAATTCAGATCACACGTCAATTGTGGGAGCAGAGGGGAAACAGTTCTTAAATCAGAACTCGGAGATTTTGAAAGTCTCCGAGTTCTTTACAGCGAGGGGTTACTTTCTAAACTGGCGAATCAACTTGTCATATTCTGCATGAGAACCGATCCAATACCAGATGATTTCATTCTCATCCTTGATACCGACGGCTCGATAATCAATCCCAACACGGGCAGAATAGATCGGACGATTCGGATGGATGGGTTTGAAACGCAGACTCGGGTGTTGTGGATTCTCCATAAAAAGACGATATGCCTGCCGCGCTTGTTTTTGAACGTCGGCAGGCAAGTCTGCAAAGGCTTTCCGAAACTTTTCGGTGGTATGAGAATTCATAAAGTTTCGGGGTCAAGTTTTTTCGTTTTCTTTGCCTTGTGTTCCAACAAGGCTTCGTCCGCGAGATTCGATAAAACGTCGCTGGACGCGGCAAATAATTTCGCCCAGCGTTGTTCGGAATGTAATTCTTCAAGAATCCATGCCACGAACTCGTTCTGTTCAGTGGGTGGAAGTTTTTCTATTTCAGCGAAGGCTAACTCTAACTTGGTCATGTTTACTCCTTGCTCATTTCAAATTATAGCACTTTTGAAAAGCCGAAATTAAACACGTTCTCCGCGAAACTGCGTCTCATACAACTGAGCATACAGCCCATTGAGCGCGATCAATTCGTCGTGTGTGCCACTTTCGACAATTTTTCCTCGATCCATCACTAAAATTAGATCAGCCGCCAAAATCGTGGATAGGCGATGCGCAATGACAATGCTCGTGCGCCCAGCCATGACGCGTTTGAGGGCTTCTTGAATTAACGATTCAGATTCGGAATCAAGGTGACTCGTCGCTTCGTCTAAAACTAAAATGCGCGGGTCTTTGAGGATGACGCGGGCGAGGGCGATGCGTTGTTTTTCGCCGCCGCTGAGACGGTAGCCGCGCTCGCCCACAATCGTGTCGTAGCCATCGGGCAGGTCCATGATGAAGTTGTGGATGTTGGCAGCGCGGGCGGCGGATTCGATCTCGGATTGCGTCGCGTCTATTTTTGCGTAGGTCAGGTTCGTGCGGATGGTGTCGTGGAAGAGATACGTCTCCTGCGTCACCATGCCGATGGCGGACGAAAGCGATTCGAGCGTCACATCGCGCAGGTCGTGTCCGTCAATGCGGATGACTCCGTCGGTGGGGTCGTAAAGGCGCGGGATGAGATAGGTGGTCGTGGTTTTGCCCGCGCCAGAGGGACCGACGAGGGCGATCAACTGTCCAGGGTGGGCGACGAAGGAAATTCGCTCCAAAGCGACCTCCCGCGCCTGAGAGGTCGAATCCGCCTCCCCTGAGGTTGAGGCGGCTTCGTCATCTTTTTTCTTCCCGTTACTTTTATCGACCTTATCGGTCAAAGACAAGACCGCGCCAACATCTTCGTGGCGTCCGTAGCGTTTGACATCTTTCAATAATTTGGAGGGATCAATGTGATAGTCAAACGAGACGTCCTCGAATTCAAGTTCGCCGCGCACATCACGCAGAGACATTGCGTTTTCTTTTTCGATAATATCTTGCGGCAAGTCAATGACTTCAAACACGCGCTCGAACGAAACCATGCTCGTTGAAAATTCGACGGGCGCGCCAGCGAGTCCTTGCAACGCGCTGTAGAGTTGACCGAGATACGAGCCGAACGCGACGATGGTGCCGACGGTGAACGCGCCCGCGATGACATACCAGCCGCCGAGACCATAGACGAGCGCGGTGCCGACCGCGGTGATGAGACCGAAGATGACGAAGAACGACGAGCCGACGACCGCGCGGCGGATGCCGATGTCGCGGACACTCGCGGCGCGTTGACGGAAGCGATTCTCCTCTTCGCGTGTGCGACCGAAAAGTTTGACGAGAAGCGCGCCGCCGATGTTGAGAGTCTCGTTCATGTGCGCGTTCATCTGCGCGTTGGTTTCCATGGCTTGACGCGCAATGTCGCGCAAAACATTTCCGAGTCGTTGTGCGGCGATGATAAACAACGGAAGGATCAAGATGCTGATGAGGGTTAATTGCCATTGCATCGTGAGCATCACCGCGAGCAGGGCAATCGCTTCGATGAGGTTGGTGACGATGTTGACGATGGTGTTGCTGATGGCATTCTGCGCGCCGACCACGTCGTTGTTGAGGCGAGACATCAACTCGCCCGATTTTGTGTTGGTGAAAAATCGCAATGACATGCGTTGCAGGCGCGAGAATAACGCGGAACGCAGGTCGTAAATTACTCCCTCCCCCACTGACGCGTTAAAGCGGCGTTGAAAAACGTTGACAACGCCCGTCAGCGCGGGGATCGCCAGCAATGCCACGCCAAGCCAAACGAGTCGAGTCACGTCTTTGGCGGGAATCACCACGTCAATCATGTTGCGGAAGATGAGCGGCGTAAGCAGAGACAAACCCGTCGTGAGCAAGATCGTGACGAGCATTCCCGCGATGTGCCACCAATATCCGCGCGCGTAGGCGAGGACACGCAATAAAAGTTGTTTTGTTACTTTGGGCTTTTCGTCGCCCTGCCGCATGGACATCCACCAGCCGTAGTGCATGTTTACTCCTGAGTAGTTGGTAATTGTTGGTCGAGTAGCCCCGAATGATTGTTGAGGGGCGTATCGAGACCAGAGATTTGAGGCTAGAGACTGGAGACTTTTCCAGTCTATGAGAATTGGAGAATTAGAGAACTGACAGACTATAAGACTATCCACCCAAACGCGCAACTGGATGAAAGGGGAGGTTAATGAAAATCTATAGTTTATGTAATTGTAAATTGGGGATGAAATGAAAATCTTTGAGATTGAGGGTGTACAACGGAAGGCTTTTTGAGAGCGCCGTAGCGGCAATCAACGCGTCGGGCACGCTTAGCCTATGGCTTAGAGCATATTCCTCCAATAAGGCAAGGAATATTTCTGAAATGTCAGCGTCAAGCGTTACTTGATTCAACAGCGACAAATTCTTTTTGATTTGCCCTAATTCATGTTTATCTCTGGCGCCGAAATAAAGTTCTCCCGCCGTTATTGTGGAGATCGTTAGATTGAGAAACCCAATTTCTTTCAACTCCTGAGTAATTTCAGAATTGCCTTTGTAGAATTCGATCAGGATATTGGTGTCGCAGAGGATCATGCGCGATAGGGCCAGGCTTGCTCACGAATGGATTGAAGGCTTATGTTCCTTCCCGCCCAGAAACCAGCCATGGAAAAGAAATCAGCTTCCGCGCTAGCGTTTGATCTCTTATCGGCGGGCAGATCCTTCTCAGAGATGCTTTCGATGAAATCCAGTGATTTGAGGTAATCCAAAAGGGTTTGTGCTTTTTTCTTGTCTTTGACTCGAATAGTAATTTGTTCCATGGTCAATCCTTTGGTCAAAATCATTATACAATATTTTGGTTTTGACGATTAGGAAAGAATAGATTTCTTATTTCAAAACTTCTCTCAACTGCAGATCGGAGAAGGTGATATCAAGACTTGATTTCTCAGTCGGCACGACAGCCAGATAGAGTTTGCCGCGCTTGAATTGGTCGTCTTTGAAGGAGGTTGCAAGCACCCCATTCAAGTAGACACGGAACTGCCGCCCGTCGCAGAGGACGCGCAGACGGTTCGTCTCGTTCATGCCCGCTCGCAGGGCGGTATGATTCGCCCACGGGAGCAGGTCTTCCCATTTCAGTTCGTTCTTCTCGTCTTTTTTGTAATAGCCGATCGTATACGATCCGATGACCGAGACCAACACCGCATATCCGCCATTATCAGAGAAGCGCAGATAAAACCCCGCGCGGATGATGTTCTCTTCGCCGCCTGTGAATTTCATGTTGATGCTGGCGTCGAAATCGTCTAAAAATCCCGAACTCTTCAACACATAATAGGTATTGGTGTGGGGTTTATAACTGCCGCGCAACTCAGACGGATTGCCTTTATGGAACGTGAGCAGTTCCTCGTTGATCACTTCCCAGCCTGGCATGGTCTTGCTACTGAAGTCCGCGCCGAGGATCAGATCTCCCATATCGGGCTCAGGCGTGAAGGTCTTCGGCACGCGGAAACTGGTGCCGCAAAACTCGCACGAGACCAAGTCTGAGGCTTTGATGGCTTTTTGCGGGATCGCCGCTCCGCAGTTGGGACAGTTCAGGGCTTGCATAGGTTGTCCGATTGTAAAGCAGAATTGGCTTGGAAACAACACCGCAAAGGGAAGCGTTGAAAATTTGACTGGAGGAGTGGCTTATAATATGGTCAATGGAATTTTTAGATTTAGTCGCTTACAGTTACGAACAAGGTAAGCGTGTTCTTGAAAAGCGGGATGCGAATACGCTTAGGGAGCATGGGCAATTTCTAACGCCCCCTGCTGTAGCTCGGTATATGGCAAGGGAGTTAAGGCAAATCCAAGATGGTGCGTCCCTGCTTGAACCTGCAATTGGTTCTGGTGTATTGGTCTGCGCGGTAATTGAACGGTTGATTGAAGAGAAGCGTCCGCTCATAATTTCTATTACCGCCTACGAAACGGATAAAGAGTTATGTGATATTAGTCGTGAAATTTTGGGGATTGTCAGTAAGAAGGCAGAAACGAATGGGATATCAATTAACTGGCAGATATGCCAGGAAGATTTTGTACTCGCTTGTCTACCAGACGATCAACAGCCTTTGTTCACTTCCAACGAAGCAAAACAAAAGATATTTACTCACATTATTAGTAATCCACCTTATTTCAAGCTCAATGTTAATGACAAGCGGGTAAAAGCTGTTTATGGAAAACTGAATGGGCATACGAACATTTATACTTTGTTCATGGCGTTATCTGCAAAACTGCTTGCGCCACAAGGCAAAGCATCTTTCATTGTTCCCCGCAGTTTTTGCTCTGGCGCTTATTTCTCTGAATTTCGCCGCGATCTGCTCAAGAATGTCACACCACGGTCGGTGCATTTGTTTCAAGCTCGTGATAATCTTTTCAAAGGCGATGAAGTCCTGCAAGAAAACGTGATTTTCTCTTTTGAGAAACTGTCCCAGCCGCAGAAATATCGTTATTGGGCGGGCTATGTCAATATATCTTCATCAAAAGACGAAAAGAATTTTGAACAAAGTATTCTCTCCCGCCAGGTCTCATTTAAAAATTTCTTGAGCGACCATGACGGGTTATTGTTTTTCCGTCTGCCAACAGGAATTCTTGACGAGCAAATTCTGGAGGCAGTGGATAAATGGGATGGATCTCTTGATAAATACGGCTTTCAGGTTTCGACGGGACGTGTTGTTCCTTTTCGCGCAAAAGAATTACTGAAAGAACAAGTCAAGGCTGGGAATGGAACCGTTCCTTTACTTTGGATGCAAAATGTCAAACCGTATCAAGTTGAATACCCTCTCGAAAAGTTGGGCAAACCACAAGCAATTTCATTGAATGACCTATCCCTCCTTGTGCCAAAAGGAAACTATGTTTTATTGCGTCGTTTCAGCGCAAAGGAAGATAAACGCCGTCTCATTTCCGCTCCACTTATCGGAGAGAAATTCGCCTTTGAACAAATCGGCTTTGAAAATCATTTGAACGTGATCTTCAAGAAAAAAGGAACCTTATCAACTTCCGAAACGATTGGACTCTCCGCCATTCTTAACAGCGCAATCATTGACCGCTATTTTCGGATCATCAATGGGAATACCCAAGTCAACGCCGCAGAATTGCGAACCCTGCCTTTACCTCCATTGGAAGTTATTAGAAATATTGGCGAAAAAGTCCGAAAAATTGAAAAACCTCATCCAGAGCAAATGGATTCAATTATCTTTTCCACTCTTTGGCAGACAAAACTTCTTGCCGAGGAATTTCCGATGATACAGGAGACCAGAATCACTATGGGAAAAATTGAACAAGCGCAGGATATTTTAGAAACTATCGGTTTACCTCCCGCACAACAAAATGAGATTTCAGCGTTAACGTTATTGGCACTCTCCCAATTATCAGAAGATATGCCATGGAAAAACGCGTCAAGAAAAAGTTTGCGTGTTCACGATATTTTGATTGAAATTAAGCAAACTTATGGACGCGCATATGCCGAAAACAGTCGCGAGACCGTACGACGAAAAGTCCTCCATCAATTTGAGCAGGCTGGTATTGTCGTCCGAAACGTTGATGATCCCGAACGCCCAACCAATAGTGGCTTAACCAATTACATATTATCAGACTTGGCTTTGGATGCGATTCGCTCCTATGATTCAGCAAAATGGAAAGCAAAAGCCAGTAGTTTTATCGAACAACAGGGTCGCCTGCTCGACGTATATCAAAAATCCAGAGAACAGACGAAAATTCCGTTGCAAGTGGCGGAAGGGAAGATTTACAAGTTATCCCCTGGCAAACATAACAAACTTGAGGTAGCCATCATTGATGAATTTGGTCCACGCTTTGCTCCAGGAGCAAAACTGATTTACCTGGGCGATACGGCGAAAAAGACTTTGATTCTTGATGAAACCGCTTTTGCCAAACTTGGGATTCCTATTTCTGCGCATGGCAAATTTCCCGATGTGATCTTACATGACGCAAAAAAGAAATGGCTCTTCTTAATTGAAGCAGTGACCACACACGGTCCAGTTTCTCCAAAACGCCACATTGAACTTGAGAAACTCTTTGGGAAGTGCAAGGCTGGTAAAGTCTATGTTACAGCGTTTCTGAATTTCACCACCTACAAAAAATACGCGAATGACATTGCATGGGAAACCGAGGTTTGGATTGCTGAAATGCCTTCGCACATGATTCATTTCAATGGCGATAAGTTTTTAGGACCGCGATAATTCAAGTAGGGGCAATTGGATATACCAAAGGTTTAACACAACCCCACCTGGTTAATCATCCTTCCCCAACGCCCACGCAGGGATTTTAATCATGCGCAACACATCCAACCCTGCTCACCCGCACGGGATTTAAATCCCGTGCTACACATACGAAGCCGACTGAAGTCGGCTAGTCCGCTTGAGCGGACTTTGTAGGAATAGCCCGACGGTTCATCGTCGGGCGGGGAATGAGACGCAATAAAACTCATCGAATCAAGAAAAGATATAATCGGGCAAACCTCAACGTAACGGAGACTCCATGCCCAACAAAACGCCCGCCATCATCTCTGCCGTAATAACTTTCATTCTGCTCATTATCATCAGCATCATGCTTTCATTCGGTCAACTGGTTGCGCTCAACGGGTTCAGCGAACGCGTGGGTTCGATTTCGCTCGTCACCTCATTGATCTGTCAGGGCGTGGGCAACATCCTCGCGGTCATCGTCGCGTGGCGGCTCGCGATTCGCTTCATCACAAAATCAAACTGGAATAACATCGTCGCGGCGCTTGTCTCCGTGCTGGCTGGCACACTCACGGGCGCGGGTCTATCCTTCATCACGATCATCGCCTCGATCCTCCTCGCCGAGCAGATCCGATGAACCAGCAAGAGATCATTCAAAAAACCGCCGACTACATCAAGCAGGAATTTTCCGACGACTCGTCGGGGCACGATTGGTGGCACATCTATCGCGTCTGGCAGACCGCGCTCCACATCTGCGAACGCGAAAAAGCGGATGCCTTCATCGTCCAACTCGCCGCCCTGCTTCACGATCTGGATGATTGGAAGTTCAACGCTTCGGAAGATGAAACCCCGCTTCGCGCCAAGGGATGGCTTGAGTCGCGGAACCTCGACTCCTCCACCACTGACGCGGTGTGCCGCATCATCAAGCACATCTCCTACAAAGGCGCGGGCGTCGAAAACAACATGGACTCGCTCGAAGGCTTCATCGTCCAAGACGCCGACCGACTCGACGCCATCGGCGCGATCGGCATCGCCCGCGCGTTCGCTTACGGCGGCTACAAGAATCGTCCGTTGTATGATCCAACCTCCTCCCCACAACTCCATCAAACGTTCGAGCAATACAAGAACAGCAACAGCGACACGATCAATCACTTCCACGAAAAATTATTGTTGCTCAAAGACAAGATGAACACCGCCACCGCCAAACGCATCGCTGAACAACGGCATGAAGTGATGGTGCAATTCTTGAAGCAGTTTATGGATGAGATACGGAACGCGGACTTCAGTCCGCCAACCTAGCAGATTTCAGTCCGCTAATCTTGCAGACTGAAGTCTGCGCTCCTGGGTTCAAAATGCTCACACCCCACCTCCTCCGCGCCTACGCATGGATGCAATCCCGCCACCCCGACATCTTATGGCGCGGAGACGCTTCCCGCCGCGAGATCGCCCTCACCTTCGACGACGGTCCGCATCCGCGCGACACGCCTGGGGTGTTGGATGTGCTAGCGAAACACGAGATCCACGCCACATTCTTTTTGATCGGGAAAGATGTCGAAAAGAATCAAAGCCTCGTGAGGCGAATCCACGCGGGCGGACACGAGATCGGAATCCATTGCTATCGCCACCTCCCGTTTCCGTTTGAGAAGCCAGATGAATTGCAAAAACAAATGGAACGAACGAAAACATCCATCTCGCAAGCGTGCGGAATCGCGCCGACAGAAATCCGCGACGTCCGTCCGCCGTATGGAATGTTCACCGCGAAAACAAAATCCCTGCTCGCCGAGTGGGGCTACCGCCTCGTGATGTGGAATTGCATCCCGCCGCATTTTACCCAGCCACTGAGTTGGACGATTCAACAAATTCTGGAGTCGTCCATTGCAGGCTCGATCATCGTCTTGCACGACGGTCATGGTCACGGCTCGAAAGCCGCGCAAATCGTTGAAACCATCGTGCCGAAGATAAAATCTCAGGGGTTGGAGTTTGTTACGATCAAGCACATGCAGGATTGGAAAAACTCGTAACAACCACCACAGTAAAATCGGGACGGCGCTCACGCAACACCTCCCCTTGCAACCCGAACGACCTGTAGGCGTAAGTATGATTGACACAAAATCTCTTCAGGAAGGTAAGCATGTCAAAGAATCGATTGTGGTCGCGCTGGACACTGGCGAATGCATTCAGTGAAATGGTCGGGCTGGGGTTGACGTTTCTCATTACTGGTCTTGTCTTCTCACAGTTGGATGGCGTGGGAACGCTGACCAGTATTTTGTTGTCGTTCGCATTCGCTGTGGCAAGCGGCGCGATCGAAGCTACGATTGTGGGGTTGGCGCAATGGTGGGCAATGCGACCCTGGTTCCCAAGCGTCGAGCGCTTTGCCTGGTGGCGCGGAACCATGGTCGGCGCGTTGATCGCGTATGTGTTGGGATACCTCCCTTCCACGATCATGAACATGGGCGAAGCGACCGCTTCCTCCGCCCCAATGGCTGAACCGCCGCAATGGATCGTCCTCCTGCTTGCGGCTGGGATGGGCGCGATTGGCGGCGCGGTGCTGTCGTTCGCTCAGTGGCTGGTCATGCGCGGCAAGGTCAAACGCGCGGGCGCGTGGATTCCCGCCAACATGCTGGCATGGATGTTCGGCATGCCCGTCATCTTTTGGGGAATTGACATGGCGTTCAAGATGTCCGCGTTATGGCAATCGGTGGCGCTCATGGCATTGACCTTAATCATCGCAGGCGCGATCGTCGGCGGCATTCACGGGGTGTTCCTTGTGAGGTTGGCAGAAAAGGAGTGACGGTCTCTTTGAAAGTGACCGTCACTTTTCCTCTCCCCCAGGGAGAGGGGATATCGTCTCCGCATCCTCCGCCGAGTTCGAGTTGGCGCGGCTGACGAAGAAAAGCGCGGGGGTTAGGAGCAGGCTCGAAGTCACGAGTGAAGCGAGGGTGGAACCCAGCGCGGCGATAACGGCGACAACGGGTCCTCCCAACATTTGCCCGATCGCATCCACCTGTCCGAACATCGAATGAACCGTGGCGCGGACTTTCGAATCTAGTTTTTGATTCACCCACGCGGTTTGCAAGGGAATGCGAACGTCGCGCAACGCGTCGATGATGAGATACAGCCCAAGGCTGAGGAGAAGGAACGGCGAGAGGGCAAATCCCAGCATGGCAACTGAGATCAGCCCCGTGACCACAAGCATCGCGCGACCGATTGCGATGGAGTTGGTCGAGTCGACTCGTTTTTCGACCAGGTGAACTGCAAGGATGGTCAGAAGCGCGCCAGCCGCGCGGAGAACGGCAAAGAACCCTACCTGGTTATTTCCAAATAAAATAGGCAGGCTGAATTGATCCAACAAATGTTTTACCCACAGACGGTCAAACCCCTCGCTGTAAATTCCGTAGAACAGCCCGACGCCGACAATGCTCATCAACCGTGGTTTCGAGCGCACCGTATCGGCGCCTTGTCGAAAGGTATGCCACATATGTTGCCAGGTATTGCGGTCTTCGCGCGGGGTGGGGTGAAAATTTTTCTCGGGCATGATAAAGATCAGAATCACGCCGATCAACAACACGCCAATCGCGCCAACTAGAATCGGCATGGCAACATTATTCACGCCGACCAGCGCGGCAAGCCCCATGCCGAGCAACGACGCGTATAAGCCAACGCGCGTGGCTCGCAGGAACAGTTTATTGGCATCGTCTTCGCCAATCTCATCGGTGATCCATGCCTGCGTTGCGCCGCTAGTGAAGGTATAGCCCAATCCCCAGACGATTTGCGCGAGCAAGATAGGGATGAACGCGGGGAAGAGTCCTTCCACGAGAAAGCCAACGCCCATCAATATATAGCCGATGATGATCGAAAGCCTGCGCGAATACACGTCTGCGACGATGCCTGTTGGCACTTCAAAAATGAATGCGGAAATTTCAAGCGCGGTGCCGACAAGAATTAATTGAACAGGTGTGAGTCCTGCCACTGTCGCTTCGTACAATGAGGTGACAACGAACATCATCGAGAAGCACGCGGAGGCGGCAAATTCGATAAAGAGATAAACGCGGGATGGGGAGAGGCGGGGCAAGGGAGGAGAATAGAAAGTGGAGGATGTGGAGACTAGAGACTGGAGGCTGATAACCGTTGACTGTTGAGCTAGAGCATGGTTTTGAGTTGTTTTAGCGCGGATTCGGGATTCGTGAATCGGATTCCCTTCATGCCGAGTTTTTCACACGCTTCGATGTTTTCAGGCATATCGTCCACGAACACCGCTTCTTTCGGCTTGACTTGCAGTTGGTCCAATGCGATGCGATAGATCTTCTCGGCTGGCTTCGCCACTTTGACCTCCGCTGAGATAACAATGGAATCGAATACATCGGCAAATTTTTCGCGCTCCATGTAGGCGCGCAAACCGTCCCACGCGTTTGAGATGGCTCCCATTTTCCGCTTCGGCTTGAGCGAGCGCATAAACTCCAGCAGGTCGCGATCGATGATGTCGCCGCCGAAGAACTCCTCCCGCACGCGCGCAATGTCACTGGCTGGCAGTTTGAGCGCTTTCATCACGTTCTGCCAATGTTCCACTTCGGTGATCTCTCCCACCGAAGCGCGCGCCGCCGAAGGACTGCCGAAGACAACTTTTTCGATGTCTTCATAGTCCATGCCAAATTGCTCCGCGAGCCTTTGTCGCGGAGCCTGATGTTCGGTGCGGACGATGACTCCGCCGAGGTCGAAAAACACAGCGCGGATGGTCATTTCTTCTTTTTCGCGGATGGTTTGGTTTTTGACTTTGCGGGAGCCTTTGCCTTCACCGCAGATTTCTCTTTGACTGGCTCCGCCGCAGGCTTGGACTCCGCCGGGGCAACTGCAACAGCCTTGCCCTGAGTTTGATCGAAGGGCTCAGGCTTAGGGAGAGGCGCTTCATGTTGCGGGTGAGCCTTCATCTCCGCCTCGAATTGTTTCAACGCCTCGCGCCAGTTCGGGAAGAACATCTCCATGCGTTTGCGCTCCACGCGTGTGGCGCGCCGGCAGCGCGGACAGTGCGCGTCGTAGTGAGTCAGTTTATGCGCGTCCATTTCCTGCAAGGCATCGAGCATTTCCATGCGGCTGAGGGTGTAGGGCGTTTGGCAAAACGAACATTTGATGTTCATGGTATCTCCTTTGGCTATTCATAAACCTGACAGGTTTTGTAAACCTGTCAGGTTTTATGTTGTGTTGAGTATAGCCTATAACGATTCTACAGCCAATTCCTTGCCCGGGCGGAATTCTTTTTCATACTGGTTGAACTGCCGCCGGACTCTCATGCCCGCGCTTTCATACAACTTCAACGCGCCGGTGAGACTGCTCGCATCCACGCCGAGACCTGCGCATTTTTTGCCATCGGCGTAAAACGCGGCAAAGGCATGTTTGAGCAACGCAAGACCCAGCCCGCGTTTGCGATAGGCGCGACGCACGCCCAACTCACCCACCCAGCCCGATTCGGAATCTTCGGTGTCTTCGCGGCGGCAAATGCAGATGCCCGCCATTTTGTCTCCGTCCATTGCCACAAACCACATCTCCGGGGTGTAGCCGGGTTCTTCGACCATGTTGTGTTTGTATTCGGCGAAGCCTTTGTCAAACGGCTGTTCGATGAAACCAAAGTGATCGTTGAATGTGTCCACAAACGTCCGGTAGACTTCTTCCATTTCCGTTTCAGGATCGAACGGGCGGATGATGATCCCATCGGGGAGCGCTGGCGCCTCAGGCTGGGAATCCAGATCGGCGACCATGCGATAGAAGGAGCGGATGTGTTTCCATCCGAGTCCCTCCATGAGCGCAACACCTGTTTCATTATGCGCTTCTGTGCCCGTGCGCGGAGCAACTCGCAGATCGGGCGCGCATTTTTCTAATGCGATACGCGCATGATCCTCAGCCCATGAGTTAATATGGCTTCCAATCCCTTTGCCCCAATGTTCGGGATGCACGATCCCAAAGATCCATGGGTGGACGGGCGGTTGTTGCGTCATCCAACATTCAATGAACGCGACAAGTGTTCCCTGCTCGTCAAAGATCATCCGCAGATCGGTTTCGAGGTTGAAGCCTTCGTTCAGCCAGTCGAGGCGGAGCAATTCAGGGTCGTTCAAATCGTTGCATCCATTCATATACTGCGAGTGGATGTTCAACAGATCAAAGGCGATCTTGTAATCGTCAATGCTTCCGCCGCGCGCGGTGTATCCCGCAGGGAGCGGAAGGATATTTTGTTTTTCAAGAAGTATGTTCATTGTATTCTCCTATTCATCATGTTCTTCGAGTTCACGTCCGGGACGCAACTCTTTTTCATAGGTGACAAATTCGCTGGCGGTGCGCATGCCCGCTTTTTGATACAAACGAGTGGCGCCCGTCGGACTTTGCGCATCCACGCCGAGACCGATGGTTTTGGTATCGCGTTTATAGAACTCGCCAAAGGAATGGATCAACAACGAGTAGCCCAATCCCTTCTTCCGCCACGGGCGGCGGACTCCCAGCGTGCCGATCCAGCCGATACCCATGCGATAACGATTCTGCGAGAAGCCCGCGATCTCTTCGCCGTCCCACGCGATCATCCACAACGACGGGTCAAAATCTGAGCGGCTGAACTTGCGGAGAACCCAGCGGTCAAATGGAACGTCGTGGCTTCCCCAATGGTCGCGGAAGGCTTCGTTCTGCGCTTCCCAAACCGCGCGATCATGCTCGCCCTTGATAAAGGGACGCAATTCTATACCGCTGGGAAAGGTCACAGCAGGCGGAGGCGCATCGAGATCTGCCTGCATCCGCCAGTGATAACGGATGACCTTGTACCCTTCGTTTTCGTGCACGCTTTTTCCGCTTTCATCGTGGTTATCCAATGTGCTTTGCAGATACACGCGGACATCCGCTTCAGCCAGCGCGATCTCTTTGCGGGCTCGTTCTTCGACGGCTTGCATCATGGACGTGGCGATTCCCAATCCCTTGAACTGCGGGTGGACATATCCGTCCGTGCGGAGTTTCGAATGTTCGTGTTCATTCGCAAACTCTTCAAAGCCCACGATGCGTCCATCCTGTGTGACGGCGACGATACCGTCTGTTTCAATGTTGAAGCCGGGCGTTTTCCATTCGAGCGCCATCTCTTCCTCAGTCACAGCGACGGTTGTATCGCCGTCCGCTTCGCACACATCATAGACGAGCTGTGTAACAGCGGAGAGATCGTCCCAGTTTGCAAAACGCAGGCTGATCGTTGGATCAAGAAACGTTTCATTAGTTTGTAGTTTTGTTGCCATATTGCCTCCAATATTCATTCCAATAAGGTGGTCGAGTAGGCGGCGGGCATCGATACATCTCTACGAGATCACTCGACTACCGCCGCTGTATCGAGACCCATCCATTCTTCGCGCAAGACGCCCATAAACAACATATCCCAGCGCCTGCCTTCCTTGTTCAAAAATTTTCGCATTCGCCCTTCGTGGCGGAAGCCCGCTTTTTCATAAGAGCGGATCGCGCGCGGGTTGTACTCGAACACCGTCAGCGTGACCCGGCGCAGGTTGACCTCGAGAAAAGCGTATTGCAACAACAGATGCATCATCTCTGTGCCATAGCCCTTGCCCCAATTCTCGCGCTCGCCGATGGTCAAACCGACGAAGGCGTCTCCGCCCGCCCAGTTGACCACATGCAAGATCATTTCGCCGATCAGCGCATTGTCTTCCAAACGCCGCACGCCGAAGAAATAGAGACTCGTGTCAAGCTTATCTATTTCTTTCTCAAAAAATTTGGTCGTGCCTTGCGCTGAAGGCATGTGAGCGGGGCTGGTATCCATCAACCGCCAATATTCCGAATCGCGCGACCAACGCGAAAAGGCTTTGCCCATCTCTTCGGGGTCGTACGCCGCGAGGCGCACAAGTTTTCCAACGAGAAGATCGTTCATTCGTCCGCCTTCTGCATCGCCAGCCATTCGTCGCGCAGGATGCCCATCCACAAGCCGTCGGTGTGTTTTCCTTCACGCAGGGTATCTCCGCGCGTGCGACCCTCCAAGCGAAAGCCTGCTTTTTCATACGCCTTCAACGCGCGCGGATTATATTCATGCAAGCCGAGAGAGATGCGCTGCGCGCCCAACTCCATGAACGCATAACGCACACCCAACTTCATCGCCTCTGTGCCAAAGCCCCTGCCCCAATACTCGCGCTCGCCAATGCCGATGCCCACCCACACCTCGCGGTGGATCAGGTCGTACCATAAACTGATAAACCCGATGAGCTTATCGTCTTCCAGCGCGCGGATCGAAAAGAAATATCGCGAGGGGTTAAAGCCGCCTTCGGTGGCTTTCTCGATCCACTCTTTTACTTTGTGCGCCGAATACATCTCCGCCGGGGCGGCGTCAGCCAGCCGGTGAAATTCCGAATCGCGCTGCCAATTCGATTGGACCTTCGAACGCGACTCGGGCTCTTCCGATGTCAAGCGGACAAGTTGCCCGCGAAATAGATCGTTCATCTTTTCCTCGATTCGCTATGGGACGCTCTCGCGTCTTTCTACGGGGATGCCTGATTCGCCCATTCATCCTTCAACAAGCCGAAAACGATTAGATCCCAGCGGCGCGCATCGCGTTCCATGGACTTTCGTCGGCGCACCTCTTCCACAAAACCGAACTTTTTCGCCAACGCCAGCCCGCCCTCGTTGTACTCCGGGATGTACGCCGAAACGCGGAACATGTTCAACTCCGAAAACGCAAAGCGGAGGAGCATGTGCGCCGCTTGCGCGCCGAATCCTTTGCGGCGGTCATCGGGCGAGCCAATGCCGAGGCGGATGGCGCAGTTCCCATTCGTCCATTCGATGCGGTGGATCATCGCCTTCCCCATCAAGCGGTCATCCTCCCTTGCGCGGATCATGAAGTGATAGAAATCCTTATCGTCCTCCATGTCCTTCTCGAGTTTTTCATAACGCTTCTTCACGATCGCCGCCGACATCGGACGCGCCGGCTCGGGATCGTATAAACGCAAGAACGAAGCGTCGTGCGTCCACTTGGATTCGATCTCCGGGTCCTTCTCGAAATCAATGGGACCGAAGCGAATATCTTTTCCTTCAAATAGTTGTGCGGCAATACCAGACATAGATCGACTCCTCCCTTACCCCTGCCCTCTCCCGCTGGGAGATGGCAGGGGTAAGGTACAATAAAAACAGCCACGGGGGCGCCGTGGCTGTTGAATACGCAAAACGTATCGTATCCTAACGAGTTGCAGGCGCGGTCCCAGGTTGGGTGAATTTCGATTGACCAACAGTGAACTTGCTGAAGAACATGGGTCGCGCCTCCTTTCTTGAAAATTTGATCTGCGCGAGTGTAACACGCCGCTTGGAATCCCGTCAAGATACTAGAAAGGCAAAGCTAAATGGTAGCCTGGAAAACCGACACAAATACAATTCCTCTCCATACCGTATTGATCGTTTCCGACCAACCAAATTCGGTTGCGGCATGGGATGCCCTCTTCAGCCAGCGGAATTGTATTGTGCTCAGCGAATCAAGCCCGCGATATGCGATTCAAGCCGCCCGTCTGGTTGCCCCGTCCCTCGTGTTGGTGGATATCCAACTGACGCGGGATGAGCGCATGGAACTGATCGGCGAGTTGCGGAAAGCCAGCCGCGGTCCCATCATCATGCTTGTTTCGGCAAATACTGCCCAATTGGCGATCGAAGCCAACGAGTCGGCGGCGGATGAATACCTACTCAAACCGGTAAACCCGGCTGTGCTGGTCATCAAAGCCATGGCATGGCTTGCTCAAGCTCGTTAGTACGCTATCCTTCAGGATAAACAGGTATTTCGCCTGGCGTTTCTCTCCCTCCTCCTTCTAAGTCCAACACTCCCGTGAATGTTCACGGGAGTGTTGGATTCAATCACGGATTGTTGATGTTGATCAACCCTTGTTGAAGTTTATCGAGCATTTCCTGCACATCCTTCTGCTTACCGGGGCTGAGCAGGCCGGGGTCCACGTCACTCAGCCCCAAGGGGGATTGAACCGTGATGCCTCCCTGTCCCGCTACAAGTTGAGGCCAGGCATTTTGAATAGCTTTAATCACATCCGGCTGAATCGTCATCACCCAGCCGCCAGGGCGTTCTTCGGGAGTGGATGTGCCGATGAGAAGCGCCCCGGTCGTGCCGATGTATGTTAGCAGGTCTGGGTCTGCCACGTCCGGGTAAACGAAAAGCGTGTCCACTTCTCGTTGGAGGATAAGGTAATCGGCGTATGGTCCGTAGCGAGCGGGATCTTCATCCGTCGGGATTTCAACATATTGGGGGTAACACGATTGCAGGTTTTCCACGAGGCAGAACGAGGGGAAGAAGATCGGGCGGCATAATCCGCAATGAAATGCCATGCCGTTACGAAAAGCAGTTGAGGCTTGTTGCGCGTCGGCGTTCCCTTTGGGTAAGATCATGCCGATGCGATAATCTTCGGTGAGGAGCGCGGCAGTATAACCAGCCAGGAAGGCGGCGATGCCAGCCTGGCCCTCACCCCCTAACACGCTGACGTTGCCCCCGGGCTGGATGCCCGGGATATTGATCGAAAGGAATTGCACGTGTGGCGCGCTGGCGGCTAAAGCCGCAATACCGGGATCAGGAGGAAGCACAATCACGATCTTTAGCCCTGGCTCCGTTAGATCTGCCTCGGTGATGGAATCCCGCACCTGGAAGCGATACCCTGAACTCTGTGTAAGGTCATAGACTGTAGTTTGGTAGAGGTTCGATGTTTCAGGGTCAAGATTCGCCGGCAAGATAAGCACCGCCAATGGAATTGTCGGTGTTGCGGTAAGGGTCGGCGGAATGACCGGTGTTTCTGACGGCAGAGGTGTGGATGTAACGGATGGTTCATTTCCTCCACAGGCATTTAGAAGGAATATCAGCAGTAAAGCGGCTCTTTGGAAGATGTTTCGCACAAGTTCTCTCCGAGGTTGGGATGAACAGATTATACACGTTGCAATAAGAGGAACATGGTCGCACAGTGACGCTGGAAACGAGAACGCCTGTCTCGCTAAATCAGGGTGAATTTCCGTACTACAATTCGGGGAACCTTCTCGCCTGGCAAGACGTCGCTTAATTGATCTTTTGGTGATCTTTCAAGCGAATCACACTAATTAAGGAGTCAGTATCATGAAATACACTTGGATCCCATTCTTGATCGTAAACTTATTCTTGTTGGTAGGTTGCGGAGGAGGGAGCGCTAGCGAACCAGTCTTAGATGCGCCCCAAGAGCCGCAACCTGTTCCGACTCAAGAGATTGCTTCAACTCCGGATAATATCCTTCCCCAGCCAACTCCTCAAGAAAACATCGACTTTTCTAACGCGCCGGTAGAGAAATTTATCAGCATCGCTAAAGACGACCTTGCCCGCTCTTTGGGAATCACGGTTGAGCAGGTTGAGCTTGTGAACGCTCAAGCAATGACCTGGCTCAATTCTGCGTTGGGATGCCCCGCGCCCGGAAAAATCTATGCACAGGGGCAGGTGCCCGGTTACCGAATCGATTTATCAGCAAACGGGCAGGAATATACTTATCACGCCGACCTAAACGGCAATTTTGTGCTCTGTCCCACCATAGATCAAGAAGAAGGTTTGCCAATGGGACCAACCACCGGACCCAACATCGGCGTACCGATCCCGTGAGCACATCAGGCTGATTAAGAAATTGCGCCCCGAATGAATTCATTCGGGGCGCAATCTTTAAATCTGATCTTACCGTTATCTTACTTTGGCGCGACGAGCACGTACGCCCAGCCGTTCCATTCACTTACAACCGTGATGGTAACGCCAACACCGGGCAACGGAACGCTCGACCAGCCGTTGTTGCCAATGGCAGGATTGGGCGCTTCCCAATACCCCAACGTATCGTCGAAGCGGGAATTACCCGGATAGCCGCCATAGCACTTCTTGACGGAGTTGACGTTCAAACAAATCCGGTCAACACGGTTGACGCCAAATGTCGAGTCAAATGACTGAACACGCGGACGCCATGACGTTCCATCGGGGCGGAGCATCATCTTGGAATGCGCGTCGATTGGCAAGTAGAAACCACCGCATGTGCCGGCAGAGCAGTAGTCGCCGACGTTGTTATCCGCGAAGGAATAGTCGAGGTACCAGATTAACAAGCCGTCTTGATACGGGTAGTGTTCAACCCAATTTCCCTTGTTCGGATCGTTGAGGAAACCGAAGTTGTATGGGCCCGTCTTGAGAGACTTGTCATACCCGATGTACTTGCGGTATTCAGCGATGTAGTAGTTGGCGTAGAACTGCGTTACGGTACCATCGGTGAGCGAGAAACCGCTGTACGCCCAACCCGCATCGCTCTCACCGCCATCGACTGAGAGACCGGTAATGGCGATTTCATCCACCGAGAAGCCTGTGCCTGCTACGGCAACATCGGTCCAATAGCGGAACCCAAGGGTAACTGTCTGACCGGCATATGCTGAAAGATCGGCGGTCAAATCCACCCATCCGCCAGACGCGCCGGTGATACCTTCACCAAAGTTCTGACCATTCGGATCATCGTTTGTGGAAAGGTTAGTGGCTACGTTTGTGCCGTTGACCGTGAGATATGCATAATCCCAATCTATCTCAATGTCATAGTTCACTTTCGCAGAAAGAGACACAGTGCCAGCGGGCAGGGTCACATCGCGAGTCATGCTGTTGTCGAGGTCATTCCCAGCTCCGGAGAAATAGTAATAGCTTCCAGCGTAGGGATCTCCAATGAAGCTTTCCACTTCCTTATCGGGCAGAAGCACGAGAAGTTGTTGCGGATCGGCAGAGTTGAACTCGGCAGGACCCATCTTCAAGAAAGCTGTCTCGTCATAGTTTACAACCGCGGCATTCGACCATCCCAAGTAGAGCTTCTCGTACGCGCTCATGTGTATCGGTTTGGTGCCGATACCGTCAGCCGCTTTGCCAGAAGCGCCATAGGAACCGCTGGACATGAGGGTCCAGAAGCCCGTGGAGTTCTCAGCGCCGCCGGTGTTACCGGATGTATCGTAAAGATCGGGAAGGCCCAAATCATGCGCAAACTCGTGAGCAAATACGCCTACGCCGCCGTTCTCAGGCTCGACCGTGTAGTCGCCGATCCAGTAACTGGATCCGCCAACTTGAAGACCACCCAATTTATTAAACGCAGGTCCTGCGCTTCCCTGAAGGGTATAGAAGGCGTACCAGCGATGGCTCCAAATAGCATTGGTGCCTTGCGCGCCGCCACCGGTCTCCTCGCCTTCGCCGGCGTGAACAGCCTGGAAGTGGTCGATATAACCGTCTGGTTCGTTGAAGTTGGCATCGCCATCGTAATCATAGCGATCCCACACATCGAATTGGCTCAGGTAAGCATCGATCTCCACGGGGGTTTTGCCAGCGGCAATCTGGTTGTTATACCAGGTTGAGGCGGAATCGCGAATGAAAAGCCAGGTTGTAGCGCAGACAATGCTTCCGCAATAATTTGCGCCGTAGCGAGCCTCGTTATAAGGCACTGTGACCCAGTCTTCAACTTCGCCGTTTACCGCATACCGGCCGGACGACTGCTCGATGTAGAAATTGCGCATCGAGTTGGCGCCTGGGGTACCATCGAAAAGCATTTTCTCGTACATGCTTTGGCTGAAATCCGCTGTCCAGATCGTGGTGTTATCCACTGAGCGATCAGGCTCGGGAATTTCATTGTGAAGAGGTCCGGCTACATCGCCGTAGGAGGGGTGGATCTGAGTACCGAACTGCCCCAAAATGGTCCAGATCGTGTCTTCGCCTTCGCGCTCCAACTCAACATAGCGGTCGCGATAGAACGGGTAAACATGCTCGCCCCCGTCCAAATAAATACTACCATCCCCCGCCTTGCCATGGAACTTCGCTTCCAAGCCCCTCAATGTTGCAGCATATTGCCGTTCACCAAGCGGATGCGGCGCGTTATCGACATCAGAGCCGAGCATCGGGTCGGCTGGAACGGGAGGCGCCGCGCTTGCGATAGGGACGACTGCGATCACTAAAAGCGCCGCAATCATTGTTACATGAAACCACTTTGCTTTCATAACTATTACTCCTCTTATAGTTTGACTTGCA
>JAEURC010000051.1 GCA_016789025.1 Anaerolineales bacterium
TGTTCCTGATTGACGAAGAGCAGAACGACATCGTCTTGCGCATCTCATCGAGCGAGGAGCAAGTCCCTGTGTTGCGCGTCCCACGCGGACAAGGCATCATCGGCGCGGCAATCGAAAGCGGCGACATTATCTTCGTCCCCAACGTCCACGAAGATACTCGGCATTTCAAAGATGCGGAGCCGATCACGGGAATCACACCCACATCACTGATCGCCGTTCCGCTCATCACACAAGCGGTTCAACTCGGACAGGAGCTCGGGTCCGCCCAGCCGCAGATCATCGGCGGACTTGAAGCCATCAATCGCGTGAATGGAATGTTCACCAAAGAGGACGCCGATCTTTTGCAAACGCTGGCGAAACAAGCCGCGACGGTTTTTCAGATCGCCAAACTTTACGGCGACGCGAACGAACTCTTCCTCGACACGATCCAAGCCATGGTCGCCTCGATAGACGCGAAAGACCCGTACACAAACGGACACTCGCAACGCGTCAGCGAATTTTCGGTTGCCATCGCAAAGCAGATGAACCTGCCCGCTGAGATAATCCATCAACTGCGAATTGGCGCATTGCTCCACGACATCGGCAAGATCGGCATCCCCGACGCAATTCTGACCAAGCCCGACCGCTTGACAGAAGATGAAACCAACACGATGAAACAGCATCCCGCCATCGGCGCGGAGATCATGAAGAATGTGCGTTTGTTGCGCAATGAAATCCCTGCGCTGGCGGAACATCACGAACACATGGATGGGACGGGTTACCCAAACCATCTTACAGGCGATCAGATCTCCCTGTTCGGAAGAATCGTCGCCGTCTCCGATGTGTTCGATGCGCTGACGTCGGACCGTCCGTATCGCGGCGCGCTTGACGTAGAAGATGTCCTCAATAAAATGCAAAAAGATTCAGGCTCACACTTCGATGATGTTTGCGTGCAAGCGTTGATCAAGGCATATCTCGCGGGCGAGATCAAAACACAAAAAGACCGCGAGACGTAAACGATTTTGTAAAGAACTCATACCTTTGTCGGCTTCCAGATTCAATGATCACTTGGTAAGATAATCACATGCCTAAAATTCTCATCGTTGACGACGACGTCACTATCACCAACTTAATGCAAGTGCTTGTCAGCATGGAGGGTCACCAACCGACGACGGTCAATGACAGCCTGAAAGCCATCGAAACCGCGAACTCCGTGAACCCAGATCTGATCACGCTCGACTTGATGATGCCCGACCTGACGGGTTTTGAGTTGTGCGAACTGCTTCGCAACGATCCGAAATTCGCAACGATACCGATCGTCATTGTCAGCGCGAAGGACGATGTCGAAAGCAAGGAGAAAGCCAAACGTCTCGGCGCGACGGATTACATCACTAAACCTTTCGGCATGGACGAGTTCATCGGCAAGATAAAAACTCTGACCAGTTAATTATTGTAGACCTCACAGGTCTTATAGACCTGTGAGGTCTTTTTGTTTCGAGTACACTTGGGGACATGCCAATTTCTTCCGTTTACACAAAATTCATCACCATCCCTCAAACGGCTATTGACGATAACGGACACGTCAACAATGTGAGCTATGTTCAATGGATGCAGGATATTGCCATCGAACATTACGAATCCATCGGCGGGACGAGCCCTATGCAACTCATCGGCGCGACGTGGGTGGTGCGCGAGCACAAGATCGAATACCTGCTGTCCGCGTTCGCTGGCGAAGAGATCGAGATCAGAACGTGGGTGGAAAATATCCGCCGCGTGCGTTCGCTTCGCAAGTATGAATTTGTCCGTAAATCAGATGGGAAGATTCTGGTAAAAGGTGAAACGGATTGGGTGTTTGTGGATGCGAAAAGCGGCAAACCGATGGGGATACCTGATGAGGTGATCAATGTCTTCAAAGAAACCTGACAGGTTTCCGCAAAACCGCAATTAATCGCGATCCGCGTCCGCGCAATGATTTTAGATAGCAACGACGCGTATAAAACCTGTCAGGTTTTATACCAGCAATTTCCCATACACCTTCAACAACTTCTTCTGCGACTCATGCCACGTAAACTTCGTCAACACGCGCTCGGAGGCGGAATCTGCCAGCCGTTTCGATAGATCAAAATCGTTCAGCAACAACAGCGCTTGTTTTGCAAAATCTTCAGGGTCGTTCGGGGAAAACAACAGCGCGTCCACATCTTCGCGGGCGAGTTCGCGGACGATGGGCAAGTTCGACGCCAACAACGGACGCCCGCCCGCCATGTATTCCAACACTTTGATCGGACACGCGCCTTGCGTAACGTTGCGGTCATTGAATCCCAGTGGCGCGACGCAAATGTCCGCGCTGGCGATCAACGCGGGGATTTCGTGATGCGGCACCGCAGGCTGGACGATCACGCTCTCTTCCATGCCCAATTTGCGGATCTGTTTTGCTAAAAATTTTCTCTGCCGCGAACGTCCGCGCCCGACGATGTGGAGTCGAACGGCTCGCTGTTCGAGTATTTTGGGCAATGCTCTGACGACGACTTCAAGTCCCTGCCAATCGGCGAGGGTGCCGATATATAACAACGTGGGAATACGATCCGCGCGGCTGGGCAATGGCGAGGCGGAGAAATCTGAAGGGCTAACTCCGTTCGGGATGACTGTAACCAGCTTCAATGGGAGTCCGAGCGAGGCGATGTAGTCGCGCGTCACGTTCGAGGGGCAGACGATCGCATCCGAGAGATGAAGAGTCGCAATCTCCTGCTCTTTGATCTTGGTCAGCAAATCCGCATCAATTCCAGGATAATGATATTTGAGTTCGATAGAGGGAAGTCCGTTGACCTCGAAGAGCGTTTTGTAGCCGAAACGTATTTTGTTCTGCGCGATGGAAAGCCCGTCCCAGATGTTGCGATAGTGAACGATATCGTAATCGGGATGCAACACGAGATGGTTGAGAACCGCTTTACCATAATGCGTGGCGCGCGCTAGAAAATTTTGCGAGAGGTCTTGCGAAATACGAGTGACTCGCGCGCCCTCGATCGTGTCTTCGGTGGGAAGCACGCCGTCGTTCGGCGTGACCAAATGTACGTCAAATTGCCCATTGACCAGACCGCGAATGTTATGCAAAATATGTGTGGACGCGCCTTTCGGGCTAGGCACGATGTCGAACGCGGTGTACAGTACGCGAGGCATGGCAAGATTATAAACGGAGAATTTCAAAGGAGCATTCATGGAAGCAATCGTCTGCGGCGGCGGGGTTCTACTCATCGTTGTTCTAATCGTCTTTTTCTATTTATTGAACACCGCGCGCAAACGCGTCACCGAAACAACTTCCCTCGGCAAAAAACAACTCCTGCCTGTGTACATTTCGCTCGCCGACAAACCCACGTCCATCATTCAAGGCATGAACAAGCTCCGCTTCGATGTGAACAAAACAGAAAAGGCTGGCGACAAGTGGCGCTGGATTCCGATGTTCATTTTTTTAGCGGGCGTCGGGTTGGCGCTCATTGACGGCATCCTGCTTTTGCTCGGATATTTTTCATTCGTCTTCACGGGCGGCGGAGTCGCGTTGTGGATCGCGGCAATTGTGATGGCGCGCGGTTTGCGGAAAAGCGACTCGTACGATTTGTCGATTCGCTACAACGGGACGCGCGACATCCTCTACACGCTTCGCGACGACCTCAGACCTGACTCGACCTATTTGGGCCATCTCGACCTGACAGGTTCCCTGCTCCCCACTAAAGTTGCGCGTTCAGCCAATGACGCGCAAGGGCGCACAACTGAATACTTCCGTGACGAGTGGCTTGCACTGAAAGCAAAACTGTATGACGGGAGCATCCTCCGCGTTTCAGGGATTCAAAAATCGAAGAAGCGGAAATCGTATTGGAAGCGCAGTCGCATCAGCGGAAAGATGAAGAGCAAGCCCGAAAAATTCAAAGGCACGGCGCACGATCTGAAAGTCCGCATTGTGCCGAACCCCGAAGTGTATAAAATTGCCAAGACCAGCGCCGAGTTCAAGCAAGGGCTGAACATCGGCAAGTTCACCATCAGTCAATTAAGCACCGAAGGCGGCATGGTCTCGTTCGTCGCCAATTCACCGTTTGAAGAAGTGGAACATGAAAACATCCTGCAAGTCCTCAAGTCTGCTTACACCCTCCTGCAAAGAAAGGCGGCATAAATGAGTCGCAAAGTAATTAAATATAAAATTCCGTCATTGCGAGGAGGGCTTTGCCCGACGAAGCAATCTCCAACACGTCTAGCAAAGCCCGATCTTCACGGAGATTGCTTCGTGGCGCTTTCAGCGCCACTCGCAATGACGGGCTTGGAAGAGGCAAAATGAATACTCGCAAAGTTATTCCGTTCGTGGTTGCATTTGTCCTAGTCTGTCTCGTCATGGCGGTTGCCGCGTTGTTCTCGTTCAGCGGCTTGGCGAAGGCGGAAAAATTCGGCGCGTCGCAAATTTGGTCGCAACGTTACGACACCGCCGAAAGCATGAAGGTCATCAACTTGATGGGCGACGACAACGACGAACTCTTCATCCAAAACGCGCAGAACGTGACTATCTTCGACGGAAGCGGAAACGTTCTCTTCACGAAAGATTATCAATATCCGAAAACGACTCTTGGCGATGTGAACGGCGATAACCGCGAAGACGTGGTCGTCTTTTATCTCGGCGACTTTGGTTACTCGGTTGATGTGATCAACAACGGACAAGCGACGACGCTAGCTCAGAGCCTGACCGTCGGACTCCCCGCCCGCGTTGCCATTCTCCGCTTCCCCTCGGGACCTCAAATTGTCCTCGGCGATTCTGGCGGCGGACTCCAATCGTTGAGCCTCAGCGGTCAACCGCTGTGGAATTACTCCGTTGGCGGCGAGGAGATCCGCGGACTCGACGATGCGCTCATCAACGGCACAACTTATCTCGCCGCGGCGGCACACGATGGCTCGGTCGTGGTCTTGGATGAAGATGGGCAAAAAGTTTGGGAGGCCGATCAGGAGTCCCTGCGAAGGATGCGGGCGTTCGACTTCAACTCCGATGGGAATAGCGAGATCCTCACAGGCGGCGAGTTCGGCGCGTTCGTCGCGTTATCCGCAACAGATGGGAGTCAACTTTATTCACAGGGAATGGGACAGGCGGTTTCGGAGATCCGCGAAGTGGAATTGAACGGCGACCCGTCGTCGCGTGAATTTGTTGTTGGCGGCAAAGATGGCGGCGTGTGGGCGTTCTCGATCAACGGTGGCGCGGTGAATCAAATATGGTCAGGCTCGCTCTCGGACAAGGTCACTGAAATTTCGGGCATTGACGTGGACGGCGACGGCGCGGAAGAAGCCGTGATCGGCGACGACAGCGGAACTGTGGCTGTGTTCACTGGCGATGGTTCGAGAAATAATCTTGAGACCCACAGCACGGGCATCACGCGCATTGACGTGGGCAGACTCAACGGCGAGCGATATGTTGTGATCGCGGATTATAGCGAAGTGCAAGTGAACAAAGTCAACTTCAATTCGATCCCTGGCTTTCAATATACGCCGCTGGTCGTTGGCGTGATCGTCTCGGCATTCATCCTGATCATCGCGGCGATCCTTGCGTCCATTCCGAAGAAGCCTGAGTTGAAAGTGTCTTTCCAAGATAAAAGCAAAGAATCGCTGGAAGCCGAACGCCGCATGTTGAAAGAGTCCATTGCGGATGTGGAACGATTGCGCAAATCGGGCGAGGTGACAGGCGACGCGTATCTCGCGCGGTTGAAACGTCTGCGCGGCGATCTCGCGGACAACGAAGCCGCATTCAAAACTGCGGGCTTCCCCATCAAAGTGGAGACGATCCAATGCCCCAACTGCGGCGGCACCCTCGAACTCGGCATGGATAAGTGCGAGTATTGCGGGCAGGTGTTGTTGTCGTAGAAAAGGCAAGAATTTCTCAGGCGTACATCCCAAATTGCGGAGAAAATCGAACTGAACCCGTAAAGCAGGATCTAAACAAGACAGACACCCTATAACGACGGGTGTCTGTCTTGTTTTCAAGGATGTCCACCTTATCATTGATGGATTATCTCTCAGCGCGGATTATTGCTGGTGTACAACGCCAGCATATTTCCCGTTGGATCCCGAAAAATGCCAAACCAGCCAAAGCCGGGAATCTCCTCTTTAGCGCGCACAACTTTGCCGCCGAGTTTTTCCACTTTCTTCAGATCGGCTTCGATATCGTCGCTATCAATATACACAATCACCTGTCCTGCTGGGAATTCTTCCGAAACAGCAGGAAATCCGCCGCTGGATACGGCGTCGCTAGATTCCCACATGGTGTAATTCATTTCAGGTATTGAGGTGATCTTCCACCCGAACAACTCCCGATAGAACGTTCCAGCAGTAGTTTGATCGGCGGCGGAAATTTCCACGTGGACAATATTTCGTTTGGACATGGTTACTCTCCTTTTTTGGTTGACGCGATTCTAGAACCCATGTTCTATTTTGTCAAGCGTCGGAAGTGGGGAATTTTGGGAAGGGTAAACCAGATATAAGGTCGAGTGAAGCGTTATTCGTACTTGAGCGCCAGCACGGGGATCATCGTCGCGGCGCGTAACGCTGGGTACAGCCCGGAGAACATCCCAACCAATGTCGAAAATACGAGCGCGAAGATGGGTAACCAAAGCGGAGTAGACACCGCAATGTTCAGCGGCGCGCCTCCCTGCTCGCTGGCTTGATTGGCAAGATACACGGTCGCAAGCACGTTGATCCCTTGCGACGCAAGCCAACCGACGATCACGCCGCCCAGCCCGCCAAGAAAACCGATTCCCGCCGCTTCGCCCAAAAAGATCGCAAGCACATCGCGGTTCGTCGCGCCGACGGCTTTCATCAAACCGATCTCGCGCGTGCGTTCGAGAATAGACATCGCCATGGTATTCGCGATCCCGATCGCCGCGACAAGCAAAGCGATCGCGCCGATGCCGCCGAAGATGACCTGAAGAACAATGAAGAAGTTATTGATGCCTTCGAGAAACGATTGCGGCGTGAACGCTTGAAAACCCATCGCGGTGATCTGATCGGCGATCTCGATCACCTTATCCACATCGCCGACCTTGACGATGACCATGCCATAGCCGTCTTGGTTGTAGTTGAAGCGGCGGTTCTGCGACCACTCGTTGAGTTGCTTCACCTGTTCGAGCGGCATGTACACCGTAAAATCGGATTCGCCGCGCGTTTCTTTGAGCACACCCGTCACGCGCAAAGTAATATTCTTGCGGATCTCATTCCCGTTCGCGTCGTACTTGAAAACGATCAACTGCACTTGCTGGTCGAACAGTTCAGGCGGAGGCGGAGTCTCCTGCCCGGGTCTCATATTCGGATCGTAAAAACTCTGCGGGACGGTGATTCCGATCACGATTCTCCCGCGACCTAATTCTGTTGTGCCTTGTTCGGCTTCATCACCCAAGTCAGCCACATCGTCCGTGCCAATACCGATGATGTTGACGTACGATTCCATCTTTTGAAATTTCATCACGGCGCCAGACATCATATACTCGCGCGGAATGACCGACTCGACGCCGGGGATGGCGCGGAATTCCTCCAGCACTGAGTTGGTCAACAGTTTAACTTCGTCGGATGCGGGAAAGCCAACGCCTCCTCCCCCGCCTCCGCCTGCTTCAATGAAGATGCCTTCACCGCCATACGAGGGACTCACCTGGATCTGCGTTAGATCGCCGATGCCGTACAGCTGGTCGGTAGCCGTCTGCTGTAAACCGATCGCCAGCGAAACAAGGATCACCACAGCCGCGGTGCCGATGACCACGCCTACAGCGGTCAACGCGACGCGCGCTTTGCGGCGACTCAAATTGCCGACAACAAGCCGAAGCAGGTCGAGAAAATTCACGGACCGCCCTTGCCTCCGCCCCCGCCAGCGGGAACGGCTTCTTCGATCACTACGCCCTCTTCAAGCGGAAACGATTCTGTATCAGACGGCGGAGAACTATCCAAACCGAGGAGACCGAGGATGAATCGTTTAACCTTCTGCCAGAACGTTTCAGTGACCGGCTCTTCGAATCCTCCGCCGTTCGGGTCAACCGTGGGCTCTTCGATGACCATCTCCTCCACTTCAACTTCGAGGGTCTTGACGATCGTTCGCGGCTTGTTGAAATCGTCCACGTATTCGATGGTGACGGTGAGCGGGATCGTCCCTGCCTGCTCGGGCGTGAACAACGCGTCGATGGTGAAGAACGCTCCCACGTCGAGCGAACCGACGAGTCCCGTGTTGCCTTCGAGGAAACCGGAATCCGATTCGATCTTTACATTTCCGATCACTGCAGAGCGCCTGCCCACGTTGACGATCTGGATCGGCAAAGGTCCGGGTTGACCGGTGAACAACACGCCCGGCGGCTGGTAAAAACTTACATCCAGGTTCGGCAGGCTGTGAACAAGCAAGGTGATCACCTGTTCATCGTTGACAACTTCGTTCTTATCGTTGAGATACGAGAACGAGATTTTCATCGGGTATGCGCCCGGGTTTGTGGACACGTTGACGATGAGGCTTTGAATCGCCTCAATGGCTCCGCCCGCGCCGAGGTCGCCCAAGGATTGCACATTCGACGCACCGACCGGTGCGAAGTTTGCGAAATCTCCTCCGCCGCCTGAGACTCCGCCAGGTTGCGGTGTTCCTCCCGATGTTCCGCCTGACCCGCCGCCCACGATCATGGTGATGCGTTGGGCTTTGGCATTCCCCACGTTTTGCACATTCAACTTGAGGGCAAATTGTTCGCCGGGTTGAAGTGGGTCGATGTCGGTTGAGTAGCCGGTGATCACAAGTTGCGAACTTTTCACCCCAGTGGGAGTTGAGGTTGCCGCGGCAACCCCGCTGGAGACTCCGCCGCTTGCTGTGATCGAGAGCGTGAATTTATCTGAATACGAAGCGCCTGAACTGTCATAATAAGTGAGCGTGAGATCAACGACGACGATCTTTTGTCCGTAAATTTGTCCGCTCACAAGGAATGGTTGCGCAAATCCCACATTGCTCCCCGACCCCACAGTGCCCAATACAGTCACTCCGCCATTTTTCAGCGGAACCAAATCGGTTGACGAAAGAACCGCTTGCACGCTGTATGCCGCCGCTGAACCGGCGTTATCGAGATTCAAGTGCAACTTGAATTCGCTATTGGTTTGCACGCTTCCTTTTGTTGTGGTGGCGCTTACCACCATCTGCGGGCGGACAAATGGAAGAGGCGCGGTGGGCGGAGGGATTGGAGTCGGAGCAAGGACTGTGAGACACCCTCCGCAAACAGCATCTGCATCACCAAGCACGCCATTCGACACAATCACATCATACACACTCGCCGCAGTGCCGGCGGGAACAGTGGCAGTCAAAACAGAATCATTGACAACGGTCGTAGACAATGCGGCTCCGTTGAGTAATACAACCGGTGCGCCGAGTGAAAACCCAACTCCATTGATCGTGATGATGTTCGCCACATCATTTACGATCGTGTTCGGCACAACCGAAGTAATGTTATGCGAGGCATATACGGTCGCAGGCATCAATGAAAGCAATAGCGCGATCAATAACGAAACAGAAAGGGATCGAAAAGTTCTTGGTTTCATATTCTCCTAACACTCTACAACTTACTCAACAACGCTCATGGCTTCCAGCGCGGCGGCTTCGTATTCCGCTTCGCTGACGATATGCCCATCGAGTAAATGGATCTTGTGCGTGGCAAAGCGCGTCATGCGCGGGTCGTGCGTCACCACCAATACCGTGCGCCCAGCCTTGTGCAGATCCGACAGCACGTGCATGATGGCGCTTCCGCTGGTGGTATCGAGATTGCCGGTCGGCTCGTCGGCAAGGATCAATTTCGGATCGTTCACCAACGCGCGCGCGATGGCGACTCTCTGCTGTTGTCCGCCGGAAAGCTCCGAGGGACGGTGATCGGCTCGATTCCCCAGCCCAACCTGATTCAGCAACCCCAGCGCCCGCTCCCGCCTCAGCGACGCGGCGACACCCGCGAATTGCATCGGGAAAGCGACGTTCTCTAACGCGGTCATGCTCGTCACCAAATTAAATGATTGAAAGACGAATCCCATGACACGGCGGCGGAACAATGCCAGCGCGTTCTCATCCATTTGATCGAGGCGCTCGTCCTCAATGGCGATCTCGCCTGAAGTTGGGCGATCCAGCCCTCCCAGGAGGTAAAGAAGCGTGCTCTTCCCCGATCCTGAGGGACCCATCACAACGGTGAACGTCCCCTCTTCGATCTGCACATCCACCCCATCCAATGCGCGGACGATCTGCCCGCCCATCTCGAAGTGTTTTTTCAACCCGACGATGCGAATGAACGGCTTGCCCATGCTACCCAAAATTTGCGATCGCCGCGCCAAAACCCGATTGAATGGCGATCAGGATCAACACGACTACGATCACGCCGATCAACGCTTTGGTCTTTGGTAATCCATCCACGACCGAGAAGCCGATGCCCAACAAAGCGATATTCCAAAAGAAGAAAATATCGGTTCGCGACAGAAAGTGATACATGAAACCCTGCTGAACAAATCCCGAAAGTCCGGGGCTGGCGATCTCGTGCCCGGCGATCAACATAAAGAATGCGCGCAACACATCGCGAACAATGAACGGAGCGCTCGCCCAGGCAACGATGTTCAGCGCGCTTTGCGTCGAGCCGCGTCCGCCGAGCAATGTCGAAACCAACCGCATGATGCCCGCGAAGATCACCCAGCCAAGCCAGAGCGAGATCAACGCGCCGACCACTGGCAGAACGTAATTCACTAGAGGTCCCTGCGATGTCTGTTGGGCTTGAAGATAACTCTCCTGCATCTCCGGGGACCAAAACTCCCAATCGGGCGGGAACTCAACCACGCCAGTCAGCGAGGCTTGTGTTTTGAGGTAGCCCACGACGATCACAACCAGGATCGAGGAAATGGACAAGACCAGCATCGGAGTCAACCAGGAGCCTTGCCGATCTGAAGCCATGGGCGAGAACGCTTCACTCGGACGCAACAACATGGTTACCAAGCGAGGGAGGTCGAACTTTCGCGCGGGTTGTTTTTCAATGGTTGTTTCAGTCATGAGATTAAATCGATTCTAACACGGCTTCATACGCCTTTCGTGGAACGAAAAAGCGGCTGGAAATGTTCCAGCCGCCGATCAGCAGAAGAAACTCTCTTTTACAGTTCAAACAGATCGTTTTTTACGCGAAACTTCCCCTCCACAGGAGGATGCGCCCGCATGTAATCATCATGTTCGCCGAAGATTCGTGAAAGTAAACCGAACAATCCGCGGCGCATTTGTCGTCCGCCTTGTGAGGCGTGCTGCTCGCTTGCTTCACGCTTGATATCCGCCACAGATGCGATATTGATCCGAGCGTGAACGGGGAAATCAACGATCAACTCCGTCAGGTCAATATCTTTGTTGCGTCCCCATTTATGGGGGTCTTTTCCAAACAATGGCAGTAATCGCACCGACCATTTGAGGAGCCATTTAGGGAAGACGTGATAATACAACGCGCGCGGTTTGAACGGCGAGCCAGACTCGGGGTGAAACAAGGCGTCGTTCGCTTTTTCGAAGGCGAGCGTGGTCGCGCGTTGGATGTGGATGTGATCAGGATGTTTATATCCGCCGATGGGGTCGAATGTGATGACCACTTCGGGCTTGAGTTCGCGGATGTATTTGACGACTCGCCCCGCCACTTCGTCAATCGAATGCGCAACTTGCGCGTTGGGATGTTTGTTATCTTCCGAGCCGGGCATTCCTGAATCGCGGTAACCTAGAAAGAAAACTTCTTTCAGACCTAAAATTTTTGCGGCGCGCATGAGTTCATCGGTGCGCATTTCGGCGGTGTCTTTGAAGCCTTTCATGAATTCTTCGTCCGCCGAACCCACCTCGCCGCGCGTGGCGCAGACGTAATACGTTTCAACACCTTTTTGTTGATACAGAGCTAATGTGCCACCCAAGCCAAATGTTTCATCATCTGGGTGGGCTAAAACTGCTAGAATTTTCCTGGGCATGGATTTTTCCTCCTGTGCATAGACGCAAAGTTTAGTGAAAAGTTTACCTCCGGTGAAGTAAAATTAACCGAAATCAACAAAACGAACACGGCGGCTTTCTGATGCTCAAACAGATAAACTCAAAAAAGATACTCTCTTTACACCCTTCTGCATTTCTACTGGCTGCGCAAATCTTCAGTTTGGTTTTGTACGCGGGTTTTGAGGAGCTTCCATCGGGCAGAACCATCATTGGCATTGCAGGCGTATTAGTGTTAGCGTTGGCAGTTTGGGTGGTGAATCGCAGTCCCGCAGAAAATTGGATCGCTTGGACGCTTGCCATCTTGGCGCTTTCGTTATCCATCATTTCAGAATTTTCTCACAACAACGCTTTGTTGATCGGCGCTTCTATCATCGAAGCGATCTTATATTTCTACACAGCCAGTAGTTTGATCGCCTACATGATGGAAGATAACAACGTGACCACAGACGAGATGTTTGCCGCCGCCGCCACATTCACTGTGCTGGCTTGGGGTTTTGCGTATCTGTATCTCGCCTGTCAAAATGTATTCCCCAACAGTTTCATCAACGCAATGGATCAAAGCCAACCGAATACGTTTCTCGAATTATTGTTCCTCAGTTTTGCAAACCTCTCGGCTACCGGACTAAGCGACATCCTTCCCATCACCCCGCCCGGGCGCGTGCTGGTCATGCTCGAACAATTTGCAGGCGTAGCCTATATTGCCGTTGTCGTTTCGAGATTGGTTGGTTTGACGATGTTGAGGTATGAACGCAGATAATTTGAAATAAGTGATAAAATCCAAGTCGAAAAGGATACCCAGCGAATGACAGACAACCTGTAACTCATCCAGCATTTCTGGGCTCCCACCTATTGGCATTTAATTTCAGCCGAGGCTTGCCCTCGGTTTTCGTTTTAACTTACAGGAACATCCTCATGCTTAGTATCCATAATCTTTCAAAATATTTCGGTATCCAACCCGTTTTACAAAACATCAATTTCAACATCAGCGGCGGCGAGCGCATTGGGCTCATCGGCGCGAACGGTTCGGGCAAAACCACTCTCATGCGTATCCTCGCCAAACTCGAACATCCCGATTCCGGGACTGTCGCTTCGACGCGCCCCGACCTGCGCATCGGATATCTCGCGCAAGGGATGGAGTTCGACTCCGACCAAACGCTTCGTTCCGCCCTTGGGGTTGTTTCGGCAACTCAAGCGGATCCCACGCTGGAGCTTGAGTCGCTTGCCATACAACTCTCACATCACCCGAGTGACGCTGCCCTTCAACAAAAATATGACGATCTCATTCTCCAATTCTCCGATCGCCAGTCTCCAATCTCTGAGATCCTTGAAAACTTCGGGTTATCTCACTTGCCGCCAGAAACCCCCATCGCCCACTTAAGCGGCGGACAAAAGACCCGCCTTATGCTCGCAAAAGTTCTACTCGAAGAACCAAATCTGCTTTTGCTGGACGAGCCGACGAATCATCTCGACATCGAAATGCTGGAGTGGCTGGAGAATTGGCTCAATCGTTTTAAGGGCGCGGCTTTGATCGTTTCGCATGACCGCGTGTTCTTGGATAACACGGTCGCCACGATTCTTGAATTAGACTCAACAACTCACAGCGTCAAAACGTATCACGGCAATTACAGCGACTATCTTGTGCAGAAACAAAACGAGTTGGATAAACAATGGTCTGAGTACCGCGACCAGCAGACTGAAATTCGGCGCATGAAGGATGACATCAACCGCACCAAGCAACAAGCCTTGCGCGTGGAAATGACGACAACGCCGCGCACGCCCGGAGTCAGGCGAATCGCAAAGAAAGTTGCCGTCAAAGCGAAATCGAGAGAGAAAAAATTAGACCGCTATGTTGATTCAGATGAACGCGTGGAAAAACCAAGTCAAGGATGGAAACTCAAACTTGACTTGGGCAAACCGGACCACCAGTCGAAAGATGCGTTGATCACCGAGTCGCTGTCAATTGGCTACGCGATGGAAAATCCACTGCTTGAAAATATCAACGTGTTCATTCGGGCAGGTCAGCGCATCGTGTTGACGGGTCCAAACGGCGCCGGCAAAACCACTTTCATCAAAACGATTGCTGGAAAGATTCCCCCGCTGGCTGGTTCGTTTCGCTTGGGCGGCGCGACCAAACTCGGTTATATGGCACAAGAGCAAGAGGTATTGAATCCAAATTTGAATGCCGTACAAACGATCCAAAATATTTCAAACATGAGCGAAACGGATACAAGAAATTTCCTGCATTACTTCTTGTTCAAAGGCGACCATGCCTTGCGCGCATCGGGCGAATTATCTTTCGGCGAACGCGCGCGCTTACAACTCGCCGCCTTGGTTGCCGAGGGCTGCACGTTTTTGATCTTAGACGAACCCATCAATCACCTTGACATTCCCTCCCGCGAACGCTTTGAAGAAGCCCTCGAAAATTTTCAAGGGACGATTCTGGCTGTTGTCCATGACCGAAGTTTTATCGAACGATTCGCTTCGGACGTTTGGGTTGCAAAAGATGGAACGATTCTAAAATAACGAGGAATGATGATTGCTTACAGAAAATATGAGGATAAAGATTGGAAAGCGATCTGCCAAATCCACGACCGCGCCAGACCCGACGAATTGGTCGGCTCGTGCGACCCGCGCGGATTTATTCCGATTGAACAAGATAAAGAAGTAGAGGACTTGAAACGCAGCAACAAGTTCGTTGCAATAGAAGATGAACAAGTCGTCGGATTTGTGGGCGTAGACGGAGATTATCTTGCCTGGCTTTACGTCCACCCAGATTCCTACCGAAAAGGAATCGGCAGAGCGTTGTTGAAAATTGCCATTCGTGAAATTGGCGCAGACGCCTGGACCGTCGTTTTGGATGGAAACAAAAAAGCCATCGCTCTTTACAAAAGCGAAGGCTTTCAAGAAGAAAGGAGATTTGACGGCGAGAACAACGGCTATCCTTGTAAATGCATTAGGATGAAACAGGCAAATCGCTCTGAAAGCTCACCAACATCATAGATACTTCCTAAGCAGAATTTGCCACGCCGCGCGAGAGACTCGGTTAATAAAAACAACAGCCTCTCTTTTTGCATACAAAGTGACTGCGCCTGCCCAGCCTAGACGACTTGTTGTTGGGCGGGCGCCACTCATTGTGTTTTTGTCACAGCAAACTACTTGATCTTGAACATCTGCATCAGCTTCATCGCCAGGTTCAAATCGCCGCCCAATTTCAACTTGCCCTGCATGAAGGCTTGCATCCCATCCAATTCGCCTGTGAAGAGTTTGACGTAATCGCCCGAGTCGGCGGTGAGCGTCATCGTCGCCTTGTCGGCGGGAGCGCCATGCGCCACATCGCATTTTCCGTCCGCGATCTTCGCGTTCCAGTCGCCCGCTTCTTCGCCTGTGAACTTGAAGTGGATGACGGCGTTCACATTGACGGCTTTTTCAGGCAGGAACGCGCCAGGCATTTTTTCCATGAGTTGTGATACTGTGAGGGGCATTTTGTTTAGTCTCCTAGTTTTTAGTTTGATAGTTTGTTGGTCGAAGGTTGAAAGTCGCAGGTCAGTTGACTTTCGACCTTTGACCTTTGACTTTCGACTCAGTTTTGAAGGTTCTCGAAAATCGCCGCCGCGCCCATGCCGCCGCCGATGCACATGGTGACCATGCCATACTTGGATTTGCGGCGACCCATTTCGTAGATGAGTTGCGTCGTCAGTTTCGAGCCTGTGCATCCCAGCGGATGCCCCAGCGCGATCGCGCCGCCGTTGACGTTGACCTTGCTCTCGTCAATCTCCAGCGTGCGGATGATCGCCAGCGACTGCGCGGCGAAGGCTTCGTTCAATTCTATCAGGTCAATATCGCTCAGGGTCAAGCCTGCGAGTTTCAACGCTTTCGGAATCGCCACGATGGGACCGATCCCCATCAATTCAGGTGGGACGCCCCCAACCGCAAACGAGACAAATCGCACCAGCGGCTTGAGCCCGAGTTCATTTGCTTTCTCCGCAGACATTACCATCACTGCCGCCGCGCCATCCGACATTTGCGACGAGTTGCCCGCAGTGACGACTCCATCCTCCTTGAAGGCTGGTTTCAACTTTGACAACGCTTCCATGCTCGTATCCGCGCGCGGACCTTCATCGCGGCTCACGGTGAAATTTTTCTTCTCGGGCTTCTCATGTCCATTGAGTTCAACAATTTCAACATCCACTGGAACGAGTTCGGGGTCGAACAAACCAGAGTTGACAGCCTTCGCCGCCTTTTGATTACTTTTCAGCGAGAATTCATCCTGGTCTTCGCGGCTGACGCCATATTTCACAGAGACATTCTCAGCAGTGAGTCCCATGTTGGTGTAGTAGTGCGGCAGGTCTTGCGCAAAATGTGGATTCGGCGAAAACTTGAATCCCGCCATCGGCACCATCGTCATGGACTCTGCGCCGCCAGCGATGCCGACTTCGATCTGTCCCGATTGAATCGTATACGCCACATGCGCAATGGACTGTACGCCCGAAGCGCAATAACGGTTGATCGTCTCGGCGGGGACAGAGTCAGGCAAGCCCGCGCGGAGGGCGATCATGCGCGCCATGTTGAGTCCCTGCTCGCCTTCGGGGAAGGCGCAACCGATGACCACGTCTTCGACTTGGGCGGGGTCAAGATTCGGCGTCCGCTTGAGCAAAGCTTGGATGGTCGCGGCAGACATTTCGTCGGTGCGAACCGTGGCAAGTCCTCCACGTTTTGCTTTGCCGACGGGAGTCCGAACAGCGGATACGATTACAGCGTCTTTCATAAAATATCTCCTTGTCGAAAGTCAAACGTCAAAGGTCAATTGTTGACTTTCGACTTTTGACCTTTGACTAATTTCGTAAAGGTTTTCCAGTTTGCAAAATACTCCACATCCGCGCTTGCGTTTTCTCTTCGCCGAACAAAGACAAAATCGCTTCGCGTTCGAGGTCGAGAATATATTGCTCGCTCACCCATTGACCGCGCGTGAGCTCGCCGCCGCACATCACGTACGCGAGTTTGCCCGCAACGTGATGATCGTACTGCGTGATGTAGTGACCCTCTTTGAACATCCACGCGCCGATGCGGATGGCGGCAAGCGCATCACGACCCGCGGCATAGATGAGTTCGGGCGCGGGCGGTTTGTATCCCGCGGCGATCATGTGCAAGACCTCGTTCTTCGCTTCGGCAAGCAGATGGCTGCGATTCATCACAACGCGGTCTTGCGGATTCAAGATGTTCATGCCGCGCGCTTCCTCCGCGCTCGTGGCGACCTTCGCCTGTCCCATTTGCAAAAATGCTTTTTGCAGCGCAGGCAGGGCTTCGGAGTTTTCGATTCGCATCACAGGGTTGACGATGCGCCGCAACATTTCTTTTGTGCCCGCGCCCGCAGGGATGACGCCCACGCCGAGTTCAACGAGTCCGATGTATGTTTCCGCCGCCGCAACCACGCGCGAGGCGTGCATCGTGATCTCGCATCCGCCGCCGAGCGTGAGACCCGCAGGCGCAACCACAATTGGCTTCGGCGAATAACGCATCCGCATGTTCATGTCTTGCAATTTTCGCACCGCGCCGTCAAGCATGTCCCACATGCCTTGTTGCGCGCCGACAACCATCATAAACAAATTCGCGCCTGCGCTGAAATTCTCGCCTTCGTTGCCGATCACAAGCCCGTCAAAATTTTCAAGACGATCAAACGTCTCGATCGTCATGTTCATAATGTCTTCATCGAGCGAGTTCATCTTCGTGTGAAATTCCAAACACGCCACGCCGTCGCCCATATCGCGCAACGTCGCGCCTGCATTTTGCGCAACAACTTTCGTGCCTTTCAACATCACGACGTTTTCAATTTTCTTTAACTTCACATACTTGCCTTTCACCGCGTCGTACACAGCGACCTTCTCGCCGTTGCGATATTGATAAAACGACTCGACGCCGTTCTTCAACATCGCGCTCACCCACTTCGCCGCAGGATAGCCCGCCTCTTTCATCTTTTTGGCTGTCTCGCGCACACCGAGCATGTCCCACGTCTCGAACGGACCCGCCTCGTGCATGAATCCCCAGCGCACGGCATCGTCAATCGGCTTTACCGTATCCGCCACTTCGGGGATGATGGATGACGCGTATTGGAAACTTTGATACGTCAACGCTTGGATTAACTTCGCCGCCTTGTCATCCGCTTCTAACATGACCTTCAGCCTGCCCGCTAAATCTTCGACATCTTTCGCCGCTTTGACCGATTCGAATCGCGGCTTCGTCGGCGCGACGTGTTCGAGAGTCTTCAAGTCCAGCGACCAAAATTCCCGCTTGCCTTCTGCATTGCGGAATTCTTTATAGAAACCGATCTTCGTTTTATTTCCAAGCCACTTGCGCTCGATGAGAGTTGAAATTAATTTGTTCGGCGCCTCAGACTTGAGATATTCCTGCCCCAACTTATCATACGGAATCAACGGCGCAAGATTCCGCCCGACGTGGTCCCACACGTCAATGCCGACCAGATCCATCAAGCGGAACGTCGCCGTCTTCGGTCGCCCCATCAACGGACCCGTGAGCGCATCCACTTCGTCAACGGTATAGTCGTTCTTCAAGAAAAAGTCCATCGCAAACGCGCCCGTCCCAAAAGCGACGCGGTTGCCGATGAAGTTAGGCGTATCCTTGCACAACACAATTCCCTTGCCCAAACGATTCTCGCCGAACCACGAGATAAATTCGATAACTGCTTTATCTGTGTCTTTCGTCGGGATAACTTCCAGCAACTTCAAATAACGCGGCGGATTGAAAAAATGCGTGCCGAGAAAATGCTTCTTGAATTCCTTCGAGCGTCCCTCGGCAATCTCATTCACAGGGATACCCGACGTATTCGTCGAAACGATCGCTGACGGCTTTCGCACTTCATCAATGCGAGCCATCAACTCTCTTTTAATTCTCAAATTCTCAACGATTGCCTCAACAACCCAATCCGCCTCCGCCACCGCGCCGAAATCATCGTCGAGATTCCCAAGTCTCACCAGCGACTTCAACTCGTCCGCCATTAAATTGGCAGGCTTGGCTTTCAAGCATCTGTCCCAGCCATCTTTCACGATCTTATTCTTATCGCCATCTTTTGCGGCAACATCCAGCAACGTGACAGGCACACCCGCGTTCGCCAAATGCGCCGCGATGGACGCGCCCATCGTCCCCGCGCCGATGACAACTGCCTTATAAACTTGATATTTCATAAACACCTCATTTCATTCCAACTTCGGTGGTCGAGTAGGGCGAAGCCCGTATCGAGACCACCACGCCGTAAAATAAATCTTGCTACAAAATTATGTATGCGTACCTGTGGTTTCGACTGCTTGCGCTCAACCACCGATTTCTAACACTAGGTTTGCAACAAAAGTTTGTATGAGTACCTGTGGTTTCGATACGCCCTTCGCAAAAACCGCTCAGGGCTACTCAACCACCGAGTATACAAGTCTCCAGTCTCTAATCTCCAATTACCATTTACCAATTACCACTTACCTCAACTCCGCCCCCGAATACCCCAATATCTGCCGCGCCACCACCAACCGATTAATCTGCCCCGTCCCCTCATAAATATCCGTGATCTTCGCGTCGCGCATCCACTTTTCGGCGAGGAACTCGCGGCTGTATCCCAACGGACCCAAAATCTCCACGACCTTTTGCGTAATCTTCGTCGCCACATCGCCAGCCTTCACCTTGCTCATCGAAGCCTCGAGCGCGTTCGGCTTTTTGTTATCCGCCATCCAAGTCGCTTTAATCACCATCAGCCACGAGGACTTCAACATGATCTCCATGTCAATCACATCGCGTTCAATGGACGTCAACTTTTGGCGCGGCAATCCATAACGGATTTTGACTCCGCTTTCGGCGAGTTTCTCTTTCAGGAATTCCAAAGCGGCTCTTGCTACGCCGACACCTGTCGCGGCGACGAGTGGACGAGTCGCATCGAAGGTCGCCATCGCTTTTTTGAATCCTGCGTTATTCTTTTCCACAGTGGGACTTCCGAGAATATTCTCAAACGGAACACGCGCGTCCACAAGCGAAATCGCCGCCGTGTCACTGCAACGGATTCCCATCTTATGTTCCAACTTCACGACCTTTACGCCCTTCGTCCCGCCCTCGACGACGAATCCACGCATCCCCGCCCGCCCTGCGGATGGATCAATAGAAGCCCACACGACGATGAAGCCTCGTCCAAGTTTTTCATATTCGGTGAATGACTTGTCGCCGCCCGTGACGAAAATTTTCTCGCCGTTGATCACCCACTCGTTGGTCTTTTCATCCAACACCGCGCGCGTGCGGATGGCGGAATTATCCGAGCCTGCGCCCGCCTCGGTGATGCACATCGCCGCGAAGGTGGGTTTGTCTCCGTTGAAGCGTGACAAAAATTTCACACGCTGATCAGCCGTCCCTGCGGAATGAACCGCCGCGGCGCCCAATCCGCCGCCTGGCAGGCAGTGATACATCCCCACGTCGCCCCACGACAACGCCTCCAATTGCGCCGCGATCAATTGATATCCGATCGGCGGACGTTTTTCTTTGTCGGCATCTTTGCCGTTTCCATTTTCTTTTGGCGCGAGCGAACTGCCGCCCATGGCTTTCATGGCATTGTGCATGAACTCGATGTAATCCCAGGGAATCTCGTGTTCGTGCTCATCGAAATAACGCGACTTCGGTCGCATCATTTCCTCGGCGACAGTTTTCAAAACAAACTGCGCGTTCGTGATCGGTTTCGGCGCTTCAAATTCGATTGGCATATTTTCTCCATTCCATATATGTCGTTGCGAGGGCGATGCTCTTTCGCCCGAAGCAATCTCCTGTTACAAGCAGACTTCTTTTGCGAGGAGATTGCTTCGTCACTGCTTCGCAGTTCCTCGCAACGACATTAGACAATTGCAAGTCCCGTAAACATCGCAACCCCTCGCCCATTCCTCATCCACATCTCAACGGGATGCTCGCGGATGTAACCGTGCCCGCCGAGAATTTGCACGGCGCGGTCTGTCACCATCATCGCCATATCCGCCGCGCCAGTGGATGCGAGATACGCTTCGTTCGCCGCGTCTTCGCGCCCCGTGTCCAACTTCCACGCGGCTTCCCACGTGAGCAAACGGATCGCTTCGATCTCCGTCCGCATTTCGGCGAGCATGAACGCGATGGCTTGTTTCTGCGCGATCTTCACGCCAAACGCTTCGCGCTCTTTTGCATAATTCATCGAATATTCAAACGCCGCATTCGCCACGCCGACGGCTGTCGCGGCGTTTGCGATTCGCATCGAAGCGAGCAGGATATCAAAATCATGTCCCGCCGCGCCTCCGAGTCGATTCGCAACAGGGACTTTCACATTCTCCAACTTGACTCGATACATTGGCAATGCATTGAGACTCATCAACTTCTCGCGCTCTTCGCCGACGGATAACCCCTCCGCTTCTTTCCCGACGATGAAGGCTTGACTCTGCCCGTCGAGCTTCGCGTACACGAGAATTGATTCGGCTCCCCGCGCAAACGGGACATACGCCTTCTCGCCATCGAGAACATAATTTTCGCCTTGAAGAGTTGCTGTTGTCTTCAAATCGTTCGGGTCGAAGTCAAACGCGTACTCAATCAGCGCCGCAGTAAACGGACTCCACTCGCCCGCGACGACTCTTGGCAGATATTCCTTCTTCTGCTCGTCACTGCCCGCCAACAAAATCGGCGTCGCAAACAGACTCGGTGTCATCACAGCCAATGTGCCAGCGAGATCGCCAAACGCCATCTCTTCGATAGCCAACGCGCCAGTGACCGCGCTCCGCTCGCCAAATCCACCATAGGATTCGGGGATCGAGGCTTGCAAGAGTCCAAGTTCCCAGCCTTTGCCGATGAGTTTCTTCGGCAGTTCAGTCGTCTCCTCCGCCTCATGCGCGGCGGGACGCAGATCATTTTCGGCGTATTTCTTCACCGCGTCCATGAGCATTTGTTGTTCTTCGGTCGGGTCGAATGAGTACATGGTTTTCCTTTTATTTTTTCATCGGTGGTCGAGTAGGGCGAAGCCCGTATCGAGACCACAAGTAACTTGAGTGCGTAAACTTTGATTCAAACTCGTGGTCTCGATACGACACTCGCTGTCGCTCGTGTCTACTCGACCATCGATATTTCTTGTTTCGGTAATAAATCCACATCAGCAATCTCTCGCAACCTCCGATATCGCGCAGGCGATCCCTGCTCAACCTCATCGGCGTTGACGATTTCGATCATGCCGTGTTTGTGCAAATATTCAACATACGCGCCTGTCTTTTCGACGGTGAGTAAAAGGTTGTAACCTTCGGTTGTGCCATACACGGCTTCACAGACTTCGGCAATTGTTATCGGCTCCGCAAGCGCCTCAACTGCCTTGCTCATACGGCGGAGGATGTTCTTGTGGGTCGCGTCGATTTTTTCGGGGAGGTTCGTGATGACTTCATTGTGACCATTCAAAACCAAGCGTGCATCCTTCGCCCAAACACGCAACTTTTCCAGCGAGTCAAGATAATGATCCAGTCCGTTGTACGCGCCGATGGTTTCTGGATACAAATGCGGAGTGACGCCATCCACGACCATGTCGCCGCAGAAGACGATATCGTCCACACGCATCGCTACGTGACCCGCGCAATGCCCAGGCAAATGGATCATCTTAAACGGACCGACTTGCATGTTGCGCGACTCGTACGTGAAGTCCACGGGAACGGATTGGTAGAGACTCTTTGTGAAGCGGTAAATGCTGACGAGTGGACCATGCGTCTCGGAGGCGAGTCCAGCCGAGGTCAAGAAAGAAGCGATGCGGTCGCTCATCAAAGCAAGGTGCGCGTCGTGATGAGTGACGGTCTGTACATCCAGTTCGTGACATCCGATTTTCGCGTTCGTGAGAGGCTTGAGTTTGGAGAGTCCGCCGTAGTGGTCAATGTGCGCGTGAGTCAAAAGGATGTGGGTCAGGTCGGAGGGAGAAAGATGCGCTTGTTTGAGTCCGTTCAAGAGATCGTCGTAGGAAGCGTCTGTGCCAGAGCCAGCGTCAATGAGATACGTTTCGCCAGCATATTGGACAACATACGCGTACGCCCAAAAATTCGGGAAGACTTGAAGCGGAAGGCGGAAGATCTTCGCGCCGCCAGCGGATTCAAACACAGCGAAGGACGCGCTCATTTCAGCAATCCGTTCAACAGCAAATTGGAATAGTCGTCGGCAACATCTTCGATGGATTTATCGCCGTCGGGCGAATACCACGTGATCGTCCAGTTCAATTGACCCAACAGCGCGCGCACCGCCATGGACGGGTCGTCACACTTGAATATTTTTTTACTCACGCCTTCAACGATGACGTCTTTCCAGAGCGATTCGAATTTGTCGCGATTCGGGACGTGTCGCGCATGTTGCCTGCGTTCGAGGGCGCGATGTTCAAAAAGCAAAACTGCGGCGAGGTCCACGTTCTCTGCAAGGATCTGCAGATATTGGCGGATCATCAACCGCAGTTTCTTGTCGGCGGAAATATTTTGTTCTGTGATCGCGGAAATCTTTTCGAGGAGCAATTGCAAAGCGCGGTCGAGGATCTCGAGCAGAATTTCCTGCTTGGAGGAAAAGTGATGATACAAACTCGCCTTCCGCAAGTTCACGGCGGCAGCAATATCTTCCATGGACGCGCCATGATAGCCTTTCTGACGAAAGACCTGCGCGGCGGTTTCGATGAGTTCGTCTCGCGTCATAGTTCTCCCTACCGAACGGTCGGTTTGTGGTATAATACTGTGGAAGCAGCGAAAGGTCAAGGTCGGCTACAATTGGCGCAGGTTACAAATTTGCAACGAGGACACGCTCAATGAAATATTTCATCACAGGCGCGACTGGTTTTGTAGGCGGCGAGATCGTTCGGCAACTCGTCAGTGCAGGGCATGAAGTCCGCGCGATCGTGCGCGATCCGCAAAAAGCGCAATGGATGAACGAACTCGGGGTCAAACTGTACAAGGGCGATGTGACCGACAAAGAGTCCATGCGCACGGCGATGACGGGCGTGGACGGTATCTTCCATGTGGCAGGCTGGTATAAGATCGTCGAACGAAATAAAGGCGAAGCGCATGCAGTCAATGTGAAGGGAACGAAAAACGTCCTCGAGTTGATGCGAGAGTTGAAGATCCCCAAAGGCGTGTACACCAGCACGTGCGCGGTCTTCTCGAACACGTATGGAAAAACCGTAGACGAGACCTATCGCTTTTCAGGAAAATACGCGACGACCTACGAAAGAACAAAAGGCGAAGCGCATCGAATTGCTGAGGACTTGATAAAACAAGGACTCCCCCTTGTCATCGCGCAACCAGGCATGGTCTACGGTCCCGACGACACCAGCGCCGTGCGAGCAAGCCTGATAGATTTTCTGAAGGGAAAACTCCCAGCGATCCCCGCGAGATCAGTGATGCACTGGGCGCACGTGGAAGATATCGCCCGCGCGCACATCGCCATGATGGAAAAAGGACGAACAGGCGAAGCCTATATAATTTCAGGCGAAAGAAGTACCGTGGTCGACATGTATCGCCTCGCCGCCAAAATTTCTGGCGCAAAGATGCCAATGATCCTATCGGATGGAATATTATTGTTCATGTCCAAACTCTCGCGCCCCTTCGACCGCTGGCTCCCAGACACCTTCACATCCGAAGGACTGGTGACGGTAGCAGGCTTATCCTACCTCGCCGACGACAGCAAAGCCCGCCGCGATCTTGGCTTCAACCCCCGCCCCATCCGCGAAGGTTGGACGGAAACCGTGCAACACGAGATGAAATTGCTCGGGATGTAGAAATCAATATCAACATTCAAGCAACTTGCAAGAAGATCATCCGTAAATACAATGCTATAATTTGACTATGACAACTCCGCCCACAAACCCCGAACCCGCTCTGCGCACTCCCGAACAGATCGAACAGGAGAAGCAAATGAAACGGATGATGACCTGGGTCATCATCGGCGCGGTTGCTCTGTTGGCTTTACTCGGCGTGGCGATCTTCTTCCTGCTTCAACCTGCCACACCCACCGACAGGATTCGCGACATCTTCATCATCGTCGTCGCGCTCGAATCGCTGGTCATCGGCGTGGCGCTCATCGTGTTGATCGTGCAACTCGCCAGCCTGATCAACCTGCTTCAAAACGAGGTGCGCCCCATCCTCAAAGCCACAAACGACACGGTCAACAACCTGCGCGGCACGGCAGAGTTCCTCGGCGAGAATGTCGTCGAGCCGGTCGTCAAACTGAACGGCTATCTCGCGGGCTTATACCGTATGTTAGAATTGATGGGACTGAAGAAAAAATAAATTTTGTCACCCTGAGGGAGCATTCGTCGCGACCGAAGGGTCTCCACGACAATCGTAGAGATTCTTCGCTTCGCTCAGAATGACACCCTTTCGTGAAAACGCCAAACCAAAACCGTTAACCCCAAGGAGGTTACCATGTCTGATCGTGATGAATTCGGAGCCTTTCTCGTAGGCTTCATCGTCGGTGGTCTCACCGGCGCAGTCGTTGCCCTGCTCTTTGCCCCGCAATCCGGTGAAGAGACTCGCGCGCTGATCAAGGATAAATCCATTGAACTGCGCGACCGTGCCCAGCACACAGCCGAAGAGGCGTACGCCCGCGCTGAAGCCGCCGCTTCGGAAGCCCGCGCCCGCGCCGACGAACTCGCAAAACAAGTACGCGAACGCGGCACCGAAGCCTACAACACCGCGCGCGAACGCGGCAAGGCGATCTACGAAGATGCGCGCGAGCGCGGCAAGAGCGCCGTCGATTCCCTGCGCAAAGGCAAGAAATCTGAAGGCGAAGAAGTCGCCGCGTAAAGCTCACCGCAACAACGAGACGAGGGTTTGGTGCATCCAAACCCTCGTTTTCTTATGCAAGCATTTCTGCGACTCTTCTTCAAACTCCTCTATCATCAGTTCGCTTTCACGTATGACCTCGTCGCCGCGGCGGTCTCGTTCAACCGCTGGAAAGACTGGACGCGCGAGATTCTTCCGCACATCGAAGGGACTCGGATTCTCGAACTCGGCTTCGGACCGGGACACTTACAACGCCTCTTACGACGGGACGGCTGGTTCGCCGTAGGAATCGACGAGTCGCCTCAGATGACTCGCCTCGCGCGGCGCAACACAAATGGCGCCGCAAATCTCACGCTCGGACTCGCGCAACAACTTCCATTTGCAAGCGGATCCTTCGACACCATCGTCTCGACCTTTCCCTCGGAATACATCTTCGACCCGCGCACATTGGCAGAGGCGAGAAGATGCCTGATGGACAGAGGCAGGCTGACCGTCCTGCCTGTGGCGATGCCGAAGAGTCGAGCGCTCGAATGGTTGTACAAGGTCACAGGCGAGTCCCCCTCCGAATCGGAGGAAGTCGTCAAAAAGAAATTGAAAGAACCGTTCCTCCGAGCGGGGTTTTCAACCGAGATAAAAATTGTTGAATTAAGATCAAGCCGTTTATTTATCGTCGTCGCGGAAAAGGAATAACAACTTGACAGCACAAGAAGCGCCCAAACGACAACTCCGCTGGACCATCCTCGTTTCCATTGCGGGAACTCTTATGCTTTTGTTCGCCTGCTCGACCGCGGCGGGCAGTTTGTTTCTCGATCTAGCCGGGAGCAAGGCTCCAGCAATGCTTGAAAAAATAGCAAAGTGCAGCAGCGGCAAAACATGTTTTACTGCGCAAATTAGTTTTGAAACAAGCGATGGGAAAAAAATCGCTTACCTGACGCTGACACAAAACATCACAATATACGAAAT
>JAEURC010000012.1 GCA_016789025.1 Anaerolineales bacterium
GAATGCTTGAAAAACTTGGGCATGTGGTGAAACGTTAGGTTCGCCAGATCGGGCGGGGGCGTCTCCCCCATAAACATGCCAAAGGTCAGGCTTGAAATTTGACACCGAAGTTTGTACACTGGTGTTGTAAGAATTGTTCACACATCAACTTTTAGGAGGTGGTTTCCATGAACGGCAAACGAATCTTTCAAATTCTGTTAGTTATTGCCCTGATGACTGCGTCCCTCTCAACCGCGACCCGGGCGCAGGCTTGGTCGTCTTGCCCAAGTACCTACTACGTCCAGCCGGGCGACTGGCTTGCCAAGATCGCCCGGAACTGCGGGGTTTCGCTCTCAGCGCTGGTCGCGGCGAATCCCTGGGTAAATTACTCGTACTACATTTACCCCGGGCAAGCGTTGTACATCCCTGGCGGCTATAATCCGGTATCATATTATTGCGGACCGGGCTACAACGCGTACGGCAGTTACTACGTGGTATGCCGAGGCGATACGCTGGGCGGGATCGCCATGTATTACGGTGTGACCGTCAGCCACTTGCAATGGAGGAATGGCATCCCGAATGCAAACTACATCTACGCCGGGCAGGTGATCTACATTTACTGAACTGTTGCCTGATAGTAAAATCTCTAGCGCAGACCAAAGGATCTGCGCTTTTTGTATTGCAGGAGTGCCTAAAACCTAACACATGGATCGGTTTTGTCCTCGATTTTAAACACGTCCTATAAACTATTTACCCGTGCCGGCGCGGATGTTTTGTGGGATAATTTCCCTGGCAGTCTTGCGATACTCGCGTTTGCCGTATTAATGAGGAGAATTTCGTAGTTATGCAAACCCAAAGACAACAGGGTTTTGCCATTCCCATCGTTGTAATGTTCGTGTGTCTATTGGCATTCGGCATTCCATATCTTGTTTCGGGCGGCAGGGACGCCCATTCCGATGTTGTGCTGGTGCCGCGCCAATCTCCCACGCCTACGCCGGTCGACCGGATCTTAACCCAGCAAGCGTTTGCCAACCTTTTCTTTACACCCACTTCAGACTCGTTTTTCAAAATTTTAGTGACGGGTCCTTCCGCCACACCCGGGGCAGGTTCGCCAACTCCCGCCAACGGATTCGCCTCGCCTACGCCTGCGGTTGTTCCGCCAATTTTTGCTTTCCTAACGCGGGTAAGCGACGGGGGCGGCTTTTTCGAAAGCCCCACAAGCCTGCCAACTTTTACGCCGCTCCCTACCAAGACGCCGATCCCGACCAACACACTGGTTCCTACAAATACACAGATACCCACCACGACAAACTCGCCGGTTCCAACAAACACGGCAGTGCCAACCGTTACATACACATCCGCCCCAACGGATACGAATGTTCCGCCGACACCGACAAACACCCCAGCGCCGACAGATACATCCGCGCCTCCAACGAACACCCTCGACCCCCCAACGAACACCCCCGAACCCCCAACAGATACGCCTGAGCCTCCGCCAACCGACACGCCAGTTCCCGGTGGAAATGGGGGTGGTGGCGTCTTCTTGTTTGGATTGATCTTTCTCCTGCCCTTTGCGGCGGTTTTATTGCCGGTGATTCTTTCAAACCAAAAATAATCGGTAATAAACCACAAAAGACCTGACGCAACGTCAGGTCTTTTGTGGTGTGATTACTTCACTCAATAATATTAATCGGCGCATCGTTCTTAGCGCCTAACGCCGCAATGCTGACCTTTGCCGCCAAGCCTTCCGCGATCTCGCGCAGGGCTTTCGCTACCGGCGAATCGGGATGCGAGACGATGATCGGTTTTCCCGTATCGCCTCCGATGCGAACGTTCTGATCCATAGGAATTTTGCCGAGGAATGACGTGCTGGTCATCTGGGCGAGATGTTCGCCGCCGCCCGTGCCGAAGATGTCCATGTGTGTGCCATCGGGCAATTCGAGATAAGACATGTTCTCGACAATTCCCAGAATCGGAACCTCGAGAGTTTTGAACATATTGAGCCCGCGCCCGGCGTCTTCGAGCGATACCAATTGCGGAAGCGTGACGATCACCGCGCCGCTCAGCGGCAGGGATTGCGCAAGCGACAATGACGCATCGCCGGTGCCGGGGGGAAGGTCAACGATCAAGTAATCCAGTTCGCCCCATTCCACATCTCCTAAAAATTGACGGATTGCCGAGTTGAGCATCGGTCCGCGCCAGATGAGAGGTTGACCGGGCTTGACGAGCAATCCCATCGAGATCATTTTGAGTCCATGCGCTTCGGCAGGGATGAGACGCTGTCCCTGCGGGGGAGGCAGTTTTTCCACGCCGAGCATGGTGGGCGTGTTGGGTCCGTAGATATCCGCATCCATGAGCCCAACGCGCGCGCCGCTTTGGGCAAGTGCCACTGCGATGTTAACCGCCACCGTAGACTTGCCCACGCCGCCCTTGCCTGAACCAACCGCAATGGCGTTGCGAATCGGGGTTTTGACCAGCCCGCGCATCCTGCCGTCGTTCGGCACGTCCGAATCCATTTTGACGGTTACAGACTTCACGCCGTCAATTTTCATCACGGCGTCTTTTGAATCTTTTTCGATCTTCACGCGGAACGGGCAAGCGGGCGTGGTCAGCATTACGGTGAAAGTGATATCACCGTTGTTGATTTCGATATTCCTCACCATGTTGAGGGTGACGAGATCCTGCCCAAGATCGGGTTCTTGCACGCCGCTGAGGGCTTGGAGTATGGCTTCTTGTGTAATTGATGTCATTTGTTTTCCTTTGTGTGAGTAAACAAGGAAACACATACACAAGTACACACGTGTCTACCTGTCTACCTGTTTACTTGTCTACTTGTTTACGTGTCTACGCCGATGGCGCCGCCTCTGCTCCAGCCGGCTTTGCTGACTGCGCCGCCGCTCTCGCCGCTTCTTTCGCTTTCTTCGCTTCCGCTTCCGCAATGCGGGCGGCTTCCTCGCGCTCATAGTTCAACGGGCGGATGCTTTTATAATACTCGCTCGACTTGAGCAGTTTTTCCATGTTGTACACATTGCGTCCGTACGAAGCAATTTCAAAGTCGTGATCCATTTTGATCGCGTCGAAGGGACAATATTCTGCGCAGAAGCCGCAGTTCATGCAGATGTCGGCGTCGATGTAGAACTCGGTCGGTTCGGGGATCGGGCGGCCCGTCTGCGGGTCGTTCGAGCGGACGATCCAAATACACTGCGGCGGGCAGACCTTGGCGCAGATGCCGCACGAGGTGCACAGAATTTCGCGCTTGCCGTCGGGCAGTTCGTTGTACACAAGGAACGGCAGAAAACGCGCCTCTTCGGGCTGGATCAATTTTTCTTCCGGGTATTGCACCGTGAAGATGCCCTTCTGGTCTTTGCTGGAGCGATGCTTCACGCCTTCTTCGGTGAAATAGCGTTTTTTGCCGCGCAAGACCCAGGCGATATCTTCGGTGTACGTTTCCCAGAATCGTTTTGCGGTGACGCCGAGACCTTTAAGTATTCCTTTACCGTACATAATGAGTTCTCCTTTATCAAAAACCTTTCACCACGAAGGGCACGAAGTACACAAAGGGGGAAAACGGACACGTCTTCATCGGGTCACTCCTTCGTGACCGTTGTGTACTTTGTGGTTAAGATTTTTAGCGATCACATTCGCCCATCACCATGTCGAACATGGCGAGCAGGACAACGAAGTCCGCGATCTTAGTGCCAACGGAAATCTTTTCGAGCGATGTAACGTTGACAAACGACGCGGGGCGCACGTGATAGCGCCACGGATTCGGCTTGCCGTTCGAGACGACGTAGTAGCCGAGTTCGCCCTTCGGCGATTCGACTCGTCCGTACGCTTCGCCTGCCGGGACGCGGACCTGATACTGCGGCTTCTGCGAGTTGATCGGACCTTGCGGGATCTGCTTGATGGCTTGATCCAAGATCCGCAGGGATTGTCGAATCTCGTCAATGCGGATGAGGTAATTGTCCATCAGGTCGCCATTGTAGCGGACAGCCACATCGAAATCGAAGCGATCATAAATGCCATACGGGTCAGCGCGGCGAATATCGTAAGGAACTCCTGCTGCACGGAGAACGGGCCCTGTCACAGAGTAGGCAACAGCATCCTCCGCGTTGATCATGCGAATACCCTTCATACGCGAGAGCAACACTTCGTTCTCGGTTAACATGCGGTCGAGTTCGTCGGTCTTATATTGCAAGCGATCATAGACCAAATCTTTGATCTTCTGCATTTCTGAACCTTCAATGTCTCGCACCACGCCGCCGAAGCGGAAGTAGTTGCACATCATACGCGCGCCGGAGATGGCTTCGAAGATGTCGAGGATGAGTTCGCGCTCCTCGAAGGCGTACAGCGAAGGCGTGTACATCGCGCCGAGGTCGTTGAGCAGCGTGCCGATAAAGACGAGATGGTTTTGGATGCGGCTCAACTCGGAGACGATCACGCGGATATATTCGGCGCGTTCGGCGACGGGGATCTTCATCAGTTTTTCGACGGCGAGGGCGTAGCCGAAGTTGTTGGTCATCGAGTTGAAGTAGTCGAGGCGGTCGGTGAACGGCATGTTCAGCAGGAACGTGTTGCGTTCGCCGATCTTGTCGTGGTTGCGATGTAGATAGCCCAGCACGGGTTTTAGCCCGGCAATCGTTTCGCCGTCGAGAGTCATCACCGCGCGGAAGACGCCGTGCGTGGAGGGGTGGTGCGGGCCCATGTTGATGACGATGCGGTCGGTACTGAGTCCGTCTTCTTGCTTCACCGTGTAACGGGCAAGCGCGCCGTAGAGCAGCGCGTCGCCTTCGGGAATCCACTTCTCGGGGTCGAAGTTCTGCGGGAAGGCGAGGTTATCTTTGAACGGATTCTTATCCTCCGCCATGCAGAACTGACCGTCGGGCCAGCGGCTTTTGAACGGCTTGGTATCTTCCTCGTAGAAGCCCTCTTTCCAATCTTTGCGAAGCGGGTGACCCTCGAAACCCTCCCACATCAAAATACGGCGCAGGTCGGGGTGACCGGTGAACTTGATCCCGAGCAGGTCCCACGCCTCGCGCTCTTGCAAATCTACGCCGGGATAAAGATGGATCAACGACGGGACTTCGACCGGGTCCACGCGCGGGACTTGGACTTTGTACACCAAGCCGGGCCCGCCGGTGGTGCGGTAGGCGTGATAGACGACTTCCATTTTGTCCGGCGGATAATCCACGCCGGTGACGGCGGTCATCAGGTCGAAGCCGAATTCGTCGCGGACGGCGGTGGCGACTTCGATGAGCGACTCTTTTTCGACGATGAAGCCGGAGTAGCCCGGCCGCGCGTCGGCTTGAACAATGCCGGGGAATCGGGCGACCAAGTCCACCGTCGAGGTTGAAGCGGGAGCGGGCGCAGTCATGTCATTCCTCCTTCATAGCCGCGGCGGATTTTATTTCCGCATTGCGGCGCGGGTCGATCAAGTCGGGTCCGAGGATCGGGACCGGCACATAATTCGGATCTTTTGTTTTGCGCCTGTACCACGAGACTTGCTTGATGGACTGCTTGTCAATTTTTTCCTGCAACTTGATCAGCCCGGCGATCAACGCTTGCGGTGTGGGAGGACAGCCGGGGATGTAGACGTCAACGGGCAAAAATTTATCGATGCCCGCGACAACGTTATATCCCTCTTTGAACGGACCGCCGCCCGAAGCGCACGCGCCCATCGCCACAACATATTTCGGTTCGGGCATCTGGTTATACAGGCGGATGATCGCAGGAACCATTTTCTTGGTGACCGTTCCCGAAACGAGCAACATGTCGGCTTGGCGCGGCGTGGGACGCATAACCTCCATCCCGAAGCGCGCCAGATCGTAGCGCGCGGTTTGCGCGGCGATCATCTCGATGGCGCAGCATGCGAGACCGAACATGAGGGGCCACACCGACGAGCGGCGACCCCAGTTGTACAGCCGGTCGAGCGTGGTAACCGCGACCAGATTTTGCATGTCTTGCGGGATGTCGTACTGAGGCAAACTTAGCCGTTCATTGTCCATGGAGATGCTCCTCGAACCAATCTTGATAGATCGAATACAAAATTTCGTCGTTCGCAAGCGCGGGGTCGTCGTCGAACTCGGGCAAGGCGAGCGTCCAATCGTAAATCTGCTTCAACGTCACCTCTTCGATGTTTGCTTCGGGAAATTTGCGTTTCAGTGCGATTGCAATTGCAAATGTTGCTTCCCAATTTAGAGTAGAGTCGTTCATGGTAACTAGAGACTGGAGACTAGAGACTAATCTCCAGTCTCTAATCTCTAGTCTCTATTCCTCTCTATTATCGATCTGCGCTCTCTGCAATTTGCCCGAATAATCCACGTAGATGGATTTCCATTCGGTGAACACTTCGAGCGCGGCTTGACCCGCCTCGCGGTGACCGTTGCCCGTGCCGCGCACGCCGCCGAACGGGAATTGAATCTCTGCGCCCGTTGTGCCGTGATTGATGTACACGAGACCCGTAAAAATATCGCGCATCGCGGTGAAGGCGCGGTTGACATCCTGCGTGAAGATCGAAGTGGAGAGTCCGTATTTGGAACGGTTGTTGACTTCGATGGCTTCCTCAAGCGAGTTGACCTCGATGATGGAAAGCACGGGACCGAAAATTTCCTCCGCTTCGAGCATGGAGCCAGGCTTGACGCCGTCGAATAATGTGGGGGAGTAGAAAAAGCCTTTGCCGTTCACGTCCGCTACCGACGCGCCGACCAACACGCGCGCATCTTTCGCGCCTGCCTGTACCATTCTATCGATTCGGTCCAGCGCGATTTTGTTGATCACGGGACCGACATCCACTTTTGAGTCCAGCCCATCGCCCAATTTCAATTTCTTCGTGCGTTCGATGAGCGCTTCTTTGACTTTGCCCGCGATTCCTTTTTGGACGATCAGCCTGCTTGCGGCAGTGCAGCGTTGTCCGCTCGTGCCGAAGGATGCCCACAGGCTGGCGTCCACGACCAAGTCGAGATTCGCATCGTCCATCACGATGATGGCGTTCTTGCCGCCCATTTCGAGCGACAACTTCTTGTTGAGTTTGCCCGCCGCTTCCGCGATCGCGCGACCGGTTGTCGTCGAGCCTGTAAATGAAAGCACGCGCACATCGGGGTGATCCACGAGCGCCTTTGCCACATCCGCGCCGGGAGCCATGAGCAGGTTGAACACGCCCGCGGGAATTCCCGCTTCTTCGAATACTTTCACGAACGCGGCAGAGATGGCGGGAGTCTCTGGCGAGGGTTTCCAGATGATTGTGTTGCCCGCAACGAGCGCGGGGAAAATTTTCCAGGAGGGTACCGCTATCGGAAAATTCCATGGGGTGATGAGTCCCACGATCCCTGCTGGGTCGCGGACCGCCATGCCGAATTTGTTCATCATTTCGACGGGCGCGGTGTAGCCGAGCAAGCGGCGTCCTTCGCCACCCATGTAATATGCCATGTCAATCGCTTCCTGCACGTCACCGCGCGCTTCGGCGATCACTTTACCCATGTCGCGCGTGAGCAGTTGCGAGAGTTCTTCTTTTTTCCGTTTGAGGATGTCGCCGACTTTAAAGAGCAGTTCTCCGCGCAGAGGGGCGGGAGTGAGCCGCCACGAGTTGAACGCGGTCTTCGCCGCGCTTACCGCCGCGTCCACGTCCGCGAGTTCGGCTTGCGCGATCTCTGCCACAACATCTTCGTTCGCCGGGTTGATCGTTTGAAACGCTCTTTTCCCCTTTACCCACTTACCGTTGATATAGTTTTGAAATTCCATGATCGGACCTGCGCTTTGAGATTTGATTTCACGGCGATTATAACGCTTGCCCGAAGTTCGTCAACGGATTTGTGTAAAGATATTTTTCCATAAATCAGAAGGTGAGTATAATCACCTCATGGCTGTGACAACCGCCCGGCACAAGATATTGGCTTACATGATGAAGTACCGGATTTCGTCTGCGCGTGAGATTTCGCGCGGATTGAAGATGTCTGCGGCAACGGTGCGACATCACTTACGCGTCCTTCTTTCCGACGGGCGGCTTGAGTCGGCTTCGGCGCGCGTTCGCCCCTCGCGCGGCAGACCGGAGAAGGCGTATTCGATTCCGCTGGCGGCGCTGGGCGATAACCTGCCCGCGTTGAGCGAAGCCCTATTGGCGGAGGCAGGCAGAACCGTCCGAATTGAAGCGCTGGTGAAGCGCCTGGCTGATGAATCCGATCTCAAGAGTCAACCTGTGGCGAAGCGATTGAATCTTGTCGTCGAGAGATTGAATCAAATGAATTATCACGCGCGTTGGGAAGCAGGCTCAGAAGGTCCGCGCGTGATCTTCAGTCATTGCCCGTATATGGCAATTGTCGCAAAACACCCTGAGTTATGCAAGATGGACGCGCTACTGTTGGAAAAGTTGATGGGCACATCGGCGGAGCCGTTGACGACGATCAGGGAGGAAAATTCAAGTTGCGTGTTCGTGATGAGAAGATGATAACGTTGTCTCCGCGGTTGTGCTTGCAGAAATTTCTCTGCTGACCTCTTACGCCAGCGCCTCTTGCTCACCCACAGAATTTACTGATGCCTTTGAGTAAATCTCTTCTTGTCTGTGTTCTCTGTGGCGAAGTACATCTCGCCGTGTAACAGATAACTCAATGCCTACGCGCAAACGAAACACTTGACAGGTTACTCCCTCAGTAATATACTTCGTTTAGTAATTACTAAACACACATAACGAGTCAATTTCATGCCGCAATCACTCACAAGGATCAAAAAAGATTTCACCGAGGGCTTGAGCCAGATCAGCCGCTTTTGGGGATTCCCAAAAGGGATGGGCGCCATCTTCGCCTCGCTGTACCTCTCCCCCGCTCCCCTATCGCTGGACGAGATCGTTGCCGAGACGGAACTCACCAAAGGCGCGATCAGCACGGAGATCCGCGCGCTGGCGCGTATGGGGCTCGTCCACCGCTCGACCAAACTCGGCGACCGCAAGGACTACTACGAAGCGGAGGCTGATTTCTACGCGGCGATCAAATCCATTTTGAGAGAACGCCAGAACAGCGAATTCGACCGCGCGATTGGCTCGGTGAAAGTTGCGTTAGCCGCGATGGACGAGAACTGGGTCGAGAACGATGAATGGAAATTCACGTACAAACGCGTTCAGGCGTTGCAGGAATTCTTCGACGCGGTCGACAGCCTCACGAAAGCGGTCATCAAATTGGAAAGTCTGGGCTTGTCGAATGTGACAAAGATCCTGGGCGTGTTGAAATAAGAACGGAGCCAAAATGAAAATTGCAGTCACCGGCGCATTTAGCTACACGGGCAAGTATGTTACCCAAAGATTACTCGCTCGCGGCGAGGAAGTTGTCACGTTGACGAATCACCCAAATCGCCCCAATCCATTCAACGGACAGGTGAAAACGTTTCCGCTGAATTTCGACGAGGCGGGCATGACCAAATCCCTGCAAGGCGCGGACGTGCTGGTCAATACGTATTGGGTTCGATTTGATAAAGGAAATAACACCCAGCCGCGCGCGGTGGAAAATACTCGCACATTGGTCAACGCCGCGAAAGCCGCAGGGGTAAAGCGGATCGCGCACGTCAGCATCGCCAACCCATCCGCCGACTCGCCGCTTCCGTATTATTGGGGCAAGGCGGCGAACGAAAAAGCGGTGATCGAATCGGGAATCCCTTACGCGATCGTCCGCCCCACGGTACTTGTCGGCGGCGGGGAAGATATTCTCATCAACAACATCGCCTACCTTTTGCGACGATTTCCGTTCTTCCTCGTCCCCGGCGACGGTTCGTACGGAATTCAACCGGTGCACGTCGAAGATGTGGCTGATCTTCTTGTGGAGGGCATCTACAACAAGGATAGTTATATCGTTGACGCGGTGGGATCCGAGAAGTACACATTCAAAGAATTGATTCAACTGGTCGGCAAAAAGATCGGCTCGGCGCGACCATTGATCTCCGCCCCGCCTCGTTTGGCGCTGCTCGCCGCGCAATTTCTCAGTCTCTTCGTAAGCGATGTGATTCTTACGCCCGAAGAAGTGGGCGGGTTGATGGCGAACCTGCTGGTTTCCAAAGAACCTGCGCGAGGCAAGATAAAGTTTTCAGATTGGTTGGAAGAAAATAAAAATACGATCGGGACAAAATATGCTTCAGAGATCGCGAAACATTACAAATAAAATAAGTGACTGTCATCTTGAAGATGACAGTCACTTTTAATGTCAATCTATCCTCACCACGCCACTGCATTTAGGGCTATCCATACAACCGTAGTAACGTTTACTCGCGTTGGGTCCGCCGCGATTCATCCGCAGGACCATCATCTTCCCGCAGACAGGGCAATGGGGAACTGAATCAGCTTTCCCCGTGGCGCGAAGCGTTTTCGTCTGCTTCACTTTGAGAATCGCAAGTTGGAATAATTCCGCCAGGTCATCCTCCGAATAATTTTCGCTGGACATCACATGCACGAGCGGAAGTCCCGCGCTGAGGAAGAGGTCATCGAGGAACTGATCGGCTTCCCGCGTTTCAGATTTACCGACGGGCTTGACGAGCTCGATGCCGAACACAGGCTGGAGGGACTTCGGGTCGCACAGCAGAAAATCCACATGCTTGCGAAAAATCTTGTTGAAAAAATGCACGTTCTCGTTGGGGCGCACGATATAAAAAATATCGCTGAGCGCAACTTTCGGGCAGACCACATAATGCTTGCCCGCCATATTTTGTAAAGCGCGGAACAACGCCAACTCGGGCGCGGACATAAACCGATCGCGCAGACGATACGGAAGCCGTTCATCTTGAGCCTTGACCTGTGTGGATTCCCGAATCGCCATGGTGACGCCCATTATACACGCATCAATTTCAGGACCTTCGATTTGAGCGCGCCATTGACGGCGATTCCCTCCCCGTGCGTGTGTCCCTCTTTGCCGCTCCACGAGCCGAACCATCCGCCCGCCTCGCGGAAGATGGGCGGCATGGGCGCCACATCCCAAATTTTGATTGACGGGTCGAGCATGATCTCGGCGCGTCCCGTTGCGACCATGTGATACCCGTACGCGTCGGACCAGCCGCGCCCGTAGAAACATTCTTTGTGCATGTTGTCGAACACGTCGAGCCGCTTCTTCGTTCGGAAGCCCGACCAACTCGTGTACGTGAACACCGCCTCTTTCAAATTTTTCACTTCGGAGACTCGCGCGCGTTTGCCGTTCCACCATGCGCCGAGACCATCTGCCGCGTAGAGGATTTCATCCAAGGCGGGGAAACACACAACGCCGACGCGCGACACGCCTTCGATTTCCAATGCGATCAACACGGAGTAAAACGGCACGCCCTTCATAAAGGATTTGGTGCCGTCAATCGGGTCTACGATCCAGCGGAAAGGATTCTTCGCCCCGGCTTTTTCTCCATATTCTTCGCCCACAATCGCGTGACTCGGATACGCCTTCTCGATCTCGCCGCGGATGAATTGCTCAGTGGCGCGATCCGCCGCAGTGACCGGGGACTCGTCCTTTTTCCGATCGTAGTGAATGCCTTTGTTGTAATAACTCAGCGTAATCCGCCCGGCGCGATAGGCAAGTTGCTTGGCGAAGTTGAGGTAGGGTTGGAGGTTCACTTCACCATACCCGTTTGACACCGTAGGCATCAAACACAGGGTCGGCGCTTACGAAGGTCATATTTTCAATATTGGACTGAACTACAAGCAAGCGGTCAAACGGATCGCGATGATGAAAAGGTAGAACGGTTACAGCCGATGTATGGTCTAAAGAAATATTCAACAACTCGATGCCGTTCAATGCAAGGTGATGCGGAATAAAAGTTTCGTACGCCTGATTCAAAAACAACTTTCCCAAACTGATCTTGATGGCAATCTCCCATAAACTCGCCACGCTCAGAAACGGTTGCGATTCGCCCGATTCAATCAAAACCCGCGCCGGTTGACTCAAGCGCGGATTGTCGTCGACAAACCACAGAAACGCATGCGTATCAAGCAGGATGTTCATGGCATATACGCGGCAAAATCTTCAAGCGGCGCGTCGAAATCATCCGCCATCGTTATCATGCCTTTCGCGCTCCCCGCTTTGCGCGGGCGAGGTATCCGCTTGAGAGGGGTTAATTGCACAAGGACTTTACCGTCACGCTCGATGAACACAGGTTCGCCGCGTAATGCCGCGTCAATGAGATTCCAAAGTTTCTTAGGCAAGTCGCTTTGTTTGATCTGGTGAATCATGGCTACCTTCTTTCACTTTCAAGTATAGCATAAGCCTTAATTGCAAGAAATTTAGCAAGAGGAATTGGCACAGGGATCAGGTTTCATTCCGTCATTTTCAGCCAACCGAAAATCATCCAGGGCGAGACGGCAAAGATGCCTGCCAGGGCGGCGCCGCCCAAACCGCCCGACAAGGCGCCCATGACGCTTCCCAGCGCGGTGAAACAAAAAAAAAAGTATCACCGTCATCTTATCAAGTTGCAGATCGGAGCGGTCGTGTAAAAGCGGCTTGCCAAGCCAGATGAAAACGATAAAAGCCACAAACGTGGTAAGCCACCAACCGAAGAAATTTTGCAAAGGAATGCCGAAATACGGTCCGTTCACCTCCCAAACCCAGTGACCGACCTTCACCATGACCGGGTCCATGACCACATCCCACGCCGTCATCACCATCGCTCCCGCCGCCGCCACCCACACGGGACGGGAGTTCGCCTTACCGGGGACGATCCAATCCGCAATGACGAAGGACGGATACATCATCATAAACCACGCGATCGGGATGATCAGCGGCACCAACCCCAGAAACAGGCGCCCCAACTTGTCGGTGTAGTGATAGGGACCATAGATCAAGCCTGTTAGCACGCCCACGCTCTCAAACGCCAGACTAATCACAAAAGCGGAGCCTAACAGCCAAAGCGCGCGAGTCCACTTAAAGCGAGTTGCCGCATGGAACAAGGCGATCAAAAAGCCCAACAGCGTTGACAAGGGGTAAAGGTAAAAGGGGAATTTTATACCGGCATTTGACAGATATTGCAGTCCTACGGTCAACAAGGCGTAGACCGCCAGCAGTATCGGGAGCGTTTTTCGCATTGTTTGATTTTCCTTTTCACTGTATCCACGCCGGCATGTATCAAAGCGGCGCGGAGGATCTCCTTTTACATCACGCCGTTACCAGTTGCGTTTTCTTTTTCGCCAGCGAGATGGTTGCTATCGCTCCTGAATTGAACGGCAAGAAATCCGTTTCAACGCCGTCGCTAAAAATGACGCCGCCTTCCGCCATCTCTGATTCGATCACCAGCGGAGATTGCGGAGTCACCAATCCGCTGACGATCTCGGCGCCCGATGTCTTGCTGATGAACGGCTCGCGGACCACAAAGATCAACTGATCCGCCTCCCATTTTATGCGAATACGAGGCAACTCCATATCCTCCTCGTTTCTTGAAAAGACCTCATACATTCCATTCGCCATGTTGAACACGCTGCTTAACCAGCCTGTCGAACCGGCGCCTGTCGAGACAATAATGCCGCTGGAAGAATGATGTTCCTCCTGCTCCTGTGTTTTGATCTTGTATCGCGCCGAAACATGCGTCTTCGCGCCAATGAATAGATCGTTGAACGCAAGAAGGGACTGCCCATCGTTTAACGCCGCCTCCGCCATACTGATCTGGCGGACTTTGAGTTGCCCAGCCATCACCTTTTGCACGGCAGGGATCGCCGTCCGCACAGTGAAAGGCAGGAGAATTCCATCGATATGATCGGGGTCGGGATTAACTGCCACGATGGGTTGACCGTCGAGATACTTGGCTGTGTTTACAACCAGTCCGTCAATGCCGATGGTCACCACCACGTCTTCGGGCGCAAAGAGAAAGTTGGGCAGAAAGCCTCGTTCAATTTCCTGCATCTTCCCGAGTCTTTGCAATGCGGAACGTAGTTTGGTCAGCGAGTTCAGGTAGGCGGCGTGTTCGCGTTCATAGAGTGAAAAATCTCCGCCGCTATGTTCGATATAGAATTTTGCCTGTCCAATCGTGTTGAACCGCTCGACCAAACCTTCCAGCCGCGTCTTGCGAGTGACGAGGACGATCTTCTCGTAATCCACAATGACCTTATTCTTGTTCGCGCTTTTCCCGCATCAGCATCTCGAACAATTCAGGCGAGATGTTTAGGTTGCCGATCTTCCCGGCGTTTTGCGCGAGTTCTTTGAGAGCCAAGCTCACCATCAACCTCGGGTCGGTGTTTTGCACAGCCAGCGCTTGCAACGCCGCCGCGTCAAGATTCTTCAAAGGCTTCAGCGACGCCTCAATGGAATAGGCTTGAACATCTGCTTCGGATTTGGCGTTTTCAATTTGAGCCGCAACCAGTTGCTTGCGATCGGTCTCTAGGGTAATCTGACCGTCTAATTTCGCCTTGCGGACTTGTTGTTCTTTCGCCTCGACCGCCAAATCAGCCTCGACTTTCGTCTCGCGGATCTGACGCTTCTTCTCTTCCACCGCGATCTCGGTGTTTAGTTCATTTTCTTTGATCTTGCGTTCTTGTTCGACCGCCGAGTTACGTCGGTCATAGATAGCCTGATCGGCTCGACGCAAGAGGTCTTCTCGCGCTTCCGCTTCCAACGCCCGCGCCATCTCAGGGACGGGTCTAATGGCTTGGATAGCCAGCCCCAGCACCTCTACACCCAGCGCGGACAACTCATTCACCTGACTCAACTTGGACATCACCACAGTCGCTATTTCATCGGTGGAATGAATCGCGTCTTTCAACGGGAGTTTCTGCACTTCGGCGCGGACCAGCACCTGCAACAGGTTGATCAGGCGTTGAGGCAATTTTTGCGGATCATCGGAGATATAAGCAACCTGCGCCCCTCCGCTTACTGTGTAATTGAGCAGAGACGCCAGCCGTTGTGGGTCTTGTGCTCGATATGTCAATTGTCCCTGAACGGTGATTGCTTGAAAATCCGCGCTGATCTCATTGAAGATGAACGGCACGTCGGCGCTGCCAATCGGCACGACAACGATCGAGGATGAGGGCCTGAAATAGAAGAACGCCAAGCCTGTCCCCGACCTGCGAAGTTTTCCTCCTCGATAGTGCATGATGAATTGCGATGGTGTGGCTTTGATGTATTGAAAACCGAACATGAGTTCCTCCTATGGATGACTTGATGGGCTTATCAATCGTACTATCACTTATTTTACGTCAATTAGCAAAACAGGTTTCATCAATGATTCACAAGCGAAGCAAGAAGCCGCTTTTCTCCCTCTTCCGTCCCCACCTCCCCATCCAACCACGCGGCGCGGAGTTGACGGAGGATCTCCCCAAAACGCGGACCGGGTGCGAGTCCGCGGGCTTTGAGGTCGTCGCCGGTGGTGAGGGGTTTGACGTGTTGCCATTTTGAGAGATATTCACTCAGCGCATTTTCCTTGCTCACGAGATACACGGCATAGATCGAAAGGGATGGCAATTCGTCAA
>JAEURC010000074.1 GCA_016789025.1 Anaerolineales bacterium
GATCAAATCCAGTAGAAATTGAGGGTCTGCCGCGCCAGGCGCAAGTTGCCAGATCATCTGGATGAACAGGTTGCCGTTGAAAGCGGCGAGCAGGCCTTGCGAGTAACTGCTCGGCGATGCCGGATTTTGTTGCGCGCTCACATCATAAAACGCCATATCGAGCGGATGCCCGATGCAAAATTGATATTCGCAGAATAAGCCCGCTAGATTAAACGGCGTCGCAGAGGGGTATGGTGTAGGAATCGGTTCTGATGTGTATGTTGGAATAGCCGCCAGTGTCGACGCGACCGCAACTTGAATCTGAATGTTTGGGTCGGGTTTCGGCGCGCACGCGGTTACAATGAATGCAACCGCCAAAATAAATTCGTTTCGCATGCTCACGATTATACAGGCATACGGAACATTCTGGATGACGGCCACGTCCATTGGTCAAGGAGTTTGAATGAAACGCATTTTGTTCGTTTTGATATTGATCTTGATTCTTTCCGCCTGTGCTTCGGCGGTGAAGCCGACGCAGCAATCTCTTTTCCCGGGAGATGATGGACAAATCACGCCGACGCCGCAAACGGATTTGACGCCTGCCGAGCAAGCCGCGGTCTCGCATCTTTCCGCGACGTTGAACCTGCCACCCGAGGCGGTGAGCGTTATCTTCGCTGAGGCGGTGGAGTGGCCTGATGGTTGTCTTGGAGTCCAACAGCCAGGGGTGATGTGCACGGAGGCTATCGTGCCAGGCTACAGAATCATTTTGCAGGCGGGGGATGAACAATATGAACTGCACACAAATAAAAATGGCAGTCAGATAGCGCAAGTTGGCGGCGCTCTTTTTGGCCTGGTGGAGGAATCTGCCGCAGCGCAACTCGCCTCCAACCTTGGGCTGAAGGCGAACGAGGTTGTCGTTGTGAGCAGTAAAGATGTCGAGTTTCCCAATTCGTGCCTCGGTGTGACGATGCAGGATGTTTTATGCGCCGAAGTGATCACCTCTGGCAAGATTATCGTGTTGAAAGCGAATGGGCTGGAATTTGAATATCACGCCAGCGAGGATGGAAGTAGCGTGCAACCTGCCACGCTTGCTCTCACTTGGACGCGCGATGGCGGTATCGCCGGGTTCTGCGATAAGTTAACAGTGTTTCTCTCCGGTGAGGCGTATGGAAGGAATTGTCGTTCCAAACAGCCTGAAGCGGCGATGAAAACGTTTGGAGATTTGTTAACTGCGACAGAACAGAAACAATTCTTTGCATGGGTTGCAGAATACGGTCAGGTGAGTTTGGATATTTCGGACCCGGTCATGGCGGCGGATCGTATGGTGGTCACGCTGGAGTTCTTTGGTGTTGGAGGCGATCAGCCAACCTCCGTCGACGAACAGGTAATGATCGAGTTTGCGCAAGCATTGTACGCAAATCTTTTCCCATAGATGATGTCCGTATGGTAAAGTTTCCGTTGCGCTTGCAAGTCGAAATATTTATGTCGCGCATATTTTGGCGGTCTCGCTGCCACTCGCAAGATAAATATTTCGGTACTGTGTAACCTCAGAGAATAGATCAAACCGCCTCCAATTTGGAGGCGGTTTGATCTTCGTTTTGTTATTACTGGGTCTGCGGCGTTAATGCGCGGCGTCGGGACCTTTGAAAGGTAGATAGCGAGCGGCGAAACTGAATGCCATCAGCCAATAACTGACGACCAAGGTGGCAACGGCGAACTCGGGCCAGGTTGGCGTGTAGGAACTCACGCGGATAATCGGCGTGTAAGGATCATACGTGGGCATGGCGATCAGCCCCGCAAAATTGTAATTCCAACGGGTAAGGACAGTTGCCGCCATAGGAAAGAGAGAAAAAACCATCAGGTATCGGAAGCTTTTGATTGATTTCGCCGAGAACATTGCCGCGCCGGCAATGATCGGGAGCAGGATTTGCCCGATCCAAAACGTCGACGAATATGGGGCGACGGCATTCAATGCTTCGGTTTGCAACGTGATGTTGACATCGAACGAATAGTAATAGGTTACTGCCCAATCCCATAAACGCAGGTAGGTAAGCAGCAAAGTGATGCCACCGGAGAGGCGCGCAACATCGTAGAGTATTTCGTCCTTGACTAAGCCTGGGCGCATCACACGAAACATGATGACGCCCGTAAAAAACAGGAATGCGATCCCGCCGCTCATGGCGGAAAATACGAATTGAACGGGAGCGCTTTGGTTGAACCACACGCCGCGTCCGTTGAGCACGGAATAGTACGCGCCAAGCGATGCCTGATGGAGCAGGGAAAGTGTCAGCCCGACCACGGCAAGGATAGGCACAAGTTTGTGAAGCCAGTGCGCGAGCTTTTTTGCAAGTTCTACAAGTTTCTTGATGATCGGGTAACGCTTGTGTAGAGGATGTTCGTAGAAAAATGAATGTTCAACGACAACTGGCAATATCTCTGCCGAGAGAACGCCAAGGTATAAGATCACGCACATCGTGATTTCCCAAAGCAGGGAGTGGGGTTGCCAGAACACCATCGGGTGCCAGAAGCGGAGCGGCTGACCCAAGTCGAACCAGATGACCATTCCGGCGGCGGTGTACCCCAGAAAGCCGAGTAGCACCGCCAGTTTCGCCACGATTTCAAACCTTTTGAGTTTCATGAGGTAGACGATCACTCCGAACACAAAAGCGGAACCACCGAGCGAGATCGAGGCTAAATCCATCACAACCCATAACCCCCAGGGAACTTTGTTCGTCAATCCTGTAACATCCAACCCATCTCGAAGCACAACGAATGCGCCGTACAGTCCGAACAAAATCCCTAATGCGAGGAGTCCAATCCAATACGGGAAGATATCCACGGTTTTTTTGCCGAATCGAAACCTGGGAATGTGAATGTCTGTTTGCATGGCTTAGTTTCCTTGGAAGGGGTTATCCGTATGCGATTCGGGCGGGATGTAATACACGCGAGGTTCTGTGCTAAGTTCCTCCCGCAGGCGCAGAGTGACCGTCGCTTCCGCGAGAGCTTTTGAGATTGGGCTGGTCGCGTCGTTCATATCGCCGAAAATACGCGCGTTGGTGGGGCAGGCAACCACGCACGCGGGAGTCGCTTGATGGTCGACGCCGGGGACGAGACCCCGCTCCAATCCCGCGTCGATGCGATGCGAGCAAAATGTGCATTTTTCCACCACGCCGCGGGGACGGTTTGGAACTTCCTGATATCCAAACGTGGGCGATTGCGGACTAAGTTCGATCGGTTCCTTCCAATTGAACACGCGTGCATCGTATGGACAGGCGACCATGCAGTACCTGCATCCTATGCATCGATCATAGTCCATTTCCACAATGCCGTCCGGGCGTTTGCGTGTCGCGGCTACAGGGCAGGCTTGAACGCACGGGGCTTCATCGCAATGCATACATGGGCGTGAGAGGAAGAATTCCTCGCCTGATCGCGTGGTTTCGGTAGTAACTACACAGTAACGCATATCGTCAGCGAGATTGTTGATCGCGTTACAAGCAAAGGTGCAGTATTGGCAACCGATGCACAGGTTGATGTCAATCAGCATTCCCCATTGATGACCGGTTCCTTCTCCGCCACCGGAAGCGCGGGCGGCGGACATCTTTTTCGCCATGGGAAGTTGGGTCAGCGCGGCGGCTCCCACCATTGCTCCTGCCAGTTTGAGAAAATCTCGACGAGAGGTTTTATTCTCTTCCTCTTGGGAAGTTGTTTTGTTGTCATGCTCGGTCATGGTCAGTCTCCAGGAAGTTCGAGGGTGACATTCGTGTTACTCGGAGGGGGTGGGCTTGCCAGGCTCTTTGCCGATGATTGCCCAGGCGATCACGCCGCCAAAGATGAACCCGCCTAATACATACACCCAGTTAGGTAATGCCACGCCGCCCTTCACAGGTTCGGATGGTTCTGCCGCGGTTGTAGCAGGCACAGGAGTAGCATCAACCGGGGCTTCGATGTTGCCTATTGCCTTGATCTCAAGCCCGGCATCGCGGATCAGTTTTGCCTCGTGGATGTTGTTATGGCACGTTTCACAGGATGCGACCGAGACAACCATGGTATGGTCGTTTTCGCGCCCCATATGGCAGTTTTCGCAGATCAAGCCTGCCGCGAAGTGGGTCGATTCAAGAGTGCTATCCATTTCATCTTTATGGCAATTTTCGCAAACCGTGTTCGATCCATCGGCAAGTTTCATGCCTTGCGAATGTTGTTCATGGCAACTGACACAGCTTAAGCCCATTTGCCCATGCTGGCTGATCGCCATCTGCCCGGCAACATCCTTGTCGGTCACAGTAGAGTGACAGACGATACATGTGTCATTCTCATCCTCGATCGTGAATTTTGCCGTGTCGGGGTGTTTACCGGATGTATCTGCAAGTTTATGACAGACCGTACAACTGACATTTGCCTCGCGGTGCGGGCTGTGTTCCCACAAGTTGTATGCCAGATCATGACATTCAAGGCACTCGTTCGGGTTTTGTATTGCTGGCTCTACCGCAGATACGTTCTGGGTCGGAACAAAAACCAACGCGGCGAGCGAAACGAACAGTGCAAAAGCGCCGGCAACGAAGAATAAGTATGTAGTTGGTTTCATCATATGGCTTCTCCCGTAATCAGGATGGATTGATCCAAAATTGATAGTACTAGTTAATAGGGTTATGAGTTAGTGTAGACTGTCATAAATCTGGACAATAAATGTCATTTCCGTCAACATTGCCTAACAACAAGGCGGCGGGTTACTTTGCCGCCGCCTTGTTGTTTTATGGTTGGCGCAGCCTTTATGGCCGCACGTACTTGCTAACGTCGCCGCCGAGATCTTCGATCGAGTCGATCAGGAACTGGATCACAAACTTCGGGTTATGGGCAAATGCGCCGGGGTCTTTCTGGACGTACTGGTAGTTGAACGCGGCTTTGACAAGTCGCGGCGTCCAGGCGGCATACCCTTTACCGTCAGCGCCGAAGAAGTACGGATAAGCGAGCGGATCGTACGAGATGATGCCGCCGTGCGCTTCCGAGTAAGCTTGTAGCTGCGCGTAGAGCGCTTCCATCAGCGTGGCAATTTCGCCGCTGATACCTTCGGTCACATCGCCGTCGCCGTCGTAGTCCACATCTGTTTCGCGGATGGTGGCTAGGTCAGTGGTGTCGTGACAGGTTTCGCAGGATTCAACCTTCGGCTCCAGCGCGTGAACATCGTGACAATCCTGGCACTTGTTGGCTTTTCCTTCTTCAGAGGCGTGCAGGTTCAGGCCGACATATTCCTTGCCTTCGTACATGTACGCGCCTTGCACATCGGCTCCGAAGAGTGTTGCGCCTGCCGCAAAGTAATGGATGTTCTTGAAGCGGATCTTCGCATCCACGGTATCGAGGTCCTTGCCTCGGAGACTGGCATTCATGCTGGTAGTGGATTCGCGTCCTTGATGGCAGGAGATACACAAATTTGAGTCATCCGGTAGGAAGTTCCCATCTGCGTCCTTGCCGCCGTAGCTGACCGTTTTGCCGCTGGGGAAGATAACCGAATTGATGGTATATCGATCAGGGAACGATTCGCCAATATGACATGTGGTGCAGGCAAACCCATTGCTGGAAGAAGCCGGGCTAAGCCCAACTATGGTTGTGGCGCCAGTCGCGTTGACCATGGTTGAACCGCCAGCCGCGAGGAAATCGGGTAAGCCGGTCGCGGTATGGCACTTCACACAACCGAACGGAACCACGCCATTGCCTTCTTCTTCACCATCCCAATGTCGGAATGCTTCTGTGTCTCCGGCAAAGTGACCGGCATCGCTGCGGGCGAGCGCGGTCACATCGCCACCCAGGTCGGCGATCGAGTCATACATCAGTTGGATGATATATTTGCCGCCGTGCGCGTAAGCGCCGGGGTCTTTGAGTGATACTTGATAGTTGTACGCGGCTTTTAACAAGCGCGGGGTCCAAGTGGAATAAGCGTTCGGGAACGTGGCTTCTCCTTCATCCACCGCGCCATTGGCGTTGGTGTCGATGAAGAAATATGGATATGAGTGCGAGTCGTATACCAGCGCCGCTCCGGTGGTATTTGCGGAATACGCCTGAATTTCGGCATACAGGATTTCCCGCAAGCCTTCCACCTCATAGTAAAGGCCCTCTTCCACATCGCCGTCGCCATCGTAATCATTGGCGGAGCTAACCATACGGACATCAGCCAAATCTTCGACGGTTTTGACGTCCTCGTGACATTCCGCGCAACTTTCCACCTCCACATCCAATGTGTGCGGATCATGACAACCGATGCATGAACCAAAGCCTTCAACATGTTGATTCTTCGAGTCGTAGGCGAGACCTTCGTACTGATATCCGCCCATGGCTTTGCCGCCATAGAGCGTTGCTGCCGCGGCATAATAATGCACGTTGCGGAAGCCAAAGAACACATCGTTGCCCTGGTCGTCCTTGATCGGCGCCACCACCGCATCGGGGTCGGTAGCGGAAAACTTTTCGATCTGGGCATCCACGCTGACTTTCGACTCGCGCCCTTGATGGCATTCCATACAACGCGTATCGTCACCGGCGGTAACCGTCACGCCCGAGGGGAAGGTAACCGTTGTCTTGGAGATCGTTACGGCATTGTGACAAGCCACACACTGGACGCCTTGCGCTTCACTCGCAGGGACGGCTGCGTCTACCTTGGACAGTTCACTACCATCCACGCCGAGGAAATCGTGGTAGCCTGTAGTAGTGTGGCATTTTGCGCACGCGGCAGGCACCTCGGCTGGGTCTTCCCCATCCCAATGCCGGAAGGGCTCGCCTGCTACATCCGCATGACCCGATTCTTGCCATTCGGCCAGGTAGGGCGTCTCTGGTATGAGGGCAGGAACTTCGGTAGGCGCGGGTGGTTCGGTTGGGGCGGCTGTTGGGGTGTTCCCGCAGGCGGCTAGAATCACCCCTAAAATGATAGTCGCTCCGATGGAAATCAGTATGTTCTTCAATTTCATAGTGGCATCTCCTTTCATTTTTCAATGCTTAGCGTAATTGTTGCCATATTTCTATAAACAGTTCAAATACCAGTATGTAGAGAACTTACGTCCTGAATTCTATGTGAGCGCCAGATTAATAGACAGTTAAATTCTGTCCTCTTTACGGTGACAAATGTCATAAAAGATGTGGCCGAATTCATTATGGATAACTGGCATATACATCCCGGCTATCGTCGGCGGCAAACAAGATCACATCGTATGGTTGAGTTGCGACTCCCGCTGTTTCCATTCCGGGCGAGCCGATGGGCATCCCTGCGACCGCCAAGCCGATGGCGTGGGGTTTTTCGGCGAGCAGGCGATTGATTTCGGAAACGGGAACATGTCCTTCGATCACGTAGCCATCCACGATGGCGGTATGGCATGATTGGAGTTCGGCAGGCACTTGATACTGCGCTTTGATGGGACCCATATCTTGCACGCTTTTCACGGTCGCGTCAAAGCCGTTATCTTCAAGGTACTGAACCCAATCGCCACAACAGCCTCAGGTGGGGGAACTGTAAACGGTGATTGGAATCCCGCCTGAATTTTCGTTTGAGCACGCGCTTATTACTATAGAGATTAGAGCGAGCATTACGAACAGGTTTTTCATTTCAATTCCTTTTTTTGGAGCTTCGTCTCGCAAAGTTCACTTTGTATTTTTAAGTATCAAAATAAACGAACAATAGGCAGGATGAATCTTGCCCCACGTCTTGTTCGCTTAATTGTGAGTTAATAAAAACCCAACGCCGGTGCCAAGCGCGAAAAGTAGAAATGTCAACAACGTGTTGGCCTGTGCGGGGATGATCTGGCCAGTATTCTCCGGGTTTGCGCGCAGGTGTTTGACTACTGAAAACGCCGGTATTGCCGCAATAAATCCCAGCCAGAGAGTGAGCGGATAATTCAGAAGCGGCAAGGCGAGTAAAACAACGAAGGGGATCGCGACGATTCCCGCAAATACACGGCTTGCGGCTTTTCTTCCCAGACGCACGACGATCGTCCTTTTGCCGGCAGTTTTGTCTGCGCGATAATCGGGAAATTCATTGATGAGCAGGAATGCACCGATCAGGATTCCCAGCAGGATCGAAATGAGAATAACCTCTGCCGAGATCGTGCCGCGCTGTACGAGATAGGTTCCTGCGCCAATGATCGGGCCATACGTTGCGGCGACTGCCAATTCGCCCAATCCACGATAGGAGAGTTTGAACGGCGGCGCGTGATAGCAGAACGCCAGGGCAACGCCCGTGATTCCGAACCAAAGGACTCTTGGTTCGCGCCATAAAACGATAGATAAGCCTGCAAGACTCCCAAACAGATAACAAACGAGCGCGATGCCAACTGTTTGGCCTTTTGTCAGCAGGTTGTCTATCAACACGCGCTTGCCGCCTGAGAAGGGAGAGCGGTCTTCCTCTTTCACCGCCTGGTCGTTTCCGCTATTCCAATCGAATATTTCGCCGGAGGCGTTCTTCGCTATCTCGATGGCGAAAATTCCCACCACGGTAACAGCCAGCCATCCGATATGAAGCGAGTCGGTTGCCGCAGCCGCGCACGCCCCCAAAAACATTGAGGCAAATGAGGCGAGCGAAATTTTCGGGTCGGCCAGTCTCCAAAATCCCTGCCAGAATGTAGATTTCATAGGCTAAGTATGAATTACGAGTATCTGGTACATGCCGCCAAACAGGGTTTCTGTCAATAGGCGCGCAGGGATAAAATCTTTCGGAAGCCACGCCACAATCTTGTTCCTCCAGATATCTAAGGCATAGGGTTCGAGCGCTCTAAACAGGATCGGGTAGAGATAGCGGAGTGGATTCCACCAAAACGGCTTGTGAAATTCTACAATGACAAGTTTTCCGCCCGGTTTAAGAACGCGAAGGGCTTCACTCAATGAGCGTTTTCTAACTTCCTCGGGCATTTCATGAAGCAGGAAGAACATTACCGCCTGGTCGTAGGTTGCATCTCCCATAGTTAAGTTGGTAGCGTTATTTTGGATGTACTGAACAGGCGCGTTGTGAGGCATTTTTCGTCTTATGTTTTCTAATTGAGCAGGGACAACGTCCACAATATCAAGCGAGGCGCCTTCGGCGATGCGGTTTGCCAGTCGGGCAGAAAATTCGCCGTAGACGGCGGCGATTTGCAGTGTGCGCCCATGGATTTGTCTGCCTAGCGCGTCTAAAGCCTGGTCTCGTAATTGGTCCATGTTGCCCAGTAAGATCAGGTTGGCGATCCTCGGATGGTCGAAGAAGGAGATCGCGTAGGGTCGGATGTAAGCCCACCAGTAGGCGTTCTCGAGATAGGCTGGGATCGGAACGGTTGCGGGGAAGGGTTGATCCTTATCCTTTGCCCACGAGTCTACGATATGGGTCAATTTTCTTCTGTTCTTGATGTTCTGGTTTATGGTTGTGTCCATGTTGTTGCTTCTCCTTTAAAGAAGTATGTTATTTTGCAACGCCGCCGATGATTCCGAGTATGCCGACAGCGGAGAGTGCCAGCCAAAATAAGAGCAGGAGGATATTCAGCGCTTTTCGCGCAGTTGTGCTGGTTGCGAAGTCAAACAATATCTGTCTAAGTCCGGTGATACCGTGCGAGAAGGCAAACGCCAGCAATAGGATGTCGTAAACGCGCCAGCCGATGGTAGCCCACCGCGCCGCCACCAGTTCCAGATTGGTGTTTTCCGCGCCGATGATGAGAGTGGTAAAGATCGTATGGAACCACACCATCGGTATCAGCAGGATGGCGCTCAGGCGCATATATTTCCATGCGGTTACATCGAGAGTGGGTTTGATCTGAAGGCGGCGATTAGATGTCATAGTTTGGCTAGATGATGTGAAAGCTGTGTAGCGCCATAATGATGACGGCTGGAAACCAGAGGAGGATGGTAATGATCCAGGTGGCGCGAACAGAATGAAGGGCGGGATGAGGCGTCCACAAATCGATGTGAAAGAGGTCGAAATAGGCGATACGAAATCCATTCACGCCATGAAAGATGACCAGGAACGCCATGATAATTTCAGCGGCAAGCCCGACGGGGGTTCGCAAACCGCTGTTGAGGATATCGTATAGATGCGGCGCATAATGAGCAGTTGATTCGAGCAGGATATGCAGGCTAAGGAAGACCAAAACGCCCAGCCCCGAGATGCGGTGCATGAGGAATGTATAGTGTGCTATGCCCCCTTTATAGCGTATGAGCCCTGACACGCCGTTGACAATATTTTTGACCATGCCGAACGTGCCTTTATCGGCGGATGTTTACTAGATTAGCTTATGGAGAACAACATCCGCCAAGACGCCGAGAATAAAAAGTGAACCAAACGCACGATTGTATATAAACGCGAGCGGCGCGAAATAAAGAGGCCAGCCGCCCTGACCTTGAGGGAATCCATCCGGCCGCTCTTCAGGCTTGGGTTTGAGGAACGCCGGGGCAACCTGTTTTAACCTGGGAAGGGCAAACAAGACGATCAGCAGTACTGGTGAAAAGCTACCTGTTGCAACGAGGTAGATGACGATTAGATAGGGAAGGATCATCATTCCCAAAACTGCGTATCGCGAAGCCTTCTCTCCCAGAAGCGACGGCAGGGTATGGATGTGTTTTTCCCGGTCGGGTTGCATTTTGTCGATATGTTTGCCAAAGATCACCGTAGTGACGCCCAGAGCGTATACGGTGCTGGCGATCACAATATTCCAATCCCAGGTTTGTGTGATGACGAAATATCCTCCACCGACCATAAGCGGACCCCACACGAGAAATACGGCGATCTCGCCGAGGGCGATATACTTCAGAGGCCAGGTGTAGAACAGCAGGAAGAACGCGCCCGCGCCAAGCAACGCCCAGGCAATTTGGTCGAAGTTGGTTTGCCAGATGAGGTAAAGTCCGCATACGAACGCAAGCAAAACCGTGACAAAAAAATATGCGAGGTGCTGTTTTCGGCTGAGTAATTGGTTCTCGAGGGGATGAGGACCGTACATGGTGCGGAAGTAATTTTGACGATCTACGCCGCGAGAGTAGTCTACATGATCGTTGAGCAGGTTATTGCTGGCATGAGCAAGGACGAGTCCCAAGGTGAGGGCAACCCACGCGGCAAAATCGAACGCGTTGGCGCGCCAGGCAAACAATCCCGCAAGAATCGCCGACATGGCGGTCATTACCAGTACTGCTGCGCGAGTTGAGATCAGCCACTTTGAGACAATATCCAGACCATCCCATTCCTGCTTGGATACATCGGGAATTACGGTGAGAGCCTTTCGCCACATTGTAAGATTCATTGCATGCTCTATGGAATTTCGTTAGGGGGATAATTGAGCAAAGGTGGTGTTTTTGAGTTTGGCGACCAATTCATTTTGGGCGTCACACCAAACCGGGCGGATCGGGCAGGTTTCATCGAACGAACATGCGCCCGATTTTTCCACACACATGTTAAGTTGGATCGGACCGTCGATCGCCTCGATTACTTCCAAAAGTGAAATTTGTTCCGGCTCCCGCGCGAGCGTGATCCCACCCCGGGCACCCCGGGAGGTGTGTAGCAACCCTGCCACAGAGAGTTGTGAGATGATTTTCGCCAGAAAAGACGGCGGAATTTTCTGTTCCCTGGCGACCTGGCTGGTGGCGATCCGTTGATCTTTGCCCGCGCGCGCAAGGTATAAAATAGCTCGCGTGGCATAGTCGGCTTGGCGGGTGATTTGCATGGTTACCTTCCTTGGTTTGAAGCGGATTTGACAGCGCGTCATTCCGATAATTTGGACATTCAAAATCCTCGATATGAGTGTATTTTGGAAGGGTGTGTCCGATAAGTGACAGATGTCATGAATGCGGATGATAATTTTCGCGCCTAATTTCCTTGACGAAGCGCCATTGGCGAAGTATATTAACCCTACCCCCTAGGGGGGGGGTAAGAGAAAACGACCCGTTGGCATCACGAAAGCAGAGGAAAGTATGGAAACCGATATTACACTCCGTCGTTTGAAAACCATCGAAGGGCACCTGCGCGGCGTCATCCGCATGGTGGAAGAGGACGCGTACTGCATTGACGTCATCCGCCAGATTCAGGCGGTGGATGCCGCGTTGAACAAGGTCAGCACGCAAATCCTTGAAAACCACCTGAACTCGTGTGTGATCGATGCGATCAACGGGAAAGACCCGAAGGAGCGCAAGAAGGTCTTGAAGGAAATCACCGAGGTGTTCGAGATGTCTGCGAAGGTTTAATTTGAGTCTGTCATTGCGAGCCGCTTTGCGGCGAAGCAATCTCCAAGAGAATCGGGCTTTGCTAGATGTGATGGAGATTGCTTTGTCGGGCGACGCCTCGCCTTCAGCGTGTTGCGCGATCCTCGCAATGACGATAAGGAGAAATTAACATGCCACAAAAAACAATCATCATCCTTGCTCTTGCCGCCTTACTGGCAGGATGCGGGGGAACTGCACAGCCGACAACAGAAATCTCGTTGGAAGCCTCTGACTTTGCATATAGTACCCCGTCTATTACTGTGCCTGCGGGTCAACCTGTAACATTGACCATGCATAACGCGGGAGCAGTGGAACATGATTTTGTGATCGAGAAGATCAACGTGACCGACGTGCAAGCCAGCGATAGCGGTCCAGCCGCGCATCATCAAGTGGGTCACGCGCCAGAATACGACCTGCATTTCTTCGCCAAATCAGGCGAAACAGAGACATTGGAGTTCACCGCCCTCGAGCCTGGCACGTATCAGATCTTTTGCTCTGTCGAAGGACATAAAGAAGCAGGCATGATCGGCGAATTGATCGTCGTTGAATAATAATTTTGCAATGCGTAGCGGCGACCCATCCAGAGAAATTAACGTGTCTTTCCCATCTCAGGCGGGTCACCCCTACAATATCAATTGAAATAAATCACAAGGAGAAAACCATGACCACTGTTACCTATTCCGTCCCCGC
>JAEURC010000016.1 GCA_016789025.1 Anaerolineales bacterium
GCCAAGCAGGGACGAAGCCATCTGCGGATGGCGGGAGACGGCTCGTCTTCATAGGTATCCAATCACGCGGTGGTTGGGTCAGTCCCGGGTAGGCTGCACCGAGCGGCGCGGCGACGCGCCGCCCAGAGAGATGATCGCACATGCGGGGCAACCCGCAGGACAGAATGCGGCTTATAGACCGACCTGAGGTGGCTCATTGAATCGCTTACAAAAGCCTCTAACCCTTAAACACGGAGACACTGAGTCACGGGGTTCTTTTGTATTTTTCTCTCAGTGTCTCCGTGACTCCGTGGTTCAAAATTTACGCAAGAGGATTATTGATTGAATCATCGAACCGAACTCGAAGCCGCGCAATTCATTCTCCAAAAGGCTCTTCAACACGCGTGCGAGTCCAACACGCATCAATTAACAAAACTTCACATCGCCATCGGCGAGATCGCCGAACTCGACCGCGACTTGATCCAATCGCACTGGCGCGAGATTAGCAAAGGCTCGCTTGCGGAACGGTCACAATTGCGCTTCCGTCTTATCACTGCCGAAGTTCAGTGCATGGCGTGTTTCCAAAAATATCATCCCGAAGGCGGAGAGATTCATTGTCCTTATTGCGGAAGTTTTGGCGCGAAAATTTTATCGGGCGAGGAGTTGTATCTTGAATCCATCGAATAAAAAAGAAGATGTCGTTGCGAGGAGCGGCGCGAAGCGACGCGACGAAGCAATCTCCTCGCAGTGGAGGGGATTGCTTCGGGCTACCGCCCTCGCAATGACACGCCTCCTTATATCTGGATGCAACCTCCCCGCCGCTTCAACCCCGACGGCAGACCTGTTCGCCACTCTTCAAGCGTCTACACCCTCCAATTTTACGCCTCCTCCCGCAACCGAATCAATCGCGACGCCCCAGTTCAATTTTGCGACTCCCACATTTACCACGTTACCTCAAAATGCAATTCCATCTCCTTCCCCTGCCGATCAATTGACCGGGAAGATCGTCTTTACGTGCCAAGTGGATAAAGTGCAATCCTCCGACCAGATCTGCATCATCAACGCGGATGGGTCTGGATTCCGCCAGTTGACCAGTGATAACGCCCGCCATTTTTACCCGTCCCTTTCACCGGACGGACAAAGCATGTTGTATTCGGCGTTCCGCGAGAAAAATGTCTACGAGATTTATGAATTGAGTCTCACCACCGGAAATGCAAATCGGCTGACAGACCGACTCGGCGTATCTAACGCGCCTGAGGTTTCGCCGAATGGCGAGAGTATCGTATTCATGCGCGGCAACCCAAACACGCAACAGAATCAAATCTGGATCATGGATCGGAATGGCAAAAATTCCGCGAATATTCCGCAAGCCCTAGGCTGGGACCCGACTTGGTCGCCAGATGGCAAAACGATCCTCTTCGCCTCCGACCGCGATGGAGGCGCACAGTTGTTCACGATCAGCCTGAAGGGAAGCGCGATCAAGAGGATCACGAATCTGCCGTCCATCCGCGGAAGAAGCGATTGGTCGCCCGATGGGACGTTCATCGTCACTTACTCCGGCGAGCCGTGGAATCGCGAAGTCTACATCATGAGTGCGGACGGGTCGAACGTGCGACAGTTAACTCCGACTGGCGGCAATAGCCAGGGACCATCCATTTCACCGGATGGACAATGGGTTGTCTTCACCGCGTATTTCGATCATTACGGCGACGATCATGGATGCGAAATTTATTTGATCCGCACCAACGGCACGGACTTGCGACGATTGACGAACAACAGTTATTGCGATTATCAGCCGCGTTGGGGACCGTGATGAGTTTATAATGTGATAATTCTCAACGCATGTCATGCTGAGCGTAGCGAAGCATCTCTTTCGCAAAAGGTGAGACCCTTCGGTCGCAAACAACGCTCCCTCAGGGTGACACTATAACGGAGGAGTCTCTCATGGATCCAAAAGGCAAAGTTGTGATCGTGACGGGGGCATCGTCGGGGATTGGCGAAGCAACCGCGCGTCAGTTCGGGCGCGAGGGGGCGAAAGTTGTCCTCGCCGCGCGGCGGGTGGATAGACTCGAAGCGCTTGCAAATGAAATCGGGGGAATGGGCACCGGCGCGGAAGTTCTGGTCGTGCAGGCTGATCTTTCCAAACTTGAAGATATTCAAGCGCTGATCCAAAAAACGCTGGATAAATTCGGTCGCATTGACGTGTTGGTGAACAACGCTGGTTTCGGGCGACTCGATTGGTTGGAAAAACTCGACCCCGTCAAAGATATTCAAGGGCAGTTCGACGTCAATGTGATGGGTGTGATTCAAACCACGCGGCAGGCTCTGCCGGTGATGATCAAGCAGAGATCAGGTCATATCATTCAAATGTGTTCCATGGCGGGACTTGTGGGGACTCCAACATACACAATTTACTCCGCGTGTAAACATGCCGTGCATGGATTCTCTGAAGCCTTGCGGCGTGAAGTGAAACCGTGGGGCATTGATGTTTCGATGGTTTATCCCGGCGGTGTGACCACCGAGTTCGGTTCACATGCTGGGATCAATCGCAAGACCAAGGCGACGACGCCGAAATTCATGTTGTTGAGCGCAGACGATGTGGGCCGCGCGGTCGTGAGTCTCGTGCGTCGCCCCCGCGCTATGTGGATCATCCCGTGGCTGTGGACGTTCACGATGTGGATGAACCGCAATTTCAACTGGTTCGTGGATTACACGACGATCAATCGGTTTACAATTCCCGAGCGAGAAGAAGAGTTGAACGCGAAGTAGAGCGTAAACACGGAAACACGTAGACATGTAAACATGTACACACGTAGACATGTACACAGGTCGTATCACGTAACTTGTATCTCGTAACGTGTCTACGTGTTTACTTGTCTGCCTGTCTACCTAATCAGGCACCCCCGCCTCTTTCACATCCTTCAAATTCAATTGCAGTGAAACCCGCCCGTTGTATTCGTTTGCCTCAAGCGTGTACATCACATCCACGCGCGGCGGCAGTGACTTTGCCTTTTCGCCCATGCGGAAACCGATCGCATCGTATTTCAGCGCGGGACCATCTTCGAGGGTGAGTTTCAAGTGCCTGCCCTCCGAACCAACCGCGCGGAAGGATTTCACTTTCACGTTGCGCGACACAAAGATGGCATCGGGATTCCCGTAGCCAGTCGGTTCGAGGAAGGCGATGTGTTTCAGAATGCCGAAGTTCATGTCTGCGAGGGGAACTTCCATGTCAGCGGATAATGTTTGCCGCAGGTCTTTCCCGTCCAATTTTTCTTTTGCGATCGCTTTGAGCCGTGATACTAATTCGGGCAGGTTTTCATTCTTCACGGTGAATCCCGCCGCCGCGGCGTGACCTCCGTGCCTCACGAGCAAATCCTTGCACAGATCGAGCGCGTCGGTGATGTGGACTTCGGGGATCGAACGACACGAGCCGCGCGTTTCCTCCGCTCCTTTGGCTGCGACGACCGACGGGCGGTAATAATTTTCGGTGAGACGCGATGCCGCCAAGCCGACCACGCCCGAGTTGAAACTTTCGTGCGCGGCAAATAACAGGAACGCGTTGGGATCGTCCTGCATGGCGATCTCTTCCGCTTGCTGTTGCATGGTCTTGGTGATGGTCTGCCGCTGACGGTTCTGCACATCGAGTTGTTGCGCGAGTTGACCCGCGCGCATGAAGTCGGTTGTTGTGAGCAATTCGAACGACGCCAGCGCGGACTCGAGCCTGCCCGACGCGTTCAAACGCGGACCGAGCATGAAGCCGATGTTGCCTGCGGTGATCTTATCTATCTTGATCTGCGCGATGCCCGCGAGTGAAAACAATCCCTGCCGCTTTGTTTCGCGGAGTTGTTTGAGTCCATTGCGGACGAGCGAACGATTCTCGCCGACGAGAGGCGCGAGATCGGCGACGGTGCCGAGAGCGACAAGATCAAGCAGTTCGACGATTGACCATTGACCATTGACCATGGTCTGTCGCCCATCGTCCATCGTCAATGCCTCAACGATCTTATACGCGATCCCCACCCCCGCCAAATCTTTATCAGGGTACGGATCGCCATGCTGCTTGGGATTGATCACCGCGAACGCGGGCGGGAGGTTTTCACCGTCGGGGTGGTGATGGTCGCTGATGATGAGGTCCAGCCCGATCGTCCGCGCGTGAAGCGCTTCGTCGGGCGAGCGGATTCCGCAATCTACGGTGATGACCAATTTCACGCCGTCCGCTTTCAACGAGTCCAACGCGTCCTTGTTGAGTCCGTAACCTTCTTCGAATCGATTTGGGATGTAGCCGCGAACTTGCGCTCCAAATTTTTGCAACGCCTCCACGAGCAACGCAGTCGCGGTCACGCCATCCACGTCGTAATCGCCATACACCGCGATCGGCTCGTTGTGATCGAGCGCGAATCGAATGCGATCAACAGCCGCTTGCATGCCGATCATCTGAAACGGATTCGTGTCTGCCAAAGTTTTTGCGGCAACGAACGCGCGCGCTTCATCCTCCGTGCCAATGCCGCGATTGAACAACACCTGCCGCAGAATCGGCGGCACGACCACCAATGCTTCGGATGCTTGTCCTGTGATTGGTTTTGCGATAACCCAACGTTTGTTGTGTGTCATTTTCTATTGATTCGATACAGCGTATCGTTAATTCTCGTCACTTGATACAACTCGGAAAGATTCGGAACATCAATTGCAAAATAGATCGGGCGTGTGTCAATGCTCGCGTCAATGTATTTCATCATCGTCGTCGGAAGAATCTGATCTCCTTCATCGAGAACCTCGTGAAAAGAAATATCCATCTTTCCTTCCTCGATCTGCGCGGTGTAAATGTACGAATACAGTTTATCCCAATTCGTAAAAACAATTGCATTATCTTCCACGCGATTGATCACCCGCTTCGCCTCGCGGATCGCTTTATCGGGCGCGAACACGGGATAGATATGATTATCGCGGATGAACGATGTATATCCTTTTTGGATTGCAAGACTCAAATCTTGACGAGAATTCCAAATAGGCAAAACGATTAACAAGATCGGGATGACGAACCGCATCATTCGCAGGGATGGCTGATTCGCCCTCGTCAACCTCTCCCACGCGGACAGTAACGCGCCCGCTCCCGCGCCGAACCACACGGATGTGATGACCGTCGCTGGCACATAAAATTCGCGATAGATCGAAAATGAAACGGTGATGGCGAGTCCCCAAATGAGCAGGAATGCAATCAGCGGATACAATCCCTCGCGCCACCTGCCGCCGAAGAATAGCCAAACGATTCCGACGAGTGTGAGAATCAACTGCCACCAGGGAAAATAGGAAACATACTCGATCAGTCTTTCGTGCATGGCATCAGGTGTGGCGGTGAAATAATAGGATGATGCGCGATTGGCAGGGAAGATGAACAGAAAACGATCCCACGCGGAATCATATTCGCTTTCGGTGAGTCCCACCGCGCTGAGGTTCGGGCGGAAGACTGCGTTATGCACGCTCGAAGGCGGGTTGTTGTAATCGAGGAAGAAAAAGAATCCGAGGAAGAGCGCCACGCCGAGGATCGCTCCCGCCGCCGCGCTGAACCACTCGACGCGTTTCCGCGCCGTGAACGTCATCACCGCCAACACGGACGCGCCAGTCATCACCACTGTGCTATGGATGCCTAAACTTAATCCGCCTGTGAGACCTGCGAGAAAAAGATGGATCGGCTTATCGGTTTTTCTCCACAATAAAAATAACAGCCACACGGACGCCAACATCCCTGCGGCGGGAGCGTAGGATTCAGCGACGAGCGCGCGCCACCAGAATCCGTCGGTGAGGGCGAGGACGAACGCGGCGGAGGATGCGGCGGCGCGCGAACTCGTCAATAACTTCACAATGAGAAATGTATTTGCCACCGCCAACGCGCCGAAAAATGCCGACATCAAGTTGACGCGCCACGCGATGCCGTTGATCGGAATCAATGTGAACAATTTGCCGAAAATAATTTGAGTCGTATAGCCCGTGTGGTGAGTCATGCCGAGGGTGTAGGAGAGGGTTTGGAATTCGGCGGAGTCTCCCCACAGCAGAGACGGCGCGAGGGTGCGGATGTACAACGCGAAGGCGGCGAGTCCGATGAGGAGGGCGAGGCAGATGTCAATGGGGGAAAGAGGCGTGGGTCGCCCGTTGCGGTCATCCATAAGTGTCAGTCTGAGTATACGCCGGGATTGGAAGGGCGGGCAAGTGTATAATCCAGTTAACTCGGAGGCGCCATGTATATCTTACGACCCGATGAAAAATCGACCCCTGTGATGTTGTATTCGAATATGTCATTCATTCGCGGGGAGGCTGTGACGAGGCAAAGCGTGCGCGTGAATATTTGGCTGCGCACCGATGGCGCGCCGAAACACATCCATGTGTTGAAGCCGCAGACTTTGGTGTTCGGCGGAAGCCCAGCCAAAATGATGTCATTCGAGGAAATTTATTTTCCCGTGTCTGAGTTGGCGGCGTTCCATCCGCTTCCGCCATCCGATGATCCGTTGGATTATGACGCTTCGGAAGCAAACCGCCAGATGCAGGATATTACGGTGATGGCAGGCACGTTTTTAATGAAGGGACAGATCCGCATTTCGACGCAGACCGAAATGTCGCAAAGCCTTGAAGTGGCGCACGTGTCGTGGATGTCGTTGTACGATGCGGAAATTTCCAACCCGTTCCTGCCGCAGATGACCCCATTACATGTGCCGTTGGTATTGGTAAACCCTTCGCATGTGGCATTTGCCTCGTAATGATCGAGTAGCGTAAAGATTAGACCTTATCGGAAATTAAATCGGGACGCTGATTCACGCAGAAGACGCAGATTTTCTTTTCTTGAATCAGCGAAAATCAGCGTTTTTCAGCGTCCAAAAAATAACTTTCGCTTATTACCGATAAAGTCTATTTCATTGGACGGCAAAGCAACATGAATGTTGCCGTACTTTTTATGAACCCCATTGATACCATCCTAAACGATCATCCCGTTCTCGTCATCGACGGCGCGCTTGCCACCGAGTTGGAACGGCGCGGGCACGATCTCAAGAACGACCTCTGGTCGGCAAAGATTTTGCTTGAACAACCCGAGGCGATCCAACAAGTACACTATGATTATTTCAACGCGGGCGCGGATTGCGCCATCACCGCCAGTTACCAGGCGACGGTGGAGGGATTCAAACGGCGCGGTTTGAATGAAAAAGAAGCCATCGAGTTGATACAAAAGTCTGTGCGGATCGCAACAACGGCGCGGGATGAATTCTGGGCAGAGGCGTCGAATCGCGCGGGCAGGTCGAAGCCTTTTGTTGCCGCGTCGGTGGGACCGTATGGCGCGTATCTCGCCAACGGCGAGGAATACGTTGGTAACTACGGGTTGAGCGAAGCCGAGTTGATGGATTTTCATCGCGGGCGCATGAAGGCGCTGATCGAAGCGGGCGCCGAACTGCTGGCTTGCGAAACCATCCCATCACTGATCGAAGCGCAGGCAATCGTAAAACTTCTCGATGAATTTCCAAACATCACCGCATGGCTCAGTTTTTCAGCGCGGGATGATAAACACATTTCTGAAGGTCAGCCGTTCGCCGATTGTGTGCGATTGCTTGAAGACCATCCGCAGGTCGCGGCGCTGGGTATTAATTGCACCTCGCCGAACTATATCTCGTCACTGATCCGCGCGGGTAAACAATACACAAGTAAACCTATTCTGGTCTACCCCAACCTGGGCGAAGGGTACGATGCGACCAAGAACGATTGGGATGGACCCGCGGCTGTCGAATCGTTTGGCGAGGAGGCGCGGGTCTGGTATGAAGCGGGCGCGCGCATGATCGGCGGTTGTTGCCGCACCACGCCGGAGGATATCCGCGTGATTGCGAGGTGGGTGAGGGGAAATCAGTGATACATAGAGGAATTGAGAATTGGAGGATTAGAGACTGGAGATTAGAGATTAAGTGGAGGTTGTGATGATGAAGGCAGTGCGGATGGTGGAAACGGGCAAGCCGCTCGAATTGCAGGAAAGTCCCATCCCGGGCATAAGCGAACGCGATATTCTCATCCGCGTATGCGCGGCGGGGATTTGTCATTCAGACGCGCATTATCGCGAGGGCAGATCAACGATGGGGCAAATGCCGATCACGCTTGGGCATGAGGTTGCGGGAGTTGTTGAAAAGACAGGCGCGCAAGTAACGAACGTCCGGGTTGGAGACCGCGTCTGTTTGCATTACAACATCACCTGCGGCGATTGTTATTATTGCAGTACCGGCAACGAACAATTCTGCGACAAAGTTCGGATGCTGGGTCATCATGTGGATGGAGGCTACGCGGAGTTTATCGCCGTCCCTGCGCGGAACGCGATTCAATTGCCCGACGAGATTCCGTTCGAGGCAGGCGCAACGTTGATGTGCGCCTCAGCCACTGCCCTGCATGCGTTGACCAAAAGCAGGATAAAAGCCGGGGAAACTGTGGCAGTTTTCGGCGTGGGCGGACTCGGTCTGTCCGCCATCCAGTTGGCAAAAGCGGTGGGCGCGGTCGAAGTCTACGCGGTGGACATCCAACAGGACAAACTCGAACTCGCGTCGGAATATGACGCCATCCCAATTGACGCGAGCCGCGCGGATGCGGTGGAGGAAATTCGCAAGTGGACGAAGGGCAGGGGCGTGAATGTTTCGGTGGAGATGATCGGTTTGCGGAAGACGATGGAACAGGCAATTGATTGCCTCGGCAATTTGGGTCGCGCGGTGATGGTGGGCTTAAACCAACAACCGATTTCGATTAACACGTACGCGCAGGTGCTTGGCAAAGAGGCGGAGATCATCGGCTCGAACGATCATTTGCTGAGCGAACTGCCTTTGCTCGTCGAGTGGACGCGGCGAGGGATTCTGGATACGTCGCGCGTCGTTTCTCAAATCATTCCACTGGACGCGCAACGGATCAATCAACGGCTGGACGATCTGGAAAAATTTACCAGCGACGTGCGCGTGGTGATCACCCCATGAGTTTGAGAACGCTGTTCAATTCGCGCGCCGCCCCCATCATCTCAAAGAGTTGACGCGCCCGCGCCAGATGTTCGGCGCGCGTAGTTGGGTTCGCTTCCAGGTTTTGCGCCAACTTCACCCGCAAGATACCCTCCTCATATCGCAAACCGAACTTTTCTGCCGCCCCCAACGCTTTGGACCACGATCTGATTGCGGCGGTCGGTTTCGCGGTCAATGCTTCATGCCAGCCTTTGTAATACCCAAAATACGCCTGACCGATCGGGAAAACATTTTGATAGGAATGTAACAAGGTCAGCGCTTCTTCAGCGGAAGCCTGCAGATCAGCCGCATTGAACACCCCGTCGCGCGCGCGAATCGTTTCATCCCACAAATTGAAATAGACTTCCGCCGCGGTAGAAAACCCAATGAGCATGGCGTAATTGGTCGGCGAACTTCCCCTCGCCAACCTGAGCGATTCGGCCGCGTGCAATTTTGCCTTTCGCGTGTCGCCGGTCTTCAACAGCGCCAGGGCAAGTTCGGCATTCGTATTGATGGATGAAGCGCGGTTTGGAATCTTCTCAAGGATCTGCAACGCCTCCTCCAGCATCGGGATGGCTTCCGCTTCGTTCCCCAACCTGACGCAGTTTGCCGCAACCCCAGCCAGTCCCCATCCAATGTGAAGCGGACTGTTGCGTTTCCGCGCATCGTCTAACAACACTTTTTGGAGTTCCAATCCAAAGTCGATATCGCCGGCAAGATACGCGCTCTCTGCCAGTAACACCGTGCTATCGCCCCATTGACGGGAATCGCCGAGCTCCTCGCAAAGCATTTTCGATTCGGTCACCTGTTTGCGAATCTCATCCCACTGCCCCACGCTCACGCGGTATACGCTGGTCACCACGCCCACCGTAATGAGGTTCGACGGCTGGTTAACCTCGTTTGCCACTGTCAACGCGCGCTCCACATACCGCTCCGCCAGCGGATGTAAGCGGGCAAACCCGGAAAGCACAGCCATGCCCGAATAGGCGTTCGCCAGTTCTGGAGAGGCGCCGGCTTTCTCCGCCGAGTTGAGGAACTGCAAGATCGAGTACATGATCGGCAAAGTTTCGTTGGCATAAAAATACATTCGACCGATCAATTCATATAATCTTGCCAATTCCAACGAGGCCTCTCGTTCGCCTCCGCGCGCCGACCCGATGCGCGATGGGACAAACCAGTGAAAAGCCTGGCGGATGACCGGCACGATCAACCCCAGGGCAAACTGCCACGGCGACTTCGGCAGCGGTTTCCCCAGTGTGCGAAACGCCTCGCGGATATTTTTCTCGCAATCCGGCAACAACCCCAAGCCGTAATAAGCCAGCCCGATCTGCCCATACCAGCGCGCCCGCTTCACTTTACGGTCGCGGGTTTCGTTCACACCGGCAGGTTTGGGAAGGCGCGCGTCCCAGGTGAGCGCGTCTTTGAAAAATTGGATCGCCTCGCGGTTGGCGTTGTTTTCGACCGCCTGAATGCCGGCTTTATCCAAAAATTCCACTGCTTTCTCGATGATCCGATAGTTCCGGGAAGTTTCAGGCGTCTCGGCGGCTTGCGACCAGTGATAGGCAAGCAAGGGATAATACGAATCAAGGTTGCCCTCATTGCTTGTTTCGATCCATTCCGCCACCGATTGGTGCAATTGCCGGCGCTGTGAGAAGAGCATCAAGTTGTATGCCACTTCCTGGGTAACAGCGTGCTTGAAGATGTAAGCAAGGTCGGGGGTTTCCGATTCGACCAGCGTGAGACTCAAGCGCGTCAGCGATTCCATGTATTCGCGCAAAGCGGGTTTGTCCGAATCGATCGGGTACACGGCTTGAAGCACGCGAAAGGCGAAGATACGACCGATCACACTCGCCACTTTTAGGGCAAGCTGTTGCGAGGGGTCGAGGCTGTCGATGCGGTTGGTGATGGCGGCTTGAAGCGTATCGGGCAGGGTTAATTCGGCGAAGTTTGTAAACGATTCGTTGATCGTCGCTTCGTGCTCGCGGATGATCAACAAGCCGGCTTCGCGCAAGGCATACGCCAGTTCCTCGGCAAAGAAGGGGTGCCCCTCCGATTTTTCGCGGATCAAACTCCCGATGGCGGGCGGAATGGAGCGCACCCCCAGCCGCTGACAGACCAACGCTTCCACATCATCGAAAGGCATGGCTTCGAGTCGAATCAAGCGCGCGCCCGGCACCGTTACGATTTGTTTGAAAATTTCAGGCAACGGTTCCGAGAGGGGACGGGTATTCAACGCCAACAAAAGCGGTCTCACTTTTTGTTGCGCGTCATCGAGCAACGCCCAAGATGCCGAATCGAACCAATGCAAATCCTCCATCACGATCAGGAGCGGGGCATCACTCGCCGCCTGATTAAGCAGGCGCGTCAACAATTCGCGCGTGTTGCTCGCGCGGATCTCACCCGCCATTGCAGAGGTGAGTTCATTATCGGGAATTGGAACAGGCAACAACACATCGAGAAGCGGGGCGTAACGCGCCAGATCGGGGTCAATGCGGGTAAACATCTCGACTACTTTTGAATGAATCAGCAAGCGGTCATCGTCGCTGAATTCTTGTTGTATGGTAATCTCGTCCACGCCGAGAATCCGGTGAAAGATGGGTCTCCAGGCGTGATACGGGCTATTCTTTTCAATAGCATCGCCCTCGCCGCGAAACATATGCACGCGCAAGGTTTCAGCCTGGCGGATCAAATCTTCAAACAAACGCGATTTTCCGATCCCCGCCTCGCCTTGAAAGACTATCGTCTGGTGCGGGGCGCCGCGCGATAGTTCCTGCAGGGCGTTACCGAGCAGAATTTTTTCATCCTGCCGCCCGATCAGTTCTGCCTTTGAGCGGATGATACTGCGCTTCACATCCAACGGGTGGAAGGCCTCCACCGGCTCCGCGCGACCTTTGACCAGTTGGGGCCTGATCGTTTGGAATTCGATCGCGTCTTTCGCGCTGTCGTAGGTGGCGCGGTCACACAGAATGGGTATCTTGTGCTCGCCAATGATCTCGTCTTGAAGTCCCGCCGCGCCCATCAACCGCGCAGACATATTCACCGCGTTACCGATGGTCGTATATTCGCGGCGCTCTTCATTGCCAACCGAACCGCAAAAAATGCGTCCCGTAGCAACGCCAATGAAACTGCGCACGCCAAGCGCGTTAAGTTCCCTGCGTATCATGAGGGCGGCTTGCACTCCGCGCGCGGGATCGTCTTCGTGCGAGAACGGCGGCAAGCCTAATGCGGCAACCAGCGTGATGCCTTTATCGTCCACGTTGATCTTGTTGATACTCCCCTCGTAGCGATAGACCGAACGCTGAAGCAGGCGGGCAATCTCCTGGGCGACTTCCAGTTTGGTGCTTTGATCGAGGTTAGGCAGGTTGATGAATAACACGGTCACACGCCGCAGTTCGGCAATCCACGCGGTTTGACCGGCGGTAAGGCGGTTGATGATCGCGCCGGGGATGTAGGGACGCAGGGAGTTTTCCACGCCGCCGGGGATGGCGGGCTTTTCGGGAGTGGTGAAGATCGAGGAGGGTTTGTTCAACCCATTCAATCGCCCACCCTGGGCGATGGTTTCTTTTAATTCAAATTCGATGGGTTCGCCAATGCTGTCATTGCGGATCAACTTCCACGCGGAGGGCGTGATGAGTATTTCACCGGCTTGGGCGAGGTTGTTGGCAATTCCAACCTCCACGAGCGGGTTGCCGGTGAGCAGGAATTCCCAGCGGTTGAACACGCCGCCCACGTGCGAAGAGGTGATGTTTCCCATGCTGATCGCAAGTTTGAGGTAGAGGCTGGCGTCCTCTGCTTTGTAGTTGGTCAGTTTTTCACGCACGCGGAGAGCGCATTCGGCGGCGCGCATCGTCCACTGCCACTGGTCGGCGCGGGTGGGCGAACCAGCCGTCCCCTCGTCTGATGAGATATTCCAGACAGCGATGACCGCGTCGCCGGCAAATTTCACCACATCTCCGCCGTATTCGTGGATGATGTCGATCAATTGACCGAAATATTCGTTGAGGATGCGCGCCAGACTCTCGACGCCGGTTGGTCCTTTTTCCGCGAGGCGTTCGGTGAGCAGGGTGAAACCGGAAATATCGGCGAAAAGCACCGCGGCTTGAAGGTCGTCGGAAACCGGCGTTTCGATGGGTGAGGGATCGGCAATGATACGGCGATGAATAAGGCGCGGCACATAACTGGCAAGTACATTTGCCAACGCGGGGTTCGGCATGGATTCTCCTAAATGCACGCTCAAGATGATACCCTCTCAATCTGGGTTTGCACAGGGAAATTTGCCGACAGGAATGTTATGTTTCTGCGCCTCCCCTAACGAGGAGGCGCAGGGTTTCATCCTTCTACTAATCGTTCGGGAAAAAAGCGTGGATGTCCGTCATCTCACAGCGAGTACCGAAATCCTTGTTTGTGCCGGAAAGCAGCGTAAGACCGAGATTGCCGTTCAGGTTCTTGCTTTGCGAGAGGGTGTATTTGCCGATCATCTCATCATCGACAAGCACGTAGGCGATGCCATCGTTGACGATCAGCGTGAAATCCGCTTCGACGGGTTGGTCGGCGGGATTATCGAATTTCACGCGCCCAGTGCCGCTGGTTACACCGACGCGGCGGGAGAATCCGGCGGCAAGGTCGGCGTAGAGCATAAGCACTTGTGTGCGGTCAAGAAAAACCGCGTAGTGATCGCCATTTTCCTGCGCGGCGAACACAAAGCCGCAACCTGAGATATCCGCATTTCGATACGCGCTTGACCATTTCAAGTGCGCGCTCAGAGTAAAGTTCTGTGCCTGATCGCTAAAGTGCCAGCGCTGATACCACCCAAGCTGAGCCCATTCCTCGTGAAAATCATCGTATTCTTTGAAATTTCCCTCCGCGCTGGAGAGATAGCCAAGTTCCACATATTCCTGCGCTTCCGCGAGAATATCCTCCGCTTTTTGGGTTGCCGCCAGATTGGGAGTGCGGGTAGGGCGAGGTGTGTTTGTCGCCGTGGCAGTGGCTGTTGGAACGAGCGTTTGGGTGGCCGTAGGATTTGGCGTGCTAGTAGCTGTTGGCTCGGCAAGAGCCCCTCCACAAGCATATGCCGTCACGCTTAGGGCAAAAATGAAGAGCAGAAAGGGATTCGATCGGAAGGGTCTCATTGAATTCTCCTTTTGGAACAAATATGATGCGCTTACATTAGCTTGACTGCCAAAGAAACGCAATGCGCCGCGACAAATTGCGGAATCTCTCAGTATGAATGAACTGTTCAATGTTTTTTGATTTGCAACACGGGCATTGTCTTCGATCTATACCTCCCGATCGGGTTAATCACATGATAAGGCGCGTTCGATAAAATTTCAAGAGGATAGTCGTTAATAAAAAGTTACAAGCCCAGATGCAATACCGCCAACCCGTATTGACTACACATGATCCATTATAAAATGGCTTACAATACAAACACAGCCTCAAGGAGACGGTCATGCAACTTTCTGCAGACGTACAACAAAAAATTTTGAATTTCCAACGCGCCGAGATCACCGAGTATCACATTTACAGCCGGCTGGCGAAACGGATCAATTCACCCGAAAACGCAAAACTGCTGGAAAAAATCTCGCAGGATGAACTTCGTCACTACAACGAATGGAAACAACACAGCGGCAGCGACGTGAAACCGCAATGGCTCAAGGTCTGGTGGTTTTACTTCATCAGCCGCGTGTTCGGGTACACCTTCGGCGTCAAACTCTTGGAACGCGGCGAGGAGAAAGCCCAAACAAACTACGCATCCATCGCGGCGATCATCCCAGACGCGGCGCGGATTCAACACGAGGAGGATGAACACGAAGAACAATTGCTCGCCATGTTGAGCGAGGAACGGCTCGAATACGCGGGCTCGGTGGTGCTGGGACTCAACGACGCGCTCGTCGAACTAACCGGCGCTCTCGCCGGGCTGACGCTCGCTTTGCAAAACGTCAAATTGATCGCCCTTTCAGGTTTGATCACGGGCATCGCCGCGGCAATGTCTATGGCGGCGAGCGAATATCTCTCCACGCGTTCGGAGAACACAACCAAGAATCCCGCCCGCGCCGCGCTCTACACAGGCATCGCTTACATCTGCACGGTCTTTCTGCTCATCCTGCCGTATCTTTTATTCGAAAATTATTTTTTCGATCTGGCATGGGCGCTGACCACCGCCGTGATCATCATCGCCGCGTTCAATTACTATATCTCGGTGGCGAAAGACGAATCGTTCCGCGCGCGATTTTTGGAGATGGCGGGACTGAGTCTCGGCGTGGCGTTGTTTTCGTTCATCATCGGTTATTTCATTCGGATGTGGCTGGGCATCGAGGTGTAGGACGAACTTAAGTTCGTCCCGCGAGCATCATGAAAATTCTCACCGTAGACATCGGCACAGGCACGCAGGATATTTTTCTTTACGATTCGAATCTCGACCTTGAGAACGGATTCAAACTCGTCCTGCCTTCGCCGACCATGATGGTTCATCGGCGTCTCAAACAATCGCTTCCTTCGCGGACCCCCATCCTGCTCACCGGGCATCAAATGGGAGGCGGACCCTCGGCGTGGGCAATCGAGGAATACGCCCGCGCAGGGATTCCCGTGTACATGACCGCCTCCGCGGCGACGACGATCAACGATGAGTTGGAGAAGGTGGAGGCGTTGGGGATTAAGATTGTGGGGGAAGATGAAGCAAGAAAGCTTGCCCTGAGCAGTGTCGAGGGGTTACAAGTTACGAGATACGAGTTGCGGGATTTTGATTTCGAGTTGATTTCCAAGACGTTCAGCGATTATGGCGTTTCGTTGGATGATCTGTCTGCAATCGCGGTTGCGGTGTTCGATCATGGCAATGCGCCAGCGGGGGTTTCGGATCGGCAATTTCGGTTTGATTATCTCGATAAAAGAATAAAAGCCGAAAATTCCCTTTCAGCGTTTGCGTATCTCTCAACCGATGTTCCGAAAATTATGACGCGCTTGCAATCGGTAGTTGATTCGGCGGGCGAGTTGCCATGTCCGCTGGTGGTGATGGATACGGCTCCCGCAGCGGTGTTGGGCGCGGGGTTTGATCCTGTCGTTGCGGGACGCAAGCAGAAGGTCATTTGCAACATCGGCAACTTCCACACGCTGGCGTTTCGTCTGAGCGAGAAGGGAATCGATGGCGTCTTCGAGCATCACACCGGCGAGATTGATCTGATGAAGTTAGAGTTGTTAATCCGCAAGTTGGCGGATGGTTCGTTGAAACACGAAGATGTGTTCAACGATATGGGTCACGGCGCGTTGATGTACACCGATGATGTGTTTGAGTTTGGGAGGGATGAGTTTGACGTGGTGGTGACGGGACCGAGGCGGAGCATGTTCAATCACAAATCGTCAATCGAAAATCGGAAATCGCTCCGCCCATATTTCGCTGTCCCGTTCGGGGATATGATGATCGCGGGGTGTTTCGGTCTGCTTGCGGCGACGGGGGAGATTCTGCCGGGGTTGGGCGAGGCAGTTCGATGGTCGTTGAGAGGCGAAGGCGGGCGCGGCGTCGCTCCGTGGAATAATCCAGCATAAAGGAGTCAAAGAATGAATCAACATTTGCATCTGGTCACATTGGGGGTGAGGGATTTCGAGAAGTCGAAAAAATTTTATGAGGAAACTCTCGGCTGGAAGCCAGCCAGCGCAAGCGATGACGATATCGCTTTCTTTCAGGCGGGAGGCGTTGTGTTTGCGATTTATCCGCGCGAGAAGTTGGCGGAGGATGCGACCACGTCGCCAACGGGAAGCGGGTTTTCGGGGTTCACTCTGGCTTACAACGCTCGCAGTGAATCGGAAGTGGACGAGACCATCGCGGACTTGAGGTCGAAAGGCGTGAAAATTGTGAAAGAGCCTCAGAAAGTATTTTGGGGCGGATACAGTTCGTATTTTGCTGACCCCGATGGAAATTTTTGGGAGATCGCTTTCAATCCGTATTTTCAGTTCGATAAGAGCGGGAATCTAACATTGAAATAACGGCGTCGCGCCGTGGATGCGAACTACACGCGTGATTTCAATCCCATTTTTCGAGATGGAATATAATGCGAAAGCCTGCATAAAAAAACAGGAGGAAGCGAGCGTAAAATGATTCCTCGAGCAAACCGCGTGTTGACAGTGGCGATCACCTGGCTTGTGATCGTGTTTGGTTGTTACTTCTTCAACGTGGCGCGCCCGGGGCTGGGGACGAAATGGGAGCGCCTACCGTCACTACCTGATTCGGCAACCACCATCGAATTGACCGATTACGGGTTTATCCTTGCCACCACGGAAAGCAGTAAAGTGTATAAGAGAGAGCTGTGGCAGACTACTGAGCCATGGATGCTTCATGACGAGGCAACCGAGGACCTGAATGCCACACCCTGCCAGGTAGACGATGAGAATCGATTCAGTGTTTCTTCGCTGCCGGGGAAAGTTGTCGCGCGCTCGAGCAGGAACTGCGTCGCGTCTGCGGAGAATTCGGTTCATGTAGAAGTGGCGCTGCTCGAAAACGGCGAGGTGTGGATGTGGACATATCTGTATGGCGGAATTGGCGAAGGATTCACGTGGTTGCTTGTGCTTGCGGGAGTCGCCTTGGGGGTGATTCTGTTGGGGGTTGGCGGGGTAATGAAGTTTTGGGAAACACAAGAGGTCTGACCGACAAAAAAATTTTACGATGAATTCACCAAAAACATTGGAGGTGGATTGATGCGACCTGTTTTCTCCCACATACTCCGCCTGCTGGGTATTCTTCTTTCTCTGCCTCTGCTGGCGTTGATCGTATTCGCATTCAGACTGCCGATCACAAGTTCGGGGGTGTTATATCTGCTCGCAGGCTCGCTGCTTGTACTTGGATTAATCGCTGTTCCTGTATCGCGCAAACAATCTCTGTTCTTGATTTTCGCCGGTGTGCTCGGATTCCTCTTGATCATCGCCGCCCGATCGATTCTCATGGGACAAAACCAGTCATCCGAGATACGCATGGTCACACTGCCGGATGGGAACTCTCCGCGCTGGCTCGGTTCTATCATGGACGAACAAGACGCCCTCATTTTTGGCGAGGAGTTATTTCATCTGATCGGAGGCGATTCCACCCGCGAGCATGAGGGTCTCGTCCCCGCTTTCGAGGCGGCATACTCCGAGATAAGAACTCAAGGCGTGTTCCCATCTCCTATTGTAAGCACGTATCTGAACCTACAACAACCGGACGGCTTCGATGCGGTCGTTATTCAGCCGCAGGAACAGCCTACCTTTGGAGTGATCTTTCTGCACGGCTTTATGGGAAACGTCACGGCGCAGTGTTGGGAAATTGCGCAAGCCGTAAAAGACATCGGCGGCGTGACCATTTGTCCATCCACAGAATGGACAGGTCAATGGTCGAAGCCGCGCGGTCACGAGATACTGAAACGTACCTTTGAGTATCTTAGAAAACAAGGGATCACAAGATTCTATCTCGGCGGTTTTTCCAATGGAGGCTTTAGCATAGGGCGATTGACTTCCGAATTGAGCGCTGAAAGCGGACTTGTCGGCTTATTCTTCATTGACGGCTTCACGAACGGGACCAGTGTCAGAGGGCTGGGTTTGCCCGTTCTCATGATCGAAGGCGCACAGGATGAACGAGTCCCACCTGCAATGGCGCGTCAATTTGCGGCGGAGGTCGGGGATTTGGGAACGTACGTGGAAATAGATAGCGACCATTTTCTGATCATGAAAAAGCCAGAGGAAATTCAAAACATTATCCGTCGTTGGCTGAACGAACAAATCCTTGATTAGCGCGCGAGATTCATGCGCTCCGCCCCTCTCAATAAGAGCAAAGAGTCAGAAAAAAACCGTCACCCCACGGTTGAAAAAAAGATTCTTTTCGAGTATTCTTGAGGCATCGCCGCTCGGGAATCGCCCAAACGATTCCATCCGCGGTTGAGCCAACCAAGGAGAAGATGCAATGACGAAGAGAATTGTTCAAATCGCGCTGGTTTTCATGCTCCTGATCGCGTCCTTCGCTTCGGCGGGCGGGGCACGGGCGTGGGCGCAATGCCCCGCTTACCTCACGGTTCAATGGGGCGACACACTCGGCGGCATCGCGCTGATGTGCGATACCACCGTGGACGCCATCCGCGCCGCCAACCCCGGGCTGGGATGGTGGCTCTACGCGGGACAGACGCTCTACATCCCAACTGGATATTCCCAACCGCCCGTTTCACAACCGACGTATGGCGGCACCTACACCGTCCAATGGGGCGACACCATCGGCATTATCTCCCAAAAGACCGGGGCGAGCGTTGCCGCGTTGTTGGCGGTGAACCCGCAGATCACGAATCCGAGTCTCATTTACGCGGGACAGGTCATCTATCTGCCCGTCGGCGCGGGAACGCCCCCGCCGAATTACCCTCCGCCGCCTCCGCCATCCTCCCCAACCCAGCCTCCCACTACAGATTACTTCAAGCTCGTGAAGATCACTTACAAAGACGGGTTGTACATCCGCAACGCGCCGGGCGGGACGAAGATCCTTTCCTCTGCTATGCCGAACACCTACTGGTACGTCAACACCGGCAAAATTCAGCGCTTCTCAGACGGCTCGGTGTGGATCGAGGTGAAACTCGGCGAACAGATTGATGGCTGTTGGACCGGCTGGATGCTGGTGAAAGATTTCCTCGGCAAATATTTCACCTCGCCGAGAATTGAGTGACGATTTCAGGTTATAGATGAAAAATCAGATTGCCCCGATTGTATAATCGGGGCAATCTTGCTAAAGGAGGCACAATGGCTAAAAAACGATACGTCATTTTTTCATTAATCCTCATTTTGCTGCTGACAGTTGCCTGTTCCGCACAAAACGAGCGAGGCAAAAATTGGGTCATTTTTTCAGAAGCTCAAGCAAAGGAGTTGGGAATCGCGGATTGGTTCGCGGCAAACGGCGAAACCACAGGGTATTGGACACCCGCCGAAGAAAATGTCCTTGCGATTGAAAACGGAGTCACCGCATTTTTGCAGGCAAACTCCGATCAGTTCCGTTCACAGGGAGCTCCCGTTGGGGAAAAGCTGGATGACTATAACCGCCAATATCTAGGGATCACTCTGGGCGAGCGGAGGATCGTCTACGCCAATTTCTTTTGCGCCAGTTTTGGAACCGACTGGCAAACAGAGTTTGTCATCGTGATGGATGGCGGCGCATGCTTCTTCCAATTCATGTATGACGCCGACTCGGGCGAATTTTTCAACCTGCAAGTCAATGGGGACGCTTAGCTTCAGAATTTCTTTAATTTTTCAAGACGACCAAAAGATATAATCAGCAGATCACGAAAACAGGTTCTTGACGCAGTTGCACTGCGTCAAGGCAGGCGACAGTTGCACTGTCGCCTGAACTTTCGTGAAGTACCGATAGACCTGTTCACAATAACAAAGGAGACCTCTCATGCCCACCCCACAACCTCGCGCAAAAGTAAAGAAGAATCAAACATGGAACGCCGAAAGCGTGTTTGCATCACCGAGTCAATTCGATGCTGAAGTGAAAAATATTCTCGACGCGTTGCCTTCGATCCAGAAATATAAAGGACATCTCGGCGATAGCGTGGATACGTTCCTCGAGGCGATGAGCGCCATGGACGCGCTCGAACAGCGCTCGATGAAAGTCCGCGTGTATGCGACGATGTCGAGTTCGGTGGACGCAAACGACGAGGAAGGCGCGGCGATGAACGGGAAGGCGATGTCCGCGTTGGCTCAGGTGGGCGCGGCGATGTCCTACGTGGAACCAGAACTCCTGTCGGTTGGCGAAGCGAAGTTGCGTCAGTGGATCCAATCCGATGCGCGGATGAAAGTCTACGAGCATTTTGTCAACGACTTATTCCGCAAGCAGGCGCACGTCCGCAGCGCTGAAGTGGAGGAGTTGATGGGCATGTTGCGCGATCCATTCGGCACGGTGCGCAACACCGCGAGTCTGTTGGCGAACGCCGATTTCAAATTCAAGCCCGCGAAAAACAGCAAGGGCAAAAAAGTGGAGTTGACCCAAAGCGCTTTCGACGCGATCCTCAATACGTCGGATCGCAAGGCGCGTCAGACGGCGTGGGAAAATTACAACGATAAATATCTCGAAGCCAAAAACACGCTGGCGAGCAATCTCACCGCTTCGATCAAAGCCAACGTGTTCAACATGAAGGCGCGCAAATTCAACTCCACGCTCGAGGCTACGCTTTTCAATGGCAACGTGCCTGTCGAGATGTTCCATAACCTGCTGAACATCTTCAAAAAGAATCTTCCGCTCTGGCACAAGTATTGGAAAATTCGACGCAAAGCATTGGGCGTGAAGACGTTGAATCCGTATGACGTTTGGGCGCCGCTCACGACGAAGACTCACAAAGTCCCGTTTGAAAAAGCAGTGGATTGGATCTGCGAAGGACTCGCGCCTATGGGAGAGGAATACGTCCGCGTCATGCGACGGGGATGCCTGCATGACCGCTGGGTAGATTGGTCGCCCAACGCGGGCAAACGACAAGGCGCGTTCTCGACGCGCGTGCCAAGCGACACGCATCCGTTCATTATGATGAGTTACACCGACGATGTGGGAAGTATGAGCACGCTCGCGCACGAACTCGGTCACTCGATGCACGCGTATTACGCCAGCCGCGCCCAACCAATGATTTATTACACCTATCCTTCGATCATTTCGGAAACCGCCTCGAACTTCAATCAGGCGATGACTCGCGCGCATCTGCTCAAGACGAATCAAAACAAATATTTCCAAACGGCTTTGCTCGAAGAAGCAATGGATAACTTCCACCGCTATTTCTTCATCATGCCCACGCTCGCTCGCTTCGAACTCGAAACGCATCAACGCGTGGAACAAGGTCAGCCGCTCACCGCCGATGCGATGATCGAACTGATGGCGGACTTGTTCAGCGAAGGCTTCGGCGGCGAAATGAATCTGGACCGTCAGCGCGTGGGCATCACATGGGGCACGTTCACCACGCATCTTTACATTGACTTCTACTCGTTCCAATACGCCATCGGCATCTCCGCCGCGAACGCCATCGCCAAGCGGATTCTCGACGGAGTCCCGAACGCCGCGCAGGATCACATCAACTTTCTCAAGGCAGGCTCATCGGTTTCCCCAATGGATGTGTACCGCATCGCTGGGATTGACATGACAACAACACAACCCATCGAAGACGCGTTCTCCGTGCTGGAGGAATATGTGGATCGGTTGGGAGTTTTGACGAGCAAGTAAACGATTAGACTTCCGAAGTTTTGAAAACTTCGGAAGTTTTTCCACCTTGACACATAGACAAACTTCGATATAATATCTAATAGAAGATTGTCTATGTGAGATCGGGCAAGCAATCATTTCAGCCCTTCACTGGACAAATTTCGCAAACTTATCGGAAAGGAGAAACCATGGAAAAAGGCTTACTATTTCTCTTCACTCGCGGCGTATCCCTTTGCGGACATTGCAAATGCAGGCGCAAACGCGAAGATCAGCGCGCTGCGGATTAACCTCGATCGCATCGCAAACGCCCAAAAAATATGCCGCCTTTTCGTCGGTATATTTTTTACCCTATCACATAGACACTTATCTATATAAAGGAGCTTTTTATGAACCTGCTCGAAACATTTCAGTTCGCCCTCGGCAAAGCCGCAGAGACCTTTTCCGGTCTTTGGCCAATTCTTTTACTCAGCATTGTCATTAGCGTGGCGCTCAAACTCTACGTGGATCAGGACCGTGTGGCTGCCTTCCTGAAACGAAACCAACGCAACAGCGTTGCCATGTCCACAACGCTCGCGGTAGCCACGCCGTTTTGTTCGTGCGGCACCACTGCCGTCGTCCTCGGCATGATGGCTTCCACCGTTCCATGGGCGCCAATTGTGGCATTCCTCGTCGCATCTCCGCTCACCTCACCTCAGCAAATGGTTTACAGCGCAGGGTTGTTTGGCTGGCCCTTTGCCGTAACCTTCATGGCATCATCCATCATTCTGGGATTGGTTGGCGGGGCATTGGCGGGATTCGCCGACTCGCGCGGTTGGCTGAAAGACCAAGCCCGCCTCCGCCCTCAACGTGAAAATGCCCTGCCAAACCTCGAACCGCTTCCCCGCCCCGGCAAGCCGAAGGTCACAACCGCGATGGCTTTGCGCGAATTTTTCGATCTATCCTGGAAATTAGTATTGATGTTCTTCGGTTTCTCCTTCATCGGTTATTTTCTGAATGGGTTGATTCCCCAGGAGTGGATCCATGATCTATTTGGTTCTGGCAGGATTTTAAGCGTTCCGCTTGCCGCGCTACTCGGGATTCCGTTCTACCTCAATACAGAGGCGTCCATGCCGCTCGTTCGCGCCTTCATGGATTCGGGCATGAGCGCGGGGTCTGCGCTGGCATTCCTCATCACCGGCGCAGGCACATCGATCGGCGCATTGACCGGCGCGCTTGCCATTGCCCGCTGGCGCGTGATCGCCATCGTGCTCGGGACGTTGATTGCCGGCGCGGTCGTTTTTGGTATGGCATACGACATGCTCATTCCTTTCATGCTGTAGAGGTTGTCAATGCAAACCATGGATGTGAAACGCGCAGCCATCGTTGGCGCTTCGAGCGGCATCGGCGCGGAGCTGGCGCTCAAACTCGCCCGTGAGGGGTACCAACTCGTTTTGCTAGCGAGGCGCGAGCGGAAACTCGAGGCTCTTTGCCGCAGGATCAACTCCGAGGTAGGGGAAGAAAGCGCCCGCTTCATCGTACACGATGTGACAGATTTCGACTCCATCCCGACACGCTTTCAACAGGTCGTCGAACTTCTCGGCGGCTTGGACTTGATCGTCTTCAATTCGGGTTTGTTGATTCCAGTCGGAAAACACGAGTTCGATTTTTCGAAAGATAGGGCAATCATGCAGACCAACATTCTTGGGGCAATGGCATGGCTCAATCTGGCTGCCATCTATTTTCAATCGCAAGGTAGTGGGCAAATCGTGGGCATCAGTTCAGTGGGCGGCGAGCGCGGACGGACCGGCGCGCCTGCTTATAACGCATCGAAAGCCGCGCTGAACACATATCTCGAATCGCTCCGGAATCGCCTATCAAAACATGGCGTGCGCGTCCTGACAGTAAAGCCGGGCTTTATTTCAACCGATATGATCCAACATGCCAGCGTTGGTTTCTGGATCGCACTGGTGGATACCGCCGTATCGGATATTTGGCGGGGAATCCGTCAACGCAAGCAGGAAGTATATACGCCCGGTCGCTGGAGGTGGGTCGCATGGCTTTTGCGCCATGCGCCCTCAGCCTTGATGAGGCGGCTGGCGGTTTAGCCCGCAGAAGACATTGTTGCAAACAGGTGAATTTGATTAACTCACCTTACGCACTTTGATGGTTTCAAGCCCGAAGGCATGTCACCCTGAGCGTCAGCGAAGGGTCTCTACAACAGCGACAGAGATTCTTCGCTTCGCTCAGAATGACATTGCGTAAGGTGAGTGATTAATCGTTGCTGGTGGACTACTGTGATCGCCGTACCCGCGCTGGAAAGCAAGATTGCCTGTCAGAAAACCCCGTATGGAGAACGACTGCGCCCTCCAGGCGAGACAAATCCGCCCCTTGACAAATAGACATCTATCTATATAATAATCATGAAATTTCGCCGCTATGAAAACCAACCCTGTTCTATTTGCCAAAGCCATTGCAGATGAAACGCGCCAGAAGATCATGACCGCGTGTTGTTGTTGCGAACTCTCCGTCAACGAGATCGTCGAGAAGGTCGGCTTCTCACAACCCACCATCTCGCATCATCTCGCCATCCTGCGGGACGCGGGCTTGGTAAGCATCCGCGAGGATGGGAAGCAAACGTTCTACTCGTTGAATCAGGATCAGGTCGCGTATTGTTGCGGGCAGTTGATGGTCAAGTTCGCGCCAGAGGAAAAAGCAACGCAGATCGTTTTGAAAACTTTATCATAGGAGTCTTTTCGCCGAGGACGGCGAAAAGAGCGAAACAAAATTTTTTTGCGAAAACATATCGATATGTATCTATGCAAAGGAAGGAGGTGAACGACATGGAATTGGATGTGATCTGTGACGAGACCTGTTGCGGCGGTGGTTGCTGTGACGGTGGCGGCGGTTGCTGCTAACTCGCGCGTAAATAAAAACAGGCTGAGGATTCTAGAACTTGTCTCAAAAACACCGTGTCACTCTGAGGGAGCGGGGTTTGCGACCGAAGAGTCTCTTATTTGGGCAGTAGAGACCCTTCGCTGACGCTCAGGGTGACATTTTTGAGATGACTTCTAGTGTCTTCAGCCTGTTCGATTCTGTGCTGTTTCCATCTAATCATCACCCGTAGTAAGGGTTGTTATCTTGGGTAAGAGCGACATTCATGTCGCGTTACAGAAACCAAAATAGACTCAACTGCGGAATAGCCATATTATTTTTTCGAGCGGGGTTTTGTTGCGCGTTTCTTTTTGGCAGGGACATCGGGCTGAACGGGGTTTGGAATCTTCGGCAGGGTGTCGAAATCTGGCAGAGTCACATCCACATCGCGAATCGCGCGGACGAGGTAGCCGGAGAGTCCCACCAACGTGCCAGCCATGCCGCACAGGAAGATCATCAAGCCGAAACCGGAACCGGGTCCTGTGCCGACGATCCAGCCGAAGTAGCGGACGAGTTGTCCGCCATCTGCCATGGCGGGTTCGAAGATTCCTTCGCCTAAAAACCCAGCCACAAGGGGAGTGAGAGGAATCATGGCCTGCGCCAAGAACTCACTGGCGGCAAAGACGCGTCCTTGCACGTCGGGGGGAACTTTCGTCTGCAGAAAAGAATCCAGCGAAACATTGACCACCGGTTCAAATATGGCGTCTACAATGGCGGCGATCACCCAGAAGATCAGTATTTTTCCAATGCCAAGGAGCGACAACCCGAACAGACTCGATAACACCCAGCCTAAAATGATGGCGCGCACCGGGCGGCGAATTCCACCGAGGGTGGTAAGGGCAATTCCCACGGCAAGCGCGGCAAATGCCGCGGCAGATTGCGCCGTGCCTGCCGAACTTGGGTCGCCGCCTGTGCGGAGTGAAACCATGGTGAAGAGGGATGTAACCGAAAGTGCAACCCCGGAGAAAAAGTTGCCAAAGAAGAAGATAAGCGTTATACCTAGCAAACCCGGGCGTTGCAAAATGTAGCGGATGCCGTACATCGCTTCTTTGAGGAAGCCATGTTGTGCGCGCTCCCCTTCCTCGGTGTGCGGAGTTAGCGGGACATCGACGATCAACAACGCTGTGATAGAAACCGCATACGAGAGCAGGTTGACAATCAGGATGCCAGCCAACCCGATGGAGCGAAATAGGAACACGGCGAGGAGGGGTCCGATGATGCCCGGCGCGCTATCGAGCAGGGCAAGGAAACCGTTGGCGCGCACAAAATATTTTTTCGAGACCATTGTGGTGATCGCCGCAGAGTAGGATGGCGACTGGAAGGCGTAGCCGACCCCTTGCAGAATCCCCGCCAGGTAAAGATGCCAGATGGAAAGTGTTCCTGCCCGCTCGAAGACCAACAAAAGCACTGCCGCAATGAGCGAGAGCACATCGTACACCAGCATCATGGCTTTACGCGGGTAGCGGTCTACGAACACCCCGGCAAACAGGATGACAACGAGATACGAGGCGAAGTACAACGACTCCCACGAGCCGAGGGCGTTGCCGCTCGATTCGGTGTTGCTCAAAATCCACGCGGGGAGCGCAAAAAAAGCGATGGCGGAGGCGGTACCGGAGACCATCTGCCCAAACCAGATGATGAATATCCCTCGCAGTCCCCGCGGGCGCTGGAAAGGCAAAGCCCAATTCGATAATGACATCTCAACGAGAGAATAACACAGCCCAAAAAAGAAAACAACCCTTGATTGGGGTTGTTCGTTGTAAATTTGTTGTAAAATTTCCCGGCTTCAGGCGGGTTCCAGTTCTTCCGGCGCGAGGCTGTTGTGGTCGGGCAAAATGGTTTCGGCATTGCGGATGGAACCGGAGAAGTAACCAGCCATGCCGGTCAATGCGGAAGCCAGCCCACAGAAGAGAATTAAAGTTCCCATTCCTGCTCCTGCGCCCACGCCAACAAGGTTGGATAACACGGATGGCAATCCGGTCCCTGCGAGCGCGGCAGGCTCAAGCACAAAATCTGCCAATGCGCCGCCGATAAGCGGAGAGATAGGGTTGGTGAGCCACGCGATCAGGCGTCGGGCAGAAAAGACACGCCCTTGCAGATCAGATGAAACTTTCGATTGCCAAATCGCCTGATTAGATGCGTTCACTAAAGGACTGGCAATTGCGGTGATTGCCACACCCGTGATCCAAATCGGCAGACCGCCTGTAAAACCGATGATCGCCATACCGATTCCGCTGATCATCCAGCCCAGCAAAACGCCATGCACACGGCGTTTGAAACCTCCCCACGCGCTCATCGCCACGCCTCCCACCACGGCGGCAATGGCTCCGGCGGATTCAACGGTTCCGAATACAAGGCTGTCTCCGCCTGAGCGCGTCAGGATCATGGGCGCGAGCACGGTGAAGCCAATTCCCGCGAAAAGATTCCCAAAGAAGAAGACCATCTGCAAGCCCAACAAACTCGGACGCGCAAAAATATATTTGAAGCCATACGCAGCTTCGCTGAGAATTCCTCCAGCCTGCGATTTCATCCCTTCTTCCGACCGCACTGGTTGCGGGATATGAACGAACAGCAACGCGCTGATCGCAAACAAAAAGGAAATCACATCGAGAAACAGGATGCCGGTGAGCGCGATCACGGGCAATAATGCTCCAGTTAAAATGGGGGCGATCACTTGAGGTCCCGCCTCGATCAGCGACATCATGCCGTTGGCACGACCCAGTTGTTCCTTCGACACCATCGTGGAGATCGCGGCGGAATATGCGGGCCATTGGAAAGCCATGCCCAATCCATAAATAATGGATGCGCCGTATAAATGCCAATACTCAAGGATTCCCATCGCCTGCAGAACCAATATGATAATTGTGGCAATACCCGCGCCGATATCGCTGACCATCATCATCAATTTGCGGTTGTAGCGGTCCACCCACACACCGGCGAGCGGCGAGATCAACAGAAAAGGCGTGATAAAAAACACCTGCATCGTCCCCATCGCCAACGCGCTACCAGTCTCGTTGAACATGAAAATTGTCAACGCGAACTGACTCATCGAACTGGCAAGCACCGAGACGATCTGCCCGATCCAGACGATGGTAAAGCCGAACATCCCGCTTGGGCGGTTGGAGGTTTTCTCCATGCGCATCTCTCCTCGTGTGAAGGTGGTCCGGCTACTCGACGTAAATCTCCACGTGTTCGCCGTCTTCTCCGTCGGTCACGTCGATGATCTTGCCGGTCATGCCCGAGCGGATGGCTTCCATCACGTTGGACATATCCACGCCTTCCACTTCGGGGGCAAAGTGCGCGCCGATCTTAAGACCCGCGTCTACCAACGCAAGGGGAATCTGCACCGATGCCTTCGACCTGCCTGTGCGCGTGTCGGTGACGCGAATCCGCAGCCACTTGGCGCCGCCAGGCATCCCCGGCGCGCGAGGCGAAAGCGGACGTTTGGCGCTCAACGCGGCGAGCAGTTTCGTCCCTTCCTCCGCGCTGAGTTTGCCCTCCTCGATCATTTTCAAGATCTTCATTCGTTCTTCTGTTGATGCCATGACGACCTCCGTTACGACCCCAGTTCAGGGGTGAGGGTGGTGGATTCTTTGACGGGTTCTTCGGCTGTATTTAACGGTGTTGCCGATTTTGGAAGTTTGAACTTAAACCAGATCGGAACGACCGTCAACAACAGGGCGATCGCGGTGATTGTAAACGGGAATTGCGGGCTGACGCGATCCCATAGTTGCGCTCCAATCCACGGGGCTGGGAGCGATATGATGCCGAGACTGGTGCTGAACAGACCAAACGCCGTTCCGCGCAAATGTTGCGGCACAGATTTACTGATCAACGATTGATAAGCAGGCGACATAAGACCAACTCCGGTCCCCGCCATGCCCCACCCTACGAAATACAACGCCGAATTTCCCTGCGGGATGTTGATCAAAAGGAACAACGATGCCGCCATCAGAATCATACCAGAGGCAATACCCACCCGCTCGCCAACTTTGTCAGATAGCCAGCCGCCGGGAATCATGGTCAACATCATGCACAGACCGAACAGAGAATTGACCCAGCCGATCTGTTGAATGCTCAGGCGCCCGAATTCCTGCATGTAGACCGGGAACAGATTCCCCGAGAGTTGAAACGAAACATCGCGGAAACCGTCGGTGATCAGAATCCACGTGATCAGCCCACCGGAGAACATCAAGCCGAACATCGCGCCGAGGTTCGATTTCAACCCGGCGAACGACAACGTCGGCTTGGAGGTCTGTCCCTTCGCGGCTTCGCGCGCCATGCCGATTCTCATCACCGCGCCGATCAAGTACAAGATACCCGCGGTCAGCAACATGAATTTGAATCCATAGGAACCAGCCAGCCACGCGCCTACCGGCGGACCGACAACCATCACGATCATAAAGATCGCCTGCGATACGCCGTACACTTTGCCGCGATTCGCCTCTGTGGAATGTTCTGCAATGAACGCGTCGAAACTCGGTCCCACCAGCGCGCGCGCTACCGAACCGACAGCCGCCGCCAGCAACAGCCAGTGCCACGTATCTGCCAACACTAGCGGAATGAAACCGATCACACCGAACACGCTTCCGATGGCGATCGCGCGCAAGCGCCCGAGCGAATCGGAGACCCACCCGCCGAGGATCTGCAACAACAGCGGCACAACCTGTGAAAGCGTGAAGAACAACCCGATCTGAGGAATCGACGCATTCAAATCCTTCAAGTACAACGGCAACAAGCCATCATACATGTTCCCGCCGATATTCGCAAAGATCATCGCGGTGAGAAACAAAATCAGCAAGCCGCTCAACAACGGTTGTTTCTTTACTTCGTCTGTCATTTCAACTCCTAGCCAATATAAACCTGCACATGCGTATCGTCATCGTCCACATTCACCATCAACGGTTCGTCAGAGGTCATGGCGGCTTCCATCAGGTGCGCAATTGCCCTGCCTTTGCCTTCTCCCATGCCTTCGATGTTCTGCCCGAACGTGCTGAAGAACCAGCCCAACAACCCCAGCGGCGCAGGGAGCCCCAACGTGATACGCCGCGGTCCATCACCGGGCTTCGCGTCGCGGCGATCCACATCAACATAGATCCAACGCGCAGAACGTCCGCCCGAACCGAGCGCGATCAACAACACGCCTAACATCAATGGAAAGATCATGCAGTAAAACCAAAAATTTACGCCGGCATTTTGCTGAATAGCATAAATCGCCCACGCGCTAAACACAGTGACAGCGACACCCACCCACAACGGGATCAACGCAAAGCGACGCGCCCGCGATTTGATCTGATCAAACTCCGGAGCGGCGGTTCGCCTTGTCTCACTCGACGCATCGTTTTCCCAGCCTGAACTTGCTTCAGACTGGATGACTTGCATCTCCGCCTCGGCATCCTCCGCATCGTCATCGAGCGCGCGCATCAGGCTCGCGGCATCCTCTGCCGAGATCTTCCCCTCCTCCACCATTTGCAAAATCTTCTGGCGTTCTTCCGATGACATTATTTACCTCCATCGAGAGCGTTCAACAGTTCCTCCGCCTGCTGGGCGGTGATCTTTTTCTCGGCAAGCATTTTCAAAATAGCCATGCGTTCCTCCTCTGAAACCGGTTCAGAGGGAGGTTCGGGAGGAGTCGGCGGTTTGGGCGCGCCTTTGAAATCCCAGTTCCAGCGACCGATAACCAACCCTCGTTTTGCATGACCGGCGTGCCGCGCGGCATGACGTTCTGCCCGGCGCACCGCTTCATCTGCCCGTTTGGTTGCGCGCGCCGTAGCCTGCTCCACCTTGCGTGAAATGCGTTCGCCAAAATCGGACCAGTCGAAGTTCAAGCCGGCAAAGTTGCCCCACTCGTCCGCAGATTCGCCGGCGTCGGCGCGGTTCGAAACCCGCACCTCCCCGCCCGCATTGAGCGAGATCTTTGCCGCGCCATCGCCAAATACAACCACACGCTCGGTAGAATCATCATTTTGGAAGCCGTTCCACTCCATGAAGATTTCATCGCCACGTATATCGAGAGTGGCGTTCGCATTCTTAGGCAGTACGACTAGGATATCCTCGCCAGCATTGATGGAATACTCTGCCTCCGGCTTCGGGTCGAGGTACACCACCACATCCTCCCCCACATTCACCCGCACATCGCCGCGCGCGCCGCGCAGGGCAAGATCGTCCGCCACTGAATCGAGAATAATGCTTCCATCCACACTATGGATGGAAGCGTCGCCACTCAAGTTCATAACGCGCAGGTTGCCTCGCACACCGCGCAGGGAGAGGTCGTCAGCCAACATTTCAATCGTCACGTCACCATCCACCTCACGCAGAGATGCGTCGCCGTGGATATTTTTGATGAACACGTTTCCCCGCGCATTGGACAATGAAATATCGCCTTGGATCGTATCGATCGAAATTGATCCAATATCGCGAACCGACAGATCGCCGCTCACCTCTTTGAGCTCGCATCCTCCCGCCAAGCCCCGAAGCGACACATCCCCACCGACCTTTACGAATTCGATGTACGCTGAGCGGGGAACGCGCAAGGAGAGGTCCTCGCTGGAGGAAACGGTAACAGCCTCACTTGTCGATTCGACGCGAACATCCTCTTCGTCACCTTTGACCAACAGCTCACTCCCCTCCCAGCCGACAACGCTAAGGTCGCCGCCTGCCAACTCCACACGTATTTTGGTATTGCCTGAAATTGTATATGAGCGCGACATGGCTTATTGCTCCTCTCCGCGCAACATGCGCATGGCCTCGTCCGCCGAAATTTTTCCAGATTCCAAGTCTTCGAGCACGGTGTTTCGTTTCTCCGGGGTGATTTCGACAGGCTCATCCTTGCCCGGTTCATATCCCAGCGCGCGAATCACTTCGTGCAATCGGTTGCGAATAGTTGGGTAAGAGAGATCAAGTTCTTGTTCCATACGATTGATCTTGCCTTCACAACGAACAAACGTGATGATGAAATCGAGATGTTCGGACGTTAGGTGCGCGATCGGCCCGCCGCTGAAGCGACCCTCGATGGAGGTATCGCATGTGGAACAGTGCAGACGGGCAATCTCCAATTCAGATTGACAGACCGGGCATCGGGTAGGCGCGGAATACATTTGAACCTCCAGTTTTCTATGTAGTGTCGGGTAGAACCTGCGATTGTGTTTGGTCGCCCTGGCGATACGCGATTGCGCGGTTGAGATTGAGGAAACCAAACGCGGATAGTAAGCCGATAAAACCAGCGATGTACCATAACAGTTCCGGGCGCGGGCCGTCGATAATCAGGCCGGCAAGGTAAGGTCCAATCATAAAAGGAATTCCCCACGCGAGACCGGCAACCGCCATGTAACGTCCGCGCATTTCTTCGGGCGCGAACTTTGCGGTAAGCGCTTGTTGTACCGGCGCAACGATCATTTCACCGATCGTGATGACAACCATTGCAACAATGAACATTGTATAACTGGAAACGTATCCATACATGCTAAAACCAATCGCATATAAGAAAGTTCCCACCGCCATCATCAGCATTGGCGGAAATTTTTCCACGCGGCGCGTGATCGGGAATTGAAACAGTACGACCATTGCGGCATTGATGCTGAGAAGTAATCCATATCTGGATGCCGGGGTGCCAAATTGGTTTCGCAGATAGACGCCCAAAGTTGTGTTCATGTTCATGTACGCCAAGACCTGCAAGAGCACAAACCCAAGGAAGAGCATGAATGCCAGGTCACGAAACACTTTGCCATAGCCGGCAAACGTCTTGGCAACCGCTTCCTGAGGAGCATCGGCATGGCGTTGCGGCTTCGTTTCCGGCAAGAGTGTGGCAACCAACACAACCGTGAGCAGGGAAATGACTGCATCTGAGATGAATAATAGCAGATAGGAAACGCCCGCAAGCAAACCGCCGATGGCCGGCCCGATCGTAATGGAGAGGTTGAAAGCAATCCGCAGGATGCCATACCCTGCGGCGCGTTTTTCTTCCGGAAGGATATCGGCAATCATAGCTTCGCGCGCGGGTCCAGCCACATCAGTAAGAATTCCGATGAAGAGGGCGAGCACGAAAAAGGTCTGAAATGAAGCGGCAAAGCCCATGGCAACAAGGCTGAATGAGGAGGCTATCAGCCCAAAGATGATGATCTTCTTCCGCCCGAAGCGGTCTGTCAATGCGCCGCCAACGGCATTCCCGACAAAACTGGAGAGGGAGAAGGTGGCAAACAAGATGCCCACATCTGCCATGCCAACGTTGAATTTGCTGGTAAGATACAAGGCGAAGAACGGAAAGATCAATGCCCCGCCGACCCGGTCAATGAAGGTAATGAGGATCACCTTCCAGAACGTGCGCGGGTATTCATTGAATGTTTCGATCATTTTTTGCATTTGTGTTTGAAACATGATTAATCTTTCTAAGCCTGGAGCAATTCGGGATCAAAAACAAACCGTAAATTATGATTCTTTTGAGAAATGATTGAAAATATCAACATTTTCATCCTCGTTTTCACAATTCGTGATTTCATTTTACTCATTATTCATAATTTGTCAAGGATAAATGAATAAAATGAAGTGCTATATATGAAATATTGAAATTATCATAAAAATCTGAATTTTGGGAGAAAACATGATTCGTTCGCTATATTATTCACCAGGCAAGCCTATACGCAAGAATATTCCGCCTCAGGAATTTATAAAGCTTATCCGCGATCGCCGCTCACTGCTTTGGGTGGATTTTGTCAACGAACCTGATGAAAACTCCCTCCCCATTTTGCAGGGCTTCGACTTTCATCCGCTTGCCATCGAAGACGCATTGCAACAAACGCATTCACCCAAACTCGACGATTGGGGAAATTATCTTTACATCGTCATGAACTACATGAACGTTGAAGAAAATGGCAAACTATGGGAAAGCGATGTAGACGAACTGGATATTTTCCTCGGACCCAACTATATCGTTACTCATCACGAACTCCCAATTTCTGCCATCGATGAAACTTGGGCATCGTGCGACCGCGATGTCCGTAACGTTCAAGAGGGCGCCGATCACCTGCTCTACAAAATCATGGATTTCCTCGTAGCGGGCTATATGCCCACCGTCGAACGAATCGACGCCGCTATTGACGAACTTGAAGACACCATCTTCGACAAACCATCGCCTCGGACTCTGGAAAGGCTATTTGCCCTTAAACGCGTTTTACTCGCCATGAGGCGGATTCTCCTCCCGCAACGCGAAGTGTTAAACAAACTCGCCCGCGACGACTACCGCGTGATCGATCCCAAGGATCGTATCTTCTTCCGCGACATTTACGATCACCTCGTCCGCTTGCACGACTTGAACGAAAACCTGCGCGACCTCGTCGGCGGCGCGTTAGATACATATCTCTCCGTGGTCAACAACCGCATGAACGATATCATGAAGACCCTGACAATCATTACCACTATCTTTATGCCGTTGGCTTTCGTCACTGGCTTCTTTGGAATGAACTTCTTCGAGCCCCAGGGAAGATTAACCGATTGGACAACCAATCCCGTTTTCTACATCACTCTGGCAATCAATCTGCTTTTACCCATCGGCATGTACCTCTGGATGCGCCGTCGCACATGGATTTAGTCTAACTATATCGGAGCAAAAACCACTTAACGCGAAAAACGCATATGAACGAATTTCGCAAATTCTTGAAGAATTTGCGCGTCATTCGCGTTAAAATCTCCGGCTTTGCAAAACCCAAACATGCCCAAAAATCGACCTTGACACAGAACAGGCGTTCGGGTATTATTCATAGCACAAATGAGCGAAGAATGCCCGCTTTGGGCTGGAGGTTGCTATGATGATGGTTCGAAAAAGTAAAGGGTTAGGCGAGCGCCACCAACGGATTTTAGATTTTCTCGCAACATACCAGCGTGAAAACCGCTACCCGCCTTCCATCCGCGAGATCGGCGAGAAGACCGGCATTACATCCACCTCGGTTGTAAATTACTATCTCGACCAACTTGAAAAGATGGGAAAGATCGAACGTGACCGCAAGATCTCGCGCGGTGTTCGCGTCTCCGGATATAACGCTTCGGCAGACACACTGCGGGTACCGATTCTCGGACCGATTGCGGCTGGCATCCCCCTCCCCGAGCTTGATCCCAACGTCAGCTTCATCTCTGACAACGAAGCCAATGCCGTAGATATTGCGCGGACTCTTCTCCCTTCCAAAGAAAAAGGCGATAATCTCTTCGCTCTCGAGGTCAAGGGAGATTCCATGATCGACGCCATGATCAACGATGGCGATATCGTCGTGATGAAACCCGCTAGCGAGGCGCGCAACGGCGAAATGGTGGCTGTGTGGCTTCCCCGCGATAACGAAGCGACTTTGAAATACTTCTTCAAAGAGAAGGAACGCTTCCGCCTGCAACCCGCCAACCCCACCATGAAACCGATCTTCATCAAAAAGTCTGAACCGCTGGAGATCAAAGGCAAGGTGGTCATGGTCATCCGCAAAATGGAACGACCATTGGCGGCGTAATTAAGTCCCACCCAACAAGAGGCAACCCAGGCGAGTTGCCTCTTTCTAAATCGTCTTTCTATAAAAAACGACTGGCTTTTACGCCAGTCGTTTTGTTACAAATATTATTTGAGCTTGATTCGCCCGCTTGCAGGTTTGGCTGATTGTTTGCCAAGCCCGAATCCTGAACCGGGTTTCCTCCCGCCTGCCAGGTTCGAGATTCCGCCGATCAATCCGGGCAGGAACAGCAGAGCCAGCAAGCCAGCCAAAATGGAAAGGAACAGGGGCAAGGAACTGGCAGTGACTTCCGGTAACACGCCACCGGGGTTGTACGTTCCTTCAGCGACTGTGGGCGCTCCAGTCAGCGCAACTGAAAGGTTACGGTTTACGCCATCTCGTAAGGTGAACGGAGACACATAGGTGACTGCATATTCGCTTTGATATGCCTTGCCGGTTTGTTGATAAAGCGCGGTCAACGTGGCAGCATCGGTAACATAGGCATATTGGCCGCCGGTGCGACTCGTCAACGACTGTAGCCCGGCTTCGTCGATGCCAGCCTGCCCAGTGCCCGATGGATCGCCAAAGCCGATCGCAGATACGGTCAATCCGCTGGGACCAACATTGGTGACGATACTCTCTTCCGTCGCGACACTCTGGTTATCCAAACCATCTGAGAGAACCAGAATTGCCTTGCGACCCGAAATACCTTCAAGGGCTTTAGTGGCTTCCATGATACCTTCGTACATGGCGGTATCACTGCCGGTGTGAAGACCATCGATGGCGGCGGTCAGCGCAGATTTATCTGACGTTACTTCCTGAATTCGATACACCTGCGTATCAAAGGCGATCACGCCTGCCTGGTCAACATCGCGCATTCCGCCGACGTAGGTCTTTGCCGCGTCTTTGGCGGCGCCGATTTTATTTCCCTTATCCATACTGCCTGAGATGTCGATAACCAGCATGGTGGTGATCGGAATAGCCTCGCCGCCCAGCGCTTCCCCGCCGCCCCTCACATCTGTCAACTGCATCAGTTGTCCGTCTTCGTGAATCTGGATGGTGGCCGGGTCGATGCCGACGGGTTCGCCTGCCGCGTTCGTGGCAGAGAGGTACACGGTGACGTTGGGGAAGTTGGAGTTGTCCACTTGTGTGATGCGGACTTGCGGAGTCTCCGGTTCCTGCGCGTAAACCGTCAGGGCAGAACCAAAGCTCAGGGTGAGAATCAGGCTCAAATTGAGAGAGATGCGAATCATCCTACTCATGGTTATCTCCTTTCGTGGTACACCAGGTCGGTGTTGCCCATGCGAATCTTTTGTCCGTTCGTCAATTGTGCGATCTCGATCTTACGGTTATTGATAAACGTGCCGGCGAGACTCATGTCTTTCAGAGAGAAAGCCGCGCCGTTTCCGGTTAGCATGGCATGTTGCGGGGCTACATCGGGGTCGGGCAAAACGATTTCCGATTTCAGGGGCGAGCTTCCGATGGCGACGGCGGGACCGCCCGCGCGCATGAATTTGTCGAGGATGAACTCGGTGCCTTTGAGTTTGCCCGATGCGACCTCGAGCCAGGCGCGTGAGAGCAGGACGACGATTAGCGAGATGAACGCGCCCACCGAGGCGCCGAGTAAAACCAGACCGACGGCTTTGCCGGTTAACGGGTCTTGAAGACGGCTGTGGACCACTTCCAGCAGGACGCCGCCCAACACGCCGCCTAATGTGCCGCCCAGCATGCCTTTCCATGCTTGCGATTTGCCGACGATGCCTTCGGCAAGCCCGATCAACAGACCGAACACGCCCCAACCGAGCGCGCGACCGGCAATGCCCGCGCCGACAGATTGAAAGAGAAACTCGCTCAACGGCAAACCAAGCGCGCCCGCGCCCGAGCCGAGCAATCCGCTAAACACGCCGGATTTGATCGCTTGTACCGGGTTGCGCGTCACCGCGCCTTCGGTGAGACCGATAAACAGCCCCACGCATAACCCAACCAGCGCGCCGACCACCGCTTCGCTCAGATAGAGGTTCGAGGAGAACGATAGGCCGATCTGATCGCTCACCTGCCAGCCGAACAATCCGCCCATCGCTCCAAGTAACGCATAGTAATAGGAACGCATACGTCTATTCATAGGGGGTACCTCCTTGGTCTTCATTTTCAGATTTGTGCAAGTTCTGCCAGTGGACGACACTTCTGCGTCCATTGGCTCCATCCATTTCGTAAAACCCAAAGTAGCGGGTGGGGTCGAGCGTGCCATCGTTCTGGCGGATAAAAAATCCAGCCACCGATGAGAATGGCTCAACCACTAATGCCACCTGCCAGGGATCGGGGAAAAAATTATTGTGCAGGAAGGTGTCGTAATGCGAGAGGAAAACTCCCATGCGCGGGTGGGTGTGATACCACCCCACAATTTTTTCGCCGGGGTAGAGGTTTTCAATTTGATCGTGAACGTCGAGCAGTGTGTCTTTGGTAAAGGTCAGGTAGACCGCGCCCTGCCGGGTGTGTCGGGCGGGGATCATGTGATTGATCACAATGAATTGACTGCCGCCGGGCGTTTCTTCGCACCACTGACCGATCAACACGCCACCCACTTCCACTTCCGCGCTTTCTGCATGAGCGGTAATGCGGAAATATGCGAGCCGATTCAGAAAGACGGCTACGGTTGGCTGAAGGTCGCCGCGATCAAAGGGAGAGTCCCAACGTCGGGCAAACTCCATCGGCGGCGGTGTGGTGTCGGGCTTTCCAACTTCGGGCGGGGCAATTCGAATAAGCGCTGGCATGGGTGTTCTCTTCATGAAGGTAATCAGTGGAAGGTTGCGCGGACCGCTCCGCTTGTGACGAAGCGGTCCGCGCGCAGGGAAATTACCCCGCGGTGACATCGGCGGTCATCATCAGACGGTCGCCTTCAGGGATTCCTGCCTGGGACAGGGTCT
>JAEURC010000026.1 GCA_016789025.1 Anaerolineales bacterium
GTTTCCCCGCCCCTACTCAACCACCGTTGTACACTTAAACAGAAAATTCCTTCAACGCGTTGATCACTGTCTTCTGTTCATCCTCCGTCATGTTCGTATAAAACGGCAGGCGGATCAACTGGTCGCTGATCTGTTCGGTCACGGGGCAATCGCCGACTTTGCCGCCGTATTTTTCGCCCATCGGCGAGAGGTGCAACGGCAGATAATGGAACACCGCTTGAATGCCGCGTTCTTTCAAATGAGCGATGGCTCTCGTCCGCGCTTCGAGATTGGGGAAGAGCATGTAGAACATGTGATACGTCTGCTCGCAATGCGCGGGGACGAACGGCATCTGCACGTGGTTCTCTTCCGCCCAATCGGCGAGTTCTTTGTAATACGTTTCCCAAATCTTTTTGCGGGCAGATTGAATCTCTTCGCGCTTTTCGAGTTGCGCGAGCAAATGCGCCGCGAGAATTTCGGAGGGCAGATAACTCGAACCGAGATTGACCCACGTGTATTTATCCACCTGCCCGCGGAAGAAGCGACTGCGGTTCGTCCCCTTCTCGCGCAGGATTTCGGCGTCTTCAAAATATTTCTCGTCGTTGATGAGTAACGCGCCTCCCTCCCCCGACGTGAGATTCTTCGTCTCGTGGAAACTTTGTGTCGCCATCACGCCGAACGTGCCAAGGTCCTTGCCTTTGTACTTGCCGAACAGCCCATGCGCGTTATCTTCGATGACGGGGATGTGGTGACGGTTTGCGATCCCCATGATCGCGTCCATTTCACAGCCGACACCCGCGTAGTGGACGACGACGATGGCGCGAGTCTTCGGCGTGATCAACGCCTCCAGCTTGGATTCGTCGAGGTTGAGCGTGTCAGGCCGCACGTCGGCAAAGACCGCTTTCACGCCGCGCAGGACGAACGCGTTGATCGTCGAAACGAACGTGAACGAAGGGACGATAACTTCATCTCCTTCTTTGAGATCGAGCAACAGCGCGGACATTTCCAGCGCGTGCGTGCAGGAGGTGGTGAGCAGGGCTTTCGGAACGTTCATCGCCTGCTCGAGGATCGCGTGCGATTTTTTGGTGAAATTCCCATCGCCCGCAAGATGCGACGATTGGATGGCTTGCTGAATGTATTCGAGTTCGTTGCCAACGTTCGTAGGTCTGTTGAATGGGATGGGCATTTATTTTCTCCAGAATTAGTTGGTTATGTCATGCTGAGGGACGCCTTGCGTCCCGAAGCATCTCCTCCACAACGAGCAGAGACCCTTCGCTATCGCTCAGGGTGACATGTTTAGTTATCCAAATATTTCGCGCACGCTGAAATATCTTCTTTCGGCACAAGCAGTTGTATTCTAACTTTTTTCAGCGTTTCGAGCGGTTCATAAAAACATAACACAGGCGCGGACACCCACTCTACCCACGCGTTGTTTTCTTCACCGAAGTTATCTTCCTCGGTTTGGACTCGTTCATGGAGCGGGTTCGTGATGATGAGCGAGAAACGTTGTGCGGCGAGGTCGCGATAAAAACTTTGAAAATACGATTCGCTCGCGCTCATCGCCTCGTTGATGAGGACTTTTTTATCGTACTCTGGCACAAGCGGAACGTCCGTGACATATTTGAACGTAAGCAATTGCCGCTGGTCAATAAAAAGAACATCACCGTTCGGCGCGTATTCTTCGATCGCGTTCTGGATGTCTTTCAACGCCTTGTCCGAATCAGTTTCATACGGAAGCAATTCGGGGAACGGACCTTGCGGCGGTATGTCGGCGAGGGTCATCACCCACGTCATATCTTCCTCCGCCACTCGATTCGGCGCAAGAAATTTCATCGGGTAATACGCGGGATAGATAACCATAAAGAGCAACACGATTCGAATCAACACAGGCGAGGCGCCGCTTTCAAGAATCCACTTCGCGCCCGATTGATGCCATGCCATCGCGCCCGCGAACAACAAGCCGATGATGAACATGTCCATGTTGTGCAAGTCGCCGCCGCCGCCGATCTTCACGCTGACGATCAAGCCGACGACGAGAAACGCCAGCAACGGGAGGATGACCGCGAGCTTTTGCAATGGCTTCAACATCCAGCGGCGCGTCGCAGATAAATAGATCAACACGGCGATCAACGGTCCAACAGCGAGAAGCAAGCCGAGCAAAATCCCTTCGGGGTAGGTGGCGTTCGGGAACAGACGATACCAAAGCAACTCCTGCGAAGAAGCCTCACTGCCCACGCCTGCCAACGTCACGCCGCCGCCGAGGCTGGAGGAAACGTTCGGGGAGAACGCGGCAAGAATCGTTGGAATGAAGAACGGCGCGACGTATCCGCCGAGTATGCCTGCCACGCCGACTGAGATTGCGCGTGCCCAGACGACGCGATCGTTTGAACCGCGAAGCCCGCTAAGGCTTGCACTGAGTTTCATCGAAGTGTCGCCAAGTTTTAAATCTTTCTTCGCGTCCTTTGCGCTCTTAGCGGTAAATTTTGAAACAGACAGATTCGCGCTGCTGAACTCCAGCATTGCCGCCCACATGCCTGGGGCGAACATCCACGTGTAGCGACTCACCTCGGCAAAATAACTTGTGACGAAAATTAGCGGAACAGCCAGCCACAACGGTTTGCCCCACGCGAACGCGACAAAGATCGCGCACCACAACAACGGCGGGTGGATCGGACCTTGCAGTACGAAGATCATCGTCCACACCGAGACGAGAATCCATTGCCAGCGTTTGAATTGCGCGGACTTGAACGCGACGAGACCGAGGATGAAATACGGAACCGCGTTGACCAACCCCGTCCACAAGCGCGCTTGCCAGATGGTGACGTTGGGAAGAAGAAACGGAATCCCACCGATGAATTGTCTGCCGACATCGAGCAACACGGGAATGGGTTTGTCTGCGGGATAGATGTAAATGTCGCGCCCGAACAGGATCGAATAATCCCACCAGCGATTTCCCTCCGACCAGCCGAGCGAGAACGGATAACTCGTCACGTTGCCGAGCGATAAGATGAAGACCGCCGCGCCTGAGATCAACGTCAACGCGGATAACGCGCCGAGCCATTCAAGCGCATGTTCATCGGAGCGCGTCAACAGGAAGCCGAGCAGAATCGCCGAGACCGCCCACAGCAACCAGCGGAGATATTGTCCGTGCAGGACGAGTCCCCACGCGGTGTATTGCAGGATCCAAACGGGAAGGATAAGAACGACCGCGCTCAACGCCCAGCGCATAACGCCAAGTTTGTTACGGAGTTTCGCAACACGGGCGAGCGAGGCATAGAATTTTTCATTGCGCCACGCCGCGAGGATCGTCGCTTGGAGACAGACGATGCAAAATATCTCAAACAAAACGAACGCGACAAACCACTTCAGCGAAAACTCGCCGAGCCATTCGCCCGTCCCCCACGTGATGTTATAGAATTCGAGGCTGGCGGCGGTGAGCAAAAATGTGGCAAGCGCGATGACGAGCAATCGCAGGGATAGTTCACGGGTAGTTGGCATTCGGTTCTCAAATCCATTTTTAGACACGGATGACACGGATTTCACGGAGGAATTTTCTGTGTCGTGTTTGGCTTCCTGCCGTGTTTCGGCGGGCTAAAGCCCTGCCTCAGTTCGTGGAAGTCCGCTCAAGCGGACTCCGAGCGTTCGTCGCGAGTACCAGCCCCGAAGGGGCTTCCAAGCGCTGAGCAGGCGGCTTTAGCCCCGCGCGTTGCTGATAATCTCTTCAAAAAATTTCAAGCGCAATTCTTCCTTGCGCGTTGAATCGATTCGGTCTTTCAACACGCCACGATCCGCGCGGACGCCGCGCATACGATACGCAAACTCGCGGATGGCTTCGCCGTGGGTCTGAATGTTATCCTCTTTATTGGGAATCTTCAACAGGAAATCGAAACCCGCGTCGTCGAGGTCGGTATCGGTGTACGCGACCACGAGCGGAAGCCCCAACGCGAGACATTCGCGGCTCTTCAACGTGGACGCCTCGTCCAATTGAATGCGATGCAGAGCCAGCGAACTGATCGCCACATCGGCGCGGGCGAGAACTTTCACATATTCGTCCGATGAAAGATAACCGTGCAGAATCAAGTTGGGAGGCAGTGGCTCGAAGTCAGGCAAAGAATCATAACCAACGATATCGAGTCGCACATCCGAGAAGCGACGCGCGAAATCAACGAGCTTGTCAACTCCGTGCCAGATAAAACCAGGGCTTCCGATAAAAACCAATCGCGGCGTTTCATTCGATGGCGCGGGCAATGGAGAAAACGAATCAACATCAATCCCATTGGCAATGACGCGCGTGGGTTTGCGGTACAAAGCAAAGGCGGGAGAAAATTCCAATTCGCGCGAGACAGCCACAAGTCCGCGCACGAGGCGCAGAAAAATCCCGCGCGTGAGTCGGTTGTACAAACTATACATCCCGCCCAGATCTTCGTGCTGGGTCAAGTCGTTCGTGTTGATCTCTTCGATCACGGGCGCGATCCGCATCAGGCGATGCGCGGGATACACATAAATTCCATAACGCAAATAAATGATGTCGGGCTTGAACGCATTCACCGCTTTGATTAATTGACTCGCCGCGCGGATGCGATTGATCTCGGTGAAAATTTTTCCGCGCGATTCATACGGGATGACCTGCGCTTCGATCAACGGGACGGCTGGTTCGCCCGTGGACGCGTGCATGAACAGCCGAGCCTCGTGCCCCATGCCGCGCCATATTTCCAGTTGATTTTGGATCTTCTTCCCCACACCCGAATTTTTTGTGCGCGCCCAATGCAGACTGACGTACGCGATTCGCATTACGCCTCAGCCTGATGCGCACGTTTTTGGCGCGCGCGATACCAATCGCGCCCAAGATTGTACAATCCCTTCAACGCGGGACCTTCGATGATACGCCCATACGACGGATAATCCCAAAACGTTTTCTTCGGCGCGTTGAGGATCGCTTCGAACTCATCGTCGGTAAGCCCAAGTTTCTTGACGACATACTCGCGGTCTTCCTCTTGCATCGTAGGCTGATACGTCGGCTTATCGAGTTCTTTCAACGCGGCATCACGCGTCGTTTCACCCGAGCAGATCAAACTGGAAAGATGCGAACGGCGTTTATCGTAGCCGAACTTCGTCGGCAAAATGTATCCCTGATAAAAGCGCGTGTAAATGGATTCGTAATGCTTGCCGCCGTAATATCGCCAGCCCAGTTCCTGCTCAAGAATCTTCATCGCTTCGGTCTTGTTGAAATCAATGTAATTCAAAATATCCACGCGACGATGTGTGAGCAGGCGGCGATAGTACGTGAAAAAGCCGATGTGCGGAAAGGTCTTGAGTCTGCCGCGCCCAAAAAGTTGATTGACACTGCGGATGTACTTCCAATCGAAATGTCCCTGCGACCATGCGCGCGGCAAATGCGTTTCAGTGCGGACGTTGAATCCCGACACGATGTATTTCACTTTGAGTTTGTCGGCGAGGTCGCCCAGCACAGCCCAGATGGCATGGTCGCTGGGAATCTCCGAATCGGGCGTGGACGATTTGAGGAACGCCACTTGCAAACTCTTGAACTCTTCCCAGTCCAGCACCTCAGTATGTAAATCAATTCCGAGACGCTTGAGAGTCTCTTCGATGTTTTTCACCGCGAGTTCCGAATCCCAGCCGTTATCCATGTGCACAGCCAGCGGACGCAGTCCCATCTTCTTGACGAGATACGCCACGTACGTGCTGTCCACGCCGCCGCTCACGCCGATGAGACAATCATACGGCTTGCCGCGCCCGTCGCGCTTCATTTCGTCCACAAGTTTTTGCAAATATTCTTCGCCCGCTTTGCCCGTGACAACTTTTTGTTTCATCAAACGGTCATGGTCGTGGCAATGATTGCAGACGCCGTTCTCATCGAAGACGATGTTCGGGTCGGTGGTGTCCATTAGACAGCGCGCGCAGATTTTATAACCAGAAACCATTTACTCTCCAATCAAATTCCATCATGTCGTTGCGAGGAGCGACCCTGAGCGAAAGCGAAGGGGAGCGACGAAGCAATCTCCGTCATCGTGTTGGGGATTGCTTCGTCGGCTATCGCCTCCTCGCAATGACATGGCATCCTCTACGGAATCGCCTTCTTCAATTCTTCCTGCGTGGGATAACTGATCAACACGCCTCGCAGCGGACCTTGGAACACGAACATGCTCCCCGCCGCCGCGGCAGACGCGCCCGCCTTCACCGCCTCCGCCAGATGTTGAACATTTCCCGCGCCCCCGCACGCGACGACTGGCACAGTCACCGCTTCTGCTACCCGCTGGATCAGGTCGAGGTCGTAGCCTTGCATCGTCCCATCACGGTCAATCGAGTTGATAAAAATTTCGCCCGCGCCTTGCTTCTCCATGTCCACGGCAAACTTCACGGGTTCGAGCCCTGTCCCTTTTTTGCCCGCGCGGGTGAAGACTTCGTATTTGCCAAACAATGTTTTCTTCACATCAATCGAAATGACCACCGCCTGACTCCCTGCATGATCTGCCGCGGCGCGAACCAGCGAAGGATTCTCGACAGCGGACGTGTTCAACACAAATTTTTCCACGCCGATCGAAAGCAACTGCTTCACATCGTCCATGTCGCGGATGCCACCGCCATAACCCAACGGCATAAAACATTCGCTCGTGATCTTTTTCAACAACTCGAAATTCGGGCGGCGGTTTTCGGTCGTGGCGAGAATGTCGAGGAAGATCAACTCGTCCACTTCTTTGTCGTTGAAGATGCGCACGATGTTGATCGGGTCACCGAGATATTTCGGGTCTTTGAACTTCACCGTCTTGACGAGTCCCTCGCCCTTCAACAACATGCACGGGATCACGCGCGGGCGGATCATGACACACGCTCCGCAAAATTTTTCAGCAACTGCAACCCAAACTTGTGACTCTTCTCAGGGTGAAACTGCGCGCCGACAATGTTGCCCTTGCCCAAGATCGAATGGATCGTCACGCCATATTCGGTTTCGGCAAGCACCGCCGTCTCATCCTTCGCCACCACGTGATACGAGTGCACAAAATAAAAACGCGAATCGGCGGGCAGACCATCCACCAGCGGATGCTGTCGCCGCACATGAATCTCATTCCAACCCATGTGCGGGATTTTGAGATTCGCGCGCTCCGCATCGAACTTGAAGCGGATGGTCTCCGCGTCGAACCACCCCAAGCCTGCTTCAGTTCCCTCTTCGGACCCTAGCGTCATCAGTTGCAACCCCACGCATAAGCCGAGAACAGGGACCTTCTTTTCCAACACAAGTTCACCGACGACGGGAACCAACCCCGTCTCGCGGAATTTTCTCATCGCCGCGTCGAACGCGCCGACGCCAGGCAAAATCAATTTTTCCGCGTCTCGAATCACGGCGGGGTCGGACGACGGCTCCGCTTTGAAGCCTGCCTTCTTGAACATATTCTTGATGGAGCCGAGGTTGCCGACGCCGTAATCTACAATGACGATCATTGTTTCCTTTTGTGATACGTAAAAATCAGACGCCTGGGGAAAATCCTTGCAAGAACAATGCTCATTTGCCAAACCCGGCAATCATTGAAAAGAACCATTTTCGAAGAATAGGTTTTGCAAGGAATACACCAGCGTAATAGAGAACACACACAATCAAACTTGCCAAAACAACCAGGGCAGGCGACTCGGACCAAAGCATTTTAGCCGGCAACAGCGCCACAAGGATAATCACGCTCAAATATATCATCTCAAAAAGCCAACTGAAAATTTTCTTCACGGAGACGCCACAAGCCCGGAGTATCCAAAAGGCAATTGCGGCGTAGCAAATTACGCCTGTGAGCGAAAATAAAGCGATGGCGATTCGGGCGTCCTTTGCCATCACGCCTATGAGAATTGAAATGATACGAGTCCCCAAAAGCACAATATTAACACCC
>JAEURC010000033.1 GCA_016789025.1 Anaerolineales bacterium
TGACCATCGGGCGCAAGGTATGGTTCGTAGGCGTACAGATAAACGCTCGTTTCGTAATTGCTCGAAAGCAACGTGGTGACTAAACCATTGGATGCGTCCACTCGCCACATGCCTGATTGGATCATGCCGATGGTGGAACTGGCTGAATATAACGTTGAGCTGTCGAAAGTCCAACCGACTTCATTGCAACAGATGTGCGCGCCCGCATCGTTGGTGAGGCGCACAAGCGAATTCGCCGCAGGATAATAGATCGCCGACGATGCGCCTTCGTAATAACCAAGCGTGATGAGTAGTTTTGTGCCGTCGGGTGAATATTTGTTGGGCGAATATAATTCTTCTGGAAATAAAAACCCGCCGCCGCTATCTTTAATTTGATTCTCGATCACAAGATTGTTCACGCCGCTGGCAACCGCATAGAGATTCAAACCTTTATAACCGTACGCGATCGTCTGCGCGTTGGGAGAAAACACGGGGTTACTCACTCGGCTTACAAATGGATTGTTCTCGTCAATCGCTCCACCATCGATCAGCATCCGCCGATTCGAGCCATCGGCATTGATGAGCAACACTTGATTATTCGACACATACACAACGCTTCCATCCACTTGCGAAACATCATACGAACTGACCGCGCTTGGCTCGAAGGTGATCTGCGTTGTTGTTTTTCCATCAGCCTCAAGTCGAAAAACTTGCGCGATGCCCGCGTTGTCGTTGTTGACGAAATACAGCGAATGAGGAAGTAAGCCTGCTGGTTGCGAGGTTGGAGAATCGGGAGAACTGGGAGTCAGCGCCTGCATGGTGGATGCGACAACTGTGGCGACCTGATCGCCCGATGAAGTCGGTTCCGTCGCGGACGTGGGGTTGTCTCCGCTTCCTGTAGGCAGTCCGCACGCTGTGAGGGAGATTGCAAAGATAATTGCGAAAATAATGTGAAGATGTTTCTTCATTAAGACCTCGGAAAAATAATGTAGGGGCACAGCGAGTCTATTAATAACCATGACGATCTACGGTCTCGCTGTGCCCCTACTATAAATATTAAACCTGCTCGAATCTTTCCACAGGGACAACAAACAACGTGGCGCGTTTTTCATTCGGCGTGGATTTGCCGATCTTCTCGCGGATCAGCCCGATGGCAGAGTCGACGCGGTCATCGTCCACGCCGAGGAGCAGGGTGGCGACTCCACTGCGGAGGAATCCGCCTGTGGATGCAACGCGCGTCACGCGGTAATCTGCCGACGTGAGGGCTTGCGTGACGGCATCTGATTCGTGATCTTTGAGGATGAGGATGATCATTTTCATGGGATAACTCCTAAAATCTTTTTAACCGCGAAGCGCGCGAAGATCGCAAAGAAAAACTTTAAAAACCTTAGCGTCCTTAGCGGTCTTCGCTGTTAAGGCTTTTGCGTATCGCGTCATTTTTAGATCTCTTCAAATCGTTCCACGGGCAATGCGAAGATCGTCGCGCCGCCGACAGTGACGGGGACGGGCGCGGGCATGGGCAATGGCGAACCTTCGAGCGGAAGCGTGAGATATTCGATCCGCTGGCGGCAGGATTCTTCGAGTGATTTGATCGTCTCTTCCTCGCGTCCCTCACGTAGACCGATGAGCAGGGTCGCGTTGCGCCGACCGAGGAATCCGCCCGCGCTGGCAAAAAATGTGACTGGCACATTCAACTTCACCAGCGCGCGCACGGCGGTATCGTGATCTTGTTCCTGCACAACGGCAAAGACGAGCAGTTTAATGTCGTTCATGGAAACCTCGCTTCATCAACAGTATACAGGATAGTTGCGAGATGGCAAGTGTCTGAATCGTTATTAGTGAGTCCACTCATGAAGCCGAGAGCATTAAAAATAACCATATTGATAGCAATTGATCTTATAATAGAGGCATGAAGATTTCACCTAGATTTGACCCAATGGCAAGTTGTATCTTGTTTGAGGGTGATTGCTTGAATCTCTTAAAACAGATGCCTGATAAATTTGTTAAATTAATAGTCACTTCGCCACCCTATAATTTAGGGAAGTCTTACGAAACCCGACTTGATCTCAATGAGTATTTGGCTCAGCAAAAAAAGGTTATTGAAGAATGCGTCCGTGTATTGGATGATTCAGGCAGTATTTGCTGGCAAGTGGGAAACTTTGTTAACAATGGCGAAATAGTTCCTCTTGATATTGCTCTTTTTCCAATCTTCTCGTCTTTGGGTCTCCAATTACGTAATCGCATTATTTGGCACTTCGGTCACGGGCTTCACGCTTCTAAACGTTTTTCAGGAAGGTATGAGATCATTTTATGGTTTACTAAATCAGATAAATACACTTTTGATCTTGATCCGATCCGAATTCCTCAAAAATACCCTCAGAAAAAACATTTCAAGGGACCGAAAAAAGGTGAACTTTCAAGCAACCCATTAGGAAAAAATCCAAGTGATATTTGGGATATTCCAAACGTCAAAGCTAATCATATTGAAAAGACTAAGCATCCCTGTCAATTTCCTGTGGAATTGATTGAGAGATTGGTTCTGTCAATGACCCGCGAAAACGATTGGGTGTTTGATCCATTTATGGGTGTGGGCAGTACAGCTATCGCATCACTAGTTCATAACAGAAAAGCGATTGGCTCAGAGATAATGCCAGAATACATTTCCATTGCCAAAGAAAGAATCAAAAAGGCAGAAAAAGGTGAGTTGCAAATCCGCCCAATGGATCGCCCCGTCTATGATCCCACTGAACCGACTAGAAATTTGCCGCCAAGAACTGTAAATCTAAAATCTGCGAAAAATCTTCAACCACAGCTTCTTGAGCCTAAGGGAAAGTATATAACAAGGAGAAAGAAAAGATGAAAATTGTTTATGAATATTCCCATCTAGGTGGTTCAGAAATCTTGCATCAACGATACCCAGAATACGAAAAAGAGATTTATGATGTGATTTCCTTGGTTAAGGGAAACCGATTAAAAATAAGCAAGGAGAAAACTAAAAAGGGTCGTAAACTCTACTCTCCAATTGACATGAACAAGCAATTTGAAAACGCTTTCCAGGCGCGGGGATTTAGTGAAATAAGAGATACCTATACAATCTCTTTGCCTAATTACAGTCAAGAAATTTCTGGCGCATACAAGCAAATTGATTTTGTGAAAAACAAGGTGTTAGTTGAGGTTCAATTTGGTAAGTATGCTTTCATGTTTTACGATATGGCTAAATTTCAATACTTCTTCAACGAAAACAAAGCTGATGTTGGAATAGAAATAGTACCTTGCCACGGTTTACACAAAGAAATGTCTTCTGGGGTTTCTTATGGGGAGCAATTAGTTTATGATATTGAAAGATTGAAGCGTCACTTTCCAGCCGTTCCTGTAAAAGTTATTCTTATTGATGTGGATTTGTAAATTCAAATACTGCCTCTACACCTCCACCACCGCGGACTCGCCTCCCTCCACCGTCACAGACTTGCCATTTGCGAAAACAACTTCCGTTTTCTTCTGACCCCGAATCACTTTCAGACCTTTGAATTGAATGGTCACATCCCATGGGAAGGGATTTTCGCCTTCGAGTTTTACGCGCGTGGGTGAATGGATTTCAACTCCGAGGATTTTCAAAAATAAACCGACAGGCGCGAGTCCGCTGAGGGCGTTGCGTTCGCCGATGCCCGTGCCGCGTTCGGCGTGGTAGCGCGCGTGGAAGGTGCGATTCAGTTTCAGGCTTTGGATGACCGCCGTCATGTTGTGCGCGAACAGCCGCGCCGCATCCGCGCGGAACCCGTATCTCAGCAAGCCTTCGCACACAAAAAGATTCCACGGCAGGTGAACGGATTGCGACACGGTCTCCGCTTCGGGCTGAGTCAATGAAGGGCAGGCAGGCACGCCATACGGACGATAAAAACGCGACGCGTCCAACAGCGCGCGCCCGATCATGTGTTGCGCGCGCGCCTCGTCTGGCGCTCCTGCCCACAACGGCGCGAACAACGTGTGGTCTTCGGTGGTGTAATCGAGCGTGCTGATGATCACCGTATCCTCATCGCTGAGTCCGCGCACCGAAACCTTCGCGAGTTTCGAATACGTTTTTTTCGTGGTGTACATCGCGCCGCCGCTTCGCCATTGATAATCACCGCTTTCGATGACTTCGTCAGCAGGCTTCGTTGAAAATTGATGAATGCGGATTTGGGGACGCTTCGCCCCTGGACTTTGAGCCTGCACCTCCACTAGCAAGCGGATCTGCCCCTCGAACTTGATCTTCGTCACCGCCGTTCCCGAGCCTTGTTGCCTCACGAGAACTTTCCCCGCGAGACTCAACCCCGTGCCGCGTTCGCGGTAGTGATACAAACCCGTCCGCGCCTGCCACGTGGACTCGATCGATGCGCGCAGTTTCGCGGCTTGCTCGTGGAGCAAGGTGAGCGAGTTGTGTTCATCCAACAGTTCCGCCATTTTGATGAGGCACGCGGCTTCGTTGTAAAGCATCGCCTCCAGCGCAGGGCTGTGGACTTGTGAGATGTTCACGCCCAGCGACCATTCATGCCATTGATCGAACAGCGGATTATCCTCGAAGCCCGTTTGCAAAATATGTTTCCATTGCGGGATGCCGTCGCGGTCGTCGTCGTATTCGGGCGAGAACCACGACCAGAAAAATTTTTGCAGGTGAGTAAAAACATGTTTTAGAAATTCTTTGTCTTCATTTCTTTCGTACAACTTCCATGCAAGAGACGCAAGCAACGGCGCGGAGAGATAACGTCCGCGTTGACCCGCCAAGCCGATCTTGCCGTCAATCGCGCCGTCTTCATTTTGTACCGCGAGAAAATTTTTCAACAAATCACGCGCGGCTTGCGAGGCGGGCAACACATCCGAAAGATAATACGCGTCGAATGGAGATTGCCCATTCCACGAGGCGGGGTAGTCGGCGCCGTCGCCTTTGGGTGAGTAGCCGTTATCAGGTCCGCGCGAAGAGACGATGGATGGGTTGGGCAAATGTTCATTCGGAGGGAAAAATAATCCAAACGCCGCGCTTTGACTCAGCGCGAACGCCGCGTCCCATTCTTTGTCGGCGGTGCGGATGTCTATCGTTTGGCTCGCGTTGAGTAGTTCGAGCCGCGCACGTTCGGCTTCCCACGGACGCGCCACGGTTTGACGCGCAAGTTCAAAGGAGGTTTGCAATCGGTCTGTCGCGGCTTGAGTCCACGTGAGTTGACGCGTCGCGCCTGGACCAAGCTCAAGGTCGAGAAGAAGCGAGGGATGAGGTCCCGCGCCGTGCGCGGGTCCGCCCGTCATAAAGAGGACGGGGAAGAGTCCGCCCGTTTGTCCTCCGAGGATGTTGACCATCTGCGCTTGCGCGGCGGACATGCTCTGCCCGTCTATCGCGACGAGGACCGCGCAGAGTTCGAGTTTGATCTTTCGATTCGCGTTGGATTTGTTAGCGACGGTGACGCGCCCGCACACCGCGTTGGATTGTGGAACCCAGTATTCGGTGGATACGTCAATGTTGGGTAATGGCGAGTACTCGACGACGAGGAAGTTCGGGTAAAAACGGCGGACGGTGGGCGGGAGCGCGAACGCTTTCGGGTCGCTGACTGATTTTTTGCCTTCGCTAAATCGGTGAAAGATGCGCATCGCTTTGGCGCGCAAGCCGTAGGTGGTGTGAAGCGCGAGCGAGGCAGGCTCTGCGCCGCCGAATTCGAGTTCCCAGATGTGATCGTTGAGGTAGTCGGGGATGGAGAGGCGAGAATCCGCGGCGAGGGTGAGGCAAAGCGGGTCGCCAGTGGCGAGTGACCAGTCGCGCATAGGGCAGTATTGTAGTGTGAGAAGTGCGGGAGGTCAAAGGGTATAATTTATTTAGTCTGCTGGTCTGTTAGTCAACTAGTCCGCTAGTCTGCTAGTTCGATGATCGAAGACTAGAAGACGATGAGACTAGACGACTAGGAGACTATTCAATGGGCAAATATTTTGAAGAATTTCAAGTGGGGCAAAAGACTGTCACAGATAAACGAACGATCGGCGAAGCCGACATCATGCAGTTCGCCGCGCTGACGTGGGACGACAACCGCATCCACACCGATCCCGAATTCAGCAAGACGACTCCGTTCGGGAAGCAGATCGCGCATGGGGTTTTGGGCTTGTCGTACGCTTTGGGTCTCGCATGGAAAACAGGGATGCTCGATGGCACGGTCATCGCATTCCGCGAGATCAATGAATGGAAGTTCGTCAAACCCGTTTTTATCGGCGATTCGATCTATGTGGAAATGGAAACCGTCGAAGCGAAAGCCCTGCCGCGCATCGGCGGAGGTTCTGTGACAATTGCTGTAGAAATAAAAAATCAGAACGATGAAGTCTGTCACCGCGGCAGGTGGACGGTGCTGATGATGAGCAAACCCTCCTGATTTACGATTTCAGATTGACGATTTACGATTTTTGATTGACCGTGTTAGCCACAGAGATCACAGAGATCATTGAGAAAGCCCTTTATAGATCATGCTGCCAAGTTTTACATTTGCGATGAACCGTCCACGAATAAAACCACGAATTCACGAATGGAAACGCGCCAATTCGTTTATTCGTGCACATTCGTGGACGGTAGCCAGTTTCGCATCGCAACAGTCTCTAATCTCCAGTCTCCAATCTCTATTTACCAATTACCAATTACCCAGTTACCTATGACCAACGATGAAGAAAAAAAACGCCGAATAAAAAAATTGCTCGACTCCGAAGCCGAAACCCGCGCCGAGACTCCCATCGAACCGAAGAAGGACGAGGCGGACGATCAGCAAGGGACGACGAAAGCCAGCGCGTCTCGAAAAACGCCGCCGACCTTCTTCGATCCTCCTGAAACGCTCCGTTTTGGAGACGAAGATTCGGAACCTCGCCACATCGCTTTGGACGAGAACAACATGCCGCTTCCGCGCCGCGTCCACGAGGTGGATATGGACGGCACGCGCGTGTCGCCCGTCGCGTATGAACGCGCGAGTCGACCAAGAGGCGCGACGGAAACGCGGCGAGTCGCCCCGCCAAGTCAGCCGCGCAAAGCCGCATCCACATCCTTTGATTGGGAGTCATTCGATTGGAGATCCATCAACTGGAAAAAAACTTGGGGATGTTTGGGACGAGCCACCGTATTGGCATTATTCGGATTTGTCATCCTCGCCATCATCGTCGGCTCGGTCGGAATCTACTCGTACTATTCCATCGCGCGGACGTTACCCAGCGTGGACGATTTAAAAAACCGCGCATCGCAATTTGAAACGACGCGCATCTTAGACCGCAACGGAAATCTGCTGTACGAGATTCTCGATCCCACCGCGGGACGCAGAACCTACGTGACGCTCGACAAAATTTCTCCCGCGCTTGTCGCCGCGACGATCGCCACCGAAGATAAAGATTTTTACACGCATCCAGGTTTCGACCCGTGGGCGATCATCCGCGCGTTGTGGGAAAACTATCAAACCGACGGGCAGGGCGGAGGCGCGTCCACGATCACGCAACAACTCGCGCGCGCGTTGTTGCTCTCGCCCGAAGAACGCGCCGAACGGACGTATCGCCGCAAAGTGCGCGAGATCATCCTTGCCGCAGAGATCACGCGCCGCTATTCCAAAGATGAGATCCTCGAGTTGTATCTCAACGAAATTTATTACGGCAATCTCGCGTATGGAATCGAAGCCGCCTCCGAAACCTATTTCGGCAAGACCGCGAATCAATTAACTCTCGGCGAAGCGTCGTTCCTTGCGGGGCTTCCGCAGTCGCCAGCCGTGTACGACATTTACACGAATCGCGATGTGACGCTCGTCCGCCAACAACAAGTGTTGGTGCTGATGTTCGGACTGAGCCAGGCGGAGAATTGCATCCCCGTCAGCAACAGCGAAGCGCCGATCTGCGTGGACCAAGTCGCGGCGGTGCAGGCAGCGGACGAGATCAAGAGCCGCGTCTTCAACTCGCCGAACATTGACACGAAGTATCCGCACTGGGTCAACTTCGTCCGCTCGCAATTGGAAAAACAATACGACGCGCAGACCATCTATCGCTCGGGCTTCATCGTCTACACCACGCTCGACCCGAAATTGCAGGATGAAGCGCAGAGACTCGTCACCGAACAACTCGCTGGTCTCGCGGACAAAAACGCGAAGAACGGCGCGCTCGTTTCGATCAAACCTTCGACGGGCGAGATTCTCGCCATGGTCGGCTCTCCCGATTTCAACAACGACGCCATCGCGGGACAGATCAACATGGCGGATAGCGCGACGCGTCAGCCTGGTTCTTCGATCAAGCCCATCACGTATCTCGCCGCGTTTGAAAAAGGATGGACGCCCGCGACTCTCATCTGGGACGTGCCGACGGATTTCCCCGACGGAGTTAATCCCGCATATCAACCTGTAAACTACGACGGAAAATTTCACGGTCCAATGACCGTGCGGACTGCGTTATCCAACTCGTTCAACATCCCCGCCGTGAAAGCGTTGGAATTCGTCGGCGTGTACGACAACCCAAACACGCCCGAAGAAGATGGCATGATCGCCATGGCAAAGCGACTCGGCATCACCAGCCTCACAGGGGATCAATACGGACTCGCGCTCACGCTCGGAGGCGGCGAAGTGAGTCTGTTGGAAATGACCTCCGCCTTTTCCGTGTTTGCAAACAGCGGCAAAAAACTCCCGCCCGTTGCGATCCTCAAGATCGTTGATTTTGAAGGCAACGTCATTTATGAATACCAACCGCCGCAAGCCGAGCAAGTCATTCGCGCCGAACACGCCTACCTCATTTCATCCATCCTTTCCGATAACCAAGCGCGTTCGTGGATGTTCGGACCCAACTCCGTTTTGAATCTCCCCTTCCAAGCCGCGGCAAAAACGGGAACCGCGGGCGACCCGCGCGGCGCGGATGGCGTCAACGTCTACGACAATTGGACTCTCGGCTACACTCCCGATCTCGTCACTGGCGTGTGGGTCGGCAACGCCGATTACACGCCGATGATCAACACCTCAGGCACAACAGGCGCGGCTCCCATTTGGTCTGCGTTCATGCAATATGCCGTGCCGCTTGTGAGTCCCAACAACACGCCTTCGCCGTTCACTTTTCCGCAAGGCATCACCGAGAAAATTATCTGCGCGGTTTCAGGCGCCGAGCCGTCCAATTGGTGCAAGGGCGGTCAACGCAATGAGTTCTTCGCAAGCGACCAGCCTCCCCTGCCCGCGTCGCAAGACCTCTTGCGCCAAACCGAAATCGACACGTGGACGGGTCTCATCGCGGGCAATGCCTGTCCCGATTTCGACAAAGAAGAACTCGTGATGAACGTCAAAGACGAGTGGGGTCGCAAGTGGCTTCGCACGGGCGACGGCAAAGACTGGCTTGAATCGCACGACATGCCGCGCAACCCATTCTTCGCGCCCGATCGCGAATGTTCCGCCGACAATCCGCGCCCGATTCTCGAATTCTCGAATCTCAACGACGGCGACACCATCACCGACTCCAACCTCGTCATCAAAGGCATCATAGACGTGACCAAAGGCGACTTCACTGGCTGGCGTCTTGAAGTCGGCGCGGGCGAAGACCCCAACGATTGGACGACTCTCGCGCAGGGCAACAACGTAATCGAATCAGACAACATCTTCACTTGGGATATGAAAGACGTGACCTCCGATAAGATCACGCTTCGGATCTATCTCCAAAACGGAGAGGAATTCTACGCCGAAAAACGCGTCACTCTGACCCTCAACCTGCCTACCCCACCCCCCGACCCCACTCTCCCCCCCAGCCTCACCCCGCGCCCCCCACCCGACGCGCCCCCTGCGACTCCCACTGAGACGCCAACCCTCGCCCCTCCCACCGAAACGCCCACACCGAGTCGGACACCTCCACCATAATTGCGCCGTGTCACCCTGAGCGATAGCGAAGGGTCTCTTCACACCAAGCCGAGACCCTTCGGTCGCAAAACACAAACACATGTCATGCTGAGCGCTAGCGAAGCATCTCCTTCACGCCAAGCAGAGACCCTTTGATTGCCGAGAGATCCTCCCGTTGTGTCACTCTGAGCGCCAGCGAAGAGTCTCCATGACAATGTCAGAGATTCTTCGCTACGCTCAGAATGACATGGCAAAAGATGAATTATGAAATCGTATTTCGTCTACATCATGACAAACAGATCGAAGACTCTCTACACAGGCGTCACCAACAATCTCGAACGACGCGTGTTTGAGCATAAAAATAAACTTGTCGCGGGGTTTACAAGCAAATACAACATCACCAAATTGGTATACTACGAAGAAACAAGCGATGTGCATTCAGCTCTTGCCCGAGAAAAACAAATCAAAGGCTGGCTCCGCGCCAAGAAAGTTGCTTTGATCGAGGATGAAAATCCCGAATGGAATGATTTGAGTCTTGAATGGTATAAATAATTTAACTATCCCGTTATGTCACCCTGAGCGTTAGCGAAGGGTCTCCTCCACGCCGAGCGAAGACCCTTCGGTCGCAAAACGCACAAACGCATGTGATGCTGAGGGACGCCTCGCGTCCCGAAGCATCTCCTCCACGCCAAGCAGAGACCCTTCGGTCGCTATCGCTCCCTCAGGGTGACATGTGGGCGTGTCATGCTGAGCGCCAGCGAAGCATCTCCTCCATGCCAAGCAGAGACCCTTCGGTCGTGGCGCGAAGCGCTACTCCCTCAGGGTGACATGTTATAGGAATAACCAATGAAAATCAAAGACATCCTCTTCCTCTACGAATACAACTACTGGGCGAACAAAAAAATCCTCGCCGCGAGCGCGGGCGTGACGCAGGAACAATTCACCGCGTCTGCGAATTTTCCCTTTGGCGGCTTGCGCGGAACGCTGGTCCACATCGTGGATGCCGAACGCATCTGGCGCGTGTTATTCGAAACTCGAATCGTCACCGAGGATCAGGATCTGGTCGCAACAGATTTTCCAACCTTTGAATCGCTTGAACAGAAATTCCGCAAAGAGGAAGAATTAATGCGAGCCTATCTCGCTCGTTTGAGTGACGAAGTTATGGACAGCCATCTACGATATGAAGCCTCTTCAGGCATTCAGCGCGATCGAATCATGTGGCATTGCCACGTCCATTTGGTGAATCACGGCACGCAACATCGCAGTGAAGCCGCGGCGCTGCTTACCGATTACGGTCACTCGCCCGGGGAACTTGATTTCACCGTGTTCTTGAACGAGTGGAAAAAATGAACGGGAATACCCGAACCAACCTCAAGGTCGGAATGACCGTGCTTGTCGTCCAGAAACAAGACCAACGAACGGGGAAGTTGACCAAAGGCATCGTCAAAGATATCCTCACCAAATCACCGAACCATCCGCATGGCATCAAGGTCCGTTTGCAGAGCGGTGAGGTTGGGCGCGTTAAGGACATTGTTGTGGAATGAAGAAAAAAATATTATTTGGGATTCTCGCGCTGGGATTGTTGCTTGCGTGTGTGCCGGCCGGGCTGGCAACACCGGTGGTCGTCCCAGCGGACTCGAACGCGATCCAACTATATATGCAACAGACCGCTGCGGCCGCGTTCACACAAACGCAGGCGTCGATTCCCACCCTGCCGCCAACGTTGACGCCCACGCCCACGCCGCGCCCCACGTTCACGCTCGATCCTACCTTCACCCCGGTTGGCACGATTGTTTTTGCCGCAGCCACACGGTCGCAACAGGTGCAATATTTCCGCATTAAGCACGATCATCAACTCGCGCTATACAACTTCCGTTCGCGCACGGTCAGCCCCGATTGGGGATACACCAAACAGACCCCTGAAATTTTGCCGATGTTTCCGATCCCCAAGGAGGGCACAGGCACTATCCGCACCCCGGTGGATGGCGCATGGGAGCGATTCATCAACGAGTTGAACGGGAACAACAACGGCAAGTTGACATACCTCAAATCATCCGGTACAGCGTTGTTCAACGGGGCGGGCTTTCCTCAAATGGAAAGCCTGACGATGGGCGGCAACATCATCACCCTGGAGGCGATCTCCAACGGCTGGGGTAAGGTACATACCATGGATTTCAACTCGCCCGGTAATGCCAGCGTCGAGAACTATTTCACCCGTCCCGATCTCGTGCATAAATTCGTATTGGTATCCTGGAACACCAAGAATAAGACCACCATCTGGCCCAACACGCCAAAGGGCGATATCTTTTATCCGTTTGTTACGCGCGACGATGTGTGGGTACAGATGGACCGACTTGAACCGTTCCCCATCCTGCCGATGAATGTGAGCGTCGTCATCACTCAGGATGTGCGCAAAGAACCCAAAGCGGATAGCGAGCTGACAAGCACCCGTCTCGAGGAAGGCAAAACGGCAACCATCATCCAGTATCATCCCTCCGCTTCGGATGTGTGGGGGCAATTACAAAGCGGCGGTTGGGCGCTCTTGTTCTCCTACACAAAAGACGGTCCCACTCATTTCACAACCTGGAGCATGGCGACCATGCCTCCAAACCCGCCGAATTTGTCGGAGTGAAACACTCCAATAGTCAAAACCGCTTGAGTAACAAAACGCGTGTGCTATACTCGCGCGCATGCCCATCATTTCGATTCTCCTCCCCATTTTTGGTTATCTCTGCGGGTCGCTCCCTTTTGCCGTGTGGATCACGCGCTTCGCCAAAGGGGTAGATGTGCGCGATGGCGGCTCGGGTCACGCGGGGGCAACGAACACAGTGCGGCAAGCGGGCTTCGGCTGGGGCGCGCTCGTTTTGGTTCTCGATATCGCAAAAGGGTTTATTCCAACGTTATTGGCATATCGATATTCGGGTGAAACCTGGGTCATTGCCCTAACCGGCGCATTGGCGGTCATCGGCCACTGTTGGCCCCTCTTTGCGCAATTCCGCGGCGGCATGGGTCTGGCAACTTTCGGCGGCGCCGTTCTCGCGCTGGAGGCACTCGCTTTCTTTTCCGGCATCGGCTTGTTGGTGGCAATGCTGGCTATCCTCCGTCATCGCGCGCGCGCCAGCCTGATCGCCGGCTTATTACTTGCGCCGCTGTATTGGCTCCTCAACCTGCGCGGCGCGGAGTTTTGGATCGCCATCGCCTGCGGACTTGTGATCGCCTATCGTTTTCTCATAGATTGGAACCGTCAATATCGGGGGTTGTAATGAATCTTGGCATCGTTACCGATTCAACATCCGACCTCCCCAGCCATCTCATCGAACAACACGGACTCGAAGTCATCCCTTCCATTTTGATCCTCGACGGAAAAGAATACGCGGATGGAATCGGACTCTCGCGCGAAGATTTTTATAACCGACTCGCTTCGCTTCACCCCTACCCTACAACTGCGGCGCCTTCGATCGGCGATTTCGCATCCCGTTACGACTCCCTCCTCTCGCGCGGCTGTGGACACATCCTCTCCATCCACGCCGCCGGGACGCTGACCGCCATCATCAATTCTGCGTATCAGGCGGCAAAAGATTTCCCAAACAAAATCACCATTGTAGATAGCGGCTCGCTTTCGTTGGGACTCGGCTTTCAAGTTCTCGCCGCCGCCGAATCAGCCGAACTCGGTTTACAAGCCGCGCTCGACGCCATCGAATCGACTCGCAAGCGGTTATCCGTTTTCGCCGCGCTCGATACAATGGAAAATCTGAAACGCAGTGGGCGCGTTCCCGGTGTTGTGGCTCAATTGGGCGGATTGTTGTCCATCAAGCCAGTGGTCGAAATCAAAGATGGTCATGTCAAACCCATCGGCGCGACTCGCACAACGAAACAATCCGATAAACGAATGTTGAATTTACTTTTGGAAGTGGGTGAAATGGAACGACTCGCGATCCTGCATACCAACGCCCCCGCGCGCGCAAAGCAGCTATTGGACGCGGCGATGAATCGTCAATCCAAATTCATTCCGCGCGATATTTTGTTTGTCAACGTCACCGCCGTGATCGGAACGCATCTGGGGGCAAACGGTCTGGGCTTTGCGGCGGTAAAGAAATAAACAAAGCCACAGAGACCACAGAGCATATTGAGATTTTTCTCAAAGAACTCTGTGTTCTCTGTGGCTAAAGATTTTGTATTTACGAAAACGCCTGAATCCCCGTCTGCGCTCTTCCTAAAATCAACGCATGTATATCATGCGTGCCTTCGTATGTATTGACCGCTTCCAGATTCATCGCATGTCGAATCACATGGAACTCATCCGACACGCCGTTGCCGCCGTGCATGTCGCGCGACATTCTTGCGATCTCAAGCGCTTTGCCGCATGAATTGCGCTTGACCAGCGAGATCATCTCAGGCGCGGATTTGCCTTCATCAATTAATCGTCCCACGCGTAATGCGCCTTGCAATCCCAGCGTGATCTCCGTCATCATGTTTGCCAGTTTCAACTGAATGATCTGATTCGCCGCCAGCGGACGCCCAAACTGCGGACGATCCAACGTGTATTGCCGTGCCGCATGCCAGCAGAATTCCGCCGCGCCCAACGCCCCCCACGCGATTCCGTACCGCGCCTTGTTCAAACACCCGAACGGACCTCCCAATCCCTTCACATTCGGGAAAATATTTTCCTCAGGCACAAACACATCGTTCATCACGATCTCGCCCGTCGAACTCGCGCGCAGACTGAACTTCCCCTCGATCTTCGGCGCGGATAAGCCCTTCATCCCTTTTTCGAGAATGAATCCGCGAATCTCGCCGTCGAGTTTTGCCCACACTACGAAGACATCTGCGATGGGCGAGTTGGTGATCCACATCTTGTTGCCTTGCAAAATGTAACCGCCGTCCACTTTTTTAGCGCGGGTCTCCATGCTGGCGGGGTCGCTTCCATGATTCGGTTCGGTGAGACCAAAACAGCCGATCCACTTTCCACTCGCCAGATTAGGCAAATATTTTTTTCGCTGTTCTTCCGTTCCATATGTGTAAATCGGATACATCACGAGCGAACTCTGCACAGACATCGCCGAGCGGTAGCCGCTATCCACGCGCTCCACTTCGCGTGCCATCAATCCGTACGCCACATGATTCAACCCCGCGCCGCCGTATTCTTCAGGGATGGTTGAGCCGAGGAATCCCAACTTTCCCATTTCATCCATGATCTCGCGGTGGAAGATCTCCTTGCGATTCGCCTCCAGAATGCGCGGCTGTAATCTTTCTTGGCAATATCGGTGCGCGATTTCACTGATCACGCGCTCTTCATCGGTGAGTTGGTCGTTGAGCAGGAAGGGATCGTCCCATTTAAAGGTTGGTTTTGACATGGTTACCTCGATAGTATGTTGTGCGCATTTCTAAAAACGATTGTATCAAACGACGCTCTTACGCGATCACCGCGCCTTCCATTTGCAACAGCCATTCCTTGGTTTTCAATCCCTGCCCGCCGCCATAGCCGTGAAGCTTGCCATCCATGCCGATCACGCGATGACAGGGAATCACCAGCGGCATCGGGTTCATGGCGTTCGCCCCTCCCACCGCGCGAAACGCATGAGGGCGGTTGATCTGTCGCGCAATGTCGAGATACGTCCGCGTTTCGCCGTAGGGGATTCGGAACACGGCTTGCAACGCCTCGCGCTGGAACGGGGTAAAGAGAGTCCAATCAACAGGGATGGTGAAAGCGCGACGTTTCCCATCGATGTATTCGGCGAGTTCCTTCGCGTACGGCTTGACGCACTTCGCGTCATCCACGACGGGACGGCTGAATCGCGCCAGGTAGGAATCAAACTCCCCCTGCGATTCCGCCCACTCAACCGCGACCAGTCCGAAGTCGGAGGCGGCGAGGCGGAAATCTCCGAGGCGAGTCCCGTTTAGTTCGCCGATGAAGATGGGGGCGGCATCCTGTCTTTTCTTCTTCATCTCTGACTCTCGCTTGAATTATAGCGCGGACTGCTTCGCTCGATCTTCGGGAATTCCCCCAACCTTTCAATTGTAGAGGGAATGGTATTATCATTGGGGCAACCAAAGGAATCTCATGCCCACGAAATTCTCCTTCACTCTTTTCATCACAGCCCTTCTGCTGGCGTCGCTCGCCTGCGGAGGGACGGCGCCCGTCGTCCCTACCACAGATCCAAACGCGGCGCAGACCGCCATCGTCGAAACGATTGCCGCGATCCAGATCCAAGATACGGCATCTGCCTTGCCGTTGATCGAGGCAAGCCCCACCTTCGCGCCGACCGATACGCCAGCCCCTACGCCAACGATCGAGTTCACAACCACGCCAGAGAAGCCCATGATTTCCGTTGCTGTGGATACGTTTTGCAGGATAGGTCCGGGAAAAGAGTATGAAAAAGTAGGCATCTTGCTCGTGGGCGAAACCACCGAGATCGTCGGACGGCACGCCACCGGGAAGTATTGGTACGTGCGCAACCCGGATGTGGGCGCGGAATTTTGCTGGATGTCCGGCGAATATGCAATGCTGACCGGCAACTATGCAATGCTTCTTGTGCAGACGCCTCCCTTCGCGCGACCCGCAGACTTCGAGATCACCTATCTGGGCATGGGCAAATGCTCCAACGACTTCTGGTCCGATATTCGCCTGAAGAGCATCAGCGATCAGTTGTTTGAATCTGTCAGCCTGACCGTGCGCGACCTCGACACAACCACTTTCCGCTCTGCCACCGCGAACGATTTCACTTTCGTGGATGGCTGCGGCGGAGCGCAGGAACCCGCAGATTATTTGATCCAAGGCGGCACAGTGCGCATCAGCACGCCCACCTTCCCGTTCAACTTGAACTCGCACAATATGTCCATTTCGATCACTCTATGCACCGACTCGGATTTGCGCGGACAGTGTGTGACAAAATCCATCTCATACATCCCATGAGCGATTCCGTTCAGAGATGAACAGGGAGCGGCTATTGTGGTGTGTAAAGCCACAGAGTCCACAGAGATTCTGAGTTTTTCTCTCTATGGGCTCAGTGATCTCTGTGGCAAAGCGAGTTGTTACACATTTGTTGCGCCACTCCCGATGAACATCGTTCCTTGACGCATCCTACCTTTCCCCGTAAGATTGTCCCCGCAATAGAACATACATTCAGAAAAATTAACCGCAAAGCCCGCTAAGATCGCAAAGATTTAATAAGGTTTTCTTGGCGCACTTCGCGCTCTTAGCGGTTCAAAAAGGATTTCACTATGGAACTTGGTCTCATAAAAAAAATAGACATTGACACCGAAATGCAACAGGCATACCTCGACTACGCCATGAGCGTGATCGTGGCGCGCGCCCTCCCTGATGCGCGCGATGGACTCAAACCTGTGCAACGCCGCATCCTCTACGCGATGTACGACATGGGCATCCGCGCGGACTCGGCGTATAAAAAATCTGCGAGAATTGTCGGTGAGGTGCTGGGTAAATATCATCCGCATGGCGATTCGGCGGTGTACGAAGCGATGGCGCGCATGGCGCAGGATTTTTCGATGCGCACCTTGCTCGTGGATGGTCAGGGGAATTTTGGTTCTGTGGACGGCGATCCGCCCGCCGCGATGCGTTACACCGAAGCGAAACTTACGCCCGCCGCGCTCGACATTTTATTCGACCTCAACAAAGAGACTGTTGATTTCACTCCCAACTTCGACGACACATTAACCGAGCCGAACGTTTTGCCCTCCGCGATTCCGAATCTGCTGGTCAACGGCGCGACGGGAATTGCGGTCGGCATGGCGACTTCGATCCCGCCTCATAACCTGAGTGAGGTTGTGGATGCCCTCGTCTACATGATCGAAAAGTGGGAGAAGCTCGACGACATTGACGTGGAGCAATTGATGAAGTTCGTGAAGGGACCAGACTTCCCCACAGGCGGACTCATCGTGCAGGAAAAAGATGAAGAGGGAATCGAAGCCGCGTACGGCTCGGGACGCGGACGAGTCACCGTGCAGGCAAAGGCGCACGTCGAGGAGATGGAGCGCGGCAAGAATCGCATCATTGTCACCGAACTGCCGTACATGGTCAACAAGTCGAGTCTCATCGAGCGCATCGCCGACCTCGCGCGCGATGGCTATCTCGAAGGCTTGTCTGACCTGCGCGATGAGTCGGATCGTCAGGGCATGCGCATCGTGTTGGAGATGACGAAGAACGCCGATCCTGATGTCGTGTTACGCGATCTCTACAAACGCACGCCGATGCAGACCACGTTCAGCATTAACTTACTCGCCCTCGTAGACGGCGAGCCGCGCACGTTAACGTTGAAGCAGGCACTCCGCGTCTACGTGGAACACAGACTGACGGTCATAAAGAGGCGCGCTGAATTCGATCTGGCAAAAGCCAAAGCGCGCGCGCACATCCTTGAAGGATATTTAGTCGCGTTGAAGAATCTGGATGAAGTGATCAACATCATCCGCTCCGCCTCGGACGTGGAAACTGCGCGCGCCAAACTGATGAAACGCTACAAGCTGACGGAGTTGCAGGCGACGGCGATCCTCGACCTGCAATTGCGCCGACTCGCCGCGCTCGAACGCAAGAAGATCGAAACCGAATATAAAGAAGTGAGCGCGGTGATCAAAGAATTGACGACGCTGTTGAAATCGCCGAAGTTGATGCGCGGCGTTGTGGCAGACGAATTGCTGAAAGTGAAAGCGCAATACGGCGACCGCCGCCGCACGCAGATCGTGACTCTCGGCGAATCGAAAGACGGCAAGACGACAAAAAAAGCGCTGACCGCGCGCGACCTCTTGCCCGAACAGCAAGTGTGGATCGGCGTGACCGACGACGGGTTAGTCTCGCGCACGGCGGACGAGAAAGAACCGAAGCACTCAGGCAACGACGCGCCGCGCTGGCTCGTGCAAGCCGCGACGACAGACACAATTTATTTTGTGGCGAAGTCTGGTCGCGCCGCCGCAGTTGCCGCGCACATCGTGCCGCAAGCCGAGAAGTTGAGCCAGGGTTCGATGTTCTACAAAGTCTCGCCGCTGACGGAAAATGATTCGCTCGCGGCAGTGTTCGCATTGCCGTCGAGAAAATCGGCGTTGCCCGAAGAGACATGCGTGTTGACAACGACTCGATTCGGCATGATCAAGAAGAGTCTGGTGAGCGAGTTGCCAGGACCATCATCGCAAGCGTTCGTGTTGGTGAAAATCAATGAAGGCGATAGATTGATCTCTGTGAGTCTGACGGATAACAAAAAGAAAGAAATTCTGCTCGTCACCGCGCAGGGAATGGCGATCCGCTTCAAGGAAGACGACGTGCGCCCGATGGGTCTCGTGGCGGCGGGCGTGAACGGCATGAAGTTGGACGACAAAGATGAAATCATCGGCGCGGAGATATTACCGAGCAATGGAGAAATTCTCCTGCTCACGAACGACGGCAAGGCAAAACGATTGGAAGAAAAAGAATTCCCCACACAGGGACGTTACGGCAAAGGCGTGATCGCGTGGGAACTCTCCGAAAAATCAAAACTCGTCGGCGTGGTGGCAGACAAACCGAATCACATGGCGACCATCCACTTGAGCAAGGGCGCGCCAAAGTCCACGCGGCTCGACGCGGCTGGTCTACGGAAACGCGCCGCCACGAAGGGCGATGTGATCGTGGAAGTGAAGCCTGGGGAAGATGTGGTTTCGGTCAATGTGGCGTGGACGGTGGAGAGGTTTGTGGGGGAGGCAAAGATAGAAAGTGGAAAGAGGAAAGTGGCTAAGAAAGCCAAACCTGCGAAGAAGTCTGCGGCTTCGAAGAAGAAGGTTATGGTGAAGAAGTCTTCGGCGAAGGGAAAGAAGCCTGTTAAAAAGGCGAGACCTGCGAAGGGGAAAAAGAAATAGAGTTATACTTGCGCTATGAGGTTTTCGTGGGATCCTCGCAAAGCGGATAGTAACTTCCATAAGCATGGAGTTGCGTTCGACGAAGCAATCACCGTATTCGCCGATCCGCTGGCGCTGATCTTCGACGATCTGGAACACTCCGTGGAGGAGCATCGCGAGATCATCATCGGATATTCCACCCTGAGCAGGCTGATTCTCGTGTGTTTTGTCGAACGGATGGATGATACGATCCGAATGATCAGCGCCCGCCGCGCAACGAAAGATGAAAGAAAAAACTATGAAAAAAATGTCCGCAAAAAAAACGCATAAAGTCGCCGATATGGCTCCTGAGTATCGCTTCGATTACAAGCAAGCCAAGCCGAATCGGTTTGCCAGCCGCATGAAGGACGCGCCGCTTGTGGCGGTGATTGACCCTGATGTGGCAAAAGTGTTCAAAACGACGGAGGCGGTCAACACCGCGTTGCGCGCCTTGATCTCGGCAATACCCAAGGCGAGTGGAAAATAAGACTCAGGAGTCGCGGGAGGCGGAGAGGTTTGGGGGAAATGAAAGAGACAAGAAGGCTGTGAAGAAAGCCAAGCCTGCAAAGAAATCTTCAGCAAAGAAGAAATAAGTTTGATATCCTCATGAAACGTTCTTCAATTCTTACCACGACACTCGCGCTCACATTAATCATCACCGCGTGCGGCGCTGACGCGTCACAGGTCACGCCCACCATCAACCCCGTTGACTTGCAAAGCACGGTGGTCGCGGCGGCGGGCACGCTGGTGGCAGAGACTCAAGCCGCCATCCCGACGGCTACGACTCCCCCAACAGCAACCAGTACAAACACGCCTCCGTTCACGGCGACTATCCCGCCGTTGCCGACATTGGGAGCAACGTTTACTGCGAGCCCTGTCCCGAATCCTTACGCGAATGATCCGTGCGTGAATACCCTCCTGCCCTCTCCGCTCGAAGGGGAGAAGATCAAAATCCGCATTGACAACCCTACAAAGGGGACGATCAATGTTTCGGTCAACCTACAGCAAAGCGGACTTGGGAGCGTCTGCGGCTATCGTGGATATGTGCTCGCCGCGGGGGGATCGCTCGTCATCGGCGACTTGATCGTCGGTTGTTATTCCCTGTGGGCATGGAACCCCGACCCGAAAGATTATTTCATGGTCACGAACGGAACTCACTGCCTCGACACGTCCAAGCCCTGGGCGTTTGATATTACCCCCAACGGGATCAATCTCAAAAAGTAGGGTTTAGCCCTCTCCCAGAAGAGCAATCACGTTAGAGAAGCTCTTCAAAAGCATTATCCACTAATCCTCACGAATTTCCGTTAAAAAAATTGCTAAGATTAGCGTAGATTAGTGGAGTGGAAGAGAACTTCAAGCGCAGTAGCCCTACTCTCCTTGCCCGTAGGACGGAGTGGTGTTGACGTGTATAATGATGCAAACGAAAGCAATATCCGATGAATCTAACGATCCAATACGAACAAGAAGAAGATGGTCGCTGGCTGGCGGAAGTGAAAGAATTGCCGAGTACGCTGGCGTATGGCAATGACGCCGAAAGCGCAATTGCCCGCGTACAGGCGTTGGCTTTACGCGTCGTTGCCGATCAAGTTGAAAACGGTCAGGCAATTTCCGCGATAATCTTCATGTATTCCCCTCCTATTAAATCGGATGATGACGCTTGGGAAAGATTGCTGAAATTAAGGGACGAATTGGGAAAAGGCTGGCAAAGCGAGAAAAGCGCGGTAGAAATTCTTTCTGAGATGCGCCGATAGCGAATCTTGCAAGAAGGCGGAGTTGCGAGCGCCTCGCTAGCGCGACCCAACTCCGCCCGTCGATTCGAAGCGCGAGTCCCGTCATCGAGATAATCCATTGAACGAACAACGTCCCCAATTTTTTTCATCCGCAGAAATTTATCTGCTTGCCGTGTTACTGGTCTTCGGCGCCTCCGTTTGTTTGTTGCTACCCGTCAGCGCGGGCTACGATGAAGAGACGCATCTCATGCGCGTGTGGCAAATGTCCGACTTCGCGTTTTTGCCGAACGAAGAAAAGACGCCCTTCCCCGCCGTGTATTGGGAACTTTCGTATCGCAGGCAGTTTATCGTCCGCGCGGTGGAGGCGGGGTTCTGGGAAAAGTATGGAAGCCTGCCCATGGACGCGTACGATTACGTCTACGGCACGGTCGAGACTCGCTCGGTCTATTCGCCTCCATTGTTAGCGCCGCAAGCAATCGTGATGCGATTTCTCGGCAGAAGCGAAAGACTGCCCGCCCTGCCCGTCTATTATGCGATTCGTTTGATCGGACTCCTCAGTTATGCCCTGCTCGCCTGGCTGGCGGTGCAATTCATCCCGTTCGGCAAATGGATTCTTGCCATCCTCGCCGCGTCGCCCGTCGCCATTTTACAAGCCTCCACCATCAGCGCCGACGCGATCTCGAACGGCATCGCTTTCTTCTTCATCGGCGGCGCGCTTGCCATTGCAAATCAAAAAGAAATTCGTTGGAAGGAGTGGGGCTGGCTCGCAATATTATTTTTCATTTTGTTTTTTGGCAAAGTCAACATCGTCCCGCTTGCCGTCCTGCCCTTCCTCATCATCCCTCCCTCGCGTTTCAACATGCGATTCGGTTATCTGCTTCTGCTCGCAACAACTGCCGCGCTCTTTGTCCTCGAAGTCATCGGCTGGAACGCGCTTGCCTATTCACAACTCCACACCGCACCCGAAGGGACAAACCCCGCAGGGCAAGCGCTGTTCATCCTCAACAACATTCCCGAATTCCTATCCCTCCTCGCGCAAACGATTCGCGGCAGAGGGTTCAGTTATCTTTTAGATTGGATCGCCATCTACGGCTTTGCCTATTGGCCCGTCCCCGCGTGGACGTTTTATCTATTCGCCGCCGCGTTGATCGCCGCCCTGTTCATCAACAACGATTCGATTCCAACTCGGACGCGCCTCGGCTTATTATTCGTCTTCATCGCGTGCTACGTCGGCACGTACGTTCTGATGTACATCACCTTCAACCCAGTGGGATTCAAATCCATCGAGGGCGTGCAAGGACGTTACTTCACGACGGTCATGCCGCTTCTTTTCGTCGGGCTGGCTGGTCTGCCCATCCTCAAGCGGATTCGCATCCCCGGCGCTCTTCCCGTCATCCTCTCCGTTGTGAGTCTCCTTTTTTACACAACAGGGATGTATCTCTCTTACCATGTCGTCTGCGGCTCGCAATTTTATCAATCGGGTCTGTGTTATCAACCCAATTACAAAAACTGGGCGCCCGATGAACGCTATTCAAGCCCTGTTTCAACTCAACTGACTCCCAAACAAGAGATCGTATTGGAATGTAACGGCGCAAGTGAAGTCCGCGTGTGGATGAACGCCAGTCAAGCGGATTCCGCTGGAACGACCGAGTTCATCTTGCAAGATGTTGATCAAGGGCGCGAGATCGTCAACGCGGTCGTCAACAACTCCGATCTCCCCGCTGGGAGTTGGTATGCCATTCCGTTCGATACCGATTGGGAATCGCTGGGCAAATTTTATTTGCTCACCATCTCATCAAAAGATACGGGTCCGCAAATCGCATACTCACTGAGAGCCGAATACCCCGCAGGGAAATTGTTCGAAAATGACCAGCCCATGCCGCATGACATGATCTTTCAAACGGGCTGTGTCGCCGGCTGGGACGCGCTTCGCCATTCCAACGCGCCTTGAACTTTTTTGAGTCTCCTGTTTTAACGGGAAACCTTTTCAACCACAAAGGACACGAAGGTCACGAAGGAAGCCGCTTGTAAAATTCACGCCTTTTCCCTTTGTGTACTTTGTGTCCTTCGTGTTAAGGCTCTTTTCCGTTAAAGAAAGGAGAGTCATTATTGCGAGATATTCCCCACCAACCCCAACTCAGGCGCGATCCTTCGCATCGCTTGAATCACATTCCCCGCGTGTTCCCACAACTCGACGCCAAACTCCTGCGCGGCGTGTTCCATTTCTGCGCGCGACGTTCCCGCCGCGAAGGCTTTATCCTTCCACTTCTTCTTGACGGAACTCGCCTCGAGATCATACAGCGACTTCGACGGTCTCACCAACGCGACAGCGGTGATCAAGCCTGTGATCTCGTCGCACGCGCAGATGGCTTTACGTCGCATCGTATCGCGCGGCAAATTCAAATGATCCGCGTGACTCAAAATATCCTGAATGATATCTTCAGACACACCGCGCTCACGCAACATTGGTGCGCCGTCTTGCGGATGCTGTTCCAGCGTGGGATGGATCTCCCAATCGAAATCGTGAAGCAAACCGATCAAGCCCCACGCTTCGGGGTCCTCGCCGAATTTCTCCGCGTAGAATCGCATCGCCGCTTCCACCGAAAGCATGTGACGCACAAGTCCTTCGTTCTTCACATATTCACGCACAAGAGATAACGCATCATCGCGGGTCATTGATACTTCACCTACGCATGTCACTCTTCGCCTCACGGCTCAGAAAGACACGACTTTTGAAATGTTTTATTGTTCTACCAACTTGCCATCACGCTTCAATTTTGCAACCACATCTTCAAAGGGAAGGGTTGGCTGATTACGACGCATTAAATAGAAAAGCCCATCCATCATATCTTCGATGAATTGATCAAATCGTTCAAGGAATTGCATCAGGACTCTTTTCATATTTCAAGTCATTGTTTCGCATATCTGCGATGTTACTCGCAACGACATTATAAACTCGTCGAAGTTTCCAACCCGTTCTGCGCGGCGAGCTCATCGAGCAGGGCTTCCACTTCATCGAGGAAGTGATCGAGTCCGCTTACGCGTTGATCGAACCCGACCCAGCCTAAGCCCAACTCGCCGCACGCCGAACGCCACGCCTCCAGCGCGTCATCGGGCAAAACATCCGCGGCGAGAGTCCATGTGTGGAAGAGGGGCCACAACACGCAAACGGGCTTGTCGCTCCCAAGCATCGCCGCGAACGCCTTCTCGTAATAATTCACGCGCGCCGCATGGATGCTGACATCAACGCGATTGTTCTGCATCGCCGCTTCAAACGCGGATTTCCACTCGGGCATCCACGCTTCTAATTTGGATGAGTCCAATGCTGACGCACCCATCAAGCCGACGAGTGCCGCGTCCATGCCGGGACGTGAGGCTGTCTCTGCCCTGGATGCGAAGTCCAACATGACGCGTCTTTCTGCCAACGGCGGACCCGATAACTCTGCCACCGCGTTGATCGCGTGATACAACGAATTCATGTATTGCAAAATGTCTTTCGGCGTGACCACATCTTCGATCTCGAGCAATCCCCTCCACATGCCGCGCGCATCTTTCAACAAAATTCTTGAACGTTGCAACGCGGGCGCGGGCGCGTTGAATTCAAAACCCGCGCGCAAACCCGCCTGCACAAATTCAAAAAATTTCTCGCGCTCATAAAGCAACATGGGATCGTACATTTCCCAACCCAGCCACGGATCCAACCGCAACTCGCGCGGACGTTTGAATTCCGCTTTCGCGCGATGACCAATGTCCACGTGGAAGTCGGGAGTCAACTTCACGAACTCGCGCCTGTGCTTCGGCTCATCTTTGTGAACGAAGATGATGTCAATATCCGCTGTGCCGCCAAGCATCGGGTCGGTCTCTTTGGAGACAAGCGAACCCGTCAGATACGCGGCGATGATGTCGCGGTCGTTGAAAGCCCGCTCTTGCGCGGTCTCTTTGGCAATACGGATTAATGATTCACGTGTGACGCGCATAAGTTCCTTTATTCGTCCTGAGCGGAGTGAGGAGCGTTTGTTGCGACGAACGCAGTCGAAGGACGCTTCGTCTGCGGGACAGACGAACACTGTCCCTCCTCTCAGCGCGGAGATTAATCAGGCAGGGGCAATGCCTGCTGAAACGGAGGCAGGCTGAGGCTTTGTCGGATGCGCTCTTCCACCTGCTTCAAATGCTCGGGGTTCTGGATGATGTTCAAGTCGTTCGAGTCGATCGTCAAGACGGGCGTGTGGTCAAATGGCTTGGAAAAAAATTCGTCGTACGCGAGATTCAGTTCATTAATGTACGCGCGCTCCATCTGTCTTTCATACGGACGGTCGCGCAGGGCGATGCGCTGCATGAGCGTGTCGGTGGTGGCTTGCAGATACACGAGCAGATCAGGCTTCTGAATTTTTTCCGCGAGCGCTTCATGCACTTTGTAATACATATCGAGTTCGTCGCCTTTGATATTGATGCGCGCGAAAAGCGAATCTTTTGCGAAGGTGTAATCGGCGATGACGTTCTTGCCCGTGGTCACAAGGTCTGTGATGGTGCGGCGTTGTTGATGATAGCGGCTCAGCAAAAAGAAGATCTGCGTTTGAAAGGCGTAGCGTTCGCGGTCGGAATAAAAATCGGACAGGAACGGATTCTCTTCAAAGACTTCGAGGATGATCTCCGCGTCGAACGCGGGTTGCAGCAGGCGGGCGAGGGTCGTCTTACCAACTCCGATGACCCCTTCGATGGCAACGTACATGCGGCTCTCCAGAATTGAGGTAGGGCAAGGATACCATAAAAGGAAAAGGTGAAAGAGGAAGGATGAAGGATGAAAACGCAGATGAGAGGCGCGTCAGACCTTGGGCTGTTCGACGTGATGAATCCTCTTGTTAAGGATGAGATACCCGATCGCGCCGGATAACAAGGAGGTGAGCAGGACGGTGATCTTACTGCTCTGAATCGTCTGCGGATCGGAAAATGCCAGCAAGGTGATGAAGATTGACATGGTGAACCCAATTCCACCCAGGAAGCCCGCGCCGATAATATGCCTCCACGATACGCCGGTCGGCAACCGCGACCATCCCATCCGAATCGCCAGCAGGCTGAGGGCAATGATGCCCAACGGCTTACCGAGGAACAACCCCATGAAAATCCCAAGACTGTTCGACGTCTTCAACCCAGCGATCCATCCCTCGCCAAGGTGAATGCTGGTATTCGCCAGAGCGAACAGCGGCACGATAAAAAAAGCGACCGGCTTGTGCAAAGCGTGTTGCACTTTATAAGACAAGGAATTTTCACCGCCGTCTCCATAAGGGAGCGCAAAGGCAAGCAACACTCCCGCCAACGTGGCATGGACTCCCGATTGCAGCATGAAATACCACATGAACAGCCCGGGAATCAAATACACCCATAGGTTGTACACTTTGAGCCGATTCAACGCCAGCAATCCAACATACACCCCGAACGCCAAAGCGAGGTACAGGATCGAAAGATCGTTGGTGTAAAACAAGGCAATGACTGCGATGGCGCCAAGATCGTCCACAATTGCTAACGCGGCAAGAAAGATCTTCAACGAAGCGGGGATTTTGCTACCAAGCAAAGCCAACACCCCCAGCGCGAACGCAATATCGGTCGCCATGGGAATCCCAAACCCATGCTGGAACTCAGTGCCGCGGTTGAAGAGAAAATGGAACAACGCGGGAAACGCCATCCCGCCTGCCGCCGCAAGCAGAGGCAGTGACGCATTCTTCAAGTTCGACAATTCCCCTCCGTATATTTCCCGCTCGATCTCGAGACCGATCATCAAGAAGAAGATCGCCATCAGCCCGTCATTGATCCAATACTCGAGGCTGTGTTTCAAAAAGATTCCGCCCGCCTCGAACCCGATCTGACGATGCCAAAGATCAATGTAACCTTCGCTGATGGGAGAGTTGGCGGCAACGATGGAAGCCAGCGCGCAGAAGATCAGAATAACGCTCGACGATTGTTCGCTAGCAAAAAACTCTTTAAACAGTCTTGTCAGTCTCATGCATTATTTTCCTCATTTCCAAATATTCATCCACCTCCACCATCGGCGGGCGCGGACGTTCGGCGATCTCCTCCACGTCCAGAAAATAACGCCCCGATTTATCGTGACGGATCAACTTCATCGAGCGGTTCACATCCTCCAGCGCCGCGCCGCCGAAGCGTTTCTCCAATTTGTGCATCACGGTTTGGATGATGGCGAACGACATTTTGCTCAACGCCTCCAGATGTTGATTGTGATGGATGCGTTCGAGCAAGTCCACTTGCGCGATGGCGTTCAAGCCGTAACGCTCGTACACGTCAATCAACAAACCTGTCTCTACGCCATAGCCCGAATAAAACGTCGCCTGCTCCAATGCCTCGCGCCGCCCGCCATATTCGCCTGAAAGCGGCTGGACGACGCCTGAAAGTTCGGGATAAAACAAATTCAACAACGGACGCGCCGTCAACTCGGTCACGCGCCCTCCTCCGCCCGCTTGCATCTTCGTCCCCACTTTCAACGGGCGGCGGTAATACCCTTTCACAAATTGGATCTGCGGATTTCGCAGCAACGGACCGACGATGCCATACACAAAGCGCGGATGGATATTCACAATGTCCGTGTCGATCCAGATGATGATGTCGCTCTTCGTCACCAGCAAACTCTTCCACAACGCGTCGCCTTTGCCGCGCCGCGCGCCGAATCGTTTCAACAGTTGTTGATGAATATACACCGGCACGCCCTCCGCCTCCGCGATCTCGCGCGTGCGATCCGTCGAATTGGAATCGATCAACACGATCTCATCCAACAGCGGCGCCTTCTCCATCAATTCCCGTTTCATCATGCGGACCACGTTGCCTACCGTTTCCTCTTCGTTCAACGCGGGCAGCGCGAGGCTGATCGTCAGCCCCTGACTCTGTTTCAATTCCACTTCTTCGCGCAAACGGCTGAACTCATCGGCATGAAACGTATTTTCGCCGAACCATTTGTCCACCAAAATCGAGATCGCGTCCACGCCCGCAATTTCATCATACGCGTCATACGGCAAAGGTCTCCCGCTCTTCACCGCGATCACCGGGCAATCCGCCTCATGCAAGATGTGGTCTGCCACAAACCCCAGCGAAGCGGAACTCGTCACAGGCTGCGAGGTCGTCCCTAAAATGATCGCGTCCTTTCCCTTCGCGTGATTCAAGATGACTTGCGCCGCGTCATCCGTGACCTCGAACTGCTTCGCCACCTCGGGCATTTGGCGCAGCACCCGGTCCAACCCCTTGAACGGCGCGTCAACCTCCGCCTTCGTATCGTCCGTCCTGCGGATGTGAAGCGTCGTCACGCCTTTGCGCTCCAGCCCCAGCCCCACGCGAAACGCCAACTCCGCATGCGGACCGCCTCGCATCGGCACCAGAACCTGTTTCGGCTTGCTCGAAATTTTCCCGCGTATCAGCGCCACATCGCACGGCGGACGCACCAGCACGTCGCTCGCAGAGACGCGCAAAGCTTTGAGATGCGCGTCAAAGTCAAGGAGGAGAAGATCGGGCTTTTCATCCTGAACAAGTTTTGAAAGCCGGTTCCACGGCTCGTACTCCACGATCACCTGCGATTTGGCGGTCACGCGCGGGTCTTTGCCGAAGATGCGAAGCAGCCGCCGCAGAGAGCGCGCCGAAGCCGCGCCCATGCTCAACGATTGATCGGGCGGGACAACGACAACGCCGACGAGGATGATCTCCGCGTCGAAGTGCCGCGCCGAATCAAGCGTGTGGATGCCGGGACCTTCGTGAACCAGCGGGATAAGAATTGTGCGAATGGGCATAAAGCCTGTTTGTTTTTGCATTACATGTCCTTTCAATTAAATCTTCCTCGCTGAGCGGAGCGTCCTTCGACTACGTTCGTCGCAACGAACGCTCCTCACTCCGCTCAGGACGGAAGTTTCTTTGGAAAGAGCGAAGTCGAAGCGCGCGTATTTCTAAATTTTTTATATGCAGAGTGTCGCGTTACAGCAACGGCGCAATATGTTGACGATAGATCGCCTTCCAACGGAAAGAATCACGCGCGCGCATGGCGAGCCGCGCGGGGAGCGATGTTTGAAAATGACTCGCGATCAACTTCGCAACGGCTTCAGGTTTTTCATCGGGCGAAAAGAAAAGGGCATCTTCGCCGCCGAGTTTTTTCAGCGGAGGGATGTCTGCGCAGAACGCAGGGAGATGACTGAACGCGGCTTCGAGCAACGGGATTCCGAATCCCTCCTCGCGGCTGGGGAAGAAGAGCGCGTCGGCAACGCGATAAAAATCGGCGATGACCTCATCGGGCAAAAAACCATCGTGAAGTTCCGCGAGAAAATGCGCGGAACCTTCCAAGCCCAGTTGCTTGCGCAAATTCGTGAGCATTTCAAAATACTTGACGTTGTTCCCATTGTGCGGACCCAGCGGACCCGTCACCACCAGCGCGGCTTGCGGAAATTGCTTCTTCAATTCGGCGAGGGTGTGCAATGCCAGTTCGATGTTCTTGCGCGGCGTCACGCGGACGGGTAATAACAAAATCGGCGCGGCGTCCATTAACTTTGTTTTCTCCAGCAGGGACTCGGTCAACGCTTCGAGTTTGTAAAATTCCTCTATGTTCACGCCGTTGGGGATAACTCGAATCAAATCTGGTTCGATGCTCATCAATTCCGCCAGTTCATCGCGGCGCAATTCTGAGACGACAACATGCGTGAGGTTGCCCCAATCTGTTTTCAACAGGTTCCAAGGATAACCTTCGTGGAGTTCAGGCAGGTAGCGCGGCGTTGTCCATGCGAGGTCGTGATGCCAGAGGATCAAGCGCGGCAGTTTTTTTGTTGTATGAAGTTGGTGAAGCGCGGCAGTGAGCGCGAGGTTTTTGTTCAACGAGCAGACGTTGTGCGCGATCAACACATCCGCGCCTGCTAGAGCCTTTTGCAGTTCAATCGCCAGTTTGTCGCGTATCACTTCAAACTCTTCCGTCACTTCGCCGCGATCCAATCCTTCTTTGACTTGCAACACGCGTTCATGGCGCGAATCGGCAAGCGGCATCGTTATCAATGGAATGTGCTCACCCAACGATTCGCCTCGCGCCGCGATCAAGCGGACGGAATGTCCATCATCGGTCATCAGCCGCGCGTGGTGGGCGATAACGCTTTCCACGCCGCCGACGATGGGGGGAACGGAGTAATGGAGGAGGGCGATGTTCATAAAAAACCTTTTTTCGTACTGCAAGATTTTGTAAATTAACAAAATAACCTGACATTTGTTGTCGCCTCGAAATGCGCTAGAGAGCGCATTACTACGCAGAAAATGATCGTTTTTGCGTAGAGGACGTTCTCTAACGTCCGTTTTGGGTGAGCCGATATATCGGAGTAAATTGTTAATCTTCAATATCTTGCGACTCACCTAATTCTTGCAACACAAAAGCGCAAAGTGAACTTTGTTGTACGAATTTCTCGTAACGCAAAACGCAAAGTGAACTTTGCGGTACGGGCGCGCTCATACCTGATACCCCAAACAATCCGCCACGATGGACTCTAACCGACGCTCCAAAACTGTGTACGAGAAATATCGTTGGGCGAGTTGATAGTTTAGTTCAGTCCATTCTTGAGTCTGGTCGGGATGTTTCAGGGCGTTGCGTGTCGCGTCGAGCGTGCTGTCGCTGATGAAACCGTCGAACCAGAGGGTGCGGAATCCCTTCGGCTTGATATCCACTTCGTAGATGGAATAATTGTTGACGAGGATCAAGCGGCGATAGTACACGGCTTCGAGAAAGGCATTGCCGAAGCCTTCGATGGCGGAGGGATACGTGACCAAATCGGCGTGAGGGTACACATCGCCAAGTGTGTAAATTTTCTTTCCGTCTTTTGTCGTGCCGCGCGAATCTTGCACTAGATCGGATTCGAATCGCACGGTGACATCGAGCAGGTCAGCGTACTCGCGGACGCGTTTTTCGTATGCCGTGCCTTCATCGCCTGCGGCGTGCGAGATGATGAGTTTGGCGGGCAGGTCGAGGCGGCGCATGAGTTCAATCGCATGTTCGATTCCCTTGCGTTGGATGACGCGCGTGGGTTGCAGGAAAAAATATTCCCCGTTGCGAATGCCGAAGTCGGCGCGGACAGTTTGCCCGTAGGAATCTGAAGCGGGCGGCGGGGAGTCGAAATCCATCACGTTGGGAATCACGCGCGCCGCCAATCCATAACGCGAAGCGATCTGCTGAGCCTGAATCGAATTGATGACCACGTGTCGAATCGAGGGCAGGGTCGGCGGGAACGCGGCGGCAAGATAATCGCCCACGCAGTTGACTTGAAAGCGCTGGCGCTCCCAATGAAAATCGTGATGATGCGCGATGACGGGATAGCCCGTCTCGGCGATGAACTCGGTGATGGCGAGACCCAGCGGAAGGTTGAGCGGGATCGTCAGCGCGTTTTCGACGATGAGAATTTCCAATTCAAATCGCCGCGCAAATTCATACAAATGATCTTTGAAATAATCTTTGAGTTCGTTCACGCGGCGCGTCATCGCGGGCGGGCGAACATAGATGGAAAAAAAATCTTTGTGCAGATGCGCCATTTCAGGATGCTCCGCGCGCGCCTCTTTCGTGACCTCCCAACTGCCCGAATACGCCTGCTGATTCAACTTGTCAATTTCGGGATGACGATAAAACGCCTCAGGCACGACGTGGGACTGATTCGGCTCCCGATCACATTCGCCCGCGAAGTAAAAGCACTTGTGACCGAGCCGCTCGAGCACAGCCGCCCATTTCGCAGTCTCAAGCGAGACGCCGTCGGTGCCTGCGAAGCGCGTGGAGATGAAGCCGATGTTGTGAGAGGAGGGTGTCATAGGTTGCCTCTAGTGTTTATGTCGTTGGTCGAGTAGTCCCGCGATGCTCGTCGCGGGACGTATCGAGACCAACATGTTTCAGAAGAACTTTTGTAACAAGATTCTCTTTACGGCGTGGTGGTCTCGATACGTGGCGCCAAAGAGCGGCGCCACTACTCGACCACCGAGTTGGGTTTTAACCACAGTACCTGATATGGTTCAAGCGTGATGTTTGAAATTTGAATCTCTTGCTCTGTGAATAAGTCATACGCCGTTTTGAATTCGGTCGTGAAAGAGACTTGCCCTGCGCTCACATTATGCAAACACAATACGCGAGATTTCCCGTCGGGCGAGATGCGTTCGATGGCAAAGACGGATGGATGAAGATTCAAAACGGTTTGAGTCCCATGCGGATGAAACGCGGGTGAACCGCTTCTGGCTTTCAGCAATTGACTGTATTTGGTAAAAACTTTGAAGCGCAAAGAATTTTCATCCGCCAGCTGACTCTGCAATTCATCGAACTGACATTTCTCGCGGTTGATCGTGCGGTTGCGTCCCGTTTGTCTCACGCCTTCCGTCCAGCCGCGCGAGCCGAAGAGGCTGTGGAAGTAAATGCCTGGCACGCCGACGAGGGAGAGCATGATGGCTTGCGCGGCGAGGAAACGGTTGATTTGCAAGTCCAAAGATTCTGCTCTCATCGCCGTCCTCGGCGATGAGGTCGCCGCCGAGGACGGCGGCTGGAGCAAATTGTCTGGATTCGACAACGCATCGAAGTAATTGATATTCATCTCGTAGGGACTTTGCGTCCCATCGGCGTTGTGTTTGTAGGAGATCAAGCCGCCGTGTGCGAGAGTCTTGTTCACCAGCGAGTCAATTTCTTCGGCGGTCAAAATGCCACGGGCGGGATTTAGTCCGATGCCGTCGTGCGAGGCGAGGAAGTTGAAGAAGGTGGTTTGATTCGACGGCAGGGTTAATGTCTTTGCCCAATTCGATAAAGTTTGCGCGTTGCCTGTGTGGAAAGCGTGAAGCGTGAGCGGCGGCAGGGCAAAGTTGTAGACGAGTTGCGCTTCGTTCGTCCCATCGCCGAAGTAGGAGATATTATCCACGTGCGGTACGTTTGTTTCCGTGATGAGGTGAACATGCGGGGCGACCTCGTTCAGCGCGGCGCGTAAAAATTGAACAACGGCGTGAGTTTGCGGAAGGTGAATACAAGTCGTGCCGATCTCTTTCCATAGATAAGCGATGGCGTCGAGGCGGATGAAGTCCGCGCCGCGTTCGGCGTAGAGCAGGAGGGTGTCGAGAATTTCGAGCAGGACTTCGGGATTTTTGAAGTTGAGGTCAATTTGGTCTTCGCTGAAGGTCGTCCACACTTTTTTCTCGCCCGATGGAGTTTGAAACGACGTGAGCAACGGCAGCGCGCGCGGACGCACCACTTTTGAAAGGTCAGGCTCGACTTCGACGGTGATGAAGAAATCGCGGTAACGCGGATCGTCCTGTAGAAATTTTTGGAACCATTCGCTTTTGGATGAGATGTGATTGATCACCGCGTCGAACATTAAGCGGAAGTTTTGTAGGGCAGAAACATCGTCCCAGGCGCCGAGCGTGGAGTCAATTTGGCGATAGTCCACGACTGAGAAGCCGTCGTCGGAGGTCCATGGGTAGAAGGGTAGGATGTGAATCCCGCTGACGACATCGGTTAAATATTGGTCGCAAAATTTCTTGAGGGTTTGAAGCGGCTTCTCGTCCGCGCGTTGGATCTGGTCACCGTAGAGGATGAGGAGTGAGTCGCGCTGGCTGAGTCCGCTGTCCCGTGGAGAGAGGCGTGAACGATGATCCGCGAGAATCGTTTGAACGCGATCCAAAAGTCGAGAAGCATTTTCTTCTCCGTAAAGAATAGTGAGATGATGCAATAAAATATTTGACATGACTGATTCATTCGATTCATTCCCACCTGATATGATCTGCGTTTAAATTTTATACCACAAAATTTTTGGCTTGTGGTTAATTCTCGATCAACAAAAAACATCCCGTTAAGCGGGATGTTTTTTGTTGATCAGTTGAAATTTCAAGCGGGAACCGCTTCCAACACTTCTGCCTGCGTTGCGAACTGACTCATATACAGGTTGTGATAGAAGCCTTGCGCGGCGAGCAGTTCTTCGTGCGTGCCTTGTTC
>JAEURC010000060.1 GCA_016789025.1 Anaerolineales bacterium
ACCCAATGGTTAATGCGGTCAATATCCAGTTTCGGATTTTTATCGATGATCGTCCGAATGTCTTCAAGGTCTTTAGGGCGATGGGCAACCGCCTTCATAATGATCAGGTCTTCTGGAGTAGGCAGGCGGATTGATAATGTGCTTGTTGATTGCACGATCCCTCTTTTAACCACCTCCTCCTCAAATGGCAAAACGCCAAGAGAAATGTCTATGTTGGTTTCTGTTGGGGAATGTTGTAGTAACAACACACGGTTTTTGCGGGCAAATTCTTCTGCGTTGGGAATCCTTGGCTGGATATTTTCGTTTTTTGCGGCTTCGAGAAATTGAGCAATACCTTGAGTAGAGAGCAGGAACATCGCATCCACATCTTCAGTTAGGCGAGGTCTACCTAAAAAGCCTACAGCAATACCGCCAATGATGACGCCGCGATCGTCAAATTTTGCGAGCAAGCGCTGAATGGCTTCTATTGCCGCACGGAATGGTTCAATCTCTTTTTGCAGTTTCACACGATCCCCTTTAATTTTGCCCAGCGATGGAATACTTCCATTTCGTTGTCATCATCCCCGCGTGTTAATCCATTTTCAAGAGCGAATCGTATCAGAGTGTTGATCTGTTTCCAGTGTTTTTCAACAGACATGGCGCGCAATTCCTCACGCTCGAACTCTTCCACGGCTTTCCAGCGCTCACGGTACATCTTGATATCGAAATCGGCGTCCATAAGTTAATTATAGCATTGAAGCGTGTGGTGTTTTCGTTGCAAGTGATGAGAAAGCACTGGGCAGAACAAGCCCAGTGCTTTTTGATTCATAACCAACCGTGTATTATGGATAAGTTGTGAATCGCGGGGCTAAAGCCGCCTGCTCAGTGCATGGAAGCCCCTTCGGGGCTATTGGCGAGTCGGCTTTCAGCCGACTTCCAAGAACTGAGGCAGGGCTTCAGCCCGCCGAACCGCGTGTTATCCATTATTTACGTTAACTAACATCTTCGAATCTACTTCTTCCTCTTCTTCTTCCCCGTCCGATACCCCAGCCTCTGCAACGCATTCTCATCGTCGCGCCAATCTTTCAAGACCTTCACGCGCAATTCCAAAAAGACGGCGCGTCCGCCCATCGTCTCGATCTCTTTACGCGCCGAACTGCCGATCGCTTTCAACATCTGCCCGCCCTCGCCGATCACGATTCCCTTTTGCGACTCGCGCTCCACAAAGATCGTCGCGCCGATATACAACATCCCATTCTCGCGCTCCTTGAACTCGTCAATGCGCACGCCCACGCCATGCGGCACTTCCTCGCGCAGTTTATGCAAACACGCCTCGCGGATCAAATCCGCGGCGATATCGCGCTCGTACGAATCGGTCACCTGCTCTTCATCGAACTCAGGCGCGCGAAACGGACTCAACGAAACGAGCAGTTCGATCAACTCATGTAGATTCTGATTCTCGGATGCTGAAATGGAAATGATCTTCGCGTCTTTCCGCACCGACGCCTGATACGCTTCGAGATTCCGACTCAACGCCTCAGCCGAGACCGAGTCCATTTTGTTCGCGGCAAGCACAAGGTGAGTCCGACGCGGGAGTTTGTTGAGGACGAGTCCGATCTGAGAGTCCTCCTCGTTTGGTCGAGCGGACCCATCCACCAGCCAGAGGATCACATCCATGCCTTCGAACGCTTCTTCGGCTTCGCGGTTCAAGAACTCGCCTAGTTTATGCCGCGCTTTGTGAATCCCTGGCGTGTCTACAAACACGAGTTGATATTTCTCGCTCGTGAGGATTCCCAGCTGACGTTTACGCGTCGTCTGCGGCTTCGGCGACACCGCCGCGATCTTCTGCCCCAACAACGCATTCACCAACGTAGACTTGCCCACGTTCGGACGTCCAATGATGGCGACAAAACCTGTTCTGAAATCGTTCATTTGACTCTTTCATAAATTCGGATGGTGGGGTTGGCTATCGCAACGTCCACTTGCGGAAGATACCACGGCAGGGAATAACTGAACTCCGCGATGAGATGATAATGCGCGCTCCCGCCTGCGGCAAGTTGTTTGAAGAATTCACATTCATTCGGAAGTTGGTCGCACGCATAGGAATCGTCGAAGCGGCTGGCGGTGAAACTGTCCACAATCAAATAATCCGTTCCGCGCTCGAGCAGTCCCTCTTCGGCTTTGTTGAACTCGTACGGTTTATCGGTGGGAGGCGTGTCTGTCGCGCCCATTTGAATGTGAAGCGGATAGTTATGTTCACGCTCAAAGAATCCATCGGCATAATTCGGCGGATAATTCGTATGTTCAAGCGATGTGCCGGGTTGCAGGGTCTTCATAAATTCCGTCGCAGGGATGCGCGCATCGTTGATGAATAACAAGGCGATGCTGACCATCCGCGCGAACGAATATAACACGACCGCGCCGATCACAACGACAATGGCAGACGAGTAGATCGGTTTTCCAAATTGTTTTACGCGGGTGTAAATTTCAAGAACAAAATACGCCGCGAGGATGGCAAGCATGGGCATGAACGTGAGCAGATAACGCGGCTGGTAGTTGTACGAGATCATCACGGGCAGGTCGAGGAAGAAAACTCCGATCAGCAACAACCCGAAGAAGCCCGCTTGCGATGTGCGGCTTAGTTCCCCGCCGCGAAATTCGCGTATCACGCGATAGACCGCCCAAACGACTCCCGCGATGAAGAGGAAATACAACGCGGAACCGAGCATCCCCTGCGCCATCGGGAATTGACCAGTAAGTCCGCGCGTGCTACCTTCATGCTGTCCCCACGTTGCCTGCCATTCGAGCGCGGCAAAGACTCGTTTGAAAAAATACGCCATCCACGTCAACGCTTTGGGTGTGCCGAAAGCGAACCCCAAAAATACAAGCGCGCCGCTGATGAAGAGTGTCTCGCCGATGGTGAACCAGTCTTTTTTCAGGTTCTTGAATTGCAGGAGGATGTAGATCAGTACCAACGCAGGAATGAATCCGATTCCCGTATATTTGCTCGATGCCGCCATGCCTACCGCAAAAAAGGACGCGTACAACCAACCGCGAAGGTCGGTCCTTGCGTAGTTGACGATGAAAAGAGTCGAAAGCGTGATGAAGAAAACTGTGTAGGTGTCGTTGTGCGCGAAACGCCCGTTGAAAGATAGCTCACTGACGCACAGCAGGAAGAGTCCGCTTAAACCTGCGAGGGGAACCGTACCACCTGCGCGGCGGACAATGCTGTAGGTGAGAGGGATCGTCGCGCCTGCAATAACAGCCGAAAGGACGCGCGAAGCGATCAGGATTTCGTCATCCGAATATCCGAGCGCGAGAATCAGTTTCCCCAAGAAATACATCGCGTATTGCGGCAGATCGGGGTAGTTGAAGTTGTATTCGCTGAACTTCCACTCGCCGTGCAGCGCCTTGATCGAACGGACAACGATCTCGTCGGGGTGCCATGGTCCCCACGCGATGCCCGGCAGGGTGAAGGCGAGAAATACCAGAAACAACGAAACCGGAATGATGGATTCGTATCTCTTCAGAAACGTTGTTTCGGGTTGGGGAATCATTTTGCAGGTTGAGCCTGTTTTGCCGATTTCCAATTGACCACCACGAGACTGAAGATGATCAACACGGAGCCAGCCAGCAGTTGCCAGGAGAGATGTTCGTTCAAGAATATCACACCCAGTATCAAGCCGCCAACCGGGAAGAGATATGTTACTAGCGATGTGCGTGTGGGACCGATCTCGTGAATTAAATACCAAAGCATGATCACTGCCAAGCCCGAGCCGAGGATTCCCAGCCAGAGTATCGCGATCCATGTTATGGGCAAGGATGGGAACTCGAAAGGTTTTTCTGCGAGCGGACCGACGATCCACATGAAGATGGCGGAGGTGATGAGGAACATCGCGCCGCGCGTGGTTCCTTCCACATGCTGAGTATATTTGCGCCCGTACACGGCGCTGCCAGCGTAGAAAATGGAGGCGAGGATCACCGCCGCCTGCCCGATGACCGAACTCTTCGCGCCTACGGTGAGATCCTCGCTCAGGAGGAGGATCGTCCCTGCAAAGCCGATCAATAAGCCCAACACTTTTTGCATGGTCATCTTATCATCTTGCAGGACGAAATGAGCGATGAAAACGGTGAACAACGGAACGGTCGCGTTGAGGATGGATGCGACGGCTGAGTCGATGGTCTGCTCGCCCCATGAAATGAGGAACACGGGGATGGCAAGGCTGGCGGGTCCGAGAATGCCGAAGATGATCCACGTTCTCAGGTCGCGGGGCCATTCCACTTTTTGATAGATGCCGATGGCAACGGCGGTGAGCGCGCCGAACAACATGCGGAACGCGGTCAACGCCATGGGACCGATATCCTGCACGCCGATCTTGATCCAGAGGAAAGACGAACTCCAGATAACGCCGAGGGTGATGAATACGAGCCAGTGTTTGGGTTTCAAGTAAACTCCTTTATGCAACGGGGATAACGAAATTACGATGGATCAGTTATGCAAATTATTACGCGCGGCAAATTGTATGGAACGCATACAATTTTACCAACCCGAATCTTGCCATGTCCTAAACGTCCCATCCACCGATCATAGGAGCGTTAAATCTCGCATGGCATTAGAAAAAAGGTGATGGTAAGATAGACCATCAAACCTACGGGAGCCTGAATGGAATCCATCGGCAAGAACGTCTACATCGAAGACAAATATCTCGGCGTCACGCTTGGGGTCATCAACCAGCCGCGCGGACTGGTGTTGATCGACGCGCCGCCCTCGCCCGAAGACAGCCGCATGTGGCGCGCCTCGCTCATGGGCATGGGCAACGGACCCGAACGCATGCTGATCAACCTCGATTCGCATCCCGACCGCACCCTCGGCGCGCGCGCCATGGATTGCACGGTGATCGCCCACGAAAAGACCGCCTTCGCCTTCCACAACCGCCCCAACACCTTCAAAGCCCAGGGCGAGGAGACCGGCGCAAGCTGGGAGGCAATTCCGGGCCTAGGCAGTGTGCGCTGGGCGCCGCCCGAGATTTCCTTTGTAGACCAACTCTCCCTGCACTGGGGCGAAACACCCATTCGTCTGGAGAGTCACGCGGGTCCCACACGCGGAGCCATTTGGGCGATCCTGCCCTCGGAACGCATCGTCTTCATCGGCGACTCGGTGTTGAAAGGTCAACCTCCGTTCCTCGCCCATGCCGATCTGCCGGCATGGATCGAATCGCTCAACCTCCTCCTCAGCCCCGCCTATAAAGGCTACACCGTGGTTAGCGGGCGCGGCGGCGTGATCACATCGCAAAACATCAAAGCGCAGGCAGAAACGCTTAAGCGCATCTACGACAAATTCGATAAACTCGGCAAGAAACGCGCGCCCATCGCCTCTGCCGATAAACTCGTCGAACAATTCATCAAAGATTCCAAACCGCCCATCGCGCGGAACAAACAATTCGCGCAACGCCTGCGCTACGGATTGCACCAGTACTACATCCGCAACTATCATGCCTCCTCGCGTCATACGATGGATGAATGATGAACGCCCCGCAACCTCTCCTCGAAATCACCCGCGGCAAGGTTGTCGAAGCCATTCATTATGGCTCCATCGCGGTTGTTGACTCTCACGGCAAATTGATCGCATCCTACGGCGACCCTCACAAGGTCGCTTTTTTGCGTTCCAGCGCCAAACCGTTTCAGGCGCTTCCCTTCGTAGAGCATGGCGGCATGGAACGCTTCGGGTACGCCGAGGTTGAACTTTCCATCTCGTGCGCCTCGCACATCGGCAGCGCCATGCATGTGCAAACCGTCGCGGCGATGCAACAAAAGATCGGTATCCACGAATCTCAACTGCAATGCGGCGCGCATTTACCCGAAGACGCCCCCATGTTCAAAGAGTTCATTATCAGCGGGCGCGCGCCTACGGCGAACTTCAACAACTGCTCGGGCAAACATACCACCATGCTGGCGTACGCGAAGATGCGAGGCTATTCGCTGGAGGATTACCTCCACATCGACCACCCGCTTCAACAGGACATCCTCGCCTCTTTCTCCGATTTATGCCTGATCCCCACCCGCGACATTTCTCTCGGCGTGGATGGATGCTCCGCGCCGAATTTTGCGGTTCCACTTTTCAATGCCGCGCTCGGCATGGCGCGTTTGTGCGATCCGCGCGCGCTGACTGAGCCTCGCGCCGCGGCATGCAACAAGATTACCGCGGCGATGATGGCTCATCCCGAAATGATCAGCGGCTACGGCGAATTCGACCAGCAATTGATGCTGGCTGGAGAGGGGAAGATCGTGTGCAAGCGCGGCGCGGAAGGATTCCAAATTGTCGGCTTGATGCCCGGCGCGTTGGGGAATGATTCACCGGGCTTGGGCATCGCGTTGAAGGTGGCGGATGGCGACGCTTCTCGCATGGGAGGCAATCTCAATTGGGGCAGTCGCGCGCGCCCGGCGGTGATGCTTGAAGCCCTGCGTCAACTGGGAGTCCTCTCCACGAAGCAGGAACAGGCATTGGCGGCGTTCGGACCCGGGCTCGAGATCAGGAATCACCGGGGGATTGTTACAGGTCAATCGCGACCGGTGTTTGAATTTTAGACCTGCGTTACTCCATCAGCGCTTCGATGATCTGATTGTTATCCGCGACGCGTTCGGCGAGCAGGCGCACGATCCACTCGTGGAATTGCGCCGCCGCTTCCGGGTCTTTCACTTGCATGGTCTTGAGCGATTCGGCGGAGAGGCGATAGACGACGCTGGGTCTCGCCGCAATCACTGAGGCAGTGCGTTCCTGTTGAAGGTACATGCCCACCTCGCCGACCATCGCGCCGCCGCGAATACTTCGCAGGCGCAGATGTTTATTATTGGGAAGTTTCAATTCGATCGTCACCAGCCCCGATTCGACAAAGTACATTTCATCGGCGGGGTCGCCCTGTTTGATCAGGACCTCACCCTCGCGTAGTTCGCGCCGTTCGAGGTAGTGCAACAGACGGTCTGAGTCTTTGAGGTCGGGGAATACGCGCTGGAGTTGGCGCTCCACTTTTTCGACGAAGCCGGTGAGGTCGTTCATACCTTGCCGCGTAAGGATCTTGTTTTCGCACCATTCCACGCCTTCATCGAGGGTGGGCTTGATAATAAAACTGTTGTCGATGTCGTCTTTCAAGCCGCCAAGTTCGAGGTTCTTGACGATCTCCGGCTTGACTTCCGTCCATACCATGAGGATGTTGTTCGCTTGTATGACCTGTTTCAGGCGGGTAATGCCAAACACGGCAGATGAATCCAAGTGGGTGACGCGATGAAAGTCGAGCACGATGAAGCCGAGTTTGCATAGGTCGTTTTTATCGATGCGGTGGCGAATCTTCTCCAACACATTTTGGATCGTGCCGAAGAAGAGGAATCCTTGCAGGCTGAGGATGTAAATTTCGTCGCCTTTATCGCGCAAAATGTTGCGGTGCAGTTTGGGGCGGTCTACTTTGCTGTGATAGATCGAGCCGTTAAGCGCGTTCTTGATCACATCCACGCGGCTGTAAGAGATCACGAATAGAATGGCGGCAATGAATGTGCCGGCGATGATCCCCTCCAGGAAGCCGACGGAGGCGATGATAAAGAGGATGACCCAGACGAGGATGTAATCGAGGGTCGGCAGGGCGCGCCGCGCGTCGATCAGCCAGTCTACGAGGAAGGACAGCCCGAGGTAGAGGAGCATTCCGCCCAGCACGGGTTTGGGGAAATACGAGATGACCGACGCGCCGAAAAATAATGCCGCGCCGCAGATCAACGCGGAAATCATGTTGGCAAGGCGGCTTTTTGCGCCAAGCCGATGAGCCAAGGAAGACATGCCAAGTGTTTGATACCCAACCGTACTGCCTCCCAGCCCTCCCAGCAGGTTTGCCCAGCCGGCAGCTTGAAGTTCGCGGTTGAGGTTGATATCCTGCTTGACGGTCACTTCGAGGGCGCTGGCGTTAAGAAGAAGGGCGATCACGCTCAGGATCACGATGGTGAAAATTTTGTCGCCATTTTGCAGGATGGCGGACCAGTCCACTAGTCCGAGAGAGGCGGGGGTGAGGGGTTGGTACAATCCGCCGGAGGGGAAAGGTCCCAATAGCCAGCCGCGCGCAGATGCCTCTGTGATGGAAATCCCAGAGATAAAGAGGTAGCCATAAAATAACGCGGTGGCGATCACCAAGGCGCCCGGTGTGATCAGGTAGTGATTTGATTTTCGCAAGACAAGCAAAAGGATTACGGCAAAGACGAGGCCGGGAATCCAGTTGAATAAATTATCGGGCATGAATAATTGCGGAAAGGTGGAAGGCGAAAGGTTTATATTGGTCATCACCCCGAATGCGCCGAGGCTTAAGAGCCAGCCGGTGCCCGCGAGGAATCCGCCGATGACCGGGTAAGGAATGTAACGCACAAACCAACTTGCCTTGAACCAGGCGATGAGCAGGTATACCGCGCCAGTGATGATCGACGTGATGGCAATGGCTCCGACCACGGTGGCGTATACCGCCTTTGGCTCTGCCCCTTTCATGCTTAGCGCGATCGACGCGGCGATCAATGCGAAGATGGCGGCGGGGGTGTCTTGCGGCACGCTGATGGCGCCGGGCAGGGAAGTGAGCAGGGCAACCACGATCCCAACGACAAATGCGCCGAAGAGCATCAAGCCGATTCCGCCGGCAAGGAATTGGTTGAGATCGCCGGAGAAGATCAAAGCCGCGAGGGAGATTTCCATACTGATGGTGACGATGGCGGCGATCAACCCAGCGGTGAGGCTGGGAAGGAGGAGGGTGGGCTGAAATTCCTGCTTGAGTTCGCTCAAGTTCATGAGTGTACCTTTTCGGATTTGTTGGGTGGGATTAACTGATTTGTGAGTATAGCATGTAATGAGTTTGATTTGCTACAACCATGAGCGGGTGTTACAATCCTTGCATCACGTTAGCCTGCCTGAAAGGGAATCTGGAAATCGCCGCCTCATGCCAAAGTCAGACCTGATTCTGCTCGCGCTAGACGATTCGCCTGTTTTGAGTTTGATGGATCGTGCCTTGCGCGTTAAATACGAGACGGCGATCGCCAGAGATACCCGCGCGCTGGAGATGATCCTGCAGGAAAGCAACCCGGCGCTTTTGCTGGTGGGGGAAAAATTCAGCGGACGGGATGGAACGCGCATCGCGGATGAATTGCACGAGCGCTTCCCGACCCTGCCCGTTTTGCTCTATCTTGATAAACCAAAACTCGAACATGTCAAAGAAATATTCCGCCTCGGCTTGAGCGGCTATCTAGCCCCGCCGCTGAAAACTGTGGAAATTACAGAAATGGTCGAAGCCAGTTTGAAGAACGCCAACCGCACGGGGGACTGGCTCCGCCGCGAGGTACGACGCACAACCGCCTCGCTCAAAAAACGCGCGCAGATCTCTGAATCTGAGCGCACCAGACTCGAAACGGTGTTCAATAACATCCACGACAGCGTGATGATCCTCGATTTGGATAAGAAGATTTTATTGATCAACCCTGCCATGTGCCGCACATTTGGACTGGACGCGAAATCGGTGGTAGGGAAACCCGCGCTCGATGTGATTACCCATCCAGACTTGCTTGCGCTTTTCACTCGCAAGAACGGCAACGATCCCCTGAGCTATTATGAAGTGGGGTTCCCGGATGGACGCGTCGGCAACGCGCAACTCACAACAATTCAGGAGGTAGGATACGCCCTGACCATGCAGGACATCACCTACCTAAAGGAAATGGATCGCATGCGCAGCGAGTTTGTCCATACGGTATCGCACGATCTACGCTCGCCGCTCACCTCCGTGATCGGGTATACCGAATTGGTCGAACGCGCCGGCGCGCTCAATGAAAACCAACGGGATTTTCTGAAACGCATTCAGGACAGCGTCCAACATATCACCGCGCTGATCAACGACCTGCTCGACCTCGGCAGCGTGGAGGCGGGCATGGATACGCGGCGCGAATTTGTGCATCTTGACGCCATTTTGCAATACACCCTGAACATGTTGCAAGGCACGATCAAGACCAAACGCATCAAAGTGCATACCGAGGTGGCTCCTTCCCTGCCAGCCATTCGCGCCAACCCGATTCGCCTGCGACAGTTACTAGACAATGTTGTAGGCAACGCCATCAAATATTCACATCAGGGCGGGGAAGTGAATATCGCCATCCTTGCGGAGGGCGATCAGATCATCCTCAAAGTTTCAGATAACGGACCCGGCATCCCTGTCGAAGATCAGCCGCACATCTTCGATAAGTTCTACCGCGGGAGCAACATTACCGAAAACGTTACCGGTTCCGGGCTGGGTCTCGCCATTGTGAAATCGATTGTGGATGGGCATCAGGGGCGTATCTGGGTCGAATCTGCGACAGGCGCGGGCACATCCTTTTTCATAGTCCTACCGGTAAAATCGGACACACAGCCGTTGAGAAAACCCGCATAAAAAATCTCCGTCACATGTGACGGAGATTTTTTGATCTTTATCAGGGGTTCATTGGCGCGGCAAACGCGAAAGGATGGAATTCTTCGGCTTGCGCGGTTCATCCGGAGGTTCAACGCCGGTGCGCATACTTTCCATCTCCGAACTGAATTTGAGCCAATCTTCCACAAGAATAACGAGATGCGGGGTCTTATCCTTAAAGAAGAAACGCGAAAGGAACAGCCGTAGAATCATGGGGGAAACCGGGTAACCGTTTAACTCAAGCACCAGCGCGGTCTTCGACGCAAGCGGAGAGAGAACATCCCTTCCCCAGCCAGATACGCTTTTAAGCGGAAATAACTGTCGCATCTCTGTTGTAGTAGTGCGACGGATGCGCCGGTAGGAGATGTTGATCCGCAGGAACGGGGTAACGAATTTCAAAAAGGCGGGGTGCGGCTGTACGTATGCCATGAAGCGGATGGCAAAAAAGAATATGCCTGCCAAAATGGCGAGCATGCCCACTCCAGCAAATACCTGCCACGGAAGCGCATTGAATTCGGCAGCAGGCTTGATGTACTCGATATACGCGAGCGCGAACAAACCAAGCCCCATGAAGATCATGGCGAACCACCAGCGGCTGACAATATGACGGTAGATGATGAGAGGGTATTTTTTCCCGGGGCGGCGAGCCATTCTCTTATTCGTCCTCGTTCAGGTTGATGGACAGTCCGCTCTCATCAGCCTCGTTCACTCCGCCGTTCAATTGACCGCTCAATTTACGGATCGCTTGTGTCAGGTCTTCGCCACGCAGGCTAAAGGTGACATCGCCGCGCGTCTTTTCGATGATGCCGCGCGCCAAGTCTGTTTGGCGGCGCAGACCGTTGGTGATCGCGTCGGGATAGTCAATGGTCACCAGCACGGAATAAATTTCGTCCATGTGGCTGAGCAGGCGTTCGGCTTCCTGCGAGTACCCCGAACGGAGAATATCCAGCGTGCGACGGCGCAGTTCGCCCACGACTTCCGCCAGCCCGTTGAGATAGGTCGAGTTTTCAACGCCAAGTTCCCCCGGCGTTTGAAGCGCTCGGTTCTGAATCAACGCGCAGGTCACGTTGGCTTCTACAAATTCTTTGAGCGCGTCTTGTGTGTAGCCCGCGTAATATAAGTCAGGATGTTTGGCGAGATCGGCGCGTAGCGTATCCGCCAGTTTGTGCGCTTCGTCGAGGTGCTCTTCCATTTCTTCTTGCGCGCTCCGGTGCACCGCGCGGATGGCGAGCGAGCAGGCGCGAGTCAGTTGGCGCGTGAGGGCAAGTGCCTCATCCCGCATCTTTGTGCGAACGTCGAAACTTTTGCGAATATCATCGGCGATCTTTTCGAGTTTGTGCATGGCTACACTTCTCATGTCATTCTGAGAGAAGCGAAGAATCTTTTCAGGTTTGTAGAGATTCTTCGTCCCGATATTTTTCGGGAGAATGACACTCCTTATTCTTTCGGCGGCTCCGGCGGATGCAGATTGCGGAAGAGATTATCGGCGAGCGTATTTCCGCTGGGGATTTTGACCTCGCCGAACGCGGCTTCGTACCGCGCCAAATTTTCGGTCAGCGCGCGCAGGAGCAGTTTTGCGCTGAGCGGCGTCATCACCACGCGCGCGTTGATGTTTGCCGTCGGCTCGCCGGGGATCAGGTGACCGAAGTCAACGACGAACTCGGTGGGCGAGTGCGAGATGCGCGCCAAATTGGCATACGCAGGCTCAAGCCCATCTTTCACTTTGAGTTTCGGTCCCGCGGGTTGCGCCAAAATCGCGGGCGGCTTTGCCGATTGAGGATCAGGTGTGGTCATAACTTCTTTCAGTAGGGGCGACTCATTGAGTCGCCCCTACGGTGTTAAAACGGAATATCATCCTCAGCCGGCATTTCGGCGTGTTCCATGCCGCCGCCAGCCATGGGCGCATCGCTTGCGCCGTCTGCGCGCGAGAGGAAGCGGACGGTGTTGGCTGTCACTTCGAACGACGCGCCGGCAGAGCCGTCTTGCTTTGTCCAGATGCGAGGTCCGCCGGTGGTTTTGTCAGGGGTGAGCCGGCCTTCCACAAGCACCTTCATGCCTTTCTTCACGTACTGGTTGCATGTCTCGGCAGTCTTGCCCCAGGTTGAAACGCGGAACCAGATCGTTTCTTTCACCTGTTCGCCGTTGCCTGTAGTGTACTGGCGATTGGTGGCAACCGAAAACGAAGTGACCGCCTGACCCGAAGGCGTGTAACGCATTTCAGGATCCTTGCCGACATTGCCTGCGATGATGAGCGTATGATACATGGGAGATTCTCCTTGGGTTGAGGTACCCGCCGAATCGGCGGCGGGGAAAATAGGGACAGTTCGTATTGTACTCCAACATGATTTAACGACAAAGAGAAAAGTGAGCCATGCTATACTGCGTGAACTGTGTAGTAACGACTTTAGTCGTTCTAAGCTGACGACTTAAGTCGTCACTACAATAACGAGGAACTTCCATGACCATCACCTTTCGCCAAGGCACGATCGAAGATTCATATGCCGTATTTCAAGTCTTTGTCAGATCCATCATGGACTACAGCGAACGCATGAACGTGATGGCGATTACGGGTGGTAACGATCCCGAAGTATTGAAGACCATGTGGGAACGACGCAAGACGATGTTCGAATTCCTCGCACTGACCGCTTCACACTATTGGGTTGCAGAACAGGATGGGGAGATCGTGGCGTACGCGCGCTCGATGGAACATGGCGGCTTGATCGAGTTGACCGAGTTCTTCGTCAGCCCGCTTCATCAATCGGGCGGGCTGGGTCGCCAACTTTTAGCGGACGCGTTCCCTCAAACGGATTCACCCCTCCGCGTCATCATCGCCACCCTCGACGAACGCGCGTTAGCCCGGTATTTGAAAGCGGGCGTGTACGCTCGCTTCCCGCTGAAATATTTTTATCGCCAAGCCGAAAAAGTGGATTTCACAACCGATCTCGCCATTGAGCCGATGCAACTGAATATCCATCTCGAAAGAATGAACCAGATTGATAAACAGATCATCGGTCATTCGCGTCCCGTCGTCCACGAATGGATCGCGACCACCCGCGAGGGATTCGTCTACAAGCGCGGCGACGAGATCGTCGGCTATGGCTACGCTGGCTCGAGTTCGGGTCCGTTCACGGTGTTGGACGAAAACGATTTCCCAGCGGTGTTGGCGCACGCCGAAAGTTTCGTCGCAGAAACGGGTGGCGAGTTCGGCGTGGAGACCCCGCTCATCAACAAAAAAGCGATCCAATACTTTCTGGATCGCAAATTCAAAATTGACTCATTCACCGCGCTTTTCATGAGCAACGTCCCATTTGGGAAGTTCGAGAATTATTTGTGCTTTAGTCCAGAGTTTTTTATGTGAGAGTTTGCAGGTTTCCAGGAGTTTAGTTGCATACCAACACTCACGGGGTTGAAGGTATACCAGAAATAATCAATGGCGGTTCTTCTGAGTGACCCAGTTGTCTCCACCGTAAGCGATTTGTCAACTCTTGAAAATGGATGAGCCCGCCAAAATATCTTTCTTGTACATCCAGGGGAAAAGTTTCGCGTATCTCGGTAGGAAAATCGATTCGAGCTTCCGCAAATAGGGCAGACCCATCTTCACCAATGTGGATTACAGCAAGACCTTCTGGATATCCCACATTCCCGATCTCTGCGCAAGTTGCCCACACATAAACTTCATCGCCAGATTGCCCTAAAAACTCCCATTCACAAACAACCTGTTCCGCGGGAACGTAAGATAAAAACCCCTTGGCAAGGGCAATTTGATATTCTTTCCAATTCTTTATTTGATAGGTATCGGGACTGATCCAGGGGATGACTGATTGCGTTGGTTGGATTGTCAGAGTGGAAAACACAATCCATGGGGGTTCGTCTGGATGTCCTCGTCTCCAGCGTAAACGATCTGCTCTTTCTTGTGAAAATGGGAATGAAATGTGACTAAAAATAATTTCTTGAACATCAGGAGGAAACATTCGTTGAATACTAGGAGCGTACGCAGTACCTGATCCGGGGATTTCCGCGCTTTGCACAGATCCATCCATTCCGATATGAATGACAGTGGGGATCGATGCTTGGGAAGGCATAGCAGAATAAATACCTGCACAATGCGCCCATACATATACTTCCTGATCTTCTTGACCTAATATTACCCATTCACAAACAACTTCTTCTGGTTGAAGATATGATTTGAAGAATGCTTTGGCTAAAGCATCCTCATATTCTCTCCACCTTTCCACTTGAATTGGATCAGGGGTAATAAGAGGTATGACGGGTTCGGTTGGTAGTGGTGATGGGGTAGTGGTAACGGGTATAACCGTTGGTGTTAGCGTAAATGTAGGTGAAATAACTGTTTGGGTAGGTGACTGAATTGGCATAGTAGTAGATTGATTGCTACAAGCAAACATGAAAACGAGAATAATCAGCCAGAATCTCTGATGTGGAATAAAATTCGGCATTCTGGCATCCCGTATGCTAATCATCCTAGCATTATCCTCGCCGCGCGTCTCCCGATCTCCACTGCGAAATTCGTGCCGCGGTCCCATGGGTAGACTTGGCTCATCGAAGCGAAATACAATCCGTCAATTGGTGTTTTGATGGCGGGGATATTTTTTGAGTGGTTCACGAGCGGCACGGGCTGGGCGTAATTCGTTTTGTTCACCCAAACTTTTTTCACCCAGTCTTTTTCAAACGCGGGATTGATCCGTTTGAACGCGGGGATGAATCGCTCCAATAATTCCTCGTCGCTCAACGAAAAATATTCGTGACCCACTTCGAGATAATCGCCCGCGTAGATGATGTGATCGCCGCCAAAATGATCTTTCGAAACAAAGTTCGTATGCTCCACCAGCGCGAGCAATGGGAAGCCTGCTTCTTTGGGGAGGCTGAACCAGTAATAGCCCTGCTCCGACAATTGATGTTTAAGCGACAGTACCATCACCACCGCGCCCATAGATTTCAACTCGAGCAGTCCCTTCAAATAATTTTCAGGCAGATCGGGGCACATCTTCGCCATGAGGGATGGGGAGGTGGTGACCAACACTTTATCGAACGACTCGACATCCACGTTCAGACTCCCCGACGCCTGATTCTGTTTAATGAACTTGATCGGCACCCCCAGCCGAATCTCCACGCCCATCTCGCGCAGTTTCTCCGCGAACGAGTCGGCGAATTGTTGAAAGCCACCCTCGAACGTTCCCAACCGCGTCGTCCGCGCTTTGATGCGCGCCCACATCCACGCCATGTTGACATCTTTATAGAATGGACCGAACTTGCCGATGAGCAACGGTTTCCACATCTGCTCATAGACTTGTTTGCCCGCCCATTTCAACATCCACTCGTCGGCGGTGACCTTCTCCAGCGCGCGCCAGTTATTCGTGAGGCGAAGAAACAGCCCGACGAATCCGAAGCGGATCTTGTTGAGTCCGAATCCAAGTCCAGGAAAGCGAAGCGCGTTGAGGATCGAGTCGAATGGATAGAATTTTCCGTTGAAGTACATCACCGTCAACGGGCGCGGGAAGATGACTTTATCCTGCAAGCCGAGTTCTTGGATCAACCCCATCATAGAAGCGTCCGATTGAAACCAGTGATGATAGAACTTCTCAACCGACCAATCCCAATGCGGCTCTTTGAATCCGCTCGCCAGCCCGCCGACATAATTTGCAGATTCGAAAACGACGACTTCATGCCCTGCTTTTCTCATGTCATACGCGGCGGCAAGCCCGCCAAACCCCGCTCCGATGATCGCAATTTTCATTTATTCTCCAATGAATCCGTCATTGCGAGGAGCGTTCGTTGCGACGAAGCAATCTCCAACAATGTGAGGGAGATTGCTTCACCACTCGCTACGCTCGGGTTCGCAATGACGGATGTTATTTATTTCTCTGCTCAAGTTTCGCGGCAAGGACTTTGAGCCTGTCCCATTTTTGACGTACTACGTAGATCATGGCGAGGGTTTGTAACCAGCGTTGTTCGCACTGCGGATTTAACGCCAACTGCTCGAACACTTCCATTGCCTGATCGTCGGTGCGGCGTGTTTTCGAATACTCGGTTGCCAATTGAATGAGATACGCTTCACGCTGTTTGCGGACTTGCGTATCTTGCATAACCCTTTGTTGCGCCTGCTCAACGCGCACGCGCACTTTGGCGATGGCGTCTTCGAGTTCATCCCCCGTGAATGGTTTGATGAGATATTCCTGCACACCGACCGAGATCGCCGTACGGAAGGTTGCCGCGTCCTTTTCGGCTGAGATGATGATGCAACCCGTTGCGGGATAAACCTTTGCGATCTCGCGGTAGGCGGTCAACCCGTCCATTTCGGGCATGTTGATGTCGAGCAGGACAACGTCGGGGCGATGTTCCTTCGCAAATTGGACCGCTTGCAGTCCATTCGACGCGATGGCGACCACTTCGACATCGTCAATCGTGGCGAGCATCAAGCGCGTATTACGCCGCGTTTCCTGAATATCGTCGGCGATCAACACCCTGAGTTTTTTTCGTGCAGACAGTTCGGGTTGTGCCATTTTCTTGCCTTTTGCCGCTCGTTAAATAATCAAGTTCTAGAAGTCATCTCAAAAATGTCACCCTAAGCGTCAGCGAAGGGTCTCTACTGCCCAAATAAGAGACTCTTCGGTCGCAAACCCTGCTCCCTCAGAGTGACACGGTGTTTTTGAGACAAGTTCTAGTATAACCGAGCGAAGAGATGGAATTCACAACTTTTCCGTTTCATCCCGGAGCGAATCGCTCCACTTAATTCCCTCTTTTGCCAGAAAATATGCGCCGAGCAACGTGATGGGAAGCCACAGCGCGACATGCAACGTGAGCGTGTACCCGGCGGCGGTGGCTTGATCCACGCCGTAGGCGGTGAGGACGGCGATGCCGGGCGCGTCGAAGGTGCCGATGTAGCCCGGCGCGGAGGGGATGGTCGTTGCCAGATTCACGATGCCGTTCATCAGCATCAATGCGAAGAAGGAAACTGTGAAATCGAAGGCGTGCATCACGAACCAATATTTCCCCGTTTCCAATAGCCAGATGATGACGGATGTGAGGAACACCATCAACACATTCCACGGCGAGCGGAGGGAGGCGAGACCGTCGAGGAATTTATTCATCAGGCTGATGATGCGTTCATGCAGTCTCTTCGGCGTGAGGCGGTGAATGAACCACAGCCCGATTTTTGCGGTCATTTGCGGGAACATTGCCGCTACAAGGAAAACGACCAGCGTGCCGATAAAGATTCCTGTGCCGATCACCGCCACTTGTTGAATGTTACCGACAAAGCCCGAGGCGCTGGTCAGTTTTGCCAACTCAGGGAGATTGACGAAGACGAATCCCAGCATGACCACGCCGTCGAAGATGCGTTCTACAATAATTGTGGCTAACGATGCGGAAACCGACACGCCCTCTTTGCGTTTGAGGATCACCGCCCGCAACACTTCGCCCGCTCGCGCGGGATAAATATTATTTCCCATGTATCCGATGGTCGTGATGGGGAACATGGTCTTGGTGGGAATCTCTTTGATGGGTTTGAGGAGGTAGTGCCACCTCCACGCGCGGACCCACACGCCGACGAAGTAGACGCCGATGCCGGGGATCAACCACCAATAATTCGCTTTTTGGACCGCGCTCCAAAATTCATCCAGTTGCAAGCCGCGCAGGGCAAGCCAGATGAAGAGGATGCTGATGAAGACTCCCAGCCAGAAATGCCATTTTTTCATGCGGCGGATTCTATCACGGGGGTGGGGTAAGGCATCCGCGGGCGAGGCAGGCTGAAAGTCGGGATGAGGCGGGGCGGTTTTCATCCATAAAATTTGATAGAATCAACTCGTGAGCATCGAACGATCTGCCCGTATCGCATTTCTCAAAAAGATCCATCTTTTTTTTGGGTTGGAGGAGGAGGAGTTTGCATCCATCGCAGAGGAAATGGATGAGATGCAGGTGGCAAAAGGGGAGATCGTGTTCAAGCAGGATGGGACGGCGGAGGGTTTTTATATGATCTTTGGGGGCAAGGTACGCGTGGTGCGAAAACTTGACGGCAAAGAGATGCAACTCGCGTTGCTGGTGAGGAACGATTATTTCGGCGAGATGGGGATCATGGGAAACCGACGACGTTCTGCGACAGTAACGGCAATGGAGGATACTTCGTTGCTCGTGCTGTCGAAAAGCGATTTCGACAAATTGTTCAAGGAACACCCAAAACTGCGGAGCAATCTTGAGATCGCGGTGCGAAGCCGTCAGTTGGCGCGGCAGTTGCGCTTCAAATGGTTGAGACCCGATGAGGTGGTGTATTTTCTAGCGCGCAAGCATGTGCTTGCCATGTATCCGAAAATCCTGCGCCCTCTTGCGCTGTTTCTCGTCCCTGTATTTTTTACGTACGCGTACTTTTTTATTTTGCCGCACACCATTGTGTGGCTTGCGGCGCTGTTGTCGTTTTTTGCGTTTGCCCTTTGGCTGGGTTGGATCATCCTCGATTGGAGCAACGATTATTACGTGGTCACCAACCAGCGCGTGGTCTGGCTTGAAAAGGTGATCGGTCTTTTGGATAGCCGACAGGAAGCGCCGCTTTCGATGATCGTTTCATTGGGCGTGGAGGTGAATCAATTCGGTCGCTGGCTCGATTATGGAAATGTGATCGTGCGGACGTATGTGGGCAGGATCGATTTCTCGCTAGTGAATCATCCAAACCAGGCGGCGAAGATGGTGGAGGAATACTGGCAGAGGACGAAGGAGCAGGCGTCTGCCACGGAAAAAGAGGCGATGAAAGACGCCATCCGCAAACGACTGGGGATCCCGGTTCCTACCCGACCTGCGGCTGATTCAAACCAGCCGACATCGTCGGTCTCTCAACCGCGCGGCGCATGGTGGTTAAAATTGCTCGGGGCAAATACTCTTAAACTCCGGTACGAAACGAGCGAAGGGGTGATCTACCGAAAGCATTGGGTGGTGCTGGTATTGGATGCATGGCTTCCCATTGTTGGGTTCGTCGGCGTGTTTATTTTCTTCCTCCTGCGGTTGTATCAGCTATTGATTTCGCCGCAGGATGTATTCATCTCGCTGGCGGGCGGACTCTCGATCGATATTTTTGCCCTATTTAGCTTTGGCGCCATGTTCTTGCTGGCAGGCTGGTTTTGGTATAAACTCATGGACTGGAGCAACGACACATTCGAAGTCACCGGCGACCAGATCATCGATGTCGATCGCAAACCCTTCGGCACCGAATCGCGTAATGCCGCCCAGCTCGAAAATATCCTCGGCACCAAGTATGAGCGTCGCGGATTGCTTGGAAATATTTTCAACTTCGGGCATGTGTATATTACCGTGGGTGGAAATAAACTCATCTTTGAAGATGTGCTCGACCCCGCCAGCGTACAATCGGATATCGACCGCCGCCGCGACGCGCGCGTAGTGAAGAAAAATCAAGCCGCCATCGCCGCGGAACGCGAACGCATGGCGGAGTGGCTTGCCACGTATCATAAGAGTTCGGAAGAATTCAAACGAGAAGAAGATAACAAGAGGAATCAGAATAATGGCTCTGCGTAATATCGTTACATTGCCCGACCCCGTGTTGAAACGCAAGGCTCATGCAGTGACAAAATTCGACAAGAATCTACAATCCCTGCTGGACGACATGGTGGAGACCATGCGCGATGCGCCGGGCGTGGGGCTCGCCGCGCCGCAGGTTGGGTTGTCGGAGCGGATCGTTGTCATCGAATATTTTGAAAAGCAGGAAGATGAAGAGAAAGAGGACGCGCCGAAGAAAGTATGGGCGGTGATCAACCCCGAGATCGTGAAAGCTTCGCCGGAGATGATGATGGGTGTGGAGGGATGTCTCTCGATCCCCGGCTTGGTGGGCGAGGTGGAACGTCATGCCGAAGTGTATGTGAAGGCGATGAACCGTCACGGCAAACCGGTGAAGATCAAAGCCAAAGGCTGGCTGGCGCGTATTTTTCAACACGAGATTGACCACTTGAACGGCGTCTTATTTACTGAACGCGCCACACGCATCTGGCAACCGCAAGATGAAGTGGATGCGGAGCAAGAGGTTTAGGATACACAATACGAAGTACGGAATAAAATACTGCGTATTGCGTACTGCGTAGATGACGATGGAGATTCGCCGTTTAACCTCGGAAGACATTCCGCGTGTGCGCCAGTTTTGGAGCGAGCAATGGAGCGGCGACTTTGTTGTTTCGCGTGGTCTCGTCCATCGCCCCGAGGAGGTGGAGGGGTTTGTCGTGGAAGACGGCGAATTTTGGGATGGGCTGGTCACGTTCAAAATAACGAATGACGAATGTGAAGTGACCTCGCTGGACGGCTTGCGCGAAGGGCAGGGGATCGGCACAAAGTTGTTGAGAAAAGTAATCGAAGAAGCGCGGACCAGAAAATGCAGGCGCGTTTTCCTGATTACAACGAACGATAATTTGTACGCGCTCGGTTTTTACCAACGACGCGATTTTGAATTGGTCGCCATCCGCCGCAACGCAATGGATGAAACAAGAAAACTCAAACCTGATATTCTGCTCATCGGCATGAACCGTATCCCTCTGCGCGATGAAATTGAATTGGAAATGATTTTGTAAGTCAAAAGTCGAAGGTCGAAAGTTGGACGTTTGACTTGCGACCTTTGACCTTCTACCTGAAACCATGTTTCTAAAACACCTCTCCCTCACCAACTTCCGCAAGTTCACACGGCTTGATTTGGATTTTCCGCAACGACCTGTCTTGCTCACGGGCGCGAACGCGCAGGGCAAGACGACCGTTCTCGAAGCGATTTATTTTCTCGCGGCATTCACGTCTTTTCAAACGAACACCGACCGCCAACTGATCAATTTCGATGAAGCCGATAAAAAAGATTCGCCCGCCGTGGCGCGTCTCATCGCGGACTATCAGCGCGGCGTTCGCAAACATCGCATCGAAGCGCGGCTCATCCTCGAACCTATCGGCGTGTTGAACGGTCAGCGGCTTCGCAAAGAAGTGTTGCTCGACGGCGTGAAGAAACCCATCAACGATGTCATCGGTCAATTCAACGCGGTTGTCTTTGTGCCGCAAATGTCGCAGATCATCGAGGGCGCGCCCGAAGAACGCCGCCGTTATTTGAATCTTGCGCTGGCACAGTCCACGCCCGCGTATGCGCGCGCGCTTGGCGAATATGGGCAAGTCGTCACACAGCGGAACGCGTTGCTCAAAACGCTTGGAGAACGCGGGGGCAGTGGCGATCAACTCGAAGTCTGGGATGAAGCGTTGGCGCGTCTCGGATCGCAGATCATCTTGTGGCGCATCGAAGCCGTCCAGCAGATTCAGACTCTCGCTTCGCGCGTCCATTTCGAGCTGACTCACGGAACTGAGACTCTTCGCCTCTCCTACGAGCCCGCGTACGATCCGCTTCCGCAGCCGAACGGGCAGTTGGGTTTGAAAATGGACACCGTCGTTGACCGTTCGGGCTTGGCGTTGAACGAAATTGAAAACGGATTCCGCGAACGACTGCGCGAGATTCGCAACGACGAGATCGCGCGCGGCGTGACGACAATCGGTCCGCATCGTGATGAGTTGCGATTTTTTGCGAATGGGATCGATCTCGGCAATTACGGCTCGCGTGGACAAGTGCGCACCGCGTTGCTCGCGCTCAAACTCGCTGAAGTGAATTGGATGAAGGAACGGACAGGCGAGTGGCCCGTGATCTTGCTCGATGAAGTGATGGCAGAGTTGGACTTGCAACGTCGCGCCGATCTGTTGAAGTATGTCGGCGAGAGCGAGCAAGTGTTGTTCACGACGACCGATCTAAAATTGTTCGCGCCTGAGTTTGTGGAAAAGGCGGATGTATGGAAAGTGGAGGGTGGGAGGGTGGAAAAATAATTCAAGGCATGTCACTCTGAGCGTAGCGAAGAGTCTCTAATACGGTGATCGAGACCCTTCGGTCGCAACGAACGCTCTCTCAGGGTGACATGATAATGTGACATGTCTTTATCCGACTCATTCATCCAATCTATTCTCGAAAAAGTTAACTCGCCCGATGTAATCGGCGTCGGCATCGTGGGCAGTTATGCGCGCGGACAGGAATCGAAATATAGCGATGTGGACGTTGACATCTATGTGAACAAAATGCCTGAAAATGAATATGAACAGTTTACAGCGCATTATTGGAATGGGAAGTTGGTCAGTTTCAGTCATACTGTGCTGGAGGAAGAGCGCGCCGCATTGACAGATCCGAAACGCGCTATATGGGCAGTCCCAGGTTTGCGCGGCATGAAGATCTTGCTGGACAAAGATGGCTCATTGGAAGCGCCACAACAAGCCGCGTATGCGTTTGAATGGTCGCCTTTGCAATCGGCGGCTGACAAATTCGCGGGCGAAGAGGTGGTATTTTGTGCAGAGGAAATTCATAAAATTCTCAATGGTCTCGCGCGCGGACACGAGTCAACGGTGTTGTACTCGGTGTGGGGATTGGTGAAGAACCTGCTCGAGGCGGTCGCTGTGCAAAGAGGCATTATGATCGTCAGTGAGAATCGCTACTTTGACTTGATTCAGGATTCGGTGGGGCGCGAATCGAAATGGGTGAGCGCATTCCGCAAAGCGTGGGGACTCGACCCGAACGCGTCGCAATATCAATCGCGCGGCGCGGCGGCGCTGACGTTGTATCGTCTCAGCGCGGCGATGTTCGATGAATACATCCCCGATAAACATCGTGACGTGGTGAATAATACATTGCGTCTCATCAAGGAGGCTGGCAACGCATGAACCCATTCGCTTCGCTCGCAAAACGCGCGGTGAAAATTCATGAGAAATTGATCGAGTTTTATGGCGAGCCGATCTGGCGCAATCCACTGCCAGCGATTGACGAACTGGTCTCAACCATCCTTTCGCAAAACACGAACGATGTGAACCGTGACCGCGCTTTCA
>JAEURC010000044.1 GCA_016789025.1 Anaerolineales bacterium
TCGCATACATGAATCCAGCGCGGCACGTCTACGGCGCGATCGCAAATGGCGAACATGACTCGGTGTTGGGGGGCATTATCCATTCGCAGGAAGATACGTTTGCAAAACTTCTGTATCTCGCTCCTTTGTCGAATCTAACTCACCCTGAATTGCCTGCATTGATCGAGAATCTATCCGCCCAGGCAGGGACGTGGGGCGCGTTCCACGTTCTTGCCGAAGTGGACGAGGTCGGCGATGCGTTCGTGCCGCTTCGCAAGTCGGGATTCTCCGTCTACGCGTGGCAGAGGATGTGGGATGTTTCTGGAATATTGGAAGAAAGGTCTGAGCGGAGCGGAGCGCAGTTGAAGACCGAAACGTGGATGCGTGTTCGATCCATAAATCTTCCATCTGTGCAGAGTCTCTATCATCAAATTGTCCCGCCGCTGTTACAGCCTGTCGAACCACAGCCAAAGACTCCGCTTGGGTGGATGAGCAACGATGGAGCGAAATGTCACGTCAGCGTGACACATGGCGCGCACGGAATTGTACTGACGCCGTTGATCCACCCTGAAGCGACAGATGTCAGCGCGAAACTCGCGTCGCTGATCGGCAATCTGCCCGACAGGCGATCTCGTCCCGTGTATGTGTGTGTCCGCTCGTATCAGGCGTGGCTCGAACCTGTGCTTGCAGACTTAGGCGCCAAATCGGGACCGCGCCAGGCGGTGATGGTGAAACACCTCGCGCGGCTGGTGAAAGAAGGCTTGCCCGCCTCCGCTGTGCCGAAGGGAGTCAGCGTTCAACCGTCGAGGGTGAGTCGGATCGAGGGGAAGAAGTAATTTCATTTTTACAGTTACATTCCAATACAGGGATGCTGCATTCCTCGTATAATCGGAGCAGACAAAGGAACGACACGATGTCCACTCACGTTAAGAAACTCTTGAAGACATTCAAATCTGAACTTGACCGTATTTACGGCAAGCAGTTGAAGGCTGTTTACCTGTACGGTTCCTACGCGCGCGGAGATGCTCGTTCCGATTCTGATATTGACCTGCTCATGGTGCTCAAAGGTGAGTTTAATTACATTGAAATGCTCAAACGCTCGGACGATTTTGCCGCATCTTTTTGTCTTGAAAACGATGTGGTGATCTCACGTGCTTTTGTGTCTGAGCAAGAATATAAAGAGAAACAAATACCATTCCTGATTAATGTTCGTCGTGATGGAGTGATGGTATGAAGCCTGAGGTGGAAGAACTGCTTGATAAGGCGAGACGGAGCATCAAGACGGCTCAAAAGATTTTCAAAGATGGTGAAGTTGACTTTGCAGGCTCGCGGGCATATTATGCATTGTTCTATATTGCAGAAGCTTTGTTGTTAGAGCGTGGACTGGCTTTTTCAAGCCATTCTGCTGTGATCGCGAATTTTGGAAAAGAGTTTGCAAGGACGCAGACTCTCAACCCGAAATTTCACAACTATCTTATCAAAGCGCAAGATAGGCGTAACATTGGCGACTATGCTATTGGCAGTCACTTGACCGAAGATGAAGTTCGTGAGATGTTGGATTGGGCAAAAGAATTCCTCAAAGCCGCGAAAATATTTCTAACTCACACTATCTGAATCGAACCTATCACGCGGGGACAAGCCATTCCTCGTATAATATCCCCACCCAACCGAACATGAAACTTCCCCACCCCAAAATCCGTTAACCTCTCTAACCTAGTCTCCAATCTCTAGTCTCCAACAACCAATTCTCTAATCCTCCCAATTCTCCTCACCCCTCAATTACCACTTACCAATTACACCCATGACCCAACTAAAAATCACCGACGACCTCGACGCCCTCCTCGACGTGCTCCCCACGAACATCCGTCACTCCGTGGAAGAGGCGAACAACAGCGACCTGCTCCTCGAAATCATCCTCGACCTCGGACGCGTTCCCTCCGCGCGCTTTGTCGAAAATGAAGTCGTGCTTTCGGGCGTGGAACTGACTCGCGCCGAACTCGACCACGTTGTCGAACGCGTTGGAACCTTCGACGCGGACAACCGCGCAGGCATCGAGCGGACTCTCCATCGCATCTCCGCCATCCGCAACCGACGCGGCGCGGTGGTGGGACTCACTCTCCGTGTGGGTCGCGCCGTCTACGGCACAGTGGACATCATCCAAGACATCATCGAGACGGGCAAATCTGTGCTCATCCTCGGGCGCCCTGGCGTTGGCAAAACAACATTGCTCCGCGAGTCCGCGCGCATTCTTGCTGAAAATAAACGCGTCATCATCGTGGATACCTCCAACGAGATCGGCGGCGACGGCGATGTGCCTCATCCAGCCGTTGGCAAAGCGCGCAGAATGCAAGTCAAAGTGCCGACGCACCAGCACGAAGTTATGATCGAAGCGGTTGAGAATCACAATCCCGAAGTCATCGTCATTGACGAGATCGGGCGCGAACTTGAAGCCCTCGCCGCGCGCACCATCGCCGAACGCGGCGTGCAACTCATCGGCACGGCGCACGGTCAAACGCTCGACAACCTCCTCCTCAACCCAACCCTCAGCGATCTCGTCGGCGGCATCGAAGCGGTCACGCTGTCAGACGAGGAAGCGCGTCGAAGGGGCACCCAGAAAACGGTCCTCGAAAGACGCGCTCCGCCCACGTTCGACGTCCTCATCGAAATTCAGCATCGCGATCGTTTTGCCGTCCACACCGACATCATGTCCTCTGTCGATTCGCTGTTGCGCGACGCGCCTCTGCCTCCCGAAGTGCGGATGCGCGACGCCGAGGGAAAAATCCAGATCGAGAAATCTGCGCCGCCCGCAAAGCCAAAAGCGGATGTGAAAACGCCTCGCCGCGGACTTCGGTCTGCCTCGGCAGCGGAGGCTTCACCCACGCCTCAGCCGACTCCGCCGATCGGCGCCGCGTTGCAAACTGTGCGCGTGTACGCGTATGGCGTCGCGAAGAACCGACTGCAACAAGCCGCCAAGCGACTCGGCGTGCCAGCCGTCGTCGTGCGCGATGTCAGTGAAGCCGACGCGCTCGTCACCCTGCGGACGTATTATCGCAACCGCCAACAGACCGTGATGGAAGCCGAGCAGCGCGGCATGCCGATCTATGTGTTGCGCGCCAACACCGTCGCGCAAGTGGAGCAATTCCTCAGCGACCTTTACAACCTCAGCGCCGCGCCCACCCGCGACAACATGGAAGACATCCGCAGTGAAACACAGCAAGCCATCTCCGCCGTCCTCAACGGCGAACGCTGGGTAGACTTGCCCCCAGGTCCATCACTCGTGCGCCGCCTCCAACACGAAATGGCTCGCAGCGCCGAATTGGTCAGTCACTCGTATGGCAAAGAACCACGCAGGCATGTGAGGATATTTAGGGAGTGATGACTGTGTATAATTGCGGCAGGAGTCATCATGAAACCTGATTTTGAGTGGGATCCCGAAAAAGCGGAAAAGAATCTTCAGAAACACGAAGTCAGTTTCGAGGAAGCAAGTTCGGTTTTTGATGACCCCATGTTCATTACTGTACTGGACGATGAACATTCCGACGATGAAGAACGCTACATCACAATCGGTATCTCGAACAAAACCAGACTTTTATTGGTGGCGCACACTGAACGAGATAATCGCATCCGCATTATCAGCGCCAGAAAGGCGACGAAACATGAAGAAAAATTCTACGAAGAAACGGAATGATTACGAATTGCGAAAGGAATATGACCTTTCGAAAATGACCGTCCTGCCGCGCGGACGCTTCGACCCGAAGCGCAGAGTTGGGAGCAATGTGGTCGTGCTGGAGCCGGAGATCGCCAAAGCTTTCCCCAACGATGAAGCCGTGAATGAAGCCCTGCGCTTGATTCTGAAAGCGACCAAAATTCAACAAGGGACGGTGGCATCTCGATGATGTGATCGTTTTGGAAGTAGACATAAAAACAGGTACGCGAGCGATGCTTGTGTACCTGTTTTTATTTTCTGCTTTTCCCAATCTTTACGCCGTTCCTCTTTCAAGCCTTCATCAAGCCCTTGCCCTTATACTTTCCGCGCTTCTTCCCTGTTTACTTGTTTCCCTGTCTACTTTATACTTCCCCCATGTTCATCACCCTCGAAGGACCTGAAGGCTCTGGCAAGACCTCGCACATCCCTTATCTCGTGGAATACCTCCGCGAGAAGGGACATATCGTATTCCCTACGCGCGAGCCAGGCGGAACGATCATCGGTGAGCAGATACGCGAAGTGATCCACGATTTGAAGAACGTGGAGATGCACCCGCGCACCGAGACTCTGCTCTACCAAGCCGCGCGCGCGCAAATTGTGGAGCAGGTCATCAAGCCGCGCCTCGCGGATGGCGAGATTGTGATTTCAGATCGCTATTACGATTCCACGATTGCCTATCAAGGCTACGGACATCAACAAGACTTGGAACAAGTCCGCGGGTTGGTGAAGTACGCCACGGGCGGGCTTGTCCCTGATTTGACGATTCTGCTGGATGTAGATGTGGAAGAGGGATTGAAGCGCAAGAAGAAAGACAACGAGTGGAATCGGCTGGATGCTTACACCGTCGAATTCCATCAACGCGTCCGTGCGGGGTATTTGGAGATGGTGAAAGCGGAACCAAGTCGCTGGGTGGTGGTGGATGCGGGGCAGAAGTGGGAAAATGTACAGGAAGAATTGCGAAAGTTGATCATAGAAAGATTAAAGAAATGACTGCTATCGATAACGCGCAAAACTCCGAAGGAGTGAAACGATTAAAGTTTTGAGTTTGTTGTTTCTCCAACCCGAAGGGGTGTCATGGCATCAACGTGAATCATGCCATCCTTTCAGGATTTGTTTACGGTTAATTCAATTCTATAAACCTATCATCCCTTCGGGATTTTGATCATTAAGCTAACCCTCTGAAAATATGCCTACCCTCCACCTCCTCTCCACCCCAGGCGACCGCGACATTCGCTGGGTGATCGATGCGTGCAAGCCTTATTTGCAAGATAAAGATGAGCCGACGGTTGCTTTCCTTCCGCAAGCCTCGTTGAATGTGAATCATTGGTTGGAGTACACGACGCGTTCATTTGAGAAACTCGCGCGCGTCGAGTTGATCGACACCGAGCGGATGGATCTGCCGAAGATGGAATCCATTATCCGCAAGGCGCAGGTGGCATATATTTCTGGCGGCAACACGTTCCTGTTGAATCATCGCCTGCACATCAGCGGATTGATGCCATATCTTCGCAAGAAAGTTCAATCGGGTTTGCCCGTTGTCGGGTTCAGCGCGGGAGCCATTTTATGCGGACCGAACATCCTCACATCCAAAGATATGAACTCGGTGGAGACGGATCGTTTCGATGGATTGAACGTCTCGCCATTCAATTTTCTTGCACACTACGATGCGGACGTTTATGGGCAATCTGCTGTACATGATGATTGGCTTTCGGACTATCATTCGTTTCACGATAACCCCGTGATCATGCTCAGCGACGGCGCGTACGTGAAGGTAGACGGGAAGAAGACGACTCTCGTCCGCGGCGGGGCGTGGGTGCTGAGAAAAGATGAAGAGAAGACAAAAGTTGACGAGGGCGAATCAGTTGTCCCGTAGAAAAAGAGGCGAGCATGAGCGACGAGCAGTTCCTCCCCGGCAGTACATCCGAATTGATGCCTTTGATCGAGCGCGAGTGGAAATCCCTCATGGAGGTTGTGGAAAAACTCCAAAAGGCGGATAGGTTGACCACGCCGGACGCGGGCGGGTGGAGTCCGAAAGATAATTTGGCGCATCTCACCGAATGGATGAATATTTTGATGGGCTATCACATGGATAAACACCCTGCGCACGAGGTGATGCGGGTGGAGCCTGAGGTGGTGCGAGGCTGGGACATGGAAACGATCAATCCCGTCCTTTTTGAAAGGAACCGTAACCGTTCGTCAAGTGACGTGTTGGATGAATTACGGCGCGTGTATGCGGAGTTGGTGAAGAAGTTGGATGCCCTGCCGTTCGAAGAGCTGATGAAGCCTCGCCGCGCAGACGACCCTGAGAAGCGTCTGCTGTTGTTGTGGGTGCTGGGTGATTCGGCGGAGCATTTCGCGGAACACCGCGCGACGATTGAGAAGATGTTGTAGTTCCCAATTAACGTTATACTGTTGAAAATCTCACTACAGTACATTTAGATCGCGAAACCCGCAAAGAAAACCTTGTAACTTGGCGACCTTGGCGCGTTAGGCGATAAAAAACTCTCTGTACTGTAGGGAATTGAAAATTTCATTCAGGAGGAGCTGGCTATGAATCTCGATGGCTTTACGATCGTGTTGGGTGTGCTCGGCGCGTATTTTGCGATCCTGCTTGTTCTTTCGGTAAGCGTGGAAACATTGCTCGAACCGTTCACGTGGTTCCGCGGGTTGCGCAAGCAAGCCAGCCCCGATGATGTGTTGGCATCGGTGCAGGAATGGTTGCCGGAAGGCTCAGAAGAGGCGAAGAAAGTGGTGGCGATCCAAACTTTTGTTTCACAGACCAAAACCAATATGGTAGAGATAGATAAAACGGTGAAAGCCCTGCGCGATGATGCTGTGAAGGCGCTCGAAGACATGGGGCTGGAGGAACAGGTCAACTCGGTGCAAAAGGATATTGCGTTGAAGCTCGCTACCCTGCGGCAGAAACATGCCAGTACCGAAAAGAGCCGCATTACCACATTGCGTGTTGTCTCAGCATTGATCGGTATTGCCATTGCATTTATCATGCAGATCAACACGTTCCAACTCCTCGGCGTGCTTTTCCCCGAAGATGTGATCGCCAGCCTGAACACGCCGATCGGTCACATTGGCGGGATTTTGGCTACAGGGCTTGCCGCCAGCGCAGGCAGTTCGTTCTGGCATGATATGCTGGGACGCGTGCGCAACCTCAAGAATCTTTCCGAGCAGGCCGGGAAGGCAATCGGCGAGCTTGGAAGTGGAGGGGGCGGTGGTGGTGGTGGCGGAGCGGTGGGATAAAGTTGTTTGAAAAACAAAGTGACTGTCACCTGCAAGGTGACAGTCACTTTGTCTCGCCATCTTCGCCGCCTGCCCCCAGATCAGGGACAGCCTTCTCGATCTCTTCGGGACTTTGACCTGATTCAAGCCTGTCAACCACTTCGTCAAATTCGG
>JAEURC010000094.1 GCA_016789025.1 Anaerolineales bacterium
CAAGCGCGAGCGGAGAATTCGATTCGTTCGTGATCGAAAGAGTCAGGCATCCCTGCCGCTTCCCCTCCTTCAGCACAGCCACAATATCAGGCGATGCGCCCGATTGCGACACGCCGATCACCAGCGCGTTCTTCAACTTCGGCGCGCGCTTGTAATATGTGAACAATGACGGCGTCGCCAGCGCGAGCGGCAGTCCATTCATCGCGCCGAGCAGATAGTTCGCGTACCTGCCCGCGTTATCCGAAGTCCCGCGCACGGCGAGAAACACATACTCAATGTTGTGCCTTCGAATAGCAGACGCAACTTGCTCGATATGTTTTCTCTGCGAAGCAAGCAATTCTTTGATGCGTTCGGGCTGTTCGTTGATCTCAGTATGTAATGTCATCCACTTACCTCCTCGCGATATAGCGTCCACTAGTATAGCCCTCAATTCGCTTAAATCCACCCTTGACAGAATATTCATCCTCTCCTAAAATTTAGGCTAGCCTAAATTTTTGTTTAGTTAATCACAATGGAGAAGCGCATGACCACCAAGTTCACAAGAAGGGACTTCCTCAAAGCGGGCGGACTCACCCTCCTCGGCGCGGCAGGAGTCAACGCGCTCGCAAACACAGGACACGATCACGCGAGTACAAAGAAAGCTTTCGCCGCGCCTGTCATACAACACGATGGACATGGCGGCATCATGCCCGGCACGGTCGGCGAAGTAGATCACGAAGCGAACGGTTTCCATCCCGACGATATTCTGACGGATTTCGATTACGGCGAAGTCTCCACCTTGCCCAACGGACAAACTCTGCGCGAATATAAGATCGTCGCGCACAACAAAGATGTCGAAATTGTCCCGGGCATCGTCTACCCCGCGTGGGTCTACAACGGACGCATCCCCGGTCCAACATTGCGCGCGACAGAAGGCGACCGCATCCGAATCAATTTCGTCAACGGAAGCAATCATCCGCACACGATGCACTTTCACGGGTTTCACCCAGGCTCGATGGACGGCGTCCCAGGCTCAGGTCCGGGAGGAAACGTGTTGCCAGGCGAATCATTTGTCTACGAGTTTGATGCGGAACCGTTCGGACTCCACCTCTATCATTGTCACGCATTTCCGCTTGCGCGTCACATCGCAAAAGGACTCTACGGCACGTTCATCGTTGATCCCAAAGGCGGACGTCCGCGCGTGGATCGCGAAATGGTGATGGTGATGAGCGGCTTCGATGTGGACTTCGATGATGCGAATGATTTTTACGCGGTCAACGCGATTCCATTTCATTATCAAAATCATCCAATTCAAATTAAAGTTGGCGAAACGATTCGCATCTATCTCGTGAACATCCTCGAGTTCGATCTCATCAACTCGTTTCACTTGCACGCAAACTTTTTTCAATACTATCCCACTGGCACAAGCCTCACTCCAGCTGAGTTCACCGACACGATCATTCAAGGGCAGGCGCAGCGCGGCATCCTCGAATTCAGTTACAAATATCCAGGCATGTACATGTTCCACGCGCACGTGACGGAATTTGCGGAACTCGGCTGGAACGGCATGTTCGAAGTGACGGAATAGAGGCGCATCATGACTCACTCGACTGAACCCACACGCTTCACTTTTCGGACCTTCGTCCTGCTTCTGCTCCCCATCCTTCTCCTCGCTGGAGTGATCGCGCTCTTCCTCTCCACAGGCGGCGGCTTGGATTTGGAATCTGCCGCGCCAATCGAGACTCTCGATATCGAACGCTACAATCTCACGCGCGACGTGATCGAACTCCACGTCCGCAACACGGGACCCGATGCGATCACGATCGCGCAAGTTGGTGTGAACGAAGCCATCATGCCGTTCACCGTTTCGCCTGACACAACGATTCCGCGACTCGGGCGCGCTGTGATTCACATCCCCTATCCGTGGAATTACGGCGAAGCGTATGGCGTCAACATTTTCACAAGCAATGCGATCGTTTTCCCTGTGGACATTCCCGTCGCGTTTGAAACTCCACAACCTGACGCGACTACATTTTGGGGATTCACATTGATCGGCTTATACGTCGGCGTGATTCCCATTTTCCTCGGCATCTTCTGGTTCCCCGCCTTGCGGACTCTCGGTCGCCGCACGATGACCTTCCTCATGGCGGCGACGGCTGGCTTGCTCATCTTCCTCGGCTTGGACACAATCGCCGAAGCGCTGGAGTTTGCGGCTGAAGTGCCATCCGCGTTTCAAGGAATTGGACTGATCGGTATCGGCGCAGTAGCGACTTTCCTTTTGCTCGATGCGATTTCAAAAAGTCAAACGAATACTTTAGGAGACGAATCGCAGAGACGCTTATCCGTTGCTTTCATCATCGCGGTGGGAATCGGATTCCACAACCTCGGCGAGGGACTCGCCATCGGCGCGGCGTACAACGTCGGCGAAATTGCGCTCGGAACATTCCTCGTTGTCGGCTTCATCATCCAAAACATCACCGAGGGACTCGGCATCATCGCCCCCGTGTTGCGCGATAAACCAACGCTTGGACGACTCGCCTTGATGGGATTGATCGGCGGCGCGCCTGCCATTCTCGGCGCATGGATCGGCGGTTATACTCCCTCGCCGTTCCTCGCTGTGTTGTTCCTAGCCATCGGTGCGGGCGCGATCTTCCAAGTTACTTACGAGATCGCGAAACTGATTCAAAAAGATACTCAACGCGAAGCCATGCCCATGACCGTCTTCAGCGGCGTGTTGACTGGCATGATGCTGCTTTGGGTGACGGGATTGCTGATTAAATAAAGAATATCGTCATTGCGAGGGCGATGGTTTTTCGCCCGAAGCAATCTCCAACACGTTGAGGGAGATTGCTTCGTCGCAAAGAACAAGAGCGCTCCTCGCAATGACGGAAACTACTATGGAAAATCTTCTCATCCCCCTCCGCATTTCTGGGTTGCTCGCCTTCCTCGGCGCGTTCCTCTACGCCATCGGCGATGTGCTTTTGCTTGCAAGCAAAGTGAATCTTGACGAGTATCCCAAACTCAAACCGTTCGCCAAACTGCTTTCGGATGCAGAAAAGATGATCGTGTTGTCGCCCAACCGAATGATCTGGGGCGCGTTGCTTGGCGTGTTCGGAACACCATTGTTCGTCGCGGGCTACTGGCACATCTACCAAGGCTTGGGGGGCGCAAACGCCTCCGCTGTGCTGGCAGTTGTCGGCTTGTTCGGAACCGCATCCATCCTCGGCGCGTTCGTCCACGGCACGTTTTATTATATGGGCGAATACATCCACGCCTTAAATAACGTTAGCGAAGAGTCGCAGGCGGTGATCGTCAAGATGATCGAACGTCATAAAAAAGTTTTGATCATCACATACGCGCCCATCATGATCTTCATCGTGATCGCATCCATTTGGTTTTCGATCTTGGTTGCATCGGGTCAAACGGCTTTCCCAGTTTGGATGACTTGGATCAACCCGTTGACGATGATCATCGCATGGCTGGTCATCAAACGCATCCTGCCGCAATTCGTGCGCGATGCGACAGAAGGCGCAGGCTTCAACATCGCGTTCATGGTTTTCTTCGCCTGCACAACGATCACACTTTGGAACGGATAATGGAACAAACACTCACGATCTCGATTCAGGATTACCTGAAACACATTTACGAGTTGACCGATCGCGGCACGCTCGCAAGCACGAACGCGCTCGCGGAACGACTCAAGATCAAGCCCGCGTCGGTGACGGGCATGATTCAAAAACTTGCATCATCGAAGCCGCCGCTGGTTGAATATCAAAAACACCAAGGCGTGACGCTCACAAAGGATGGAAAGAAAGCCGCGCTTGAAGTGATTCGCCATCACCGCTTGTTGGAGGCGTGGCTCGTGCAAACGCTCGGCTATTCGTGGGATGAAGTGCACGACGAAGCGGAGAGACTCGAACACGTCATCTCGGAAGACTTCGAGCGACGCATCGCCGCGGCAATGGGACATCCGCTTCGCGACCCCCATGGAGAGTTGATCCCCACCGCCGATCTTAAGATGCCGCTGGAAGATTCGACTCCGCTCTCCGCGCTTCGACCGACTCAATCAGGCACGATCCAATGCGTCAAAGCCGCGGACGATGATCTGCTCCGTCATCTCGAAACGCTCGGCATCACGCCTGGCGCGAATATCGAAGTGAAAGAGTATTCGTCGTACGATCACAATCTGACGGTCAAAGTTGGGAAGAAAACTTCCGTGCTGGGATTGAACATCACGAGCAAGATATTTATCGAAGAGAGATAAAGTGTTCGATAACTCCGTTCTCTTTCCTTCACTGCCATCGGTCAGCCCAACCGAGATTCTGATCGTCCTGACGATTGCCAGCCTTGCTTATTTTGTTGTATTCACCAAATTCGAGAAACATGTGCCAATGCAAAGAAGAATCGTCAAACTATTTATTGTTGTTGGCACACTTTCAATCATTGGCATTTTATTTAGTCGGTATACATTCTGGGGAATGATTGGGTTGATGACCATCGGACAAGTATATCTACATGGCGTGTATTTCCCTAAACATGGGATCAACGGCTTGACCGCCGAACCATACGTCAAATATTTAGAATTAACAGAAAGAATGAAAGGTAAAAAACCATGAACGAAAATATTTTCCGCATTGTAGCCGCGCTCGTCCTGTTCACAGGCATCGGCATCTCAGGCTACTTCCGCCGCAAAGCGGATCGAGATTCAGGCGAAGCCGTTTCCCGCAAAGTGGACGGCAGTGTAATAATGAACTTCATCCGCATCGGCGGATTGGTCCTCTGGTTGAGTCCGCTCGTCTATTTGATCAATCCTGCATGGATGGCATGGTCAAAGATCGGACTTCCCGACTCGATCCGCTGGCTCGGCGTTGGGATTGGAATCCTGTGCGCCTTCGGCATCTACTGGCTCTTCAGCAGTATCGGTAGCGGCATCACCCCCACCAGCGCGACGCGCAAAGAACACAAACTCGCCACGAACGGGATCTACAAATACATTCGCCATCCGCTTTACACGATAGGTTCGTCATTCATCATTTCCTTCGGCATGATCGCGGATAACTGGTTTATCGGCATGTTCGGAGTATTGGCTTTCATCCTTATGGCGATCCGCACTCCGAAAGAGGAAGCCAACCTCATCGAAAAATTCGGCGACGAGTATCGCGAATACATGAAGCGCACAGGTCGCTTTTTGCCAAAGCTTTTCTAAAATCTCTTTGCAGAATCATCGAAGAACAACTATGAAGAAACATTCGCAAAACTCCCTCTCAGAAGTACATGAATCCGTAATCGTGCCAGCCAAAGCTTCCTCGTGGAGGCGATGGCTGGCGATCACTGGTCCCGCGCTGATGGTATCCGTCGGCTACATGGACCCGGGCAACTGGGCGACCGACATCGCCGGCGGAAGCCGCTATAGTTACGCCTTGATCTGGGTCTTATTGATGTCCAACCTCATGGCGATTCTTTTGCAAAGTTTAGCCGCAAGGCTTGGCATCGTAAGTCGCCGCGACTTGGCGCAGGTCTGCCATGAAGATTACCCGCCCATTGTAAATATCCCGCTCTACATTCTGGCAGAGATCGCAATCACCGCCTGCGATCTTGCGGAAGTGATTGGCTCTGCCATCGCGCTGCAACTACTCTTCGGCATTCCGCTTCTTTATGGCGTGATACTCACCGCGCTGGACACATTCCTGCTTTTATTGTTGTCACACGCGGGGATTCGCAAACTCGAAAGCGTGGTCATTGCCTTGGTCGGGACCATCGGCGTCGCTTTCTTCATCGAGATCCTGTTGGGCAAACCTGATTGGGTCGGCATCGCTCATGGCTTTGTCCCATCCCTGCCCGACGCAACCGCGTTATATATTTCCATCGGCATTTTAGGCGCGACCGTCATGCCGCACAATCTGTATTTACATTCGTCCCTCGTGCAAACCCGCAAGATCGGACGCGAAAGCGACGAGATCAAAAAGAATCTGCGCTGGAACACGATTGACACTTCCTTGGCGCTCAACATTGCTTTCTTTATCAACGCCGCGATTCTGGTGATGGCGGCTTCGGTCTTTCACAGGAATGGCTATTTTGCAGTGGCAGAGATTCAAGACGCGCATCACTTGCTCGAACCTCTGCTCGGAGCGTCCATCGCGCCGATTGCGTTCGCCATCGCGCTTCTCGCCTCGGGACAGAGTTCCACCATCACCGGAACGCTCGCCGGGCAAATCGTGATGGAGGGATATCTCAACCTGCGGATTCGCCCGTGGCTCCGCCGCCTCATCACCCGACTTCTGGCTGTCATCCCAGCGGTAATCGTCATCGCCCATTTCGGCGAAAATGCGACTGGCGCAATGCTCGTGTTGAGTCAGGTCGTCCTCTCGCTGCAGTTGCCCTTTGCGATCATCCCATTGATCAATGCAGTGGCAGACAAACGCCGCATGGGAGAGTTCAGCATCAGCCCCATGATCAAAGTCCTTGCATGGGTCGTGGCAGGGATCATTTTGTCGTTGAACATCAAACTGATCGTTGACCAGATCGGAGCATGGATCGCAGACTCCGGCAGCGAAGCCTGGATCGTCAAAGCGACCGCAATCCCGTTAACTCTTTTGCTGGGACTGTTACTACTTTATGTCATCGCTCACCCCTGGCTGGATAAAAACGGATTCCGCATCGGAAGCGTCCATCGTCAAGCCGCGCAAACGATCAACGCAATTCAACCGCCTCCTCCCTATCAGCACGTCGGCGTAGCTTTGGATTTTTCGGGCAAGGATGAAAAACTGCTCACGGAAAGTCTGCGCTTCATCAACAAAGCACATACGAAACTCACGCTCCTGCATGTTGTCGAAAGCCCGGTGGCAAGAAGGCTTGGCGCCGAAGGAGAAGATTCTGAAACGCTCGCAGACCGCGAACGATTAGAAAAACTGACCGAAATGATGAAAGGGAACAAGATCAAAACGGAGTGGCAGATCGGCAGCGGCGAGCCAGGCAAAGAATTGGCAAAGATGATCAACGAGTCGAACATAGAAATGATCGTCGTCGGCGGACACGGACATTCGGGCGTCTCCGACTTGATCCACGGAACGGTCATCAGCGACCTGCGCCATCACATCAAAGCCAGCGTGGTGATCGTGCCAATTGGCGATTAGAGATCATCTCAAAAATGTCACCCTGAGCGATAGCGAAGGGTCTCTACCGCCCAAACAAGAGACTCTTCGGTCGCAAACCCCGCTCCCTCAGAGTGACATGGTATTTTTGAGACAAGTTCTAACAAAAATAAACCTTGTCTCTTGACAGGGTTTATGTACCGAAGTAATATATGAACACTTGCTCAGATATTCAGTATTATGAAACTCACCGAACTCAAAGCCATCCAACTTGCTGAACTCTTCAGTGCCCTCAGCGACGCCAGCCGCGTGCGGATCATCTCCCTGCTGCTCGATGGCGAGATGGGCGTCGGCGCGCTTGCCGAAAAACTGGACATGACCGAGTCTGCCGTATCGCACCAACTGCGCGGACTGCGCCAGATGCGCCTCGTCCGCGCTCGCAAAGCGGGCAGGCAGGTATTCTATCGGCTCGACGACGATCATGTTGAAAAACTATACCGCATGGGGCTTGAGCATGTGGAGCATGGATAACAATATTCATGTCATGCTGAGCGAAGCGAAGCATCTCTATGACCGTGAACGCGACTCTTCGTTAGCGCTCAGAGTGACATATAGACCCGCAAAAGGAATCATTTCATGGAACAAACAATAGATATTGACATTCCTCTATTACTCCCAGGCGTTGAGAACGAGAAAGACGAATGCCTCACGCGCCTCGAAGCGGCATTTCAAGGCAAAAAAGGAATCATCCGCGCCCACGTTGAACGCGATAAATCGCCCATTGACCTGTGCCTGCATTACGACCCTAACTTGCTCACACTCTCCGACGTGAAGCGCCTCGCCGAATTGACAGGCGCGCAGATCGTCAACCGCTACCATCACGAATCGATTCCCATCGAGAACATGGACTGTTCCGATTGCAGTCTCGTCATCGAGCATAGCGTTGGGCGCATGGAAGGCGTGCTGTCGGTCAACGTCAACTACCCCACCGAAAAGATGTGGATCGAGTACGACAATCATAAGATCAATCGCGCCGCCATCGAGAAGCGGGTCCGTTCGTTGGGGTATCAAATCCCGCTCAATGAATTTCAGGCAAAGTTACAAGAGAACAGAGAATTATTATTCAGCCTCTTGTCAGGATTATTTCTGCTGATCGGCTGGCTCGGCGATACATTCTTTGGATTTCCTTCATACCTCAGCATCGGATTTTTCGCAGTCGCATACGTTTTAGGCGGCTGGGATGTCTCTCGTCACGCGTGGCACGCATTGCGAGAGCGACGATTGGACACCGATGGACTCATGGTCGTCGCCGCAATTGGCGCGGCGTTCCTCGGCGAGTTTGCCGAAGGCGCGTTACTCCTCTTTTTATTCAGTCTCGGTCACGCGTTGGAAGAACGCGCGTTAGATCGCGCCCGCTCCGCCGTCCGCGCATTGGCTGACCTTGCGCCAAAAACTGCTTTGGTGAAACGCAACGGCAAAGAGCAGGAACTTCCCGTCGAGTCGTTACAACTCGATGATGTAGTCATCGTCCGCCCTGGAGTGCGCATTCCCGTGGACGGGATCATCCTCGATGGAAATTCTGGTATTGACCAATCCTCCGTCACTGGCGAATCGCTTCCCGTTGATAAAACGGTTGGCGATCAAGTTTTTGCAAGTACGGTCAACGGCGAAGGCGCGTTGGAAGTAAAAGTGACTCGCCTTGCAAAAGATTCCACGTTGGCGCGCGTGATGAAAATGGTCGAAGAGGCGCAAGCGCAAAAATCGCCGACTCAGCAGACCGTCGAAAAGTTCGAGCGGGTTTTCGTCCCAGCCGTTTTGATTCTCACCGCGCTGGTCATCGTCATTCCTCCATTATTCGGTTTTCCATTCCGCGAATCATTTTTACGCGCGATGACTCTGCTCGTCGCCGCGTCGCCATGCGCCCTCGCGCTTGGCACGCCCGCCGCAATTCTCGCGGGCGTTGCGCAAGCCGCGCGAAATGGCGTGCTGGTCAAAGGCGGCGCGCATCTTGAAAACCTCGGTCTGCTCAAAGCCATCGCTTTCGACAAAACTGGAACCGTGACTCACGGTCAGCCCGAGGTGACGGATGTGGTGGCGATCCAGTCGTCGGCGTGGAAAGCTAGCGCTGAGCACAGTCGAAGCGAAGCGGATTTATTATCCATCGCGGCAGGTGCGGAATCGCGTTCCGCGCATCCGCTGGCGCAAGCGGTCGTCCGCGCGGCTCAGACTCAGGGTCTGCCTGTCTCGCCAGTGGACGACGTGGAGTCGCTGACGGGGCGCGGCTTGAAGGCTTCGATGAACGGCAAAACGATTTGGATCGGCAATCAAAAGTTGATGAACGAAGCGGGCGTGATGCTTTCATCCGAATCAATTGCACGCGCCGAGGCGTTGCAAGCGCAAGGCAAAACACTGATGTGGATCGCGGTGGATAAAACGCTGGCTGGTTTGATCGCGCTGGCAGACACGTTGCGAAAAGAAGCCGCGCCGACGATGACCGCGCTCAAAAGATCAGGCGTGACGCACACCATCATGTTGACGGGCGATAACGCGCGTTCGGCGTCCGCGATCGCAAATGAAATTGGTCTCACCGAATTTCGCGCCGACCTCATGCCTGAAAATAAATTGACCATCATCCGCGAGTTGGTGAAGGAGTATGGTCAAGTTGCGATGATCGGCGATGGAGTCAACGACGCGCCCGCGCTCGCCAATGCAACCGTCGGAATCGCGATGGGCGGCGCAGGGACAGATGTCGCGCTCGAAACTGCCGATGTCGCGTTGATGGGCGATGATTTGAGCAAACTTCCATTTGCCGTTGGTTTAGGACGCGCCACGCGCGCGATCATCATTCAAAATCTATCTATCGCGTTGGGCGTGATCGCTTTACTCATCATTACCTCAGTGACAGGCATCATCAGCATCGGCGTCGCCGTTATTTTTCACGAAGGAAGCACACTGGTCGTTGTGGCGAACGCGTTGAGGTTGTTGAGATATAAATAAGAGAGCCTTATGAAGGCTTGGCGGCAATCCACGTCTCGAATTCGCAGTAGTATGATTTTGCCGTAACTGTTGTACGAAAAAGGAGAGACTTGTGGAACTTAACTCAACGACGAAGAGCCTGATCGCCTGGAGCGCCATCGCAACCATTGTTGCAGGCGTCATTCATCTTGTCATCATTCCCGAACATTGGGAACATGCGCCTGCTCATGGAATATTCTTCCTCGTTGTGGGCATTGTACAAATCGTTTGGGGAATTGCCATCTGGCGAAAACCATCGGCAAAGGTATACAACATCGGCGCGATCATGGCTGGATGGCTGATCGTCCTCTATGTTCTGACCCGCATCTTCCCAGCCCCGTTCGGTCACGGCGGACCCGAAGAGGTCGCATGGATCGATATCGCCTGCAAGTTTTGCGAAGCGCTCGGCATGTTTACGCTGGCAATTCTGATCTTTCAAGGCACGCTCATCCACTCCAACCGCCCGCTCGCATGGCGCGCCATAACCGTCATTGTGCTTCTCTCGTTCGTAAGCGGTTTTGCTACCTACAGTATCGCGCGCGCGGCAGAACCCTTCTTCCCTGCCTTGGGCAGCACGGAACACCACGATGAACATCAAGAGGAGCCCAACCACCATCACGAGGAAGGTACGCCTACGGGAGAGCACGATCATTGATCATCACAGCCGACTCATGATCCGCTCAATGCGGGATTTTATGATCCCGCATTTGATATTACGGGGCGGACACTCCCAGCCCGATGGAATTCCTCAACGCCAGCCTGAACAAGCCGTCAGATGAAAAACCATTTCCACTGTTAGTAACAGGCTTCCCTGCGAAAGAAGCGGAAGTTCCCGTCATCACAAAAAAGCCGCTGGACGAAATCGCGGCGTTCCTCTAATCAATTCATCCAGTTAGAAAAGCGGGCCTCACTTTGAATGTGACGCCCGCTTTATTCAATCAATTTCAGAAAACGCTGGATCACAAAAATCTGGCGCTTCGGTGAGGAATGGCGTAAAGACGACTTTGTTCTTGCCGACGCTATCGCCTGAGCCAGGACCCCTGCCCGAGGGTCCGCTGGGATCGCCCCAATAATTTCCATCGGCGGCCGCGGCGCTGGCATGGATGCCGCTCGTCCAATTTGGCTCGATACCTACCGTTCTGTTATTTGCAAAACAATTGTTATGGATTTGTATATCTTCTTTGAAACCCGAGTAAATGCCGCTGGGATGCGCCTCCAGAGTTGCCTGAAAACCAGGAATGCTGGTGAACATATCGGCAATGAACGGCGAATCTTGCACTTGTTGAACGAGGTCTTCGGTTTCAGGGTCTATGCCAGCAAGGATGGGATTGATGACGCCCACCGCGCCGCCATAGGCAGGCGACACGTTTTGATAAAACTGGCTTCCCGTAATGGTAAGGTTTACATGATTGGTAAACATGCCGCCGCCCCAATTTCCGTTGGCGTTGTCGGTGACGCGGTTCTTGAAGAAGTAACCATCGGTGATAACGACCGTTGCGAAATAGGCATATAACCCGCCGCCGTTGCCATCCGATTCGTTCCCCTCAAAACGCGTTGACTGGATCGAAGAACGCGACGAATCGATGAACAACGCGCCGCCATTGCCCGTGCTTGTATTATTGACGAACTCGCTGTTTGCAATGTCGAGTCTGCCAAGGGTGAAATAGATCGCGCCGCCGTTATCGGAATTGTTATTCAGAAAACGAGTATTCTCCAAAGTAATGGATGAACTCATCGAATAGATGGCGCCGCCCCAATCTTTCGCCACATCGCCGTTTTGGATGGTGATGTTGTTCATGGTCAACGTGGAATTGACCATCAATTCAAAGAAGCGGAACGGCTCGGCGTTCTCAGCGCGGGTCAGAGTTGCGCCATTCCCATGAATGGTGACGGGATACGCGATCGGCGGGAGGGCAGTGCCAACCTCGGTGACGCTGATCAACCATTCATACACGGGAGGCGATTCATCCACCTGGGTAAATATATATTCGCCGGGCATTAACTCGATCACGCTCTCGCCTAAGACACCCGTTTTGCATGAATCAAATTGCTTTGCCGTATTTGCCGCCATAATGGCTTCAGCCAACGAGCATTTTCCATTTTGCGCAAACGGATACACTTCCTGTTCTAGCGTATCCACGAAGATCACGTTTTCGGGTGAGGGGGTTGACGTAGGAGGAACAGGCTCGTCGGTCGGGTTGGAGGAAACGAAGGCGGTAGACGATGGCACATTCGCGTCGGTAGAAACGACAGGCGCGGGCGTAGACACAGTTCCACTTCCGCAAGCAATGGACATTAAAACCAAAATCACGAACAACGTTACAAAGGGACGCATGAATTCTCCTAAATTTTTTTCAATTATAAAGTGATGGGCGTAGATGCACTGGAAATAGAAATACCGCCCACTCTACGGATGAGTGGCACTTGAAGCGGACGATCTCTACTCTCCAATTTTGAACTTACTCTTCCCCCGTCAATAACTTGATCCGCTCCCACGGTTTCAGATTTTCATCTTCTGCCAGCAAACTCTTCAACTGATACAACTCATCGCGCAAGGCGGCGGCGCGTTCGAACTCGAGATTCTTCGCGGCTTCTTTCATTTGGATCTCCATATCGCGCACCACTTGCCGCAGTTCGTTGCGCGGCAGGTCTTGCTTCACTTTATATTCGCCGCGCATTTCGCCGACAGCCTTCGCGCTCAACTCTTCGGTGAGATCGTGAATGGCTTTGTGAATACTGATCGGCACGATGCCATGCTCAGTGTTGTATTTCATCTGCTTGGCGCGGCGGCGATTCGTTTCGTCAATTGCGCGTTTCATCGAGTCGGTCATCTTGTCGGCGTACATGATCACGCGCCCGTTGACGTGACGCGCGGCGCGACCTATCGTTTGAATCAACGCGGTCTCGGAACGGAGGAACCCTTCTTTGTCCGCGTCCAAGATTCCAACCAGCGAAACTTCGGGCAGATCAAGACCTTCGCGCAATAAGTTGATTCCTACCAGCACATCGAACACGCCCAAACGCAGATCACGCAGGATGCCCACGCGCTCGAGCGTTTCCACTTCCGAGTGCAGATAATGGACTTTCATCCCCAACTCTTTGAGATATTCGGCTAGGTCTTCTGACATCCGCTTCGTCAGCGTGGTGACAAGGACGCGCTCGCCTCTTTCGACCCTCTGCTTGATCTCGCCAACCAAGTCGTCCACCTGCCCCTTGCTGGGACGCACATCCACTTCGGGGTCAACGAGTCCCGTCGGGCGGATGATCTGCTCGACGACCTGTTCCGCGTGTTGCATCTCATACGGTCCAGGCGTGGCGGAGGTGTAGATCGTGCTTCCCATCACCTCTTCAAACTCATCAAACTTGAGCGGACGGTTATCCATCGCGCTCGGCAGGCGGAATCCATATTCGACCAGCGTTTCTTTTCTCGCCCTATCGCCGTTGTACATGCCGCGAATCTGCGGGACGGTCATGTGACTCTCGTCAATCACGAGCAAATAATCTGTCGGCAAAAAGTCGATCATCGTCCACGGATGTGTGCCAGCCGCGCGGCGGTCTAGATGCCGCGAGTAATTTTCGACGCCTGAGCAATAGCCGACCTCTTTCAACATTTCAAGGTCGTACCGCGCGCGCTGTTCGAGTCTCTGCGCTTCGAGGTGCTTGCCTGTCTCTTTGAAGAATTTCAGCCGATCTTCCAACTCGGCTTCGATGTCGGCGATGGCATCCTTCATCTTATCAGCGGCAGTGAGATATTGCTTGGCGGGGTAGATCGAAATTTCATTCGGCTCCTCGAACACTTCGCCCGTGACAGGACTGAACTGCATGATGCGTTCCACTTCGTCGCCGAAGAAGGTGATGCGGAATCCTTTTTTGTCTTCATACGCGGGGATGATCTCCAACGTGTCGCCGCGCACGCGGAACGTGCCCGTCTTCAGATCCATGTCGTTGCGCTGATACTGCGATTCGATCAACTGGCGGAGCAACGCATTGCGCCGATACATCTCACCTACTTTGAGAGTCACTGTCCCTTTGCCGAATTCTTCGGGGTTGCCCAAACCGTAAATGCAGGAAACCGACGCGACAATGATCACATCGCGCCGAGAAATTAACGCGGCGGTCGCGGCAAGTCGCAGACGTTCGATCTCTTCGTTGATCTGCGTTTCTTTTTCGATGTACAAGTCGTGGCGCGGAACATACGCTTCAGGCTGGTAGTAATCGTAATACGAAACAAAATACGACACCGCGTTCTGCGGAAAGAATTCCTTGAACTCGGCGTACAACTGCGCGGCAAGTGTCTTGTTATGCGCCATGATGAGCGCGGGCTTTTGCAACTCCTGAATGACAGACGCGATGGTAAACGTCTTGCCCGTGCCTGTTGCGCCGAGCAACACTTGATGTTTCTTGCCATCGTGAACGCCATCCACGAGTCCGCGGATGGCTTCGGGCTGGTCGCCCATGGGGATGAAGGGTGCTTGAAGTTTGAAGTCCATGTGAGTGTATATCGTCCCGCAGGTTGATTTGATTCACTGCGATTTAAACAGAAACCCTGCGGGACGTTTGTAGTGGAACGTACGTTCTATATTGTACCGCGAAACGCCGAGGCGTCGAGTCCGCTTTGGGAGCCGGGACAGGCATCCCGTCGAAAAGAGGCGAGAGTATAATCCAATCCATGAAAACCACATTAAGTATTGTCGGCATCCTGCTTTTTCTTGCAGGTTTGGTCTTCTTCTTGCAGGGAATCAATATTTTGCCCGGCAGTTATATGACGGGCGACCCGCAATGGGCGATCAACGGAGGCATCATGATGGTGGTCGGGGTTGGGATGTTCTTTTTTGCAAGGCGTAATGGCCGATGAAATTAAAATCGGCGAGCGGGTGCAGGTGCGCCTGAAGGTCGATACCTGGGGAAACGCAGAGTGGATTGACGGAACGGTGATTCGCATCGACCCGTATTCCGCCCATCGAAGTTTCATTTGGGTAAAGCTCGACTCCAAATTGGACGGGCAGGGATTGATCTCGGTGCTGAACCCCAAGAATATTAGGAAAATATAAGGCGGGAAAATGCTTGCAAGGTAAGACGAGTACAATGGTGTGAATTATTTACCAGCAGGATTTCTTGAGGCTGTCTTATGAAAAACAACAAGCTCATCCTTTCAGTTCTATTGATCTTCTCGCTCGCGCTTTCTGCCTGCGCGGGATTCGCCCCAGAAGACGAGCCGATCACCGGGGACTTCGGAGCTCAGTACACGCCGCAGGAACATCAAACGCGCGTTTTCGATACCATCCAAAAACTTCTTGCAGAAAATTATATTTACTACAAATCCGCCGGGGTAGATTGGGACGCGCTTTTCGCCGAGTACCATGCGCGGATTTCTGCAGGTCTGTCAAACGAAGAGTTCAACGCGTTGATGGTGGAATTTGCAGGCAAACTACCCGAGGGCGCGCTCCTGTTTCAATCGCGGGATGAGCGTATCGCCGCTGAAACTGAAGCCACTTCTACGTACGAGGGCATCGGCGCTTTCATCGGGTTTGATGCGGAGACTGTGCCGCACATCATCGTGCTGGATGTGATCGAAGGATCGCCCGCCGAGCAGGCAGGTATCCGCGCGCATGACAGCATCTATGCGATCGACGGGAATCCCGTTTTGCTGGAAGAGGGGATTGATGTGGTCAAGCGCGTGCGCGGACCCGCCGGTAGTGTCGTCACCTTGAACGTGCAAACGCCGGGCAAACCAGAACGCACCGTCGAAGTGACACGGGCGCAACTCGTCAGCGCCAGTCAACTGGAGGCGCGACAAATCGATATGAACGGGATGCCTTACGGGTACGTCCTGTTTCCAGTAATTAATAGCGATAGCCTACTCAAAGACCTGCTTGCCAACCTGCAAGAACTTACCACCAATCAGAAACTTGAGGGGCTGGTTTTAGATCTGCGCGTGGCTGGCTCCGGCAGAGGCTGGCCCCTCGAGGAATTGCTCAAACTCTTCCACAACGGAAAAGTGGGAACTTTTTATAACAGCCAGGAAATCGAGCAGAGTGTTTCAGTCACCGGCACAGATCTATTCGGATCGCAATCCGTGCCGCTGATCATCCTTGTGGGACAAAACACGAACGGCTCGCCTGAGATCCTCGCGGCGGCATTGCAGGCAAACAAACGGGCGATTGTGATCGGCGAGACCACCCCGGGCGCTATCGAAGCGACAACTTTGTTTTATCTGACGGACGGTTCGCGCATCTTCATCGAGACCAGTTCTTTCAAATTGCCAAACGGCGTAGATCTTGGGCTCAATGGGGTCCAGCCGCAAGTTACCATCGATGCAGGTTGGGACGATATCCTCCCCGCCAACGATCCCGTCCTTGAAAAAGCGCTCGAACTGTTGAGCGTGGGACCCGAACAATGAAAAAACTTATTCTACTCACACTAACCGCGCTCATCGCCACCTCTTGCCTGCCGCAAGATACGCAACTTCCTCAAAGCCCTTTGCTACCACTACTCGAACGCAAATCGGGGCTGATCGCGTATATAGGCATCGACGGGAATGTGTACATCACCGATCAAAGCGGGAAAAGCCCCGCCCCGGTTACCGATGACGCCGCGTTACCGGAAACCCAAACCAGCGCGTACCGGTATTATCAATTTCCAACCTGGTCGAAAGACGGAAACCAGCTCGCCTACGTTGGCATCGAAGGCACAGGCGCTTCGCAATCGAAGGCAGACCTGTCTGTGTACAACGTAGACGAGAAAACCTCCGCTGAAATCTTTTCCAGCGAAACGGAGTTTCCGTTCTATCTGTATTGGTCGCCGGACAACGAGAATGTCAGTTTGATTAGCGCTTCCGCATCCAGGCAATCCATCCTCTTGCAAAACGTACCAGCCAGAGGGGATGAACCCGTTATCCTTGATGCGGGGTCGCCATACTATTGGTCGTGGGCTCCCGACGGTAAAACCATGATCGTTCACACCGGCAGCGACGCGAGTTCCACACCAGAGCATCTCGCCTTCTTGCAATTAGACTCAGGTGTAATCGAAGATGGTCTGGATACAACCCCCGCTTCTTTCCAAGCCCCGGCCTGGTCGCCCAATGGGGAACAGATTCTCTACACCCGCGTCAACGACGATGGCAAACAGGAACTCGTAGTAGCCGATTCAACGGGAGAATTTCAGCAAGCCATCGCAGAGTTCGAACTCAATACGGCATTCGCATGGTCGCCGGATAGCGAATTGGTCGCCTACATCGAAGGGACTGAAAATCTCAACGTGGGCATTGTCGGCAAATTACATGTGATCGACCTCGCCACCTCGGAGGATTTCTTCCAAGCCGATGATGTTCTTGCCTTTTTCTGGTCGCCGAACAGCAGGCAACTCGCCTACTTTAAACCATTGCAAGTCACCGATTCGTCAGGTGGACAACTATCCGCCCTGCAACTCAACATGCTGGACGCGGTCTCAGGCGAGAGTAAGGAACTCTTCCCCTTCGCACCCACCAACATATTTTCGAATACCCTGCAATACTTCGATCAATATCATCAGTCCGCTACGATCTGGTCACCGGACAGCAACAATCTGCTCCTGCCCTTCGTATCCCCGAACGGCACCCCCGGCATCGCTGTCGTGGCGGCATCCGGCCAATTGGAGCCTCGGTTGCTCGCCGAAGGGTTTATCGGCTTTTGGTCATGGAAATAGCCAAAACTCCATTATCCATGCTCATCCAGCAGTTCAAGTGCTGAATGAACTCAACCAAGGGGAAGCAATACCACCTTCACCTGTTTATAAAAATACAAACGGGCTGGAGAATTTCCCCAGCCCGTTTGTTTCACTTCTTTTTCGGTTTCAATTTAGGAGTAGCAGTGGAGGATGATCTCCCCTTCTTCGCTTTTTTGGCATCCTTACCATTGCCTGTGACAATCGTCTCTTCCACTAGCGCTTTGAGCAACGGCCCGCTATCGTCGGCTTCCGCGCCGTTTGCCGCAGAGCGAATGACTTCAATGCACGCTTTTCCTGTCAGGTCGTTTCTTTCGAGCAAGGCTTTCGCAACCGCGTGCACCTCGGCAGAGTGCTTCGAGAGAATCTTCCCGGTCTGGTCTTCAAGCTTTCGCCAGAATTTCTCCACGACATCTGATTTATCCTTGCCGATCCCCGCGCTTACCTGCATATCCAGCGGCGGACCGAAATAACCATAGTGAGCAAGTTGCCACAGGCGCGCGCGCACATTTTGAAAGTCGCCCGTCGCGCCCGTCCAGTATTCACCGAGGAATAACTTCACCGCCACATGCCCCGCCATCGATACGAGGATGTCCGCTACGAAGGTTCGCAATGGCAGTGAATAAATATCGTAGTTCGGAACGGGCAACACGTATCCCAGCGCCTCCGAACGACGGATAATGCTCACTCGCACAATGCGTTCATCGGGGCGCAGGTGATATTGCACTACTGCATGACCCGCTTCGTGATACGCGATCTGCCGGCGTTGATCTTCCTGCATCTCCTCCACCGGGTTCTCCAAGCCCATCGCCTGTTCCTGAAACGCCAGTTCGATATCATGCTGAGAAACTTTATCGCGGTTATCGAACAACGCGAGGCGAACCGCATCTTTTGTGATCGCCGACATGATCCTCGCTGGCGTTGCCCAAGCCGTATCGCTGACAATTGCCTCGATATCAACAGAGTCATCAATTTGAAGTTTGCTCAGATAATATTTCACAATCTCGCGGCGTCCGGTGCGGTCTGGCTTGTTCACAACAACAGTTCGGTCGAAGCGACCAGGACGCGTCAATGCGGGATCGAGCACATCGGGACGATTCGTCGATCCCATGAACAAAATATGCCAGTCTCGCGGCGGCACCGGTTTCTTGCGCCACTGATACCAACGCGCGCGCAATTTCTCCCAACGTGATAATTCACTCACGCCATCCATTTCATACAGCAAGCGGGTGAGCGCGCCTGTCCCTCCACCCATCATGCCGCCCATGCCGCCCATCATTCCGCCGCCCATTACACCACCACGCGACATTCCCACCGCGTCAATTTCATCGATATAAGCGATACAAGCGCCGTACTCCTTAGCCAATTTCCGCGCTTGAGAAATAAAGCGAATCATCTTCAAAACGTCCACGCCCCAAAACATGGCGCGGAACCCGGAACCTTCCATTGAAATGAACGCAATTCCCGCCTCGCCCGCCATGGCTTTTGCAAGCAGAGTTTTCCCTGTACCCGGTTCGCCGGCGAGCAACAAACCGTTGATAAACTGACCGCCCATCTTTTGGAATTGGGTGCGGTCCGAAAGGAGCGAAATCCACTGGCGCACCATCTTCAACAGGTTAGGCTGACCTTTATAATCGTCGAACGTGATCGTCTTCGGATCACCGGGACGGATGATCTCCACGCGGGAACGCGCCATAAACCAGAAGATGGCAACGAACTGGATGATGGCGAACCCGATCGCAAACAAGATCTGAAACGCAAACGCCAGCACGATCAGAATGGCGTTCAACACTACCGGGTTGATGATCGCCCAGTAGACGAGTCCGTTGAAGGCGGCCCAGCCCAAAATTCCGAAGAAGAAACGTCCCGCTTTTCCCGCCGCCGCCCACAGAAAAACGCGTAGCTGAATGTAGAGGACGAAAAGTCCAAACAGGATATACCCGGTCAGCAACACGCCATTGACGATCAATATCCGCGCTGTTTCGTTGACGATCGCCGCTGACACAAGCACATTCACGCCTGCCCAAATGAAAAGCGCAAAGATCGTCCAGAATCGCCAGGCGCGAATGTTGCTGGCAATATATCCCAACGCGCCGAGCGAGAGCGGGTTGAACCACCACGCAATCGAAATGCCGATTAGTAAACGGTCATTAAATGTGGAACGCGTGGCAGTTTGCAATAGGAGCCAGATCGCCGGCGTCGCGATGAAGAGCGTAATGAACAAACCGATCACCCAGCCGGCGCCGCCATAAAAATCACTGGATGCCTTGGCGTTATACGCGGCGCGATTACGCTTCACCTTGTCCTCGCCTGCCTGTGCCATATCGTTTTTTGGATCCATCAGGGACATAAAATCACCTCAACCAAACAGATGCTTGCACTTGAAAAAAGTGTACCCTAAAAGGAAAACCGACACAACACGAAACTTCATCTCTTATCGAACTCTAAGCGGCTTGAAGGGACGTATAATTACACTCACCATGCCGATCGCTTCGATTCTTCCCTTGCTGGATAAAGCCATCGCCTCCCGCGCTCATCTGGTTGATTCACACCATGAAGCCGCCTTCCGCCTCTTCAACGGATTCACCGAAGGCGACCCGAATCTCTCGGCAGACATTTACGCGCAGACTTTGGTGATCCACAATTACGCAGATGATCCAATTGACAACCAACTTTTCATCGAAGACGTCGTCAGGCATTTACGGACTTTACTAGATTGGCTACGCGTTGGGATTATCAAACATCGAAACGGAATCACGCAAGAGGACAAGCGCGGCAAATTACTCTTCGGCGATTCGCCCGACACAAAAATCCGCGAACATGGAGTTTGGTACGCGCTCGATCTCACGATGAACCGCGACGCGAGTTTTTATCTCGATACAAGCCTATTGCGAAAATGGTTGATCGAAAACATGAAGGGTAAATCCGTGTTGAACACGTTTGCCTACACGGGAAGTTTCGGCGTCGCCGCACTGGCTGGAGGCGCGAGCCGCGTCGTCCAAGTGGATCGCAATCGCCGATTTCTTGACCTAGCGAGAAAATCATACGCACTCAACGGGTTTTCGATCAACCGAAACGATCTCCTCGCGCTCGATTTTTTTCCCGCAGTCAGCAGGTTCAAAACAGGAAAACAAACTTTCGATTGTGTGGTCCTCGACCCGCCGTTTTTTTCATCCACATCAAAAGGCAAAGTGGACCAGGAAAAAGAGAGCGCGCGGCTCATCAACAAAGTGCGTCCACTCGTCAACGACGGCGGATATTTGGTCGCCATCAACAACGCGTTGTACGTCAGCGGAAAAGAGTACATGCAAACGCTCGAAGAATTATGCAAGGATGGATATTTGCAGATCGAAGAGTTGATCCCCGCGCCTGAACATTTTATCGGGTACAACATCGTCGGCAAGCCGATCACCGATCCCGCACCGTTCAATCATTCAACGAAGATCGCTTTGCTGAAAGTGCGGCGCAAAGGATAAATTCCACGATCCGTCATGCTATACTTGAAATAGAATGAATCAGAAAAATCTCACCCACGCTGGTTGTGTCGTCTTTCAAGAAAAAGGTAGTCGTAAGACTTACTTGATCGTTACCTCGTCATCAGGCAAGCATTGGGTACTGCCGAAGGGACACATCGAAAAAGGGGAAACTCCGCGAAAGGCGGCGCTGAGGGAGTTGCGGGAGGAGGCGGGAGTTGTGGGGAAAATTGTCCAGCCTGGACCGACTCAATCGTACGCAAGGAAAGACGAAGAGATCATCGTTCAATATTTCGTTGTGCGGTTCAGAAAATCGGTCGAACCAGACGAGGATCGCACGCTTCGATGGGAGACTCAGAAAAAAGCATTGGAGCTACTTTCATTCGATGAGGCGAAGATGGCGCTACGGGAATCCGTGAAGCTCATTAGGCAGGTATCATGAATACAGCCCAGGTTAGCATCGAACTCATTTTGGCGGGAAGCCTTGCGCTTTGCGCGTTCGTCCTCCCTTTTTGGAAGGGACAGAGCATCAACCCTGAACTCTTGCAAAGCGAGGCATTGATCGGGTTTCTAGGTCTCGCGTATTTGCTTGGCGTCGTCTTCGACAAGTTAGCGGACACGATGCTGACCCCCGCGGAGCATTTCTTGCGCATCAAGCAAGGCGCAAAATTTCTCGACGATCACAATAACTTCAAAGGGAAAGACCCTTTCCCGCAGAACGATCTCGAATTTAGTTTGAAAAAAGCAAAGGACGGACGGCTCGAGTGGATGAACTCGCTCAAAAGCCGCATCCGCACCAGCCGCGAACTGGCAGTGCTGGGTTTGCCCGCCGTGATGGGGTTGACGATCTACGAGGGCGTCACAAGAACCTGCGAACCGAATCAACCCGCGTGCGTCGCGTGGTGGGTGTATCTCCCCGTCGTTTTGAATTTGCTTCTCTTCATGGCAATGATCTGGCTGGAGTCAAGAACATCGGACGAGGATTCGTCGGAGAAGGCGAAACAGGCGAATTTGAAAACCAATCAACTTTCGCGCGACCGCGAAATCAGGGAGTTGCAAGTTCGACAAATGAGAAGACAAACTCAAAACGCTTCTATCCCTTATTATTTGTTGCTTGCAAATTCCATCGTTACGACGGGGGTTATCGCAATGTTCAATCTCAATAACCAAATTATCATTTTACTTGCCGTTGGGGGAACTCTTATTTCTCTGCTGGCGTTGTGGTCGTGTTTGCGGATCACGCGCACGTATTTGAAGTTTGTCGCCAGAGAGATGGCGTCTACTTTGAAAAAATAGTAAGAGCGCAAAGGCGACATGAATGTCGCGTTACAGGTGACGCAACATTTAATCTCTTTGCTTGTTTCGCGGGAAGGCGATGATGATCCCCAGCACGAGGGCGGCGAGGGCGATTGCCGCCACGCTGAGCGTCATCTCTTGCGGACTCTTCGTGGTGATCGCAATGTTGGGTTGAGTCGTTGGTGAAGGGGATGCGATAAACGCAGTGGAGGTCGGTTGAAGGGTGGGAAAGGTTGAGGCGGGCGAGGCAGGCGTCATCTGCGGAGGAGGCGTGGCGCCTTTCATCACAAGAAGTTGTTGACCGACGTACACATCCTCCGTATTCCAATTGTTGAGTCGCTGAATCTCTTTGATCGTAGTGCCGTAGGTGATGGCGATGCTCCACAGTGTTTGTCCGTATTGCACTTCGTGGATCACGTCACCACCTGAATTCGCGGTGACGATGGCGACGGGGAGCGAATATTGCGGGAGCGTGCCGTTTTCGGCGGCGAGGGTTGCGCCCGCGTTGTATGCCTGTTGCGTGAGCGGAATGCCCGTGAGGATGGCGTTCGCGTTCGATTGCATTTGCCCGCTGGTTGTTTGGAGCGCGGTCTCGATGACAAAGATGTAGCCGCCTTCGGATGCGACGATGCCCGCGCCGATGTCGCTGCGATATGGCGAGAGCATGGTGTTCGTGTGCGGCTCGTCGCCAAGCCATGCCTGCACCGCGTCTTTTGACGTTTGTGCGGGCGTCCAGTTTTCGGAGCGATAGCCGTCTTGCGAAAGATCGCCCGAAAGCGGATAACCCAAGGTCATCATCCATTGACCGAGCGTTAGGTTGTTCGGTCGCCAGTGACCAGGCATGCCCGATGCGATTCCGTTCGCTTGCTCTTGCGCGATCTGCATCAATACGGGATGCGCCGCCAGCGCGTTCAATCCGTTGGCGAGGCGCAAGGCGTTCACTTCGTTGATCAGGTCGGCGGGCGTCGGCGTGGACTCTTGCGCGTCTGCCACTTGCACGCGCGTAAATCCAAATTGAATGAGCGCGAGGGATAAGATCGAAGCCAAAAGGATTTTCTTCAGCGTCAACATAATTTCCACTTTCGAACTCACTCCCCGCGTTAGCCTAGTCCGCGCTTGCCCACGCTTCTATCTCGACCTTGTAAACGGGACTCGCCAGCGCGGCGACATACAAGAGAGTACTGCACGGCTTGTGTCCGCCCAGTTTGGACGCGACCAACTCGCGTCTCTTTGCGGTGTCAATTTCACCGACGAGATAATAGGTGAGTTTGATAATATCCTGCACGCCCATGTTCGCGGCTTGAAGGTTGCGGAAGATGTTCTCGAGAGCGACATCAATTTGCTCGAGCGGATCG
>JAEURC010000002.1 GCA_016789025.1 Anaerolineales bacterium
TGTCATCGCTGGGTTTTGAATACACGCTAACAGACGTGGTCGCCACGCGGATCAGGTCGCTGTCGTCGAAGTCGAACAAACCGCCAAGCGCGGGAGCAAATGCGAAAGCGCCCAGGCTGGCGCCGCCAAGTTTGAGAAAATCGCGCCGTGAAATTTTTTGCATAATAAAATTTTAATCGAAAACGCTGGATTTTAAAAACCTCTCATTAATTTTTCAGTCTTCCAGCAAAAGATGCTACATTTTCGACGGGTTCAGGCGCACAGCCCTTACGAAACAAAAAAGCCGCCATCCGGGGAGGGAGGGCGGCTGAGTTGCAGAATCAGGCAGAAGTCAAGATTCGACCGTTTCCGGCACCATATCCTTTAGAAGGATTTCGAGAGCCATCGTGTGGGCGCATCGGTGATGAGTGACGAAAAATTCGCAATCGCAGGAGTATGTTCCGCCGTCAAATTTCACAAAGTGATTGTTGTTGTCTCCGTGGAAAGTGACTTCAAATTTGTTGAAGAGGAACCGTTGGCGCTCCTCAGCGTACCTGAGCGCTTTCTCGCGTTTGCCGATCATTCCATAGTCCATTGTTCAATCTCCTTTCAGGGTTTGAAATATGAAATAAAAAAGCACGCGAACACGTCGCGTGCTTTTGGTTGGTCTTTTGTTGCCTCGCAAACATCTGCTCGCATAGGGCATTTACCTCGTTACCCGCAGTATAGCCGCAATCAAAGTGCGAGTCAACACCAAAAAGGATGATAAAGGAAAATCGTATGGCAATCGCAAGGTAGTTGTCAGTCTGCTGGCAATGCGACCGCGGGCGGTTCGTCACCGTTATACGCAACGAGTTGGGGCCACTTCCAAAGGATGAGGAACATGCCCACGATGCACCCGATTCCGCCGCTGACGATGGCGAACGGCACCCCGAACAGGGATGCGACGATACCCGCCTCCACCTCCCCCAGTTGGGGACCGCCCTGAAAGAAAAGCTGGTTCACGCTGGTCATCCTGCCCCGGATATGATCGGGCGTTTGCAACTGTCGAATCGTGTTGCGGATGACCGTACTGATCGTATCCGACGCGCCCATGACGATCAACGCGATCAACGCGGCTGGAAAGGCGCGGCTAAGCCCAAAACATACTGTCGCCGCGCCAAACGCGGTGACCGAAACAATGAAAAGCCTGCCTTGACGGCGAAGTTCGTTCATTTGTGAAACGACCATTCCCGCCGTGACAGAACCGATCGCCTGCGCGGAAACCAGCCACGAGTACCCGCTTTTGCCCACGTGTAAAATATCGCGGGCAACAATAGGGAGCATGGTAGTCGCCGACGCAAAGAAGGTTGCAATGAAGTCCATTAGCATGGTCGAAAGGATCAGCGGGCGCGAAGTTATGAACCGCACGCCTTCCTGCATCGACCGCAGGTTTACGCCTCCGGCAAGATTTAGGTTTTGTGAAACTTGCCCCATCAAAACCAACGCTCCCAGCACCGCGAGAAACGAAAATGCGTTTAACAGATAGGCGTATCCCTGCCCGCCTTCGGGGATAAGCCCAAAGAGAAGTGGTCCAAGGATTGCTCCCACGTTGAACGCGATAGAGTTCATACTGAAGGCAGACGGTAAGTGCTCGCGCGAAACAAGGTTCGGGATCATTGCCTGACGCGCAGGCAGATCGAACGAGACAGCGCAAGCCTGGATAGCGGTCAACACATAAATATGCCAAATCTCAATAATTCCGAGAAAAGTTAACAACGCCAGAACAACGGCTTGCACAGCAAGAAGCGATTGGGTGATAAGCAGAATTGTCCGACGATTGTAACTATCAGCCACCGCCCCGCCGACAAAAGAAAAGACGATCACCGGCAAAATACGCGCCAAGCCAATGCCGCCCAATGCCAACGGATTCGGCTCATCGGTCAACGCGCGGATGTGCCAATGGATCGCGGCTAACTGCATCTGCGACCCCGCCATCGAGATCAACAAGCCAAGCCACAAGTAAAAGTATTTTCGATGCTTGAGCGCTGGTGGAATCTGAAAACTCACTAGGTTCCCCAATCCCTCAAATATAAAAAGTCATAACCGATGGTGCGATTGCTTAACTTTGCAATGGGCGGCTGCATGCGCTTATATTGCGTCCGTTGGATCCGTTTCACGACACCGCTGACGAACTTTTCGTCAAATCCCGCTTCCACACATTCTGTGGGGCTGTAACGGTGGTCAACCAGCAGATACAACAACTGATCTACTTTTTCATAGGTGAAGCCAAGTTCGCCTTCATCGGTCTGACCATCCCAGAGATCGGCGGAGGGCGCCTTATCAATGATCGGCGCAGGGATATTCAACGCCCGCGCCAGCTGTCTGATTTGCGTTTTGTATAGATCGCCTATGGGATTCATCGCAGACGCGGCATCGCCAAATTGAGTACTGTAACCAAGCAAAATTTCGGTCTTGTTGCTCGTGCCGATGACCAGTCCTTTGAACACTTCGGATTGGTCGTACAAAACGATCATCCGTTCGCGCGCCATGATGTTTCCTTTGCGAAGTTTCGTAATTTCCTTGTCCTTCGCGATCAATGGATCAACCATCTCTGTGATTTCTATCGTTTTGCTCGGAATTTCCAATTGCTCGATCAATAATTCGGCGTGAGCCAGCGAGTCAGGGCTCGACGTTCGATAGGGCATCCGCACCGCCAGCACATTCTCACGCCCCAGCGCTTCGACGGCAAGGACGCATGACAACGCGGAATCAATCCCGCCCGATAAGCCAACCACCGCGCGGGAGAATCCTGCGCGAGTCACTTCGCTTTTGATGAAGCCCGTCAAAATTTGATGAGCGACGTCGGTGTTGATGGAAAGGTCAATTTGCATAGAGGGATGAGGTTATCGAGCGGAAAGTATCCTGCTCATTTCTTTTTGAACGAGAGCAGTGCGTTCATCACGCAAAAGCGGAAGCCGGGCTCGCGTGCGCCGAAGTTGATTGAGGTCAAGTTCGCACACGGTCAACGCTTCTTCAAAGTATGGACCCTGCGCAAGCAATTCGCCGTTTGGGTCGTTGATCGTCGCCCCACCCCAAAACAACAAGCCGTCTTCAAAGCCGACGCGGTTGCAGTGCGCGACAAACGATGTGAACATGCTGGCATAGGCTTTGCTCACGCGCTCCACCCAACGCGCAGACTCGAGTTTCTCCTTATCGGTCAGCCCGCGCCCCGGCGAGGCGGATGAAAATAGCATAATGTCCGCGCCGTCGAGCCAGAGCAAATACGGAGGCGAAGCGTGCCAGAAATCTTCGCAGATCAACATGCCGACGCGTCCGAAGCGGGTGTCGAAGGAGCGGACAGAATCCCCCCAGGCGAAGAAGCGACCTTCGTCGAAGAGTCCGTACGTCGGCAGATACACTTTGTGATGGACGTGGACGGCGCGTCCGCCTGAGAGGTAGGCAGAGGCGATAAAAAATCGGTGGCGGGAATCCTCATCAACAAAACCGACCACGAGATCGAGATCGTTCGAGGCTTTGAGGAGATGTTTGAAGACCGGGTCGTCCTCCGTCGGCGTGTGCGCGACGGAAGCGACTAAATCCTGCAAGACATACCCGGTCAACGAAAGTTCGGGGAAGACGAGCAAATCTGCCTTTTGCGATTTCGCTTGCTTGATGTATTCGAGGTGCTTTTCAAGATTCGATTCGACATCCCCCAATTTTGTGGCGATCTGCGCGAGCGCGAGGTTGAGTTTCATTGCGAGAATCTTACCATCAAATAAGAAAAACCCGAAAGGCGCGTTGCCTTTCGGGTCTGGCTTTTGTTATGGTACCCCTAACAAGTGAATGGTGCCATCGCCCAGAATGATTACCAGCCCGGAGCCATCGGCAGAAAATGTCATATCCAAAGGTTGATGCTCATATTCGAGATATGCCAACTCGTTGCCCGTTGCGACATCCCAAATACGGACCCCGCCAAAATTGTCTCCACTGGCGATCAACTTATCGTCTGGCGACAATGCAAACGACGTGAATTTCGGTTGGAACTTGTCAATGAATGGCGGATTTATACGGCGCAAAATAAAAGCATCGCTCAACCGCCAGACCAATATCTGACTTTCAGGACCGTTATTCTCACTGGCTCTAAGTGTAACCATAAATTCATTGTCACGAGAGACAACAATTTCGCGCATGTTAGATACGCCAACCAACTCGCCTTCAACAATCTTATAAAAAGGTTCGACTTGAAAAATATACGGGTTGCCGTAAGAACCGCCGATCATAATTTCTTCGTCAGAAGTAAACGCCGACGAAAAGAACGATTCCCATCTTGTCGAAAATTTGGACACTTTCAACGATTCAAGGTTTATGAAATAAAGGGTTATATCGTACCAAGCGGTTGCATATTTTTTGTTGGGGCTAACTGTCATGCCGTCACAATTTCTGACTTCGGGTACTTCTACTTTATCCAGAGTTCCGTTCTTTGACTGAAAGAATAAAACGCCTTTCTGACACCATGCAATGGATTGGTCATCAAAATCGAAATAATAACCTGTTATTTCTTCGGGTAAATTCAATGGCTCGGCAATAGCTTCGGGAAATGTCAACCAATGCGTTTCGCCCAATACGCGAAATGCCTGCTCCCCAATTGCGTCAACTTGGGCAACTTTTAAATCATCATCCTCGCCCCAGACATTGGAATAATGGCCCTGGTCAAAAAGAAAGTTCGTTATGCGGGAGAGATCCTCATCGCCGGATGACTCTACCAGTTTCTCCTTTTCAACCAACTTACCCCCGGGTAATTCTCGCACAATGCGGTATGGATTCTTTTTACTATCCAAACCCAAAATTGTTATTGCACTGCCGTCCGGCGTTAGACCTGTCGCGTCTATCTCCACAAGATCTGTTCCAAATCTGCCAATCTTTTCACCGCTCCGAACATTCCAAAGGGTTAGGGATAGGTACGAGTCTTCTCTGGAAAACACGAGCATGGTCTGATTATCTGGTAGATAAGCAGGTTGAGCAAAATTGTAATAGCGCCCTGCCTCGCTCAACGAAATTAGTTTTCCCTCTGGCAGGCTCCAAAACGTAATCCGATTCGCATTGATATAAGGTTCAAATTTGAATATAACCAGCGTTTCTCCATCTGGAGAATAACTCAGTTGAAAGACCAAGCCGACGTCGGTTGTCCATAGCGAAAAAGAATCGTGCTTTAACGTGAGATACGGCGAAGATTCTCCGATCCGTCGGAGTTCCACCGTGCCGTCCGCATAGCCCACCGCGATTTCAGAGCCGTCTGGCGCAAAAGCCATGCCGCCAACATAAAAAGGAAGGATTTTATCCTCTTCGATCTTCTTTACGATATCTTCCGGGAAAGAATGCACATAAGTCTCGATCAGAGACAGATCGTCCATATTTCGAATCTGAACATCGCCATTCTTAAGGCTGACTGCCAGCAAATGTTCATCTTGCGATAGGGTGAATTCATCCGCATCGGGCATAAAACCAAGCACATAAGGCGGAGTCTCTTGATACAAATACACTCCCAAAGGAGTCTGGACAAGAAATTGATCCTTGCTTCGCTCAAGATGCTTAATCCGTTGTACTGTTCCGTGTCCCCACCGATAAAGATCCTGGATTTCTTTGGCGTTTTCAAGAGTAATCGGCTGTGTAGACCATGGCACCGGCGCGGCAGTTGGCAAGGCAAGGGATGGATCAAAAAAGGTTGTTGATGGCGTTGAGGACGCATCGGGGGGTGTTATAGGTATCGAGGTGGGTTGGAAATCCGGGCTTTGCAATACATCTGTAGCGGCAGGTTTTATATTCTGAACAGGCGTGGCAATTGATTCAGGCATACACGCTGACATCATAAGAGTAAGCGCAATTGCAAGAATAGAGAGGGTCGTTGAGAATCGTTTAAGCATAATCTTCCTTCAATATTGGTTGAATGAAGAAATTTTATCTTTGACGAAGCTAAAAGAAATTCACAAGATTGTTAAGAAAACACAGACCTGACATTTCCTGTCAGGTCTGTAAGGCGGGAAGGGAGGGATTCGAACCCTCGGTGGACCGGAGCCCACAACAGTTTTCGAGACTGTCCCATTCAACCACTCTGGCACCTTCCCAATTTTATTGCGGCGGTGATTATAACTTATAAATCGGCACTGTCGTGCAGATCGGGGTAATACACGTCTTTCATGCCTTGCATCGAAAGGATATCCATAAGCGGCACAGCCGATTTTTCCTCACCATGCACAAGGAAGGTCTTTTTGGCGGTCTTCTTGACGGTGGTTGCATATTTCACCAGCAGATCCTGCCCCGCGTGACCTGACAACCCGCCAATGGTCTTCACTTCCGCATTGACGGTGTACGGCTCGCCAAAAATTTTGACCTGTTTCTCGCGGTCGGCGATTCTGCGTCCCAGCGTGTATGGCGCTTGCCATGAAACGATACAAACCGTATTTTTGGGATTTTCGATATTATTCTTTAAGTGATGCAAAATGCGTCCATTTTCAGCCATGCCCGAAGCTGAGATGATGATCATTGGGTCTTCTCGTAGATTCAAGGCTTTCGACTCTTCAACCGATTGAACGTACGTCAACATTTTGAAATCAAGCGCGGGATGACGCGCCTCTTCCACGAACCGTTTGGTCTCGGCATCGAAAACTTCAGGGTGTCTTTTGAACACCGTCGAAGCATTGACCGCCAACGGGCTATCCACAAACACAGGCACGCGCGGCACATCGCCATCGTGCATCATCATGTTCAAATGATAGACCAATTCCTGTGTGCGTCCTACTGCAAATGCAGGGATGATCACCTTGCCGCTTCGCTTGATCGTCCGTTTGACAACGTCGCGAAACTCATCGAAGGCAGAGGTCGGGTCGTTGTGTTTTTTATCGCCGTACGTACATTCCATCAAAAGAAAATCAACCGGGTCAGGCAGTACCGGGTCGCGCAACAACGGCAATTTATACCTGCCGATATCGCCTGAAAACCAAAAGCGGATTCTTTGTCCCTTTTCTTCGATCTCCAGCGAAACCGCCGCAGAGCCGAGAATATGACCCGCCTCCACAAAGCGCGCGACCACTCCGGGGATCGGCTCGAACTCTTTGCCGTAATCCACGCCCTGAAAAAGATCTGCCGCTCGTTGCGCATCCGCTTCGGTATAAAGCGGCTCGATCAACGGTTCGCCACGCGCCAGTTTTTTCTTGTTCACATATTCTGCATCGCCTTCTTGAATACGACCCGAATCAGCCATCATCAACGAAGCAAGATCAACGGTTGCGCGTGTGGCAAAAATATTCCCCTCGTAGCCTTTCTTCACAAGGTTCGGAAGATTACCGCAATGATCAATGTGCGCGTGCGAAAGGATCACCGCATCCACTTTGCGCGGGTCGTGGGCGAAGTTCAAATTTCGAGAGTAGGTTTCGTCCCGTCGTCCCTGATACAGCCCGCAGTCGAGAAGGAGGCGATGCCCGTTGATCTCCAGTAAATGTTGGCTCCCCGTCACCGTATGTGCCGCGCCGTGAAAATGAATTTGCACTTCAACCTCCGAATAAACTCAAAATTTGCGTGCCATATAACTGGAATCGCCTCGGCGAATCTTTCATCGCTTCTTCAAGTTCGCCCAGGGTCTTCGGTGGATTCTCCGCGAACAAGCCCAGATACAACTTCGGCAGAACGATATCCGACTCCACTTTGATTTCCTGCGCGACCTTCTTCCGCCACGTTTTCAACTTCTCGACACGCCTCAAGACCGCATCACTCGGGCGTTTCGGCTGTTCCAGTTTAACCAGCGGAGCCGCCGCCCCCCGCTTCGCCGCGGCAAGCATTTCCCCGCCCCACAGGTGGATTTGCTTTGTGCTCAGTCCAATATCTGCAAGATCAACATCTCTCTCTGGCATTCTCTTGGCAATCTCTAGCAACAGGTTATCATCTATAACTTTGAAGGGTGGACGGTTAAGTTTTTCGGCGATACGATCTCGGCTGTGGCACAACGCCGACAGAACGGTCAATTCGCGTTCGTTCACATCCTTGCGCCCGCCGAATCGTTTCCAGGATGCGCCGTTGAGTTTTTCCTTCGCATCTTCCACACGACAGGCGCGCGCAAAATCTTCGAGCGCGAGTTCCCAGCGGTCTTTTTCCCTCAATTCAATTTCCATCAGGTCGCGTAGGATGAAGAGGTAGTGAGTATCTTGCCGCGCGTAATCAATTTGAGCCGGCGTGAGAGGTCTTGCGCCCCAGTTCGCTTTTTGATGCCGCTTATCTATTTTCATCTGAAATTTTTCGGCAAGCAACGTATCCAATCCCACAGCAGAGTATCCCAACACGCGCGCGGCTTGCATTGTGTCGAACAAGTTGCAAAATTCGAAGCCGTAATCGCGCCTCAGGCAGATCAAGTCGTATTCTGAAGCATGAAATATTTTTTCAAGTTTTTTATCGATGAAAATTGGAGCCAGCGGGCGAAGATCGGAAAAAACGAGAGGATCGACCACGTAATCATGTTTCGGCGTCGAAAATTGGATCAGGCACACGCGTTCGCGGTAGGCGTGCAGGCTGTTCGACTCGGTGTCCACCGCAACGCGGGATTGCGCCGACACGTCCGCCAGCATGGTTCGAAATGATTGATTTGTGTTGACCCAAACCGGAGGGGCAAGTAACTCGGTCATGAACGAATAAATCACCTTATGCGCTTTGATACTTTCACACCCTAAGGCATGTCACCCTGAGCGCCAGCGAAGGGTCTCTAGGCAACGGTCGAGATTCTTCGCTCCGCTCAGAATGACAGTGCGTAAGGTGAATGAATAACAGTATTGTATTACCAAATTATCTATTTAGGTCGTAGACTTTCCGCCTGAGCGATGCAACCAAGGAATCGTAAGACCGTTGAAGGAAATAGCACGCCAGCGTGATCGCTAGAGAGGCGGGCAACACTCGAAAAAGAATCCGAGTCTGTTGTCCTTGTATGGAAAAGATGTCTTCGAGCGCCTGCCAAAAAGGGCGGTGAAACAGATAGATGAAATAAGACGCGTAGGAAACTCCGCTCACCCAATTCCACGGCGAGACGATGGACAACCTCGCGATCGTCGAAAACAGCAGGATCGTCATTGAAACGATAAACATACAAGAAGCGGCGACGTACGATAGAGAAATCGGATCGTCGTTGGAAGCCGCCCAAAACGTGATAATTCCAACGACCGCCGCCGAAAACTTCAGCCACAAATAACACGGCGACAAAACGCTTCCCAGCCCAACCTGTCGGGCGAGCGCCGTTCCCGTCAGGAACACAAAGTAATATTTGAAAAACCGCGTGTCGAACAGTCCGAAAGCCCGGTGGAGGCCAGCGCAAGAATAAAAAGAACGGTGGCAGTGAAAACGAGGGCAACAGTTTTTGAGACAAATTTCCAAAGCAAGCCAAAAAGAACATAAAATAAAAGTATCGCGCCCACATACCATAACGTGAGAATCGGTTTGACCATGCCAGCAAAGATAAATTGCAAGCCAGCCGCGTACGCGATCAAATCAAATCTCTCGCGCAAGGTGATACCCAACACTGAAAGGTAAAGCGCCAGCGCAACCAGATAAGGGGGATAAATCTTGACAAACCGTGATAGAAAAAAGCGCCGCAGGTCTCCCCCCGATCTGCGCAGGGACGTTTCCGTGAAATAACCAGCTATAAAAAAGAAACAACCCAACAAGAACACTTCAAAGAACGGGGAGAGAATTTGCAAATTCAAACCAAGGTCGAGGCTGTAAAATCCGCTGTGATGAACGAGCAACAACAAAATGGCGATCGCGCGAAGGACCTCAAATTCGGGTAAACGCCGCGCAGAGACGCTCACAACGCCTTCTCCATCACCAAGCCATCCTCGCCGTCGTTGTAATATTTTTTCCAAATATCGACGGTACGATAGCCCTCTTTTTCATACAAAGCGATCGCCCCGTGATTGGACATGCGCACGGTCAACTTCATATTCGGCGATTTGACCTGCGCCTCGCACGCCAGCAATAACGCCCGCCCGACGCCGCGTCGCTGGAAGCGGGGATGAACCGCAAGAGTGGCGACCCAAGCCGCCCCGTGGGAAGAACGCGGATCGCCCGCCACGAATCCGATCATGTTGCCGTTCTCCATCGCCTTGAGTCGGACCACATCGGGCCATGAAAGGACTGCGATCAGGTCTAGCAGAGACCACGCGTCTTTGTCGAAACAGGCGCGTTCAAGTTTGCGGAGCGAATTGAGATCGAGAATACCTGCGGGGAGGATTTCCATGGAAACATTTTCTAAAAAAGAAAGTAGAAAGTGGAAAGAGAAAACTCCACTTTCTACTTTCCACTTTCTACATGCTAACGTGCCTGCCTATTTACCCGCCTACTTCTTCCCCAAAAAGTTATCCAACATGCTCGTGAACTCCATCGGGAAGATGTACTTCGTGGACGGGCTTGACCCAATGGATTTGAGCGTTTCGAAGTATTGAAGCGTCATCGTCTTCTGGTCGATAGACTTGGCGGCGTTGAAGATCTGCTCGAGGGCTTGCGCAAAACCTTCGGCGCGTAATAGCTGGGAAGTCTTTTCGCCTTCCGCCGCAAGGATGGCAGATTGCTTCTGACCTTCGGCGCGGAGGATGTTCGACTGCTTCTCGCCTTCCGCCACGTTGACCGCCGCTTCGCGCGTACCCGTTGATTCGGTCACTACCGCGCGGCGGATGCGCTCAGCCGACATCTGCCTGTTCATCGCGTCTTGCACGTCGCGCGGCGGGATGATCTCGCGGATCTCGACATTGGTCACTTTGACGCCCCAGCGTTCGGTCACTTCATCGAGACGGGTGCGGAGCATGTTGTTGATGTGTTCGCGCTCAGAAAGCACATCGTCCAACGGGATACCGCCGATGACCGCGCGGAGCGTGGTCGCCGCGATACCTGCCGCGGCAGATTCAAAGTTACCGACTTGCAACACCGATTCGGCGGGGTCTAGCACTTTGTAGTACCACAAGAAGTCAATCGAGATCGGGGCGTTATCTTTGGTGATCGAGGTCTGATGCGGCACCTCGCGCACCTGTTCGCGCAAATCCACTTTGACCGCGCGGTCAATAACGGGGATCAACAACACGATGCCCGGTCCTTTGGGTCCGACACTGCGACCCAGGCGGAAGACAACGAGTCGTTGATACTCGGGAACGATTCGGATGGCATTGGCGAGAAAGACCAAGCCAATGACAAGAATCGCCCCAACTAAACATACGGCGCTGCTGGTAACTAATTCCATGATAGTTTCTCCTTTTTGATAATTGTTCTTGCTAGACCTCTTGCATTCACTAGCTTTGCTTAGCCACAGAGACCACCGAGAACTCTGAGAAAAACTCTTATTTTCTCTGCGCGCTCTGTGGCAAAGGCTTCTTCACAAGAGGGTTATTCCTGCTTTTCGACGACAACGACAAAACCATCCCGGCGAACCACGCGCACTTTGCTCCCCGCTTGAATCTGCTTCTCGCTCCGAGCCGACCATAATTCTTTGCCGACTTGCACGCTTCCCTCTTCATGGATGTCTGTCCGCGCTTCGCCTTCCAAGCCGATCAACACGCCCAAGTCATGCGTAGGCGCGGCGAAGGCGGCTTCCATGGATTTGCGCGTGGCGATCCACAAAAATCCCGCAGTCAACGCCGAAGCGATCGCCGCCAAAAGCGGATTTACTGCCGGCAAACCGCCCTCCCGCGCGAACATGAACACCGAACCGACGATCAGCAACAGGATCGAAAGCGCGAGCGCCCATTCGCGTTTCGATTTTTGGAGCGCATACACGAACGGCACAACTCCCAAACCGATGACGATGAGCGCCCAAAAATTGATGGACAGATTGTAGATCGCATATCCCGCCAGCGCGAAGCAAAAGAACGCGCCGATCTCGAAGAACCCCGTGCCCGGCGTGGCGATCGCCATGAGGGCGAGAAATACTGCGCCTAGCAAAAAGAGATAGGCAACATCGGGATCAAGTAGAAATTCCATGGCTTCTCCGTTTCATTATACAACAAGACAGTAGTTTCAATTCAAGTGAGTGACCAACTTAGATGATATTAATTACCTTGCGTGTCATTCTGAGCCGCGCTCTTGTTCTTTGCGGCGAAGAATCTCTACGACAATCTCAGAGACCCTTCGCTAACGCTCAGGGTGACATGCCTTGGTGTATTTAATGTTGGACACTCCTCAATTCAATCTACGAAGGATGGATCGTAAAAGTTGCGCAAAGTCGAATCGGTCAAGGCTTTATAATACAGCGGAAACTTTACCCCAAGGAGTTCAAGTGAAGGTCAACAAACTTTGCATTCTCGGTCTCGGCTATATTGGCTTGCCCTATGCCGCCACATTTGCCGCGCGCGGCATCGAAGTCCACGGCGTGGACGTGAACCCGCGCGTGATCGAATCGTTGCAAGCGGGCAAAATCCACATCCACGAGCCGGGATTGCAAGACGTTCTCGATGAGGCGTTGCGAGCGGGCAAGTTAACGGTATCCAGCCAGCCCGTCGAAGCCGACGCGTTCATCATCGCGGTGCCGACTCCGTTTCAACATGACAAATTCGGCGAGCACAACGGAATCCGATTCAAACTCGCAGACATGCGCGCGGTGACGTCGGCAACTGAGGCGATCGTCCCGATGTTGCGGAAGGGCAACCTCGTCATCCTCGAATCGACATCGCCGCCTCGTACGACGGTCGAACTGGTCGCGCCGATTTTAGCCCGCTCCAACCTTCAAGCGGGGACCGACTTCCACCTGTGTTATTCGCCAGAGCGAATGCTGCCCGGGAATCTCCTGCACGAACTTGTGAACAACGCGCGCATCATCGGAGGGATCACGCCCGAGTCGACGCGAGCCGCGCGCGATTTATATGCCACGTTCGTCAAAGGCGAAATTCACGAAACGGACGCGACGACCGCCGAGATGGTGAAGATCATGGAGAACACGACGCGCGACGTGAACATCGCCATCGCCAACGAGTTCGCGCGGCTCGCCGAAAAATTCGGCGTGGACGTGTGGGAAGCGATTCGACTCGCCAACCTGCACCCCCGCATCAACATCCTCAACCCGGGACCCGGCGTCGGCGGTCACTGCATCAGCGTTGACCCGTGGTTCCTCGTCGAAGCCGCGCCTGAGTTGACCAAAATGATCTACCATGCGCGGCAGGTCAACGACGCGCAACCACATTTTGTTGTGGAAAAAGTGAAACAAGCGCTTGCTCAAGCCGCCGTCCCCGGCGGCGAGGATAGCGCCCTTCAAAACAAAAAAATCGCCGCGCTCGGACTCGCCTACAAACCCGACGTGGACGATCTGCGCGAAAGCCCAGCCGCCGACGTGATTCGCCTGCTCCAAAAAGAAGGAGCCACCGTCCGCGCCTGGGAGCCTTTTGCCCCGAATGCAAAACTCGAAGGCGTAGACATGGCATCCGATCTTGATTCCGCCGTCAAAGACGCGGATGCGATCTTGTTGCTCGTCAGTCACTCTCAATTCCGAAACCTGAACCCGGTCAACATTGCATCGAACACCTCCGCCCGCGTGATCGTTGACACGGTCAACGCCTGGAACGCGGATACTTGGAAAACCGCAGGTTTTAACTTCCACCGCCTCGGCGACGCCAAGTCTCCAGTCTCTAATCTCTAATTACCACTTACCAATTACGATTTACTCCCCCCCATGAAAATCCTTTCCGTTTTCGGCACCCGCCCCGAAGCCATCAAAATGGCGCCCATCGTCCGCTTGCTCAAACAAACAGAGGGGATCGAAGCGCGTGTATGCGTCACCGCCCAGCACCGGCAAATGCTCGATCAAGCGTTGGAATTGTTCAGCATCAAGCCCGATTACGATCTCGACCTGATGCGCGAGGGACAAACTCTAGCCCAACTCAGCGCAGGGATTTTCACTCACCTCGACCTTGTACTCGAAGAATTCAAACCAGATTGGATTCTCGCGGTCGGCGACACAACGACCGTGCTAAACACATCCCTGCTCGCGTTCTATCGCAAGATCAAATTCGGTCACGTGGAGGCGGGACTGCGAACTCACAACAAATGGCATCCGTTCCCGGAGGAGATCAACCGCCGCATCGCCACCGTCACAGCGGATGTGCACTTCGCGCCGACAGAATGGTCGAAGAAGAACTTATTGCATGAAGGTATTGATCCCGAAAAGATTTTCGTCACGGGCAACTCGGTCATTGATGCGTTGAAGTTTGTGGCAGAGCAAGAGGAGCCGAGAGAGATAACAGAACTACGAGAACGATTAGAGATTAGAGAATTAGAGAATTCGAGATTAGAGACTGGGAGACTGGAGACTACGAGACCAACGACTAAGCGACTAATTCTCGTCACCGCTCACCGACGCGAAAATTTTGGCGAACCGATGGAAAATATTTGCAACGCGATCAAGCAACTTGCCGGGCGCGAGGATGTGGAAATTGTTTACCCTGTTCATCTCAACCCGAACGTGCAGGAGCCTGTCAACCGAATCTTGAAAGGTGTCAAACGAATCACATTACTGCCGCCGCTGGATTATCTTCCGCTCGCGCATTTGATGAAGCACGCCTCGTTGATCCTCACCGACTCGGGCGGCATTCAAGAAGAAGCGCCGACGTTCGGAATCCCTGTGCTGGTGATGCGCGAAACAACCGAACGCCCGGAGGGAGTCGAGGCGGGGACGCTCAAGCTGGTGGGAACTGAAACAGGCAGAATTACGAAAGAAGCGAACCGCCTGCTCGACGACGCGTCCGCGCACGCGCAGATGGCGAAGGCGGCGAATCCGTATGGCGACGGTCACGCGGCGGAACGGATCGTTGAAGCGTTGTTGAAGGCGTAATATAATGCCATCATGAGAGCGACTGGCAGGTTTGCCGTTTGGGTTACGATTCTGACGTGGGCGCTAGCCTCATGCAATGCCCAGACCCCGCCTCACGGAAATTATTTCAGCGAGACCGGGCATTTCGTAGAGGGAGAATTTCTGCGTTTTTATAACAACGCGGCAAACCCCGCATTGTTATATGGTTTTCCCATCACAAGCCGCTTCACCTCCCGCGACGGGAAGACGGTGCAATACTTCCAGCGCGCCCGCTTTGAACTCGTCACCGATACTCTGGGGAATGAAAACGTTCGGCTGACGCCCATCGGCGCGGCGCTCCACCAACCCATCCCACAACTTGAACCTCAAAACCCGTCGGCATGCGAAATGATCGCCGGGTTTCAAGTGTGTTATGACTTCCTCACGTTTTACAAAGACAACGGCGGCGCGGAGCAGTTCGGAAACCCGGTCTCGAACGCCGAAGAACAATCCGCAATTTATATTCAATATTTTGAGAACGCCCGTTTCGAATGGCGCGCGCAGGGAACACAAACCCGCGTGGAAATTTCTCAACTTGGTCAAAGTTATTTTGACCGTCTCGGCGAAGATCGTTCGTATCTCATCCCACCTCAACCTATCGATGCTTCAATTGCCCCGGTCATCTCGCTCGACGCGCGCGCCTTCGTGGCGCGCTCCATCACGCGCGCAAACGACGAACAAACGGTCTCTGTTTTTGTGCAAGACCAAAATGCTCGCGGCGTGCCCGGAGCAAATGTAAATTTTTCAGCGCAACTCCCCGATGGCAACGCGCAAACATTCTCAACGCTCACAGACTCGAACGGCGTGGCGCGAATTTCATTCGGTTTTACAAATCAACAACCGGGCGAACTTGTTGTCATTCATATCCGCGTGGAGGCTGGGGGGAAAACACAGCAAACAATCGTCTCGTTCCGAATTTGGTATTAAAGTTCCCCAAGCGCAAACACGGGCCCATCTTTACAAGCCATCTTCCAACCAGACTTGGTGACGACGGCGCACACACCGCACTCCGCGACTCCGCCACACGGAATCGGCGTCTGGATGAAAATCTGCGCTTCTTTCAACAGGGATAACTGATTCAGTCCCCTCAGCCTTTCCACCCACCCCGTCAGATCCTCGCGCGTCACATCGAACGCCGCATACTCAGCCCACACGATCACTTCACCCAAAGCAGACAATGGCTGGACTTCCACATCATCTGATAAATTCTCTAACTGCGAATCGCAGACAAACACAACTGCCACGCCTTGACTCAGCGCGGGGCGAATCAATCCGCGCAAGCGCGAGGGCGAAACACCGAGAGCAATCAAAGCAACTTTTCTAGCGGAAGCGGGCAATTTGAATCCATTGCCCAACGGACCGCGCAAATAAATTTCTGTGCCGGGCGCCCAATGGTCAGGGATGGGTGAGGCGATAAAATGTCGCCACGGCGCCACGGCGACGCTATCAGGCGCCGAATCCATACAATAGAGCGGAACAGGCAGAGGCGCGTTTGAATCGTCGCCGGCGAGCAGATATTGGCCGGGCGCTGGAATCAAGTCCACGGGGCAAGAGATCCGCGCGGCGCGTCCTCCATCCAGCAAAATCAGTTCAGCCACTTGTCCTTTGCCTGTATGCATATCGCCATCGTATCATGGCGGTATAATTATTTCAAATTGAATCGGAGGAACCATGAATATTGTTGATGTGATTAGGGTTGCGGGAGGCTTCGCATGGCTGGTTGCCATCGGGTTGGGAATTATGGCGGCAGTCCGCGCGAGCCGCAACCAAAATGCGAAAGGATCAGGCTCGAGCGCGTTGATCGTGCTGATCGTTGCGATTGCCCTGACGCTGCTTGGCTCAGGCTTGGTCTATGTCGAATCGAACGAGCGCGGCGTGGTCAAAACGATTAGCGCGGGGGGCGTTCGCCCGGTGGCTTTAGAATCCGGCTTGCATTGGATTCTGCCGGGCGTCGAACAGGTTGTGCCGTATTCGATCTCGAATCAAACGTACACCATGTCGTTCTTGCCGGAGCAAGGTCCCGATACCGGCGAGGACTCGATCCGCGCGCGCACCAAGGACGGGCAGGAAGTGATCATTGACGCGACGGTGATCTATCGCATTGATCCAGCCAAAGTGGTGCAACTCCACATCGCGTGGGGAGAAAACTACGAAAGCGGAATCGTGCGCCCGGAGACGCGAGGCTCCATCCGCGATGCCGTATCGCAATACGGCGTGGAGGAAGTTGTCTCCACCAAGCGCGAAGAGATGGTTCAGATCATCTCCGACGAGCTGGCTAGCAGTCTATCGGACAACAACCTCGAGCTTCTCGACTTTATCTTGCGCGACATCCACTTTAGCGAAGAGTATGCCGCGGCAGTGGAACAAAAGCAGATCGCCGAACAACAGGCGTTGCAAGCCGCGTTGATCGTTGAACAGAAAAAGCAAGAAGCAGAGCAAGCCCGGCAAGAAGCGCAAGGTCTCGCGGACGCGGCAGTGATCGCGGCGAAAGGCGAAGCAGAAGCGATCGTCATTCAAGCGCAAGCGGAGGCGGAAGCCAACCAATTGCTCGCGGCATCGCTCACGCCCGAACTGCTTCAATATCAATATATTCTCAAACTTGCGCCGGGCGTGCAAACGATCTTCATCCCCTCGGGCAATCAATTTATTTTGCCGCTACCGGGCGCGCCGCAAATTCCACAATAAACATCTCTATCGTCCCGCAGGTTTCGTAATGAAGCCAGGCATTTTCAACAAACCTGCGGGACGTTTTTTCTAACATGCCGATCCCACAAACGGGACGCGAAATCCGCCTCACGACTCTTTCGACCTGCGCGGGTTGAGCGTCCAAACTAAGCGCCGACGCGCTGACGCAGGTTCTGCGTCCTGTGAAAGACATCTTCGACGCCGCCTCTTATCCGGACCTTCTAGTTGGTCTGCGCGACCCGGATGACGCGGCTGTTTGGCGTTTGGATGACGACCGCGCGCTCGTCGTCACCACCGATTTTTTCACGCCCGTTGTGGACGATCCGTTCGATTATGGCTCCATCGCCGCGGCAAACAGCATGTCGGACGTGTACGCGATGGGAGGCAGACCCTTCCTTGCGTTGAACGTCGCCGCCCTGCCGGATAATTTGCCGAATGAAATTTCCAGCGAGATCATGCGCGGCGGCGCGGAAAAAGCCCGCGAGGCGGGGGTCGTCATCGCGGGCGGGCATACGGTGAAAGACAAAGAACCCAAGTTCGGACTCGTCGTCATCGGCTTCGTTGATCCGCGCAAGATGTTGAGCAAAGGCGGACTCCAAGTTGGCGACGCGCTTGTGCTGACCAAACCTCTCGGCTTCGGCGTCACAACCACCGCGCTGAAACGCGAACAAGTGGACACAAACGATTTGCGAGAAGCGGTGGATTGGATGAAGCGGTTGAACAAAGACGCGAGTCAACTCGCCGTTGAATTCGGTCTGCGCGGCGGGACGGATATCACCGGCTACAGCCTTCTCGGTCACGGATTGGAAATGGCGAACGCGTCGGGTGTTTCATTGAAATTGGAGTTTGATAAAATTCCCTTCATTTCAGGTGCGCGAAAATACGCCGAAAAAGGCTGCTTCGCAGGCGGCGCATTCGACAACAAATCGCACTTCCAGTCGCAGGTAAAGTTTGCCGATTCGATTGACGAAGAGAATCAAATGTTGTCCTTCGATCCGCAAACCAGCGGTGGACTGTTGCTTGGCGTTCCGCAAGAAAAACTGGATTCATTGATCGCCCGCGCGGGCGTGATGAATCAACCCGCCTGGGAGATCGGGCGCGCCGAAACAGGGGCAGGCATCAAGGTGGAATGAAGCGTCTCATTCATAGTACAATAGAGAGAGCGTTGGAAAGTCTCTCCAAATCATGCCAGACATCCCCATAGATAGTTCGTCATCCAAATTCACCCGGACAAGCCGTTGGCGATTGCCTGCGGTTATATTTTCATCGTCAACGTTTTGAAAACGAAATGACCTTTACATCCTATATCATCATTATTATTGTTGTTATTTTTCTCAACGCGATCTTTGTATTATCAGAAATGTCCGTTGCGTCTTCGCGTAAAGCGCGCCTGCAACAACGTCTGAACGAGGGCGACAAGGGCGCGAAGACCGCGCTGGATCTGATGCAAAACCCGAACCTGTTCCTTGCCACTGTGCAAATCGGAATTACTTTGGTGGGCGTTTTCATTGGCGCGGTCGGAGGCGCTTCACTGGCAGAACCTCTCGCCATAGCTCTGATGCGCGTTCCGCAATTGACAGAGATCGCCGAATCGCTCGCGTTGGGTATTGTGGTCGTGACGATCACATTTTTCTCGATCATTCTCGGCGAACTTGTGCCAAAACGGATTGCTTTGCACAACCCCGAGCAGATCGCTTCCGCCCTTGCCGGACCGATGATGTTAATCTCAAAACTTTTCGCGCCATTCGTCTGGCTTCTCGGGCGCATCACTGATTTTGTTCTCAAAGTGCTGGGCATTAAACCCGGGAACGAGCCGCCTGTGACAGAAGAGGAGATTCAATTACTCATAGACCAGGGCACGCAGGCTGGCGTATTCGAAGAAGCAGAGCACGACATGGTGGAAGGCGTGTTCAGTCTCGGCGACCAGCGCGTCTATTCGCTAATGACTCCGCGAACCGACGTTGTGTATCTTGACGTTAGCGACACCCTTGAGGAAATCCGCCAGAAAATCACGTCGAGTGAGTATTCGCGCTTCCCTGTGCGGCAAGGATCGCTCGATTCGATTTTAGGTATCGTCAAGGCGCGCGATTTGCTGGTGCGAAGTCTGAGCAATGAAGAGATCAAATTGAAGGACCTGCTCAAACCCGCTTTCTTCATCCCTGAAACCATGTTCGCCTCGCGCGCCCTCGAGGTCTTCAAGGAAAAAGGCACGCAGATACTGCTTGTCATCGACGAGTTTGGCGGCTTGCAAGGACTGATCACCATCAACGATATTCTCGAGGAGATCGTTGGGCAAATGGAGCATGAAGAGCCGCAAGCCACACAGAGGCAGGATGGTTCATGGCTCCTCGATGGCATGTTAGAGGTGGACGAGTTCAAAGAGATCTTCAAGCTGCATGTTCTTCCTCATGAAGATGAGTATGAAACCTTGAGCGGATTTGTGATGATGTCGCTGGGGCGCGTTCCTCAAGCCGCCGATCATTTCGAGTGGCACGGTCTGCGCTTCGAGGTGATTGACATGGACGGCCGCCGCGTGGACAAAGTGCTGGTCACCACCCTGCCGCAACGGACTACCGGGCAAGAGCCGGTGCAAGTCAATTAGAATCTCCCTATTATGATGAAAACAAACGGGTTGAAAAAAAATTCGCGATTATTGATTATCGCGGTATTATTTTTATTGTCAGGCGCGGCCGGACTAATCTACCAGATCGTCTGGCACCGCTTGCTCGAAATCTATTTCGGCGTCACCATGACCGCGATCACGCTGATCGTTGCCGCGTACATGGCAGGTCTCGGTCTTGGGTCGCTTCTGGGTGGAAGAATTGCGCACCGGCTTAAACGCGTCGTTCTGGTCTATGGCATTGTCGAGATAGGAATCGCCATCTTCGGATATTGTAGCCTCGATCTCATCCACTGGATCGGTCAACGCACGGCGGGAAGTCCGTACCTGTTGGTGTTTCTATTAAGTTTCGCCCTTCTACTCATCCCCACGGCTTTGATGGGCATGACACTGCCCCTGCTCACCCAATCGTTCGTGAATCGCGTAGAAATCTCCGGTCACGTGATTGGCTTACTTTACGGGATCAACACGCTCGGAGCCGGACTGGGAGCGCTGGTCGCCGGGTATTTCCTCATCGGATGGCTGGGCTTCGACGGCGCAACACAAGCGGCGGTTGCGCTTAATGTTCTCGTCGGCATCGGAGCAGTAACTCTTTTTCAAAACAAAGAACGCGTTGATCGCGCCGCAAAAATTGAAAATAACCCCGAATCAGCGCCATCCATTTCATACGGCTCAATATTAATTGCCGCGTTCTTGGTCGGTTTCATCAACCTGGGGTTTGAGATGCTATGGTTTCGCGTTCTCGGGGTGATCAACAAAGGGACAGCCTACGGATTCCCAAGCGTGTTATTCGTTTTCCTCGCGGGCTTGGCGATCGGCGGCTTCCTCTGGGGGCGTAAAGCAGACCAAAGCAACGACAGGGTCGCGCTGTTCTGGAAATTACAACTGGGAAGCGGAGTTGTCATCCTGCTTTCCTGGCTGGCTGTTTGGGCGGCATTGCACTACCCTCCGCTTCACGACCAGATCAGGGAATCATTTAACAATCCCCAACAGCCTATCCTGTCCTTCGTGAAAACAGAAAATGGACAGGTGTTCTCGCGACGATTGATGATCTCAAGCCTTTTCGAGTATTTTGCCCCGATCCTAATTCTTGTCCTCCCTGCCAGCCTGATGATGGGCGGCGGCTTACCTCTGCTGGATCGAATCGCGATCACAAGCGCGAGCGTCTCTGGAAAACGCGTGGGGGATGTTCACCTGGCCAATATCTTCGGTTCTGTGATGGGGTCGCTGGCAATCAGTTTTGTGTTCCTGTCCACCCTGGGCACCGAGTTGACCTTCAAAGTATTGTGTCTGCTCAGCCTCCTTTTCACCAGCCTTGTCTGGGGCAGGAGGCAGAACCTTGGAAGACAAATATATTTGCTCCCCGCGTTTCTGATCGCCCTCGTCCTTGTCGCGCCTCGGCAGGGAACCTTCTATGAAAAGGTATATTCCGTTGCGACCAATATGCCCGCTCTTGTGCGCGAAACAGGCGAAAGTGTTCTCGCGATAGGATATAACGAAACGCCGTCTTCGCCATCCACGCTGTGGATCGGTGGGATTCAAAACAGTTATTTTCCAACCTATGGCGATTACGAGCGTTCAGCATTCATTTGCGCCGGGGCGAGTCGCCCGCGGAAAATTCTGATCATAGGATTGGGCGGTTCGAACACCGCCTATTTCTTGACGCGCATGCCCGGTGTGGAAGAGATCACTATCGTCGAATTGATGGAAGATCTCGGCGTTCTGCTGAACATGTACGTGCCAGTGGCGCAAAGCACGTTTGCAGACCCGCGCGTCCAATACATTGCGGATGACGGTCGGCGTTATTTGTATGCCAACCCCACCGAAAAATACGATATGATTTTCATTGACCCTCTCTACAGTTACACGGCTGGGCACAACAACCTCTATTCGCGCGAAGCGATGGAGTTGTATCGTTCTCACCTCACAGTTGGTGGTATATTCTGCGGTTGGATGAACGAACGACACTCGATTCCCATGACCGCCGCAACCGTATTCCCCCATCTCGAACAGTTCCGAGATTGGATTGTCGCTGGAAACAGCGAAATTAAATTCGACCAAGCTTACATGGTAACAGGATACTCCGCGTATACCGAATTAAACAATGGGATTTTTGGCGATGTCGTGTACGAATCTCTCAAGCCTGAGGCGATTTTTTCGCAGTACGTCGGCGATCGGAATTGCATCCTCGAAAAAGATACAGATACGCCTATTCTGACGGATACCAACCCGTGGCTCGAGTATTATTACTTTTCGCCTCCTTCACGACGTCCAATCCGTTGTGACTAGCGGACACCATGCCCAATATCCTTCGCGCAGTAATTTTCGACCTTGGAGGAACGCTCATGTTCGAGCGTGAAGCCACGCGCCCCATCAGCGCCCAGGGAGATGAAGCGTTGACTCAATACTTGCGCGAGCAAGGCATGGAGTTAAACCTATCCACCTTCCCGCTGGAGTTTCGGAAAAGGTTAGACACGTATTTCAGCCAGCGCGAAAAAGACCTGTTTGAAACGACTTACTCTTTCGTTCTGCGCGACATCCTTGACTCCAAAGGATATAACGACGTGCCAGACGATCTCATCCGCAATGCGCTAGACCGCTTGTTCGCGGTCACGCAGACAAATTGGGCTTTGGAAAGCGACGCCATTTCCACTTTGAAAAAGATCGAAGCCGATGGATACCGGATGGGATTGATCTCGAACGCCGGCGACGACAAAGATGTGCAACAAATGGTTCAAAAATTCCACATTTCGCGCTACTTCGATTTTGTCTTGACCTCCGCCGCGTGCAGTTATCGCAAACCGCATCCGCGCATCTTCGAGATGGCGCTTTCCAATTGGTATTTTCTGCCCTCGGAGGCTGTGATGGTGGGAGACAACCTGACCGCCGATGTGAAAGGGGCAAAAGCCGCGGGACTGTTCGGGGTATGGCTGACGAGGCGGGCAAACTCGCACCCGGAGCAGCAGGCTGACGTTGCGCCTGACGCGACGATCTCCACTCTGGCAGAACTACCATCCATCCTTGATCGGCTTCAAGTCCAATAATTCATGAGTCAAAACAAATCTATTCTTGCCTATGCCGCGTTGGGCGTCGGCGTGCTGGCGCTAAGTTTCTCCGGCATGTTTGTGCGCTGGGCAAATGCCCCGGGTCCCGTCACCGCCTTTTATCGGCTGTTCTTTTCGATATTTTTGTTATTGCCGTTTTTTTTGCCGCGAGCGCGCGCAAATCCATCCGTACGCTCGCGCCTGGTGATGTATCCGCTACTGGCTGGAATTTTCACCGCTTTCGACCTCGCCTTGTGGACGTCTTCACTTTCATACACGACAGTTTCAAATGCCACCCTGCTCGGCAACACTGCGCCGCTTTGGGTTGCCCTGGCTGGATGGTTGATCTACAAAAAGCGATTCCCGGGAAAATTTTGGCTGGGTCTGGGGTTGGCGATGTTTGGCGCCGCACTTATCATCAGCGCCGATTTTATCCTGCACCCGCGCTTCGGCGTCGGAGATGTGATGGCGATCTTGACCGGCTTCTTTTACGGTTGTTACTTTCTCTTCACAGAGAAGAGCCGCGAAAAATTCGACTCGTTCACGCATATCTGGTTCGTAGGAGTTGGCGCAAGCCTGACGCTATTCTTCGTCAATCTTGCGCTCGGTTATTCGCTGACCGGCTACAACACACAGAGTTGGCTCGTCTTTCTCGCGACCGCGATCGTCTCGCAACTGATCGGTTATATGTCGCTTGCCTACGCGCTCGGTCACTTGCCAGCGTCCATCGTTGCCCCAACAATGATCTTGCAACCGGTGGTCACCACGCTGTTGGCAATCCCTTTCCTCGACGAAATCCCCACGATCTGGCAGGGGCTGGGCGGCGGGTTCGCCCTGGTTGGAATTTATATCGTCAACCTTACGCACCAAACATCCCAGCCTGAAACTCCAAACGCCTAACATAAAGGTTCATTCAAATTTCAGACCAAATTGGTTGCATTTTGGCTTGAAAATTGTATAATGATCTAAAGTTCATCGAGCGGAGAATGCCATGGAAGTTAAAACCTTTACTGAAAACGGCAGAGTGCCTGTCATGGTCATGCATGTGGACGGAAATATCGATTCGCTGACCTCGGAAGTATTTCAAGCGGCGGCTAACGAAACCATCGCGAAAGGCGCTCGCCACATTCTGGTTGATCTCTCTCATGTCAAATTCGTCAGCAGCGCGGGGTTGCGCGCGCTTCATGATGTGTTCAACCAACTCCGCGACCTCGACCCGGACACATCCATGAGCGACGATGATGTGCGCAAAGGAATTAGCGCGGGAACGTATAAATCTCCGCACCTCAAGCTTCTCAACCTGTCGGCGGAAGCGCGCGTGGGGTTTGAAACGGCGGGATTCGATATGTTCATCCAAACTTACACGGATATGAAAACCGCCGTCGCTTCTTTCTGACGGGACAACTGATTCGCCTCGTACGCGCAGACCTCACGGGTCTTCAAGACCCGTGAGGTCTTTTTCTCCCTTATAATCTCTCTCATGCCTGATCTCTTCGACCACGCCATGCACGAACGGATGAAAACCGAAGCGCCGCTTGCCGCGCGGATGCGTCCGCGCACGCTGGAGGAATACATCGGGCAGGAACACATCGTCGGCGAAGGGAAACTCCTCTGGCGCGCCATTAAAACGGACAAGTTATTTTCGTCCATCATTTTGTGGGGACCGCCTGGCACAGGCAAGACGACGCTCGCGCAAGTGATCGCAAACACAACGAAGAGCCGCTTCGTCACCATCTCTGCCATCCTCGCTGGCAAAGCGGACTTGCGCGTCATCATTGAAGAAGCCATGGAACGCCGACGTCTGCACAACGAACGGACGATCCTCTTCGTAGACGAAGTGCACCGCTGGAACAAGGCTCAACAAGACGCGCTCCTCCCCCACGTCGAGGCGGGAGTCGTCACCCTCATCGGCGCAACGACGGAGAATCCATACTTCGAAGTCATCAAAGCATTGATCTCGCGCTCGCGTGTTTTTCAGTTGCGAAATTTGAATCAAGAAGAGACGGGCGTTCTCATTGATCGCGCATTGACTGATAAAGAACGCGGCTATGGAAACAAAGTTGTAAAACTTGACGATGACGCGCGCAATCACCTCATCGAAACCGCCAGCGGCGATGCGCGCAATGCCCTGAACGCCATCGAACTCGCCGTTGAATCCACCGAAGCAGATAAAGACGGGGTTATTCACATCACTCTCGATGTCGCGCAAGAGTCCATTCAACGACGCGCCGTGTTGTACGACAAGGACGGCGATGCGCACTATGATACGATCTCCGCGTTCATCAAATCGGTGCGCGGAAGCGACCCCGACGCGGCGTTATACTGGCTCGCCAAAATGATCTACGCGGGCGAAGACCCACGCTTCATAATCCGCCGCCTCATCATTCTCGCGGGCGAGGATATTGGACTCGCCGACCCCATGGGACTCATCGTCGCATCCTCCGCCGCGCAAGCATTTGACTTCATCGGCTTACCCGAAGGCATTTACCCAATCGTCGAAGCGACGTTATATCTCGCCACCGCGCCGAAGTCCAACAGCGCGGGCGCGTATTTCTCCGCAATGAAGAAAATTGAAGATGAAGGACAAATCTCCGTGCCGCGTCACCTCATGGACGGCAACCGCGACGCCGCCGCGCTGGGACACGGGAAAGATTATGTGTATCCGCACGAACACGAAGGTCACTTCACACCACAACAATATCTGCCGAAGAGATTGTTGGGAACGTATTTTTATTCCCCGTCACAAGAAGGCTACGAAGCGCAAGTGACCGCTCGCCTCGAAATGTGGCGCGATGCGCAAAGAAAAGCGCTGGGAATTACGAAGGTCGAGAATCTCCCTGCCATGAGCGAGGAGGAGATCGTCGAGATGAAGAGGAAGATAAGATAAGTTGCAGGTTCGATGTTGAAGGTCGCAGGTCAAAACCTTCAACATCGAACCTGCAACTTTCAACTTTAAAACATGACAACCTTATTACTCATCCGTCACGGCGAAAACGACTACACCAAGACCCACAAGATGGCAGGGCGTCTGCCTGGGGTGCACCTAAATGAAAAGGGACAGAAACAGGCTGAGGCGTTGGGAGAGGCGTTGAAGGAAGTCCCGCTGAATGCCGTGTATGCGAGTCCGCTGGAGAGGGCGATGGAAACCGCCCAGCCGATCGCCGAGTCGCATAAGTTGAAGATCGTGCAAACGCCCGACTTGATGGACACGAACATCGGAGAATGGCAAGGTAGATCGTGGCGCGTACTAGGGCTGACCAAGGCGTGGAAGATCGTGCAGAACGCGCCGTCGAGATTCAGGTTTCCCAACGGCGAGTCGTTCATTGAAGCGCAGACGCGTTGCGCCGCCGCCTTGGAAAAAATTATCCAGAAGCACAACAAGCCGAAAGACATCGTCGCGGTCGTTTTTCATGCCGACCCAATCAAACTCGTAGTCGCACACTTTCTTGGAATGCCGCTCGATCATTTCCAACGGCTGAGTTGCGATACAGGTTCGGTAACCGTTATCCACGCGAGCGAATCGCGGGCGACCCTCATCAAAATAAACCAACGCCCGCCGTTCGATTTTCTGCCGAAAGTAAAAAACTCCGTCATTGCGAGGAGGGCGTAGCCCGACGAAGCAATCCCCTTCACCGTGACGGAGATTGCTTCGCCCTAGCGGGCTCGCAATGACGGGATATGTCTTGGATGTTGGACACCGTCGACATGGACGGGTAAATTGATTCAAATCCCTCCATGATAAAATCATCAAAACATGGCGAAGAAAAAAATCGCGCGTTATGAAATTCAATCGGAGATCGGGCGCGGGGGAATGGCGGCGGTCTACTTGGCGCACGACCCGAACTTCCGCCGCAACGTTGCCATCAAACTGGTCTCTGGCAACCTCGAACATAACGAGGACTTCAGGGAACGCTTCGAACGCGAAGCGCGATTGATCGCGCGCATCGAACATCCAGCCATCGTGCCAGTCTATGATTTTGGCGAACACAACGGGCAACTCTATTTGGTCATGCGCTACATGCAGGGCGGAACGCTCGCAGACAAAATCAAAAAAGAAATTTTCACTTTACGAGACGCGACTCAACTCATCGCGCAGATCGCGCCCGCGTTGGATGCAGTCCATTCGCAGGGAATCGTCCACCGCGACCTCAAGCCTGGCAACATCCTCTTTGATAATTTTGGCAACCCAGCCATTTCCGATTTCGGCATCGCTCATTTTTCAACCGCCACATCCGATCTCACAGGGAGCGCGATCATCGGCACGCCGTCGTACATGAGTCCCGAACAAGTTCGCGCCGATGCCGAACTCGACGGGCGAAGCGATGTCTATGCCCTCGGCGTGATCCTCTTTGAAATGCTCACGGGTCACGGTCCCTTCCGCGCGAACACGCCAATGAGCGTTGCGTTGAAACATCTCACCGACGCGCTCCCCTCGATCCGCGCGTTCCGCCCCGATCTTCCAACTGAACTGGAATCAATTTTGAGCAGGGCGTTGGCAAAGAATCGCGATGAACGATTCGCCAACACGTCTGAATTTGCGCGCCAATTGCAATCGCTTCCCGAATCGAACCACGACACAGGCAAACCCATTCTCGTCTCACGTTCATCAAGCAATGATGCGACGGAATTGGATGCTGGGGATTCCTCCACGGCCGACGCGGCTGTACCAGCCTCCCGCGTCGAATCGGACCGTGCGGCTGGGTCGCCAAAATCCGACTTGGTCCATCCATCCCAGCAGACGTCGAATCCCAAAACATCGCCGCGCGGAAAATTACAGATCGCATCTGCGGCGGGTTTGATCATTTTTCTTTTTATTGCTTGCGGAGTAATTATCGCACTTGGAGCATGGGCGGGATTTTTCAGAGAGCAAAACGCAACACCGACAATAATTTCTCAAACTTCTATTTTGTTTGCAGATGATTTTTCTGATCCCAACAGCGGCTGGCCCACGCTTGAAAATGATCAGGCGAAATACAGTTATCAACCCGATGGGTATCACATTCTGGTACATCAATCCAACTCGGCGCCGTGGGCAAAAACGAACAGACAAGACGACAACGCAAGCCTTATCGTTGACGCCGCGGCTCTCAGCAATTCGAGCGGATTCTACGGGCTCATTTGCAGAATTCAAGATAACGGAAGTTTTTATTATTTTATCGTGCAGAATAACGGCGTGTTCGCCATCGGCAAGATCAAAGACGAGGTTCTTCAGCCGCTGGTCGAGTGGACAGCTAACAACGCCATCCGTCAGGGCAATCAAACCAACCGCCTGCGAGCGGACTGCGATGGAAGCGCTCTGCGATTTTATGTGAACGATGTTTTCCTCGGCGAAGCGAACGATTCGGATTTTACCTCTGGATACAGCGGACTCATCGCCAACGCGTTGGATACACAAAGCTTCGATGTGGTGTTCAATAATTTTCAGATCACTGAGCCGAGTCAATAATTGACATAGCGTAACCCAGCCACTGAGACGCAGAGTCGCAGAGAAGAAAAAGAAAAGTTTTTCTCAGTGTCTCTGCGACTCTGCGGCAGACAATCGTAAAAGGAACGGAATATGGCAGAGTATGGAAAATTAATTCTCAGCAAGCCAGATGGCGCGCATCAAGAATTTATTCTCAACAAGCCTCTCGTCACGCTGGGACGGGCGACCACGAATGACATCGTCCTCGCCGAGGGACGGGTTTCGCGCAACCACGCGCAGGTGATTTGCACAGACGAGGGAATCTCGCTGGCAGACTTGAATTCCTCAAACGGAATTTTGGTCAACGGGCAACGAGTCAAAGACGCGAAGATTCGGGCGGGCGAATCGTTTCAAATCGGCGGCTTCACTTTGCAGTATCTTTCTTCCGCCGAGGATGTTCACGAAGAGGCGACGATGATCAACTCGGAAAGCGAACTCGAGTTGACGTTGAATCAAATGACCGTGCCGATCTCGCTAAACGAAACGTCATTGCCTCGGCTGGTCGTCCATGCGCCTGATAAGACTTGGGAAATTTTGCTTGTTGATGATTCGTATTCCATCGGGCGGACCGATGGCAACGATCTCATCCTCGATTACCAGAAAATTTCGCGCAATCATGCCGCCGTCGAGCGCAAGGGACGAGACTTCATTCTGCGCGATTTGAACAGCACGAACGGCACGCGCGTTGACGGGGATCGCATCGAACAGTATCGTTTACAGAACGGCGACACGTTCCAGATCGGTCCGACCCAGATCGTGTTCAAAAGCGGATTCACCGCCGAAGAGATGACCGTCGCCGAAGGACTCGATTTGCGCGGACCCGCTGGTTTGTCTCCCGTCATCTTTGTGCCTGGGACGATGGGTTCGCAATTATGGCTCGGAAGCGAACAAGTGTGGCCCAATGTCAATTACTTGTTGAAGCATCCCGAAGTGTTTCGCTACACCGAAGGCGACACACGTTTGCAACCCAAAGGCATCTTGAACGAAATGGTCATCGTCCCGAACCTGATCTCGATTGACCAATACAACCTGCTGGGCAATTATCTCGTGGAAGAATTGGGATACGAACGCGAAAAGAATTTCATCGAGTTTGCTTATGATTGGCGGCAGGACGTCCGCCAGTCTGCGCGTGATCTTGCGAAATTCATCGAAGGCTGGAATGTGCAGGGACCGATCACGATCATCGCGCACAGTCTCGGCACGTTGGTGAGCCGCTACTACGTGGAGATGCTCGGCGGGAAAAAGAAAGTCGGGCGCCTCATGCTGATCGGCGGACCTCACCAAGGCGTGCCGAAGATCGCCGCCAATTTATTGACGGGCGTGGATTTACTTCCGTTCGGCTTGATGGGAAAAAAGTTGACCGAGATCATCGAGACCTTCCCAAGTTGCTATCAGATCCTTCCGCTTTATCCATGCGGCATTGATCAAAATGGGAACGCGATTAACTTCCTTGAAGATGAAAACTGGGTCAAGACCGCGTACCGTCCATTGCTTCGCGCGGCGCGTGAATTTCGCCGCGAGTTGGGGATGAAATCCAGCGTTCCCACGTTATCCATCTTCGGGTACGGACATAAGACCGCCATGCAACTTCAAGTCCAGCGCGATAGTTATGGCGTGTTCAAAAAGGCAGTGATTGATGTGCAACCCAGCGGAGACAGTTCCGTTCCTGAATCCAGCGCGGTTCTTCCCGCGACGGAGATTCACCCCGTCCATCAATATCACGGAACGCTCTTCAACGACAACGATGTGAAAATGCGTTTGAAACTTGAGCTATTGCAAAACCGCAGGTAAAAATATGGGCGCGTTACCAACTGGCACTGTCACATTCCTCTTCACCGACATCGAAGGCTCGACCAAACTTTGGGAACAATACCCTGAAGCGATGAAGCCCGCGTTGGCGAAGCACGATTCGATTTTGAAAGAGGCGGTTGAATCGAATCGCGGACAAATCGTCAAAACCGCTGGTGATGGTATCCATGCGGTCTTCCCCACCGCCATTGACGGAATCAACGCAGCTATCACGGCGCAACACAAACTCAATTCTCTAATTCTCGACACTCAATTACCAATTACCAATCCCCAATCTCCAGTCTCTAGTCTCGCACTTACATCCCGCATGGGACTCCACACGGGCGAAGCCGAATTGCGCGAGGGCGATTACTTCGGTCAAACGTTGAACCGCGCGGCGCGGATCATGTCGGCTGGGCATGGCGGGCAGATATTGATCTCGGATGTTGTGGCGCAAGTGGCGAGGGAGCATTTGGCGGCGGATGTTTCATTGCTCGACCTCGGCGAACATTATCTCAAGGGAGTTGTGCAAGCGGAAAAAATTTATCAGGTCGTCGCGCCGAATCTGCAAAAGGAATTTCCACCGCTCAACTCGATTCCAACAGCGACAAATAATTTACCGCAACAACTCACATCGTTCATCGGGCGCGAGCGTGAATTGAAGGAAGCCTGTGAAAAACTCGCATCTGCAAAGTTGCTTACGCTGATCGGTCCTGGTGGGACGGGCAAGACCCGCTTGTCAATTCAGATCGGCGCGGATCAACTTGCGAATTTCAAAAACGGCGCGTGGCTTGTGGAACTCGCGCCCATCAGCGACCCCGCATACATCATTCCCGCAATCGCGTCGGTGTTCGAGATTCGCGGGGTGCAAAATATTCCGCTCATTCAATTTGTCCTCGATTATCTGCGCGCAAAAGAAATTCTCCTCATCCTCGATAACTGCGAGCATCTCGTCGAAGCCAGCGCAAAAGTAGCGGATCAACTTTTGCATGAATGTCCGCAACTCAAGATCGTCGCGTCGAGCCGCGAGGCATTGGGCGTGGATGGCGAGACCGTCTATCGCGTGCCATCGCTGAAAGACGACGAAGCCACCCGACTCTTCGTCGAACGCGCGACGAAAGCCGAGCCGCGTTTTCGCCTTACGGATGAGAACGCCTCTTTCGTCGCCCAAATCTGCTCGCGCCTCGATGGGATCCCTCTCGCCATCGAGTTAGCCGCCGCGCGCGTCAAACTGCTCACCCCCGAACAGATCGCCGCCCGCCTCGACGACCGCTTCAAACTTCTCACGGGCGGAGTCCGCACTGCGCTTCCGCGCCAACAAACTCTGCGCGCGCTCATTGACTGGAGTTATCAACTCCTCAACCCAACGGAGCAACGCGCCTTGCGCGGACTGTCCGTTTTTTCAGGCGGGTGGACGCTCGAGGCGGCTGAATCAGTTGTCGGCGCGGATGAAGCGTTGGACGGGCTGGCGGGGCTGGTCAACAAGTCGCTGGTCATCGTCGAGGAGCAGGATGGTAAATCCCGTTATCGTTTTCTTGAAACGATTCGCCAGTATGCGATGGAAAAATTGGTCGAGTCGGGCGAGGCGGTTGAAACGCGCGATCGGCACTTGGATTTCATGTTGGGTGTTGTGCAATATTCTCCGACGCGCATGTTTGGAACGGAAAGTCTTGAGTTGCTGGATGAGATCGATTCGGAACACGACAACCTGCGTGCCGCGCTGGAATGGGCGACTTCGAACCATCTTGCTAAAGCATTAAAGCTTGCATTTAGCGCGGGAGGTTTTTGGACGATCCGCGATTACAACGCGGAAGCCCAATTCTGGTGCAGTACGATCTTGCAGAAAACCGAAGCGATGCCTGACCTTGAGGCAGATCGCGCTCGCTTGTATAGTCTGCTGGGATGGCTGTTTATGACTTTGGGTGAACACAAAAAAGGACGCGCGGCTTCGGAGCAGGCAATTGCGCTTGGCGAGAAACAGAACGACTTCTATACAAGGTCGCGAGCATACGCCATTGTGGGATTGGCTTCATGCTTTTTAGGAGACTTCTCCACGGCTGTGCCTGCGGCGGAAAAGGCGGAGCAAATCGCTCGCGAGCATGATCTCACCGCAGAATTATCGTTCATTTTATCTTCACGCGCGCAATTGGAATTTATTGGAGCTGGCGATCTTCCGAAGGCGAGGAACTCTGTTCTCGAAGCCTCCGAACTCGTCCGTAAAGCGGGTTTTATATGGGCTTCTACGTTCATGGATATTGGCATGGGTCATATTGCCGCAGTGATGGGAGATCTGGAAACTGCCCGCGCGGCATTCGGAAGAAGCGCCGATACCGCAAAGCAGCTAGGCAACAAGCGCGGCGCATTGTCGAGCCAGAGTGATTTCGCACATGTTCTCCGCCAGCACGGCGAACTCGATGAAGCGTTGACGATCTATAAAGAAGTATTGCCCAAGTGGAAGGATTTGGGTCATCGTGCGGCGGTAGCGCATGTGTTGGAATGTATCGGGTTTGTTCTCATTAGAAAAGAAGAACCCGAACGAGCCATCAATTTGCTCGGCGCGGCAAATGCGTTGCGAGAGGCTATCGATTCAGAGATGACTCAGATCGAGAGGGAAGAACACGCGAAGGAAGTCTCAGCGTTGCGAGAGCTATTGGGCGAAGCGGCGTTCAATAAAGAATGGGAGAAGGGCAGGAAGATGACAATGGATGAGGCAATCGAGTTGGCGGTGAAAAATTAACATGTCAAAATTAAAACTGGACTTACACGATATTTACAATAAAGGCGAGACGATAGATAAAGAATTGAATCGCATTGTAGAGGAAGCGATAGACAAGAAGATCAATTTGGTGGAGATCATCCCAGGCAAAGGCAGTGGTCAACTCAAGAAAAAAGTTTTGCGGTTCTTGAATCAAGGTCATATCAAAAAGTTATATCACCGCGTGGAAAAAGACGATAAGAATTTCGGGCGAATCTTTATTCATTTCAGGTTTTGAGGATGCCATGACAACCATTTTAGAAACTGACAGGCTCATTCTCCGTCATCAAGTCCTTTCGGACTTGGACGATCTGTGGGCGTTGTATCAAAACCCCAACATCACAAAGTACATCCCCGATGCGCCGCGTTCGCGCGAAGAAGCGCAGGAGGAATTGGAATGGCACATGAACGGGCATCCCAAACATCCCGAACTGGGATTATGGGCGACGATCCACAAAGAGACGGGGAAGTTTATCGGTCGCTGTGGTCTGCTGCCGTGGACGATCGATGGTCAATACGATGTGGAAGTGGCATACACCATCGCGGAAGATTTTTGGGGACAAGGCTTGGGGTCCGAAGCCGCGCAAGGGATTTTGCAATACGGCTTCGAGACATTAAAGTTAAAACGCATGATCTGTTTGATAGACCCTGAAAATATCCCATCCCAGCGGGTGGCAGAAAAGATAGGCATGGCTTGGGAAAAAACAGTGGACGGGTACGAGGGAGATAATATTCCGTTCTATATTTATTCGATCACGAAAACAAAATCAAATCGGTGACAACGGCAACTCCATTGGAGCCAGGTTCAAAGCGCGAAACACAGTTTCTTCTTACGAGGAGGAGGAGGCGTGTCGAAGGTAGATCGACCAATACACTACCGCCACAAGGAACACGCCACCGATGATATTGCCGATGGTCACCGGCAATAGATTTGAAAACCAGAATGCCTGCCAGGTCAATTGATCGAGGTTTGGGACCGATTCAGCGACCGTGGAGGTGAAGACAGGATCGAACATTTTTATCGCCAGCGCGTATGGGATGAAATACATATTGGCAATGCTGTGCTCGAAGCCAGCCGCAACAAACGCGGTGATCGGGAAGATGATCGCGGCGATCTTATCGAGCGTACTGCGGGCGCTAAAGGTCAACCAGACCGCCAGGCACACCAATCCGTTACAAAGGATGCCAAGCGCCACAGCCTGCAAAAAATCGAGGTCAGATTTGGCGGCGCCGATACGCAGCGCGGTAACGCCAACCGAGTTCCCGCCGAAGGTGTATTGTTTCGTAAAGAACATCAGGATCACAGTTCCAATGGCGCCAATGAAATTGCCCGCATAGACCACAACCCAGTTCCGCAAAACGGCGCGTGTGGTCACTTTTCCGCTCGCCCACGCCATCACGATCAGGTTGTTGCCGGTAAATAACTCCGCGCCTCCAACTACTACCAGGATCAAGCCAAGACAAAAGACCAAACCCGCCAGCAGGCGAGTCACGCCAAACGGCAGGGAGCCCGAGTACGCCAGCCCACCGCTTTGCGCCGTGAACGTCATGGAACCTGCGCTGACCGTTGTCGAAAAGATCGCCCCCAGCGAAATGAACGCGCCCGCAAGAACGGCAAGCATGAACATTTTCAATAACGGCATTTCGGCTTTGCGCACGCCTAAAGCCTCTGTCCGCGCCGCCATCTCTGGCGGAAGCAACGCATCAATGTGGATTTCGCTCATGGCATCCTCCGTGATTGCTTTGGTTGCATCATAACAAACTTGCGTCCCCGGCTTGTCATAAGAGAACGGTGATTTTCTTCCCAAGTTCTCCCGTAAGACATGTCAACTTCAATCGGCAGTGTTTTTTAGTCGTTTGACTTCGTCGAAAGATAAATCACGCCACTCCCCGGGCTTCAAATCACCCAATGTGATCGATCCCAGTTGAGAACGAAACAATCTCAAGGTAAATAGCCCGACCGTCGCGGTCATGCGGCGTATCTGACGCTTCTTTCCCTCGCGGAGCTTGATCTCGATCCATGAGGTTGGTCCGTGTGGCGTCACCGGCTTGGGGCGGGGAGGCAGGCCGGGGTCGGGAATGACGCGAGTTTTACAGGGCAAAGTCCGATAGCCTTTGATATCCACGCCTCGTTCCAAACGTGATAATTTCTCCAGAGACGGATCGCCCTCCACCATCACCCAGTAGATTTTTTCTCCATGATGTCGCGGGTCGGTCAATTTTTTAATAAGCACGCCATCGTCGGTTAGGAGCAGTAAGCCTTCGCTGTCGCGATCCAGCCGCCCTGCCGCGTACACACCGGGCACAGGAATAAATTGTTTCAGCGTCGGATGACCGGTTCCTTCATCCGTGAATTGCGAAAGCACGCCATAAGGTTTGTTGAAGAGAATGTATCGCATTTATTCAATCGGGACTATAATATTTTTACGTCATAACCCAGAGGAGATTCTATGGGAAAGAAAATTGTTAAACATTCGGGCGGCAAGCACAAAATTAGCGGCAAAGGAGGCAAAAAATCGTTCAATCTGGCGCTGAACGCGAAAAACCTTGACGATTACATCGTGGAAGAACTGGACGGGGATGATATGAAAGTTCCCGCAGACAATCCATTGAACATCAACTGGTTTGCGTGTTTCAACGTCAAAAACAAGAAAGACAATAAATACGCATCGGTGAAGTATTCTTTCGATGTCGATGTGGATGACAACCAGCGAATCTTTCTCGCGTATCCAAACAAAGAAGGCGTCATCACCGCCTACGAAATGACCGATCAAGTCAAAAAGGGAAAAATAAAGATCGAGCTCAGCGAGGGCGATCCTGCCGTCGGCGGCGTCCCTTAATCACCCTCGTCTCGTTGCAACATGCTCCATGATCTCCCGCCGCCACGGCACATTATCGATGAAACGACGGCGGGAGGATACAACGGAAATCCTGGCGGTTTGCGCATGTAGCAAATCGCGAGCCACAGCAAGAATATCATCACAACGGGGATCGTGTTGCGTATCTAATGCGTTGAAGCAAGCAAGATAAATTCTCAACGGTTCTTCGGCGCCGTCGAGCGTTCCGCCATTCGCCAGGTACTCCATCACTTCATTTGCATACTGGACAGCAAGAGCATGATCGTGATTGGCAAGGGCAACGCGGATCAACCCCGCCAGCGACTCCTTCGCAAGCGAGGGCTGGTTCTGCTCCGTACGCATCTCCACCGCCTGGGCAAACGCGCTTCGCGCTTCATCCAATTGCCCACCGCCAAGAAGGGCGTTTCCGAGGTAATAGTAAGACCACGCCTCGCCCGATTTATCGCCTTTTGCAAGAGACAGGGTCATTGCCTGCGCGGCATATTGTTCAGAACCTTCAACATTTCCCTGAGCTTCATTGACCGCGCTCAAATTCAATAGGGTGTAAATTTCCTGATACGAATGATCCACCTCGCGGGCAATGGACAGCGCTCCTTCAAGTTCGGCGCGCGCGGTTTCGTAATCGCCAAGCAACATGTTCACCCAGCCGATATTTGCTTTTTCAACGCCTTCGCCAAAGCGATCTCCAAGTTCAACAGCCAGTCTTTGAGCCTGGTTGTAATAATCCCGGGCGGCGATGTAATCCCGCAAAACATACGCCGCTGCGTTGGCAAGGTTGCCCAGCGCCCGCGATTCCAAGACGCGGTCCCCCACCTCGCGCGCAATTTCAACTGCATTTTCCATATACTCAACTGCCTGCGCAGGCTGGCGCGATTCCAACATGATCAACCCCAGGGCTGTGAGCGACCTGCCCTCCTCCACGCGATTCTTCAAGGCGCGCGCCAGTTCCAATCCCTCGCGCTGGCGGGCAATGGCTTCCTCTACCCGGCCAAGCCTGAAAGACGCCTGCGCCCGAACAAGGTAAATCCCCAGTGCGATCTCAGGGTCTTCGAGCCGCATCGACATTTCGATAACCCGCTCAGACGTTTGAAGCGTGTTCTGATAATCGCCAATCGTGAAGTAGTAGTGCGCGTACAACCTCCACACACTTGCCTGTTGCCGGTCGTCGCGCAATTGAACGGCAATCTTCTCCAGCAATTCCAGGTCTTTTACCTGCAAAGAGCGATTCCCAATCCTGCCATATAAATTAACCCGTTCCTGCAACAAGCGAAATTGAGTCTCGTAATCGTCAAATGCGGTAAACGAGAACGCCCGTGTGAAATATTCAATGGCTTGATTGTTTTGGTAGGCATCGGCGGAGGCTTTGCCTGCCAGCGCGTAAAAATGAAGCGCTTTGTCCTTCAACTCGCCCAATTCAGCGTGATGCGCCAATTCGGCGTAGTGAAACTGGACCTCAGCGCCATAGTTCTTTTCGAGCGCATTCACCGCCAGTCGATGAAGTTCCTGCCGGTGGGCGCGCATTTGCATGGTGTACGCCGCGTCGCGTAACAATCCATGAGAAAAAATATATTTGTTTTCGCCCGCAAACTTCCAGACAGCGTGCTGTTCAGCCTCTCGCACATTCTCTTCCACCAGAGATGTGTTGCCACTCATCTCTGTTAATACCGGCAGCGAAAATACCCTCCCAAGAATCGCGGCGGTTTGCACGATCTCCTTCACGTTCATGTCCAATTGATCGAGCCTCGCCACCAGCATGGCGCGGATATCGCCCGGCAGGAACAAATCGCGCACGCGGTTCGACAACGCCCATCCATCCCCTCGCGTTTCGATGAGGCTCTCTTCCTGCAAATACCGGACGATCTGCTCAATGAAAAAGGGGTTGCCTTCCGAACGGTCAAGAACTACCTTAGTCAGCCCTGCCGCGGATGGACCGCCTAACAAGATATCCAGTTGGCGCGCCACCGCCTCTTCCGAAAGCCTTCCCAGCGTGATCGATACATCCGCCAGCGCTTCGTCTGCGGTGAACGGATTTCCCTGTAATCGGGAAGTAACAACCAACGCCACCGGGTACGGGTCTTTCCCGGTTTGTAGAGCGCGTTTCAGGCGTGGCAGGAATTGAAGCGTGTCTTCATCGATGTAGTGGGCGTCTTCAAGCACAAGAACCAGCGGCTGGATCAGGCTTTCCGCTTCGATCAGATAAATAAGCGCCGCAAGAGTGCTGTTGTAGCGACTCTTCGCATCGAGGGTTTCGTACAACGACCCTTCCCAATATAGGTCAACTAACGCGGCTAACATCGACCGCAGTCGATCCAGTTCCAGCGCCAGATCTTGGTCCGGCGTCATTGCGATCACCCTTTGCATTCGGGTTTCAAAATTTTCGATACGCTTCTCGAGGGACTCCGCGGCGGCAATATCAAAATAGCGAAGAAGCCAATAGCGGATTGGGTTGAACGATTGCCTAAGGATCTGGTCAGCCTGCAAAACGCCCCATTGAATGTTCGGATTCTCATGCATCATCATCGTTCTGAATTCATGAAGAAGCCGACCTTTCCCCATGCCAGGATCGCCCAATAAAAGTAAAGCCCCGGGAAATTGCCATTTCCACAATGGTTCGGCGAATGTCAAACAACGGGACAATTCTTCGCCGCGCCCAACCATTTCACCCTGGTAGATCGACTCAGCCTCCACCCGACGGCTTTTGAGCACATGCACTTTTTGTTCGGAGGAGAACCCTTTGAATTTCTGAACGCCCAAGAATTCGATCTCGAACCACGCCGAGACACGCCGCGCAATACGATCGTCCACCCAGATATGCCCAGTCGACGCCGACATCATGAATCGGGCGGCGAGGTTTACGCCCCAACCATAACAGGTGTAATCCTCGCTCATGCTACTGCCGAGGTAGCCGGCGTGAGCGATGTAGTACGTGATCCCGGCGGTAATCGGGAATTTTACCCGCGACTTTAACTCGAGGATGAAATTCAGCACCCTGCCAATATCGTTTTCATACGCCATCGGCGCCCCCCACAACATCAACATATTGCAACCTTTGTCTCCGAAATCCAATCGATTCAACAACCCGCCAAACTTTTGTCGCAATTCAAACACCACACGAAAGAATTGCTCGAGTTCATCGCCTTCCAACTCCGGAAAGCGCATGAAGAGATTGACTACCTGTCGAAATTCGCCTCGCACATCTTGCGAGACGATCTCCTCCGGAAAGAATACCTTCGATATGTCGAGATCAACCGACGGAAAGTTCGTCGGGCTGGGTGATGGTTTCCCATGGCGAAACCCGCCGCACCGGTGGAAAGATCCGACTGGCTGGGTTTGCACTGAATCTGATAATAAGCGAAGCATCGAATCTGTAAAGAGAATCTCACCGGCCGAGGCTTGCTGTTCCGCTTTTGCAGACTCGTCCACTGCCGTGCCACGAAAATAATAAGTAGCGCTTTCCTCGTCGATGGAACGCAAAATTCCCCAGGCAACATCGCCTACAGCCAGCCCCACTTTGACCGAAAATTGGAAATTTCCATATGGGGTTTGCCGGACAGGATTCTCGAAAAGATGCGACTGCACTTCAGACGCGGCGGCAAGCGCGCGCAAGGCAACATCCTTCGGCGGAATATCATCCAAAGGAAACAGAGCCATGATGCCATCGCCGGCAAAGCCGACCACTTTGCCGCCATATTCGAAGATACTTTCGACAAGAGGGTCGAACACGCCGTGCATTAACCCTGCCAACACCTCTGCCCCGTGCTGGCCGTGTTGCATCAGCGTGTCGGTCATGGAAGAAAAGCCGGACAGATCAAGGAACAAGCCAACCGCCGAAAACTTCCCGGCGTATCTGCCTGCCCGATAATTATCAATAATGATCTGAGGGACAACGCGATGCATCGCAAATATTGTAGCATGTATAATGTCGTCATGCGAGAAGGTATCGTTCAGGTCAGGGTTTGTCGTTCTTGCGGGTTGCGCTATCCACTCACAGACGAGCGCGTCTTTGGGCTTCGGTGCCCGTCATGTTTGGGCGAAACCCGCCTTGTAAGACAAAGGAAAGCCAACTTAGAAGCCCCACGCCTCCGCAAGCAAACAAAGAAAGAAAACGCAGGCGGGATATCCGTGTTACTCGACAATATCCGCTCTGCGGGAAACGTTGGGTCGATCTTACGAAGCGCGGAGGGATTCGGCTTCTCGCATGTGTACCTGTGCGGTATCACGCCAACGCCTGAAAACGAGGCTGTAAAAAAAACCGCGCTGGGGGCGGATGAATCGGTTACATGGTCGTATCACAAAGACGCGGTGAAACTGACAAAAGGCTTGAAAACCAAAGGCTGGGAAATCTTCTCTCTTGAAGAGAAAAAAAACGCCAGCAACATCGCCAACGCACAGCGCGATCTTGACCCCGCCCGGCAAACCGTGTTGATTGTCGGTAACGAAGTAACCGGAGTGGACACATCCTTGCTTGAGTTATGCAAACGCATCTTCTACATTCCCATGCAAGGCGAAAAGAAGTCGTTCAACGTGGCAGTGGCATTCGGCATCGCGGCATACGCGCTTCGCGCAACTGGCTGACTTGCTCGTGTGTTATCATAACCATACCGCATCACAAGAGGAGATCAATCATGGCGATCAAATTATCACTACCCGTCAACGGACCCATCACCCAACTGTTCGGCGAAAACCCGGATATTTACAAGAAGTGGGGCTTCCCAGGGCATAACGGCATCGATTACGGCATCCCCAATGGAACGCCCATTATGGCCGCCGCCGCGGGAACCGTCGCGCTGGTCGGTTTTGAAAATGGCGGCTACGGCAACTACGTCAAACTTAGCCATGTAGATGGCAGTAAAACTTATTTCACATATTACGCCCACTTGGCGCACGCCTCAGTAGCGGCGGGGCAAAAGGTCAAAGCCGGAGCCGTCATCGGCACGAGCAACAACACCGGCGCAAGCACAGGACCTCATTTACACTTCGGCTTGAAGATCGACGGCGAGAACCCCCCATACAAGGGATATGTCGACCCAACGCCTTACTACTCGAAAGAAACAGGAACCGAAGAATCGGCAGTTACCACCGACATTCCAGACGCGGTCAAAATTCCATCCAGCCTTTCGTTTGAAGTTCTTTCCGAGTTGCTCAACGTCCGCAACGGGCCCGGCGTCGAATTCAGCATCGTCGGTCAATTACAAAAAGGCGCCGTTGTCTCAGGCAAACGCTTGCAATCGAAAAGCGTGTGGATCGAATACGAAAAGGGAAAATGGATCGCGCTGGCGTTCAACGGAATTGTGAATCTCAAAGTGAAATAACGGACGAATGCGCCTCTTTCCGACCCTCAGCTTGCTCTGCCTTTTCCCGATCGTTCTCGCCGCCTGCGCTCCCGCCGAATCGACCGCTTCGCCCGATGGATTGAAAACCGTCGTAGCGGCAACGTTTGCCGCCATGACCGAATCAGCCCCCACGTCGGCGCCCGAAGCAACCTTCACAGCAATAGCATCTCCAGCTCCAGAAAACACTCCAGAACCTGCAAGTTTTTTCGCCCTGACCAACGCGCAAAACGTTAACTTGCGCGTTGGGCCTGGTTCCCTCTTCAAAGTCAGCCGCGTGATGGCGCAAAACGAATCCCTGCAAGTGCTCGGTCGCGCGCGCGGAGGCGAATGGCTGTATGTGCTCAACGATGAAGGCATTAACGGTTGGGTTGCGGCGCTCTTCGTGAACTTTGCCCATGACGGACCGCCGCCGCCTTTTGTGGAGCCAGACAACGCCGCCATGATCACCGGAACCGTGCATACCGAACTTGGCACGCCAGTGAGCGGGATCGGCTTTGCTTTCGAGCAGGGAAAAAATCGCGCCGATGCCGAGACGGATAAAGAGGGTCGTTTTTACGTCTACCTGCCTTCTCATCTTTCCGGTGCCTGGGAGGTGCGTTATGTTTCGATAAACTGTCAAAGCAACACGATGGACGCCAATTGCAACTGCATCAGCGGCGCCTGTGGGAGCGCGTTTCCTCCCAAACTTGATGTTACCCTGCCATCCTTATCCGATTTGATTTTTGTGTGGAAGTAAATACAAAGATGGACAAATAACGCCCCGAAAATTCGGGGCGTTATTTTTTTGAACCATCGATCCGATCAAGCACTTGCTCCAGCAAGTGGGCGATTTCATCGCGTTCGTCGCGGGCATCTTGAAGGGATTTCGCGATCGTATTCCGCTCATCTTCCGACTGGGAGGTGTTGAGCAAATGCTCCGAGCGGGTGATCTGCGCCAACTTATGGCTCATCTTTATTTCGAGCCTCTTGCGATACCCTTCATAGAATTCATAATCGCTGACAGTTTGGTGCGCGGGCTTGGTCTTTTGCGCCAGAATATCTGAGATTGTCGGCAGGAACAGCGCGATATCGACCGGCTTTTCAATAAATTGCGTCACGCCGATGGCAATCGCGAAATCCTTGTCCTCGGGCGTGACGTACGTTGCAGAGAGGAAAACCACCGGCAGGTCGCGCGTAGCCGGGTCGATGCGCAGGCGATGGACGAGACTAAACCCATCCATTTTAGGCATCAAGATGTCGGCAATCACCAGCAACGGGCGTTCCTTTTTGATCGCCTCCAGCGCTTCCTCCCCATTACGCGCCGTCACCACTCGATACCCTTTGAATTTAAGGGTGGTATCGAGCAGGTTGAGAATATCGGGAATGTCGTCTACTACGAGCAGGTAACCTTTTGTCTCCTCAGACATGTCGCCAATTCTACCATCATGACCGAACAGAAAAATAGTACGATGATTGCAAAAATTCATCCCTCTACGAAAAGCAGACAATCCCCATCCCATTTGATGCGCGTGGACGGCGCTTTGCGGCGGTGCGTCTGCTTTGCCACGTAGTCGAGAATTTCACGTCTCCTTCCTTTTGCCCATGGATACAGCGCATCCCACTCCGCTTCGGCTGGGAACCAGACCATGGCAACCGTGTCACCGCCGCCGAATTCCCAGTAGAACTCGCAGGTATTCTTTTTCAGCCAGCCTTCGACATATTGGATTTTTCCGTGACGACCCGATGTGCCGACCTTGATATTTTTCATGTTGATTCCCCCTCGCTATACTAACGGTTTGGGTCGATGAACTTGAACAGGTCGTCCAAATAACGTTCGGCAAATTCGATGACGACCACATCAGGTTCTTGTTCATCCACCCATGATAAATTCCAGATCCCGCCGCCGCTGAAATTTTGGATAAATATCCCGCGATGAAAATGTTCGCCTAGCATGGGGTTGACGTTGAAAAAGTATGAGTCGTAGTAGATGACGAGGTTCGGCAACGTTTCATCCGGGTTATATGAGAATAATAATTTGCGTCCGCCGAGGTTAATGGTTTTGTACGATGTGGCAAGGTCAAAATTGGGAGCGAGTCGGAGTTTTGACTCGGTCAGCGAAGTGGCGCCGATCACGTTGGCAAGGTCGAGCGACTCAGGCTCCAGCAATTGCTCTGCGAAATCTGACAATGGGCGCGGGGAAAGATTCGGATAGGATTCGCCCAACCGCTCAATCAAAAGAGAATACGCCAGGTAGGCGCCGTAATCGTTCCAATGCGTGTCGGTGGCGAGATAAATTTCCCGTTCGGTTTTGGCTTGCAAGAGGGCTGGACGGAGATCAAGAATCTGAGTCTCGCCATGCGCGGAAAGATAGGCGGCAACCTGATCCAATTTCGATTCAGTTCCAATCCGGGCGATTTGGGATGGCACGCGCTCCGGGTAAATGGTGTTTTTGCTCGGCACGATAACGACAACCAGCATGATACCGCGCTCCGCATAAGCCGAAGATAGCGCATCCAGATTGACTTGAAACTGCGCCAGCTGTTCCTCTGTGAATGATGCGGATTTCTCGTACACATCGAGGTCGCCCTCCGCGGTGTAGACGAGCCAGCCGTCATCGCCGACGACAACTTTCGGGAAGACGCGGTCGCCGAGGGTTAGACGCAGGTTCGAGGTCCATGTGACGAGGCGCGCGCGGGTGTAGAAAGAGTCTTCGATGGCGTAGGGGTCGAAGGCGAGAGTCCGCAATGGGATGAGGAGCATCCCAAGAAAAAGAACAATGAAAAGTTTAGCGTAATGGCGCGTCATTTAGAAGCCTTCATAAATACCCGGAACGAAACCGTTGGTTGCCATCATGCCGACGGACAAAATGAACAGCGCGATCAAGAGGATGTCGCTTGCGAGTGTGCGCGCGAACGATCTTTGCTCATCGCTTTGAAAACGGACGCCGAACGGCAATGCGAACAACAAACCTGCCGCGAGCGCAATGAGGAACGATGGCTCGATGAAAGGAAGCGGGCGCGTATCGTGAAATGAAAGCGGGAACGGCGTTTGAACCATGCCGCCGAGTAGGCGCAGGTATTCGATTGTGTAATCGAGGCTCGGCGAACGGAAGACGAGCCATGTGAGTAAAATGATCGCGAGCGCGTAGAGGTGACGGATCGGTTGAAACGATCTTTGCAACCAGCGATTGAGGAACAGGTTTTCGAGCACAATGAAGAAGCCGTGAAGCAGACCCCACACTACAAAATTGACCGCGACGCCATGCCATAATCCAGTGAGCAAAAATACGATAAGGATATTCAGCGATTGACCGATGACGGGAATCCGTTTGCGTTCGAGGGGGAAGAAGACATAATCGCGGAACCACGTGGATAGGGAAATATGCCAACGCCGCCAAAAGTCGCCGATGGATTGCGAGAGGTAGGGGAGATCGAAGTTCTCGATGAAGCGAAAGCCCATCATCATGGCAAGCCCGATCGCCATATCGGTGTAGCCTGAAAAGTCAAAGTAAATTTGCAGGGCATACCCAACCAAGCCCATCCATGCGTATGCGGGCGTAAGCGCGGACGTAGGCAAGCCAAAGACTGCGTCCACTGTGACGCCGAGGACATCGGCGATCAATATTTTTTTCGCAAAGCCTTTCAAGAAGCGACGAATGCCGTTAGCGATTTGGTCCGCGTTTATAGTTGGGCTGGGTAGTTGTTCGGCAAGGCTTCGATAACGGACGATGGGACCGACGAGCAATTTCGGGAACATCAATACGTAAAACGCAAACGAGATGAAATCCTTCTCTGGCTGAACTGTCCCTTTGTGGACATCGAGTATATACGAAATGAGTTGAAAACTGATGAACGACAAGCCGAGGGGGAAGGTCAGCGAATCGAGCAGGGTCGTGAGTCGGGCGGGGAAGAATCTGTCGAGTCCGAAAAAGAGCGGGTACCCGTAGGCGAGAAACAGTTTGAAGAAGGCGAGCGCGCCGAGGTTGACGAGCAGTCCGAGAGGCAGAATCCATTTTGAGAATCGGGATGTGAATAACTGCGCCAACGCGTAATTGGCAACGATCAACGCGGCGATGAACACGAGATTGATCGGACTCCCCCACGCGTAAAAGAGTCCGCTGGCGAGGATGCCCAACACGGGACGCCAACGCGGCTGGGCAATGAAATACGCGATGAGGAAGAACGGGAGGAAGAGAAACAGAAAGAGCGCGGTGTTGAAGTTCATGAGGCAGACGCGGCAATTATAACGGAGAGAGTTGCCCGTCGACCGCTACATACAAACTGCTTTTTTGTACACGGATTCCACGGAAAACACGGAAATTTAATTCTCAGTGCGGGACGATGTGAGGGAGTGGCGCATTGTGCCACGACCGAAGGGTCTCTTATGTTGATGGTTGAGACCCTTCGCTGCCGCTCAGGGAGACATTTCTGAGAGGATTTCCGATTATTTCACCCATTGACCAGAAGCACGGTTCCCTCTTCCCACCTCAGCGTGGACGAGGGCGCTTGTTTCTTGCGGACTTGTTCCGCCATGTCTTTCACGATCTCCATGCGCCGCCCCGCCGCCCAGGGATATTTCGCATCCCACTCCGCATCCGTTTTCGGGAACCAGATGATCGCAACCGTGTCGGCTCCGCCAAATTCCCAGTAAAACTCGCAGGTATTCTTTTTGAACAACGAGCCTTCGATGTATTGAACCGTGCCCGACCCGCCCTTTGTGATGATGTTGATCTTTGCCATGTGTAATACTCCTCAGTGATTTGCGTTATCTTCGGTTGCCTGCATGATCGAAAGTATAACCCCTTGCAAGTTCTTCATCACATCATTATTCCAAAAGCGGATCACGCGATAGCCTTCTACTTTCAGGTACTTTGTTCTTTCCTCGTCATATTCTTTTTGTTCAAGATGCTGACTGCCATCCAGTTCGATGACGAGTTTCTTCTCTATACAGACAAAGTCGGGGATGTAATTGCCAATAGCGTGTTGCCTGCGGAATGTAACGCCTAATTGGTCGTTGCGAATCTTTGACCAGAGTTTTCGCTCGGCAGGAGTCGGGTCTTTGCGGAGTTTTCCCGCGAAATTCATGGTTTTTGGGTTGCTTCGTTTTTTACGTGGCATCGTTGCATCCTTTCTGCCCCACCCCTGCCCTCCCCAAATGCGACGATAAACCTGTCGAATTTGGGGAGGGGGAAGCTTCAACTTGGGTAGAAATAAAAATATTCATTCCAACTTCACATTCACATCCCCCGAATCCGACGAGATGTAGTTTGAATCCGCATACAGAATTTTGTCGTCGTATTCGGGGGAGGACGGGAGGGGGTTAAAACTCCCACTCACCAACGCCTCCCTCACCCACTCGATAGGATGCCGCGCTTCGAGTCCGCTTCCGTGCCGCACTTGCATCCTGCACGCCGCGCCTGTAGAAGCGATTTCCGATTTTCGATTTTCGATTTCCGAGTGCGCGATCTCACTTTCCACTTTCCACTTTCTACTCTCTCCTCCTCTATTCACTATTCCTCTTCTCACTGCGCCCTCAAACAACTTCATCGAAACCTCATAATGCTCAGCCTCGAAACCGAACGTCCCTGCCATGCCGCAACAACCCGCGTCGCTCAACTCTACATCAAAGCCACACGCGCGCAACAACTCCACGCTTGCCTTCGCCCCGCTTGCGATTCCGTCCGCCGACGGTCCCTCCGCGCGTTGGTGGCAATGCGGATGAAATTTTATTTTTCGATTTTCATTCCCAATTTCATTTCGATTCCCCAGATTACCCAGTCTGGCTACGCGCAAGGCAGCAAACGACGATGATCGCAACAAGAACTCATCCAACAACCAGACTTTCGACTCACGCACGCTAATTTCCTCAGCGGATTCAGGAAGCAGATCCGCGTAATCATTTTTCAGAAGATAAATTTCTGGAGGCTCCACCCCGACGATAAACGCTTCACGCGACGGGTCAACCTGATTCAACAACTTCAGCATTTTCCTAGCGTGACGCCGCGCCGCATCCACGAATCCCTTCGAGAACAGAGACGCCCCCGCGCCGACGATCGACAACACGCGGACATCGTATCCGCACATCGTCAACACTTCCAACGCCGCTTCCTCCACTTGAGGTTCGATGTAACGGGAAAACACATCGGGAAGAAAAATAACTTTTGGCATGTCATTCTGAGGAGCCGCGTAGCGGCGACGAAGAATCTCCTCGTCGTGACTGAGACTCTTCGCTCCGCTCAGAGTGACATGGCGTGAAGCAATCCTCGGCAACGCCCTCTCCTCCGCTAACCCCAACGCCTTCGTGATCAACTTCTTCGTCGGCGCGAACTCCATTAACCCATTCGCCAGCGGCGCGACGTACGTCATCATCTTCGCCACGACATGAAAATACCCGAACACATAATCCCGCAGCGGACGACGATGAGTCTTGTAATATTCGTTCTCAAACTCATACTTCAACTTCGCCATATCCACCCCGCTGGGACATTCCGCCTTGCAACCCTTGCATGCTAAACAAAGGTCAAGCGCAGAAAAAACTGAATTTTCGATTTCCGATTTACGATTTACGATTGATCCAGCCTTCACCTGTGTACTTGTATACCTGTCTACCTGTGTACCTCTTATCAACTCCCGCAACAAATTCGCCCTCCCCCTCGTCGAGTACATCTCGTCCCGCGTCGCATGAAACGACGGACACATCACGCCTGTGGACTTCCTGCACACGCCTTGACCATTACACTGCTCGACAGCCAGCTCGAAACTGCCCTGCCGATCAAATGAAAGACTCGGCTTCCATGCTTCGGTTTTGTAGTCCACGCCATAGCGCAAATTCGCGTCCATCTTTTGCGGGTGAATGATCTTGCCTGGATTCAAAATATGATTTGGGTCCGCCGCGTTTTTCAGCAGACGCATCGCTTCTATCACATCAGGACCGTATGCGCGCGCGAGATGCTCCGAACGCGCCAAGCCGTCGCCGTGTTCACTGCTCATCGCGCCGCCCAGACTCAACGTCAGAGAAAGAACCGCTTCGCTAATCGAGCGCAGACTCTCCACGCCGCGACTCGTCTTCAAATCCAACACAGGACGAATGTGCAAACATCCCGCCGAGGCGTGCGCGTATATCCCGCCTTCCGTTCCATGCGCGGATAAAATCTTCTCCACCTCGCGCACGAATTCGCCCAGGCGCTCGACGGGTATCGCGCAATCCTCAATGAACGCGATCGGACGCGCCGAACGCGGTTGAGAATCCAGCAAGCCAAGCCCCATCTTGCGGACATTCCAAATCCGCGCTTGGTCTTCATTTGATTTGGCAATAAAAATTTTTTCACCGCCTCGCGCTGAGCGGAGGTCTGAGCGAAGCGGAGCGGAGGCGAAGACCGTAGTCGAAGCGCTTTGCGTCGTATCGAGACCACTCGCCTTTGTTTTCAAAGAGTCGGCGTCATCGCCGCTAAACTCCACAACCAACAACGCGGCGGGATTACCGTCAATCCAACTTGCCTCGCTCGCGTATCCCGCCGAATTGCGCGCCGCGCGGATGATCGTGTTTGGAATCAACTCAATCGCGGACGGATTGTGAGTCAACAAGCGCGGCACATCATCGCACGCATCCACGACGCTCGCGTACGAAAGGACAACAAGAATCGTATGCTTCGGTTTCGGCACGAGATTCACCTTCATTCTGCGAATCACCGCCAGCGTGCCTTCCGACCCTGCAATCAATGGCGCGAGATTCAAATTTGAAACACGCGGATACATCCCCTCCCATCGCGGCGGCGCGGATGCCGTCCACGGCAATAAATAATTCAACCGATACCCCGCCGCATTCCGCCATGTCTTTGGATAATTCTGCTTTATCGCCTCCGCATACTTCTCGCGAATCTCCAACACCGCCGAAACCATCCTTGACTGCTCACTGTTCACTGATAACTTTTCACTCACAGTTCCCCATCTTTCCAAGCCCCCATCTCCCAAAATCACATCCGCTTCCAAAATATGATCCGCGCTCACGCCATAGACGATCGAATGCGCGCCCGTCGCGTTGTTTGCGATCACGCCGCCCATTGTCGCGCGTTCGGCGGAGGCAGGGTCGGGACCAAACATCAGTCCGTGCTTTGATGCGGCTTTGTTCAGGTCAGCAAGGACAACGCCAGGCTCGACGATTGCAAATCCCTCCTCCGCGTTGATCTCAATGATCTTGTCCAACCAGCGCGAGCAATCGAGGATCAACGCCTCGCCAATTGCCTGCCCTGCCAACGATGTCCCTGCACCACGCGGCAAAATTGGAATCGTATATTTCGCCGCCAACTCAACCGCCGCATGCAACTCTTCTTGCGTGCGCGGAATCACAACTCCCAGCGGTTCGATCTGATAGATACTCGCGTCGGTGCTGTACAGAATCCGCGACGCTGAATCGGTGCGGATATCGCCAGTGAAATGTTTATGCAGTTCGTATAAAAATTCGCGTGGAAGATGCGTAGAAAACTCCGAGGTCTTGAAGACCTCGGAGTTTTTGAATCTGGTCACTTCGCCTTGCCCTGCCCCGCCACCGCCGCGGCTTTCTTTGCCGCTTCCTCAGGGTCGCCGAGATAATAATGCTTCATCGGCTTCAAGTTTTTATCCAACTCATAGACAAGCGGAACGCCTGTCGGGATGTTCAACTCCGTGATCTCCGCATCCGAAATGTTATCGAGATATTTCACCATCGCGCGGATGCTGTTGCCATGCGCGGCGACGATAATGCGCTTGCCCGATTGAATCGCGGGACTCAACGTAGAATGCCAATACGGGAGAACGCGATCCAAAGTTATTTTCAACGATTCAGTGGCGGGCATCTGTTCGGGCGTCAACGAAGCGTAACGCGGATCAAATTTCGGATGACGTTCATCCGTCAGTTCCAACGCGGGTGGCGGCACGTCATAACTGCGCCTCCAAACTTTCACTTGCGCCTCGCCATACTTTTCCGCCATCTCCGACTTGTTCAATCCCTGCAACGCGCCGTAATGACGCTCATTCAATTGCCACGCTTTCGTGACGGGAATCCATTCGAGATTCGACTCCTGCAAGATCGTCCACAATGTTTGGATCGCCCGCCGCAACACAGACGTGTACGCGACATCGAACACGAATCCTTCCGACTTCAACAGGCGACCCGCTTCGTGAGCCTCCGCCCTGCCCTGCTCGGTCAGCCCGACGTCCGTCCAACCTGTGAAGCGATTCTCAAGATTCCAAACGCTTTGACCATGTCGAACCAAAACAAGTTTATACATCGCTCTGCTCCAAAAAATAATGAACGGCCCGCAGGTTTTTTTGAAAACCTTGTTGCGCGCTCAAAACCTGCGGGACGGTTTGTAATCAAAAATTTAAACGGATTATACAGCCTCATAGTAAAATCACGCCATGCCCAACGATGATGTCACTCCGATCCGCCAGCAGTATCTCGAGATCAAACGCGAACACCCGAACACGATCCTATTTTTTCGCCTCGGCGATTTTTACGAAACCTTCGACGAAGATGCCGAGATCACCGCGCGCGAACTCGACATCGTCCTCACCTCGAAGCCCATCGGCAAAGGCACGCGCGTGCCGCTCGCTGGAATTCCCTATCACGCCGTTGAAAATTATCTCGGGCGGCTCATCGAAAAAGGCTATCACGTCGCCATCTGCGAGCAAGTTGGCGACACGCCGGTCAAGGGGCTCTTCCCGCGCAAGGTTGTGCGAGTCGTCACACCGGGGACTGTGACCGAACCGGGGCTCTTGCCAGGCGACGCGAACAACTACATTGCTTCGGTTTTACTGGACGCTTCGCCCTCGTTCAATTCCGACGGGCAAACTGCTTCAGTCGCGTATGCCGACGTGACCACTGGAGAATTCGCCGTCACCGAACTTCCCATCGAATCCCTCCGCGCGGAATTGACTCGCCTACATCCCGCCGAAGTCTTGCATCCCGATAGCCAAACTCTGCCAAATGAAATCTCGAGTCACCTCACATCGTGGGCATCGTGGAAATTCGAGCCGGGCAAATGCACAGAAACGTTGTTGACTCACTTCAACTCCTCCACACTCGACGGATTCGGATTGAAACCAAACAGCCTCTCGGTGCGAGCCGCGGGCGGGTTGTTGCAATATATCAAAGAGACTCAACCCGACGCGCTGAAATTGCTGACATCGTTGCGCTCTTATCATCTTTCGGAGTTTATGACGCTCGACGCATCCACGCGCCGCAATCTTGAACTCGATGAAACTCTGAGGGGCGAACGAAAAGGGTCACTGCTTGGCACGCTCGACCTCACGATCACGCCGATGGGCAAGCGGCTCATCCATCAGTGGGTCAGCCAGCCGCTACTTGATGTGGCAAAGATTCAGCAACGTCAATTCGGCGTGGAATATTTCTTCCAGCAGGGAATGGTCCGCGCGGAGGTTCGCAACACGCTCAAGCCTATTGCCGACCTCGAACGGCTCGTCAATCGAGTCATCGCCGGGCAGGCACAGCCGCGCGATCTTGTGGCAATGCGGAGCACATTAGCGGCGTTGCCAAGCCTTGTTGAAGCAATCGGGAAAAAGAGTTCGCATCTGCCAACGATTGATTTGCTTCACGAGCAATTGACTCTGTTGGAAAACGCGATTGACGACGACCCGCCGTCTACGTTGCAAAATACGGGAGTCATCCGCGCAGGGTATTCGCAAGAGTTGGATTCCGTTATTGACGCGTCGAAACATGCGCGCGATTGGATCGCCAATCTCGAATCGGTTGAACGCGGGAACACGGGGATCAAAACGCTCAAGGTGGGCTACAACAAAGTCTTCGGCTATTACATCGAAATTTCGCGCGGCGCGGCAGAAAAAGCACCCGAGCATTACATCCGCAAACAGACGCTCGTCAACGCCGAGCGGTTCATCACGCCCGAGATGAAAGAATACGAAACGCTGGTGTTGAACGCCGAAGAACGGATCAAAGAGATCGAAACGCGACTCTTCCGCGAAGCCTGCGCCGAACTCGCAAAGTCTGCGCATCAACTTTTATCCACGGCGCGGGCGATTGCCGAGGTGGATGTCTTGTCCGCTTTGGGGGAGGCGGCGGCTTTGGGTGGGTACATCAAGCCCCACGTCCGCGAAGGAAGCGGGTTGGAGATCCACGAAGGCAGGCATCCCGTTGTCGAACAAACGTTGCGAGGCGAACGCTACATCCCGAACGATGTCCTGTTTGAAAAAGGCGAGGTGGTGCGAGTCATCACGGGACCGAATATGGCGGGCAAGTCTACGTATCTGCGGCAGACCGCGCTGATCGTGTTGATGGCGCAGATGGGATCGTTCGTGCCAGCCGCGTCGGCAGATATCGGACTCGTGGACCGAATCTTCACGCGCATCGGCGCACAAGATGAAATTCACGCGGGGCAATCTACTTTTATGGTGGAGATGGTGGAGGCGGCGAATATTTTGCATCACGCCACATCGCGCTCGCTGTTGATCCTCGACGAGATCGGACGCGGCACGTCAACATACGACGGCGTTTCGATCGCGTGGGCGGTGATCGAGTTCATTCATAATCGTCCGCATCTTCGAGCGAAAACTTTATTCGCCACGCATTATCACGAGTTGACCCAACTCGCCGAGTTATTGCCCGGCGTGCGGAATTACAACGTGGCAGTCAGCGAGGCGGACGATAAAGTTGTGTTCCTGCACAAGATCGTGCCCGGCGGCGCAGACCGTTCGTACGGAATCCATGTGGCGCAATTGGCTGGCTTGCCCGCGCCCGTCATCCAACGCGCAAGCGAGATCATGGCGGAACTCGAGAAGACTTCGGGGCGGGCGGTGAAGATCAATCCGCACGCGGCACAACAAGCTGCGCTGTTTCCCGAATCGAGTCCGATCCTTGATGAGTTGAAAGAGATCGACGTGAACAGCCTATCGCCCATCGAGGCGTTGAATAAGTTGTTCGAGTGGCAGAAGAGGTTTACAAAATCGTAGACGCGTTTATGCGTCAGACATTTGTACGGGAGCAAGCTTCTCCATCTGCATGCGCTATCTTAACTGCAAAGAATATTTCGGCAAACCAAACAATTCTGTTGTGAGATCTCATGTAATCTATCGGTATAATTCGTGATAATTCACAACGATATCGAGGCATGAGTTCTTTGCACCTCTCCCATACAACCACCAGAAATTTATTTTCCAGACTGAGGGAAAATTTCGCGCCGCTAATACCCGCCGCATTGCTAACATTATCTTATCTTTTGTTTGACTACCACATCCAAGCGGCTGTATTCATTTCGCCGACAAAACTAGTCAGGCCGCTTATCGTCATGTGGGTCTTGTTGGCGCCTGTTTATTTTTTTCTCCAGAGAATCACCGGCGACAAGGAATGGTCAAGTCTCTACTTATTTATGTTTGTGGTGGTAATGTACGCATCCTCAGAGTATTTCGAGATTGTCTTGACCCTGGTGATAATTCTTGCCACAACATGGACTGCGATCTTCTACATCTTAAGAAAAAAGATTGTGAATCTGCGGCAACTGAATTTGGTCGCGACCGCAACACCGGCATTTTTGCTAATCGCCACCCTGACGCGCGTGATCCCCATTTACCTTGAACCAGATTGGAAGGCGTATCTGAACGATATTGACGAATTGGATGCGCCGCTAACAGAGGGATCCATCCTATCGGAGAATTCTCCGGATATTTACTACCTCGTGCTCGACGGCTATGGACGGGCGGATGTTTTACAGGATTACTACGATTACGATAACTCAGATTTTATTCAACGCCTGAAAGATAGAGGCTTTATTGTGCCGTCGGAATCACAGTCAAACTACGCGAAGACTGTGGCGTCAGTCGCTTCAACGCTGAACATGAATTATCTACCAGAATTTACCCAAGGCATGGAGGAAAGTCTCTTCTGGTGGCAAGCCAAGCCATATATCGAACATAACGCGGCGCAATCTTTTCTAAAGAATCGCGGCTACACCACAATATCCATTGCCACCGATTGGGACATTACCAATAACAAGAAGACGGATGTCTATTTTAAACCCCTCCCCATGCAACTTACAGAACATGAAGGAAATTTAATCGAAAAGTCACGCTTAAATTTCCTGGGCCCGCTGATCAGCAAGGTGGCATTTTATCCCACGAACGCATCCCATCGCGAATTAGTTCTCTACAACTTCAGAACAATAACCGAGAGTCTTTCAATCCGCGGGCCCAAATTCGTATTCGCACACATCGTTTCCCCTCACCCGCCTTTCGTGTTCGACGGAGAAGGAACCCCAATCTCACCCAGATACGGGTTTACATTCAACGATGCCAATAATTTCCCCGGCACCCTGGATGAATACAAGACAGAATACGCGGGACAGGTGGAAAACGTCAACCGTCTGTTGGAAGAAACGATCGACACCATTCTTTCCCAATCCACTGTGCCGCCCATCATTATCTTACAGGCAGATCACGGACCTGGCATGTTGACCGATTTTACAAGTTCCGAAAATACTTGCTTGCGAGACCGTTTTTCCACCTTTGCAGCCTATTACTTGCCCGATGCGGAAAACAACCTGGTTGCCGAGGACACTACACCGGTCAACATCTTTCGCATCGTCTTAAACGAGTATTTTGCAGCAAACCTTCCCATGTTGGAAAATAGATCCTATTATTTCAAGGACACTGTTTATATTTTTCGGACAGAGGATGTTACGACGAAATTAACCGACTCGGCAAGTAGTCAAGCGTGCAATCGCCCGATAGAAAATACGCCATGAAGCCATTCAAACCGGGTTATAATCCCGGGCGCCGCCCATTATTCAGACTCAATAGAAAAAGGAGAGTGTGCCATGTTTTTCGCGCCTTTACCGTCAGATCCCAGTTATCTTGATCCGGTCGCAACCGGAACAATTCTGCAAGTCCTTTTAGCGGTCTTTCTCGCTGTTTCTTTGTTCTTCAGGGCATTCTGGAGGAAGATCAAGAGCTTCATAGCGATGATTCAGGATCGATTCGCAAAAAAGGACGATGAGGCTGTCTCGGAAAAAAGTGAATAAGAGCCCATGACCAAACAAGTTTACGTCGGCATGAGCGCCGACATCATTCATCCCGGGCATTTGAACATAATTAATGTCGCCCAGAAACTTGGCGATGTCATCATAGGCTTATTAACAGACGAAGCCATTGCAAGCTATAAACGACTTCCGTTTATGACGTTCGAACAAAGAAAACTCATCATTGAAAACCTTCGCGGCGTGTCCAAAGTAGTACCGCAGAACACGCTGGACTACGTGCCCAACCTTCGAATGCTGAAACCGGATTTCGTGGTGCATGGTGATGATTGGAAAACAGGCGTCCAAGCCGAAACGCGTCAGCGGGTAATAGACGCATTAAAGGAGTGGGGCGGGGAGCTCGTCGAACCGGCGTATACCGCCGGAGTTTCGTCCACACAGTTGATCCAAGCGAAACGGCAATTTGGAACAACACCAGAAATTCGGCGCAGCCTTTTCCGCCGCCAACTGGAGGCAAAAACCATCGTGCGCGTGATCGAATCTCATAACGGGCTGACGGGCTTGATCGCAGAAAACGCCAGCGTCGAGGTCGGCAACAGCACCCGCGAGTTCGACGCGTTATGGATCAGCAGTCTGACGGATTCAACGTCCAAGGGAAAACCAGATACGGGTTTGGTTGACCTCACATCCAGACTGCAAACGGTGGAGGAAATTCTTGAGATCACAACAAAACCCATTATTTTCGACGGCGATAACGGCGGCGAAACCGAACACTTTGCGCATATGGTTCGTTCGCTGGAAAGGCTTGGATTATCGGCAGTAGTCATCGAGGATAAGACAGGGCTAAAGCGAAATTCTCTGTTCGGAACCGACGTTGACCAGACACAAGACAGTATCGAGGCATTCTGCGACAAAATCAGGCGCGGCAAACAAGCGCAGATCACAAACGACTTTTCGATCATCGCGCGAATCGAGTCGCTTATTTTAGATAAGGGCGTCGAGGACGCACTCCAAAGGGCTAAAGCATATACGGGAGCAGGCGCTGATGCGATCCTGATCCATAGCAAAGACAAGGATACCAGTCAACTCTTCAAGTTTTGTCAAACCTATAACACGTACGAGAATCATGCTCCCCTCGTGCTGGTGCCCAGCGCCTATCCGCAGATGACCGAGGATGAAATCTATAAAATGGGCGGCAGGGTGGTGATTTACGCGAATCAATTATTGCGCAGCGCGTACCCAAGCATGGTCAAGACCGCAGAATTGATCTTGCAAAACGGGCGCGCACTGGAAGCGGAAGAAATGTGCATGCCGATCAAACAGATCATCAACTTAATTCCCGGAGAGAAATAATATGTTGGATCCAGCCTGGCTTTTTGAGGAACTTCAGAAAAACCGGGTTGACTTTTTTGCAGGCGTCCCAGATTCGTTACTCAAAGATTTTTGCCTATTGGTCTCTGATACAGTCCCCGCACAGCGGCATCTCATCACAGCAAATGAAGGGGGGGCGATTGCGCTTGCTACAGGTCACCATCTGGCCACCGGCGGGATCGGGCTCGTGTATTTGCAAAATTCAGGGTTGGGGAACGCGGTCAACCCCATCACCTCCCTGGCAGATCCCGCCGTTTATCACATCCCACTCGTGTTGCTGATCGGCTGGCGAGGCGAACCCGGTGCGCACGATGAACCGCAACACATTAAACAGGGAGAGATAACCCCGGCTTTACTGGGCGCCCTCGATGTTCCATACAAAATTCTTCCAAAAGAACATAAAGCGGCGCGAAGAACAATAAACGAACTAATGAGCGTCGTCATTGAAGAAAATCGCCCATGCGCCTTAGTTGTTCAAAAGGATAGTTTTCATAAATACGCAGGCAAAGCTCCTGCATCGAATACCAACGCGGGGTTATCAAGAGAACGAGCGGTCCAGGAAATTGGAAAGTCATTACAACCGCAAGATATCGTTGTTTCCACAACAGGCATGATCTCGCGAGAATTATTTGAATATCGCGCTAACGCCGGTCAGCTTGAAATGGGACAGGATTTTTATACCGTAGGCTCGATGGGTCACGCCTCCCAGATCGCGCTGGCAATTGCCCTCCAAAAACGAGAGAGGAAAATCTATTGTATTGACGGAGACGGCGCATTCATCATGCACATGGGCGGCATAATCACGATCGGTCATCAACCAGTCGGGAACTTCAAACATATTGTTCTCAACAACGGCGCGCACGACTCAGTGGGAGGTCAGCCTACTGGCGCCCTGTCAATCAACATCCCAGAGATCGTTCTTGGTTGTGGCTACAAAGAAGCGCGGCGAGCATCCACTTTGCCTGATTTAGTATCCGCATTAAACTGGCTTCAAGACGCAAAGGGTCCTGTTTTATTGGAGGTTGTTGTAAACAAAGGAGCTAGAGTAAACCTTGGAAGACCGACCACCACCCCGGAGCAAAACAAACAAAATTTCATGAAGCATTGCGCCAAATGAATCAAAGAATCATTTTCGAACACGGCGGCATTCGTTTGCTCGGGAGGATCGCCTCCGAATTGCAGATCAAAAAACCTCTGCTTGTCACCGGCGGCGCTTCCTACGAAGCCTGCGGCGCAAAGCAGGAAATCGAACAAGTTTTCGGCGATTCAGGAAATATCCGATTCTCGGTTTCAACTTCGTTGCCGGAAATTCAAGAGGTGGAGCGCGGGATTGAATTTCTTAACAAGCACACTTTCGACGCTGTCATAGCAATCGGCGGGGGATGCGTTCTGGATACCGCAAAATTGATCCGCACATTTGCCCATCGGGATATTAAGACAATAACCGAGTCAAGCGGGCATACATCCTCTGAATCTCCCCGCATCCCGATGATTGCCATCCCCACAACTGCCGGCTCGGGGGCAGAAGCAACACACTTTGCGGTCTTATATAAAAACAACACAAAATACTCAATAGCCCACCAAAATATATTACCTACGGTTGCGTTGATAGACGCCAACTTGACACTGAGCGTTCCTCCGAACCTTGCGGCCGCCTCCGGATTGGATGCATTGTCGCAAGGCATCGAGTCGTACTGGAGCGCAAACTCCACGGAAGAATCAAGAGGGTTTGCCAAACAATCCATTCAACTGGCATACGAGGCTCTCGTCTCCGCGATTTGCGAAAACAATCTTCAAGCAAAGATCAATCTAAGCCAAGCCGCCCTCCTGGCGGGACAAGCGATTAACATCAGCAAAACCACCGCCCCACATGCAGTATCTTATGCTCTTACCGTCACCTTTGGAATACCGCATGGGCACGCTGTAGCTCTCACTCTGGGAGAGTTTTTTGCGCTTGCCGGCGCCATCACAGACAAGGATTGCAATCACCCCACGGGCATGGGATTCGTAAGTCATCTTCTCGATGAATTGTGCAATCTATTGAATGTTGCAGATCCGTCTGCCGGACGCGCGGCAATCAAGAAACTTGTATCCACCCTCGGGTTGGCTACAAATCTATCGGCTGTTGGCATCAAAGAATCGGATTTCGCTCACATTCTCAAAAATATCAACGTAGAGCGTCTTGAAAATCACCCTCAGAAAATTACCGCAGAAATGATTCGGACAATTCTACAAAACATCGCTTGAAGCGTTAGGCGGCTCTCCCCTTCTTCCCTTCGGCTACCATGCGCATGATGATTTCCGCGCCAACAATGGATGATCGTCCGAAATTGAAAACATTATCGTGGCGAACTTGAAGAATTTGGTCTCGATAATCCCGTTTGCGATCCAGAAATTCAAGCACAATCTTGCCGGCTTCGCTCGCCCGCTCCGGGGATATTTGTTTGCCGATCTGATCTCGAATTCTCACCTCAAGAGGTTCCATGCCGAGCCTCTCGTATTCTGCGTTATAGATTTTGCGCGGCAGATCAATGAACAATACGGGACGTTCTGTGCCAAATGCGTATTCCAACGCGACCCCGGACCAATCGCAGATCATTACATCCGCCCGGTGCAGGTAGGTTTCAGAGGTGGTCGCAGTATCGAGTTGAAAGTGTTCACTATTCGAAAAAAGCTTTCGAATCCGGGTTAACACATCCGGTGATTTTGCAATGGTCATGGGGTGAGGGCGAAGTACAACATTGAAGCCCTCCGCAAGCAGAGATTTGATCAACTCCTCCCCGCAAGTATTCAAAATGTTAGAGTCGTGCCAGCCGGGCGCAACAAGTACCAGCCCATTGGCGGTTACTTCCACCGGGTTTGACTTTACAAACTCCTGATGTTGCTGATAAATTTTTTCCAGACGATAGTATCCAACTTCATAAAGGTCTTTCGAAGGCAATCCATACAGTTCTTCTGTCCGTCGGATCTCCGCTACATGATGCGGTCCACAACAAAACACCGTATCGTAAAAATCGAATGCGCCCAAACGATACATCATGTGTGAACTTACGAGGGCGTGAAAGACATAGACATAATTTGCGCCGGAAAAAGACCGCTTGATTTTATACTGGTGTAAATCAGGGACCGTCGTCACCACAACGGGGTAATCGATCAACGGAAATACGAACGGCAGAAACGTTTCCGCGTAATAAGGAATGACTCCTGGTGTGCCTGATGTAAAAATTGGATCTTTCGAATCGGATGACAAATAGACGATATCTTTCTTATACGAGTCGACCAGCTGTTTGATTATCCCCTCATAGTAAGAAATATATTGGCTCTGCGTGGTAAAAAACAGGACATTGCTTCGCTTCTTGTCGGCATCGAACATGATCCCGCCGAGTGTGCGCAACTCATCGCTCAAACTTCTTTTTCTGATCTTTTCGGGCTGTTTATCAATCATACAACCATCCTCTAGCTACCTCGGACAAATCGGGGCAAAACGAACGTCGAATCCTAATTCTAACCTATGAATTCATAAAGAAAAAATCGCCGTGGAGATTCCACGGCGATTTGTAAGTTTAAAAACGACGCAACTCTTACTTCGTCATCGACTCTGCGGGAGCTTTCGAGCGCATCACAGCCCAAGCGAGGAGGGCGATCAACGCCGCGGCAACCGCCCAGACGCCGATCGAGCCGCCGCCGGAGTATTGCACCACGATCGGAGCGACGATCACAGCGACGAGGTTGACCACCTTGATCATCGGGTTGAGCGCGGGACCCGCCGTGTCTTTGAACGGATCGCCGACCGTATCGCCTACCACGCCAGCCTTGTGACGTTCGGAACCTTTGCCGAGATTCTTGGCAGGGTCTTTCGGCTCGTCTTCGATGAGCTTCTTGGCGTTATCCCACGCGCCGCCGGAGTTGTTGAGGAACACCGCCAGCAACTGACCGGAGACGATGATACCAGCCAGCATACCGCCGAGCGCTTCCACTTGCAGGGTCAAACCGACAACGATCGGCGTGACGATGCCGAGCAACGCCAGCGAAACCAATTCTTTCTGCGCGGCAGTTGTGGAAATGCCGACCGCTTGTTTGTAGTCAGGGGCTACCTTGCCTTCAAGCACGCCCAATTTGAACTGGCGTCGGACTTCCAACACGATCAAGGAAGCCGCGCGGGCGACAGCCTGAATGGCGAACGAAGAGAACAGCCACGGCAATGCGCCGCCAACCAACATGCCGACGAACACTTGCGGCACATCCACGCGGATGCCAATAGATTGAATCTGCGCTTCGAGAGGGACGCCCAGCGCGGTCTGCGCGCGGGAAACGTCCACGAGGAACGAACCGAAGAGCGAGACAGCCGCAATCACCGCAGAGCCAATGGCAACGCCTTTGGTGATGGCTTTCGTTGTATTGCCAACCGCGTCGAGGTCAGCCATGATCTGCTGAGCGGCTTTGGTCTCTTTGTCGGTTTGGCCGTGCCACGCCATCTCGCCGATGCCGTTCGCATTATCTGAAATAGGACCGAACGAATCCATCGCCACGTTGTTGCCGGTGAGGGTCAACATGCCGATGCCGGTCATGGCGACGCCGTATAAAATGAACGTCGCGCGTTCCGTAGCGGTAACGTCGGGGATCGTGCCGAAGATAAAGATCGAAGCGACGATGGTCAAAGCGATCACAAGCACCGACCACACGGACGATTCAAAGCCGACCGAAACGCCGTTCAAGATCAACGTGGCGGGACCTGTGTCGGCAGCTTTCTTGATATCGTTCACAGGCTGGGCATGCGTGCCGGTGAAATATTCGGTGAGGCGGTCAATGACGATCGCGAGCAACACGCCAACGCCCACAGCCGCCGGCATCCTCCACCAGCCGCCGAACTCAGCCATTGTGTCTTTCATATACAAGAAGCCGGCCACGAAGAACAGAACGGCGGAGATCACAGCGGACGTCAAGAAGCCGCTGAAGATCGCGCTCATCGCGTCGTGGGCTTTCCCGGTTGCGCCAGCGCGCACAAAGTATGTGCCGATGATCGAAGAAAGCACGCCGATACCGCGCACCATCAACGGGAAGATGATCCACTCAAGACGACCGGTCGTGTGCCAAAGGGCGAGACCAAGAATCAAACCGGAGACGATCGTCACTTCGTAGGATTCGAAGATATCCGCCGCCATGCCGGCGCAATCGCCGACGTTGTCGCCCACGAGGTCAGCCACCACAGCGGGATTCCTCGGGTCATCCTCCGGGATGCCTGCCTCGACCTTGCCGACTAAATCCGCGCCCACGTCAGCCGCTTTGGTGAAGATGCCGCCGCCCACGCGCATGAACAGCGCGAGCAACGTGCCGCCAAAACCGAAGCCAAGCAACGCATCCGGCGCGGCGATGCCGAGAACGATGAAGATCAACGTGCCGCCCAACAGACCAAGTCCATCCGTGAGCATTCCGGTGATCGTGCCGGCGCGATACGCAATGCGGAGCGAGTCGCCGAACGAGCGCCTCGAAGCGGAAGCCACGCGCACATTGCCTTCCACCGCCATGCGCATACCGATCTGTCCGACTGTCAGCGAGAAGCCCGCGCCCATCACGAAGGCGAACGCGCGCGCCAAACCGATCCACAAGCGGACGGTCTCCGCCGGCACGCCTTCGAAGCGTTCGAGCGCTTCGGGGGAAGGCGGAACAATATAAACGGAGAAAAAGAGCGCAATCGTCAAAACGCCGATTAACGGCAAAATGGAGCGCAACTGCCTTTTCAAATAGGCGTCCGCTCCATCCTTGATCGCGTTCCAGACTTCCTGCATCTTCTCCGTGCCTTTATCTTCACGCAGGATCTGGGATCGGAGAAAAATCGCATACAGCAAGCCGAGAATGGCAACGCCAAACACAGCCCAGATGGCAATTTCCTCCAGCGAAGTAAGTCCTTGCATAGCGTACATAGGGGGTGATTCCTCCCGAACAAAATTTTTTCCGGGCATCTGCCCGGCAAAGCAGACGGATTTTACAGGCGCAAAGTTATTGTGTCAAGAAATTTGTCACACGGCGAGCTGTTGCCGCCCTTCCTGCCGTTCTCGGAATAAACATTCAAACCAACGGTGGGTTAACAAACCGGGGATGATACGTCTTTTGCATGTTACACTCGTGCAAGTTTAAACAGTTGAGGTACCCATGCGGATAAAAACACTCTCGCTTCTGCTCATCACGGTCAGCCTGCTTCTCCCAACTTCGGCGTTCGCCTCCTCCCCAGCCGATGTGACGAATGACCGCGTCACGTTCGACTTCCCCATCTCAGCCACATTTAGCGCCACGATCACCGCCAATGCGGAGATCCGATCCATCGTGCTGGAGTACGGCAACGAACAACAAACCTGCGGAGACGTGATCGCCAAAGCCTTCCCGCAGTTCACTCCCGGCACACGCGTGGACGCGGCATGGACATGGGAAATGCGCCAGAGCGGATCATTGCCGCCCGGCGCAAACCTCTGGTGGCGCTGGCGCGTAACGGACGCAAACGGCGTGGAAACCGTGAGCGATACGAAGACCGCCATCTGGCTCGACGATGTTCACGAGTGGAAAACGCTTACCGAAGGGCTGATCAACTTCCACTGGTATCGAGGCGACGAATCCTTTGCGCGCGATTTGCTCAACGCCGCGCAGAACGGACTCGAATTTAACGAAACCGAATCGGGTCTTGTCGCCGATTCGCCGATCGACATTTATATTTACGGCAACACCAACGACCTCAAAGATGCGGTTCTATACGAACCCTCGTGGACGGGCGGACAGGCGTTCCCCGATCAAGATATTGTGATTCTGGGCATCTCGCAATCTGACCTGGACTGGGGGCGCAATTCCATCGTCCACGAATTGACGCACGTGTTGGTGGGTCACCTCACATTTTCGTGCCTCGGCGACGTGCCTACATGGCTAAATGAAGGGCTGGCAGTGTACAGCGAAGGCGAACTCGACCCCGCCTCGCAACAGCAACTGGACAATGCGATTCAAAACGACAGCCTGCTCAGCATCCGCTCATTGAGTGCGGGCTTCTCCGAAGTGTCGGACAAAGCCTATCTTTCGTACAGCCAGTCCTACAGCGTTGTGAAATTTCTCGTCGAGACGTACGGGCAGGAAAAGATGACCGCGCTTCTCACCTCCCTGCGCGATGGCGTGACCATCGACGAAGCATTGAACACCGTATACGGCTTCAACGTGGAAGGCTTGGAGGATGAATGGCGGGCAGGCATTGGAGCCAAGCCGCGCGCGGTTTCGGCACAGCCGACCGCGCAACCCACTGCTACGTTCGTGCCGACCATCGTTCCCGTTTCGGGCTTCCAATTCTCTCAAGTCACTACACCGACAGCAATTCCCACATCTTCATTCGGCGCTCAACAACCGACAGAAGAAGCGCCCCAGCAAAGCGGACCTCCGCTCTGGTTGACGCTATCCTTGCTCGGCATGTGTTGCGTATTTCTCCTCTTGGTCGGCGTGGTTGTGCTCGGATTCATCGCTCGCAGAGGAAACCAAAAACAAGGAGGAAACAATGGCTAAACTCAAACTGCGGAAGTTTGCTTCCGCCCTTTTCGCGATCGTAATTTTATCGATGATCACCGTCGCTTCCCCGCGCCGCGCGGCGGCGTTGCAAGTGGACGTTCCGCTCGACCAGGCGTTAGTGCTGGCAGGAGGCGAATCGACAAATCCGCGCAGTTACGACCCGGCCACAACACACAGTTCCGGGGATAAACTCGTCTTCAGCGGGCTGGTTTCATTCGACCCGCAGTTGAATCTCACGCCCGATCTCGCCGAATCATGGGACATCAGCAATGACGGCACGGCATACACTTTTCACTTGCGGCAAAACGCCAAATTCCACAACGGACGCGCCGTCACCGCGCAGGATGTGATCTACTCATGGCAACGCGCCGCCAGCCCCGCAATCGCGTCTGACACCGTATTGACTTATCTGGGCGATATCGTCGGTGTGCGCGAGATGAACGCCGGGCAGGCAGATTCCATATCCGGGTTGGTCGCGCTCGATGACCACACCCTGCAAGTCACTATCGACGCGCCCAAGCCTTACTTCCTATTGAAGCTCACCTACGCCACCGCCTTCATCCTCGATAAGGAAAACGTGGAAAGCGGCGAGGAATGGTATCGCGCCCCGAACGGGACGGGACCCTATCGTCTCACCGAATGGCGCAGATTTGAAGTGATGGTCTACGAAGCCAACCAGGATTTTTACCTCGGCGCGCCAAGCATCCCCTACGTGGTCTTCCAACTCTATTCCGGCGACGACCAACGCTTGTACGAAACCGGCGAAGTGGATATTGCCGGCGTGTATTCCATCGAACGCTTCACCGATCCCAGCGAGCCGCTTCACAACGAACTGTTGACCGGCGTTTCGCTTTGCACCGGCTACGTGAACTTCGATTCCACGCGCCCGCCGTTCGACGATGCCAAAGTCCGGCAGGCATTCACCATGGCGTTCGACCGCCAAAAATTCATCGACGTGGTGATGAATCAACGCGCCCTGCCGGCAAAAGGACTCTACCCGCCCGCCCTGCCAGGCTATAGCCTTTCGCTCGAACCATTGCCCTACGACCCCGAACGCGCGCGTCAACTGCTGGCTGAATCAAAATATGGCGGACCCGCCGGCTTGCCTCCCATCGTCTACACGGATGGCGGCATCGGCACGTATATCAATGCCGACGCCGCCGCGCTGGCTGAGATGTGGGAACAAAACATCGGCGTGACGATCACCATTGAAAACCTCGAGCCGAACTTTTTCACCGAGCAGATTTATGCCGGCAATCACGGTCAACTCTTCAGCGGCGGATGGTGCGCCGACTACCCCGACCCTGAAAACTTTGCCGACGTGCTCTTCCACACCGGTTCGCAACAAAACGGCGGCGGATATTCCAACCCGCAGCTGGACGCCATCCTCGAACAAGCGCGCACCGAACGCGATGTGGCAACCCGCATCGCCCTCTACCAACAAGCCGAGCAGATCATCGTAGAGGATGCCGCCGCGTTATTCACCGCGCATTATCTTTCATATCAGTTGGTCAAACCCTACGTGAAGGGCTACGTCTACACCCCGATCGATATTCCCATCGAACGATATATGTGGCTGGATGGGAAATAAAAGAATTCACCGCAAAGCCCGCAAAGTTAATTTGTTTTTCTTTGCGGGCTTCGCGGCAACCAATTAAGGTCGCGCTTCAACAGCAAACTCCACCCGCGCGATTCGTCCTCCCGCGCTTGATACTAAAAAATTAAACGGCAGACTCCCGCCGGGCGGAAGACTCGCGCTGGATTCCCAACGGCGGACGCCAACCACGCTTCCCTCATCGTCGTAAGCGACAGCCGCCACCCACACTTGATTTGCCGTAGCCGCCTGACTCTGCGACAAGACCAATCCGCTCACCTGCGCGCTATGCCCCTCCGCGTTTACTTGCGCCAGCGCGTTGTTGACGGTTGCCGGCACATAGCGCGTATCGTTTGCCTGTATGCGGATCGCGGTCAATACCTGCGCCTGAGGCTGGGCATCAAACGGAACACCCGGCGGGAAGAACACAGCCATCGGCACAGAGGCACTCGGCGGCAAAATGTTTAGCGCGAGCCACGCGGTTTGCGTCACAACGATAGCATCATTTGAATCCACCAAAGTCACTTGCGCGCTCAGATTCTCCAGCGTGTCATTCGAATCATTACGGGCAAGCACAAAACACCACATGCCTTTATCGACGGTCGGGTAACATTCGATCTGCGAAACGGTGAACGGCGCGGGCAAGGGCGTCGCCTCGCCGGTTGGGTTTTCAGGGTTGCTCGGTATTTTGATCGCCTGCCCCACCGACATGGAATCCGCGTTGATCTCGGGGTTTGCGGCTTGCAAATCATCGAGCGAAACGTTGAACTTTTCGGCGATCTCGCTCAGCGTATCGCCTGTTTGAACGGTGTACGTGAAAGGCGTCGGGCTGGGGAGCGGCGTGGTGAGCGGGACCAGCCCCACTGGCGTTTGAAGCGGAATCGATGTGGAGGTTAAAAATGGGGTAAGGGGAATTGGACGGGGCGTCGAATCCAATTGTTGAGAAGTACAGGAAGTCAATAAGAGAAAAGAGGAAAGCGCCGCCCTGAGTATGGCGAAGGGAAGAAAGCTTGCCCTGAATAAAATCGAAGGGATGGCGTGTCGCATGAGGAGATTATAATGGAGGGAAATATAGAACAAGGAGTCGTTGATGAACTATCGTCATTTGGGGCGCGCTGGGATTCGCGTGAGCGAATTA
>JAEURC010000023.1 GCA_016789025.1 Anaerolineales bacterium
GCGTTTCACTTTCGCGCGGATCGGAGGCACATCCATGGGACCGTACTCGGAGGGCCCGAGAAAACGGTATAAGTAGCCGAAAAAGATCGCCATGAATCCGCCAATTACCACCGCGATGCCGAGCGCAAAAACAATGTTAGCGTACAAGTTGGTTTGGGTTTGTAAAAAGCCGAGAACGTAAGCCAGCCCGCTCGCTTTCCACAGCCAGGGGTGGAACTGCGGCGTGCCCAGCCACTCAACAGGAATGGGCCAGCGCCCGATTCCATAATTGACTAAAAGCATCGCTGCACCGTAGGAAACAACCGGCACGATGATCATGATGAAGCATCCCAACCCTTTCATGACGGGATGTACGCCAGTGACGCGTGTGGCCTCTTTTTGCTTTACCTGGCTTGTATATTTACCCATGGTTCACCTCCGCCATTGATTTGGCATCTTCAATTGCTTGCACGATCTTGTAATAGCCTGTGCATCGGCACAGGTTGCCGGTAATCGCTTGTTCGATCTCGTTTTTGGTCGGGTTCTCTTTTTCTTCCATCAACATCGCCGCCGACATGATGAAGCCCGGCGTGCAATATCCGCATTGTACCGCGCCATGCTTAATGAACGCTCCTTGCACGGGGTGTAGACCCCCCTCTCCTTTAGGAGAGGGGCTGGGGGTGAGGTTTGCCAGTCCTTCAATCGTCACGATCTCTGCGCCATGCGCGCGCGGCGCAGGGACGAGACATGCCATCACTGCTTTGCCATCGAGGAACACGGTACACGCGCCGCACTCGCCTTCCGCGCATCCCTCTTTTGTGCCGGTCAAGCCGACATCGTCGCGCAGGAATCGTAACAATGTTTTTTCGTGACCATTCTTGAGCGAATATTTTTTTCCGTTGACCGTCGTCTCGATAGGCGCGAGCGGATCCAAGCGGACTGGAAGTCCGCGTTCCGAATCGTTCTTGCCCCACAATAAAACCGCATCCGCTGGCATCCCAGCCTGTTCATGCCCATCGCGGATTGATTTCAATCCACGCATTGTACAGACTCGAACCATCTCTTTTCGATAGGCGGCGCTTCCGCGAATGTCGTCAATTGGCTTGGATGCGTCCATCGTCAATCGCGCGGCTTCGGCGATGACATCGTCTGTGAGTTTCTTGCCCTCGAGATATTTTTCCGCTTCGGGCGCGTGGATGATCGTGGGGGCGACGGCTCCAAGCGTGATAGAGGCTGAGGTAACAAGATCAGCTTTGAGGTTGAGAAGAATCGCTGCGTCCACGATGGAGATCGCTTGCGCGCGGCGTAACGCGAGTTTGATGAACGTGCCGCGTTGCGTCGTCTTCATTGCGGGGAAGGAAATGTCCACGAGCATTTCATCCGCTTGCATCACGGTCTTGCGGACGCCTGTATAAAAATCTTTGAGCGCAATTTTGCGAGTGCCATTCACGGATTGCAACGTGACCGACGCGCCGAGCGCCATGAGTGGGGTGATGGTGTCGTTGGCAGGCGAGGCGGTGATGAGGTTGCCCGCGATGGTGCCGCGATTGCGGATCTGCGGCGCGCCGACCTCCCATGCCGCGCGGGCGAGCGGATAGGCGCGTTCGCGGATCAATTTCGATGCGACGCAATGGTTGTGCGTGACGAGCGGACCGAGATGGATGATGCCGTCTTCGTCAATTGTGATTTTGTCGAGGTCGGGGATGCGCGTCACGTCAATGACGGTTTCGATGCCCTTGCGGACGCCGCGTTCGAGTTCGAGAATTAGATCGGTTCCGCCAGCGATGATGCGGGCGTGTTCCCCTTTATCTTTCAACGATTGCAAAACTTCGTCAATGGAGGTTGCGTTGATGTAGGTGTGCCACATAAATACACGTAGAGCGGGATATTATCCCGCTCTACTAAATTCGGTTAATTCGAACCGTTCACAACTTCGGCGCGTTTTTCGTATGTTTCCACAGCCAACCGCGCGGTGGTAGCGAGGTTGCGGATGGCGGCGGGGAGCGCGGCGTCGTCGCCGAGGGATTGCTCCACGTTATCGAGCGCGCGCCCAACCTGTTCAGCGAGGTCGAAGAACGCGGCGTCGAATTGGTAGATCGCTTCGAGTTCCTTCTCGTTGATCTTCACCGCATCGAACACGCCGGAGTATCCGCGCGGCGCGCGGCTGATCTTATCAATGAACGTTTGGAGTTTGATCGCCGCCTTCTCCATATCGTCCACGAATTCGATCTTGCCCGCGCTGACGAGTTCGGTCTGCAATTGCGAAGCGCGTTTGTGTTGCTCCTCGAATCGTTGGGCGACGGTGTCGCGCAGGAGTTTGTCCGCGTCGCGGCGGTTCTGCCGCTCGATGTAGCCGCCGAAACCGGGGATGAACGAGAGCAGCTTCTTGAACGGGTCTTGCATACTGGTTACTTTTTGAAAGAAATCATCCATGTGAGCCTCCGAGAAAATATACGTGTCCGGGTGTGGTAAGTCGCATAAACCCATTATAATCAAGAAAACTAAATTCCAGAGCGGTGGTTCAATTGCTCAGCCACAGAAACCACAGAGTTCTCTGAGAGAAATCTCAAAATCTCTGTGTGCTCGGTGGCTAAGAAGAACATCATATCGCTCAACAAATCAAACTGGAGAATTGCCATGCCAACCGACATTCAATCCTTGCTGGGCGATAAAGCCGAATCCCTTCTCAATTTCAACTCCCCGAAAATTTCAAAAGACAGGCTTCACATACCGTCGTCCGATTCGATAGATCGCGTCTTCGGCCTTTCGGATCGGAACAACCGAGTCCTCCGCAACTTGGGCTGGATTCACAACTCGGGCCGACTCGGCGGTTCGGGCTACGTGTCCATCCTGCCCGTGGACCAGGGGATCGAACATTCGGGCGGCGCGAGTTTCGCCAAGAACCCCGATTACTTCGACCCGGAGAACATCGTCAAACTAGCCGTCGAGGGCGGATGCAACGCTGTCGCTTCGACGTTCGGCGTGTTGGGGATCGTCTCGCGCAAGTACGCGCACAAGATTCCGTTCATCGTGAAGATCAACCACAACGAGTTAATGACCTACCCAAACAGCTTCGAGCAGATTTTGTTCGGCACGGTGAAGCAGGCGTACGACATGGGCGCGGCGGCAATCGGCGCGACGATCTACTTCGGCTCGGACGATTCGCATCGCCAGATCATCGAGATCGCGCAAGCCTTCGCCCTCGCGCACGAACTCGGCATGGCGACCGTGCTGTGGTGTTACCTCCGCAACAAAGCCTTCAAAGCGGACAAGGATTATCACGTGTCATCCGATCTCACGGGTCAGGCGAACCATCTCGGCGTCACGATCGAAGCGGATATCATCAAGCAGAAACTCGCCGAGAACAACGGCGGCTATCTCGCGCTCAACAAAGACGGCGTCACCTTCGGCAAGTTCGATAAGCGCATGTACACAGACTTGATCAGCGATCATCCCATTGACCTGTGCCGCTATCAGGTGGCGAACTGCTACATGGGGCGCATCGGACTCATCAACAGCGGCGGCGCGTCGGGCGAGAACGATTTTGCCGAAGCCGCGGCGACCGCCGTCATCAACAAACGGGCGGGCGGGATGGGGCTCATCTCCGGGCGCAAAGCGTTTCAGCGCCCAATGGCAGAGGGCGTGAAACTGCTGAATACAATTCAAGATGTATATTTGGATAAGAGCGTGACGATCGCGTAAAACGAAACCTCCCGAAACATTTGCTTCGGGAGGTTTTTTATCGAATTCCGTAACGCGACATTCATGTCGCGCTTGCCTGAGACATTACCGCTACCGATCAAAATCCCCCGAAGCCTCGGGCTGATAGAGTATCTTCTTGATTTGCAATCTTCGCTTGCCCGCTGGGACGTCCCATTCGAACGTGTCGCCAACTTCATAGCCTAGCATGGCAGTCCCGATCGGCGCGAGGATCGATATTTTCCCCTGCCGCACATCGGCGTCTTCTGGAAATACCAGCGTGTACACTTCCTCTTCCTTCGTGTCGAGGTCTTCGACGCTGACCGTGGAATTCATCGTGACCACGTCGCTGGGAATGTCCTTTGGCTGGACCACCTGCGCGCGGTTGATTTCCGCTCGAAGCTTTTCAAGATATTCGCTTTTGCGGTAGTCGGTGGCTTGGGCGTCTAATAGAAGTTTCTGCAAACGCTCAAGGTCGAATTGGGTGATCTGAATAGGCTTACCGCTCATGATTCTTTTTTTCTCCTGTGTGATTTGTTACGAGAACACCCCAATGGTAGCACATGTTCGTCTTTGTCGTTGATTTTTCTCTCGGGGAATGTTTATGCAAGGGGTCTGATGAAAAATTGTGCGGAATAATCGGGATGCGGCAGGATGTTTTTGTGGTTGTTTCCAAGTTGGGAAAGGTTTGAGCGATATACTCTGCAATTGACGATGCGCGCCAACGTTAATGAGATTGATGTCTACTCTTCCAGCCCGCCGTTCGACCCACTATGGAGATGTATTGCCGCCGATGATCTGCTCTAACGGAGGCGTGGGGTTGTTGGCATCGTCGTAGCCGATGACGCACACTTTGGCAGGGATCTGATCGGGTTTTGTGATCGTCACCGCGATTCGACGGTAGGGGGAATATCCTGCTGGGTCGTTGCAATTGGTTGTGTCGGGCGGTCCAAATTTCAAGATGAAATGCACCAATTCTGGGATTTTGAAAATAGGCTCGACAAGATATTCGGTCTCAAATTCCTGCACTGAGAAGGTGGGAGGGATGACGGGCGGCGTTGTGTCAATGTGCGCGAAGACGACCGTTGCGTTGGGGATAGCCTGCCAGGTTGAGTCAACGGTTGGGCTGTTCCCCGCGACCACGCATAAATAATAAAACCCTTCGGCTTCGGGAATCTCTTCTTCGATCAGGTTATCTTTCGTCAGCGCAATCGGATCGCTGTAACCATCTTCCGCGCGGCAATTCACGTCGGAGACTGTTCCAGTTTTGTAGCGATAGTATGTGAAGTCGCCGGTCAATGTTGTATTCCACGTGACGCGGTGTGTTGCACCAGAGTCGTCGGTGATAACGGGCTGAATCGCGGACAGCGGGAATCCCTCCAGCGTTAACTGATCCCCAGCGTCGAGCGGACAGTTTGAAGAGTCGAGATCGAAGCGTCCTTCCGAGTCGAAGCAATTGGAGATGCCGAAGATGGGAGTCGCATAACTGGTGTTCGGATGCATCTGAATTCCCACGTCAGTCACTTCGCACGGCACGCCGAGCGCGCAGGCAAACTCGCCGCCAACGGTGGTGGTATTGATCAGCGCAAAGACCGCGCCGCTGTCTTTGACGAACACGGGCGAGCCTGAACTGCCGCCGAAGATGTCGCGGCAGGTGTTGCGGAACGCGTCGAAGAAATGCCATTGGAATTCGAGCAGGTTAGCCTGCCCGGTCATGGAGCAGTCTTCGCGGCGCAAAAACGACTCTTCAGGCAAGAGATTCGTGACAGGAACGCCAAAGACGCTGATGGATGTGGGCGCGGGCGCAGTATCCGCGATGGCGAATGGCTGGATGCCCTGCCCGGTCAGTTCGCCGACCGTTGTGTCCAGTTCGACGATCGCAACGTCGCGTCCCTTCATTGTGCTGTACGCAACTGTTTTGGCAGGGACAGTGACTTGCGCGTCCTGCGTATCTATGAAATAGTTGAAAGTTGCCGCGTATCCCTCGGCGGCTGGCACATCGCGGTACACATCGTTAGGATGCCAATCTTGCGCGCAATGTCCATTGGTGATGAGATAAGCGGGCGCATCAGCCTGATCGGATATCTGGATGAATGTGCCTGTGCAGTTGCTCGCGCCGTCAAATTTTGCAATGCCTTTGAGCGTATTCAGCGATCCATCGGCGTTGTGGAGAAGATTCGAGCCGGGACTAAACGTCGCTTCGGCGGTGATGGTTGGGGCAGGCGTTGTTGTCGCGCTCTGACAGCTAGTCAGTGCGAACAGTAAGAGTGATCCAAGTAATTTTCGCGGGTTCATAGGAAAAGCGCCTCACTGTTCCATATTTTGTATCCAAAGTTTTGTATCATCCGCCTTCACGGCTCGCTCCGCTTCGTGGAGTAAGGCAGTGAAGCTTCGCCTACGCCGGAATGGGGCATTCGCCGGCAAATAGGAATTTGGCACTGGCGTCGGCTGGTTATTTTGCGATACATTGAAACATGGCGCCCACTGCTGGATCAACAATCGTTCAGAAGCATTCAATTCATTGCCAGCCAGATTGAATTGTTCTGATTTTGAACTCAGCAATTCGATGATGAAATTCATGGATTGGGGCCAATTACACCAGATAAAACGCCCCACAATGGAATGACCTTTGAATCCACTGAGCAAATGCTCCCATACGCGGGCAAACGCAAGGTGCGATTGACCGACATAAAACGATACATCATTGTCTCGAAATAGATAGAGATCCAAGTGTTTCCAATCGGGTGGACATTGATTGACCAACAGGAATCGTTTGAGTGGAAGTGAGACGTTTTGATCATTCATGGGAATATCATCCACATCGAAAGCAACTCACTCCAGTATCTTCCAGAAAGAATCCTTGCGGATGACTTTTCCGTGATCGAATTCGAGTAAATCAACTCCTCGTACTTCGATGGGCTGTCCTGATATAGATGTGCCAGTCAGCGTCCATTCCGAGACTCCGAAATCATCACCGACCCAGTGCTGATCGTCTCCGTAATGCACATCTGGTATTCCTTCAAATCGTTTTGCCAGACCTGCTCGAACCTCCTGCTTCCCGATATAGCGATCACCGCGAGGTTTAGCGCCTCTGGGCATATAGAAGACGCAATCCTCTGCGAAATAATCCATAATGGAATTCAGATCGTGGCGGTTAAACGCTTCCAAGAATCCCTTCAATAATTCAGTGGTTATTTGTTCGGGCATGAGAACCTCCGTTTTTATGTAATTTCACTTGTATTTGGGCAGTAGAGAATCGTGGAGCAGATGAAGCGTGGAGATAGGTATCCGTCTTATTTGTCTTTGCTTCGTCTGTTGAATTTGACGATGGCGATCTCATACGCTTCCGCCAGCAACGGGCGGACTCTCTCGAAAGTTTCATCGCTTGGCGACAACACGCAGATGAAAAACTGCGCGGAATAATCGGGGTGGGGCAGGAGGGTGTCCAAAACGGTGAAGTCGTAGTCGCTGACGTTGATCTTGTCCGCCCCAAACAGCGACTTGAACGTCTCGCGGCTCACGCCGATGTTCAAGCGATACACGCCCTCGCGGTCGAGTCTTGAAACCTGTTCATATTCATTGCCAGTGGACGCGATTGTTGCGAACGCGTGGATACGCTCCTCGCGATAGAAGAAGAAGGTGTACCCGAGGTTTGTGGTTGTCTCGACATCGGGGAAGGCTGTCGTGATGTATTCTGTGATTGATGATTCGTTCATATCAGGAATTAAGGGAAGATAGAGTCGTCAAGCGGGTGACAAAGCGGAGATGAAATTTGTTCTTCACTTCAGGTAAATCCTCATGGCTGGTGATATATAATCAAGAATGGAAAATGGAATGATGTCGAACGTGATCCCTCCCACTCCTACAGTCAGTCAACCCTTTTTGTTACTATGGACTTTGGTTAATATAGTTGGTCTACCGGGTTTGCTGATTCCCTACGGAATAGGATACTTTCTATTAACTGGATTAGCGCTAGTCTCAGATGGAACAATAGGATTTGGTTGGGTTTTATTCGTCTTTATGCTCATGATGTTGAGTGGAATTGTTTCTGGAGGATGGTTTGGGTTTTGGCAATGGCTCGTACTGCGTAAACAGATTTCCAGTTCAGGCAAGTGGATTTTGACGAGTTCCATTGGCATGGCTGCTGGCACGCTCTTGAGTTCTCTAATAATTTATGCAATATCTAGTGATCCAATTTCTGAATATATTGACTCGGTGGACTTTTCGATTTTGGCTATGCTTGCGACTCCAGGAATCATAAATGGCATTGTAATTGGGATTTCACAATGGCTAGTTCTAAGAGAATGGACATACCGAGCTGGGTGGTGGGTTGTCATCATGCCCGTAAGTTTTACTTTAGGATTATTGATATTTTCCTCCGGATTTATTCTCTGGTATTTACTAGCTCTTTTCATACAAATCTCTGCGTTGACGGAAAGAAACGCTTTGCAATTTTCTGATATATGGAATATTGAAACCTTAAGAATTTTCGTCATGTCCGGTGCTTGTGTTGGAGCAATTAGTATTGGGCTGATTACCGGTGTTTTACTGAATAGGTTGTTACGATTTTATAAAAGAGAAGAATTCATTCGATCAGGTTAATATTCGAAATAAATTCCGTCATTCAAAATACCCTAACTAACAACCCTTGAAATATTCCAATGAGGTCACTTCTGCGTTAACATCATATTGCCTCCTTCTCCTTCAACTCCTCCACGCCCTCACGCGAATAACCCAACAACCCCGTCAACACCTCCTCCGTGTGCTGACCCAGCATCGGCGGCGGCTTTTGGATCTCTGCCGGGGTGGCGGAAAATTTATAAGGGAAGCCGGGCAGTCTCACTGTCCCGGCGGAGGCGTGTTCGGTTTCGAGGATCATTTCCCGCGCTTGCGATTGCGGATGCGCGAACACGTCGGGGACTGAGTTGATGCGCCCGCAGGGGAGTCCCGCCTTCACCAAGTCCGCGAGCCAGTCGTCCACATCTTTTTGCGCGAAGGCTTTGTTGAGTTCATCCACCAGCGCGGCGCGGTTCGTCACGCGCTTGCCGTTGGACGCGAAACGCTCGTCGGCTTTCAAGTCCGCGCGGTTCATCATGTCGCACAACTGCCCCCATTGCTTTTCGTTGGCGACGCCCAAAATGAACCAGCCGTCGCGGGCGCGAAACGAATCGTAGGGGACGAGATTCGGATGCGCGTTGCCGAGGCGCTGAGGCGGCTGACCGCCGACGAGATAATTCGATGCCACGTTGGTCAGCAAAGCCATGCACGAATCGAACAGCGAAATATCCACGTGTTGACCTTCGCCCGTGATGTCGCGCGCGCGCAACGCGGCAAGGATCGCGGTGGCGGCGAACATTCCCGATGTGATGTCGGTGATCGGGATGCCGACGCGCGAGGGCGGTCCGTCTACGGGACCTGTGATGCTCATCAAGCCGCCTTCGCCTTGGATGACCGCATCGTACCCCGGGCGGTCTGCGTACGGACCCGTTCGGCCGTATCCGCTGACCGAGCAATAGATCAACTTCGGGTTCACGCTGCGCAGATCGTTATAGCCCAAGCCGAGTTTATCGAGATCGCCCGTGCGATAATTTTCCACCAACACATCGGAGATCGCCGCGAGCTTGCGGATGATCTCCTGCCCTTCCTTCGATTGGATGTTGACGGTCACACTGCGCTTGTTCCTGTTCGCCACGATGAAATACGCCGACTCGCCGGGATATTTCCCATACGGCTCGCCCACGAACGGAGGTCCCCAGCCGCGCGTTTCATCGCCGCTGATAGGACGCTCGATCTTGATCACGTCCGCGCCGAGGTCGCCAAGCATCATCGTGCAGTACGGTCCCGCGAGGGCGCGGGTGATATCGAGAATGCGAATGTTTTGGAGAGGTTGCATGGGGTTTCACTTTCTTCTATTTGTTATTCACTGATGTTACGTAGTTGAAACCAATCTGGTCTCCGTAACGCGACATTTTGCACTTTGCTAAATTAATCGAGCAATAAACCAAACCACTGAGACACGGAGACACAGAGAAAAGCAATTACAAACTCCGTGACTCACATGTCCCGATGATTTTCGGGAGTGTCTCCGTGGTTCAAAAAGAAGCGGAAGGATTGCTCGGTTTAATTGTTAATCTGCAACATGTCGCGTTTGCACAAGAATAACCTGAAATGCGAAACGCTACGCAGTCTCGCCTTACAAGCCCTACTGCGTAACATCACTTATTCAAACAATTTTACTTTATCACACGCGCTTCGACCCTTCGACACGCTCAGGACAGCGCTGCGCTCTTTGCCAGAGATATTCCGTCCTGAGCGGAGTGAGGAGCGCTCGTTGCGACGAACGCAGTCGAAGGACGCTCCGCTCAGCGCGGAATCTTCGCAACGACATATCCGCCATGTATAATCTCACCATGCCAGCCCTCTCCGAACTGATCGCCCAAAAATTATCCGAAGAAAAAGTGGACGTGGTCTTCGGTCTCCCCGGCGGCGAAAACGTGGAGGTGTTGGATGCGTTGCGTAAGCGCGGCATGGACTTCGTGCTTGTGCGCAACGAATCCAGCGCGGTGTTCATGGCAGATACACACGCGCGCCTCACAGGCGGGATCGGAGTTGCCCTCACCACGCTTGGTCCCGGCGCGACGAACGTTTACGCCGGCATCGCGCACGCCTTTCTCGACCGCGCGCCTGTCCTTTTGCTCACCGCGCAATCCGACCCGAAGCTCGTCGGCGCGCACACGCATCAGGTGATGGATTTGCAAGCCATCTTCCAACCCGTAACAAAATTTACATCAACACTCGCGCCCGAGTCGGCGAATGCCACGCTCGATTACGCCCTCGCGCTGTTGCGTTCTGGCAGACCGGGTCCGGTGCATTTGAGCGTTCCCGCAGTGTTGGCGAATCAACAGGTGGATTTCATCTCGCCATCAACTCCGTTAACTGCAGTGAGGGCGATGAACGAAAAGCAGATTCGCAAAGCCAAAGAAATTCTTTCCTCCAGCCGCCGCCCGGTCATCGTGGCGGGCTTGGGCTTGGAGCCTGATAGACCGTATTCGCAACTCCGTGCGCTTGCCGAAAAATTTCACGCGCCAGTGATCGATCTGCCGAAAAGCAAAGGCGCGTTGCCCGCCGATCATCCTCTGTTTGCGGGCACGTTGGGACTCACGATGAATGATCCCGCGTATGAAATTCTCGACGCGTCCGATTGCATCATTGCCATCGGCTTCGATGTGGTTGAACTCGTCAGACCGTGGAAGCAACCACAGCCGTTGATCTGGGTTTCCAATTGGGAGAATCACGATCCGCGCATTGATTCGGCGTGCGAATTGGTTGGCGATCTCCACACGTTGCTGGATGCCTTGCTCGACTCCTCCGTCCGCGTGGATGAGGCGTGGGGTGACCCTTCGACTTCGCTCGACGATCACTCGCTCCGCTCAGGGCGGCGTCCTGCTCCGAATAGAATTTTCCCCGCTGACGTGTTGGACTCCATTCGTCAACATACTCCGTCCGAAGTGATCGTCACCACTGACGTGGGCTCGCATAAAATTTTCACATCGTTGAATTGGAAGGCGATGAGACCGAATACATTTTTCGTCTCGAACGGACTCTCCGTGATGGGTTTCGGAGTCGCCGCCGCGATTGCCGCCGCGCGCGCGACGCGTGAACCCGCAGTGTGCGTCACAGGCGACGCGGGCTTGGCGATGGTGTTGGGCGAACTCGCGCTGGCTGTTGAGCTTGACCTGCCGCTGATCGTAGTCGTGATGAACGACTCTGCGCTCGACCTGATCCGCTTCGCGCAAACAAAACGGGATCTGCAAATCTTCGGGACAGAGTTCGTCAACCCGAATTACGAATGGATTGCGCGCGGATATAATTTTGTATACGCGCGCGCGACGAATAGAGATGAATGTGATGTCGCTGTGCAATCCGCCGTCACTTCACGCAAACCCGCGCTGTTGGAAATGATGATCGACCCGAAAGGGTATAGATAATAAACATGTCATTCTGAGCCGCGCTCGCCTGCCCCGATGCAATTACGGGGTGCTCTTTGCGGCGAAGAATCTCTACCCCGCCAAGAAGTCTCCAAACGGGAGGAGAGATGCTTCGCTCCGCTCAGCATGACATACTGAGGAATTAAATGCCCAACCCCTCCCATCTCCTCGCCGTTGACATCGGCGGCACCTTCACCGACATTGTGTTGTTCGATACCGATTCGAATCGCATCGCCGTCGGCAAAGTTCTCACAACGTATCCCGATCCCTCGCAGGCAGTGTTGAGCGGGGTTGCGGAGTTATTAAAAGATCATCACATTGACCCTGCTTCTGTCCGTCAGGTCATTCATGGGACGACGCTCGTGACCAACACGCTCATCGAACGCAAAGGCGCGCGCACGGCATTGATCGCCACTGAAGGCTTCCGCGACGCGCTCGAGATCGGCAACGAAGGTCGCTATGACATTTACGATCTGGGGCTGGTGAAACCTCCGCCGCTGGTGGAACGTCGTCTGCGCTTCGGCATCGCTGAACGGATGGCGGCAAACGGCGAGGTGTTGCATCCGCTCGACGCGAACGCGGTGGCTGAGTTGTGTAAAAAATTGAACGCGGAGGGAATCGAGTCGGTGGCGATCTGCCTGCTCCACGCGTTCACCAATCCGCGCCACGAACTCGACGTGTACGAGATCGTGCGCGATGAAATGCCGAACGCTTCGATCTCCATTTCGCATCAGGTCTCGCCCGCCATGCGCGAATATCAACGCACGTCTACGACCGTGGCGAACGCGTACGTGCAACCCGTCACCTCGAATTATCTCGAACGCATTCAATCGGGATTGAGGCAGGCAGGCTTGAACGCTCCGCTCAATGTGATGCTTTCCAGCGGCGGCACAACAGACGTCGAAACCGCCACGCGCTTCCCGATCCGCCTCGTCGAGTCGGGTCCATCGGGCGGCGCGTTGGCTGGCGTGTATTGGGGCAAACAAAACGGCTTCAAAGATATCTTCGCGTTCGACATGGGCGGCACGACCGCAAAAGCCATCCTCACGCACAAATCCGAGTTGAGCGTCACGTCGGTTTCCGAGGTGGCGCACGTGCATCGCTTCAAACGCGGCAGTGGACTTCCCCTGCTCGTGCCGATGATCGAGATGATCGAGATTGGCGCGGGCGGCGGGAGTATTGCGCATGTCAATAATTTGGGATTACCCGCTGTGGGACCGGAAAGCGCCGGTTCTTCCCCCGGTCCAGCCTGTTATGGCCGCGAGGGGCTTGATCCCACCGTGACGGATGCCGACCTGCTCATCGGCTACCTCAACGCGGATTATTTTGCGAACGGCTCGATTCGACTCGACGCGTCTGCCGCCGAGAAATCTTTTGAGGAATTGGCAAAGAGTCTCGACATCTCAAGCGCGAAAGCCGCGTGGGGGATTCATCAACTCGTGAATGAGAACATGGCATCGGCGGCGCGAGTCCATGCGGCGGAGCGCGGCTTGGACATTCAAAAGTATGCGATGGTGACAACGGGCGGCGCGGGTCCCGTCCACGCGTGCGGGGTGGCGGAAAGGTTGAACATCAAAACGGTGATCGTCCCTCCGATCGCGGGCGTTGGCTCTGCTTTCGGGTTTCTGCTTGCGCCGATCTCGTTCGATTTCACGCGCAGTTATCTCACACGCATTGACCAAGTGGACGCGCAGTTGTTGATGAAAATTCTGCGCGACCTCGAAGCCGAGGGACGCGCGATCGTGACGAAGGCGGGAGTGGCTGAGAAAGATATTCGCGTCACTCGCAGTGTGGACATGCGCTATTTGCGGCAAGGTTATGAGATCCGCGTGGAGTTCGAGGGGAATGAGATCAACGCCGAAACGTTGACCATGCTCGAAAAACGATTTGAAGAAGAGTACATGCGCTTCTATGGCGTGTTGTGTGATGGCGTTCCAATTCAAGCGGTGAACTGGCGCGTAGTGGTGTCGGGTCCCACGCTGGAGATCGAAGGGAAGGCGCTGAAAGTGGGAGAAGAGTCGCAGAAACTGGATCAGCCGTATGGGAGTCGGAACGTGGTCTTTAATCCCGATAACGGCGCGGCGTTGACTCCCGTCTATCGGCGCGAGTCGCTTTCCTCTTCATTCAAAGCGAGCGGTCCCGCGATCATCGAAGAGGCAGAGTCCACAACAATTGTTTTGCCGAATTGGTCCGCGCGCGTGGATGTGAATGGATGTTTGGTGTTAACTCGGTAACACGACATTTATGTCGCCATTGAGGCGCGAGATAAATCTCGCGGTACAGGTGCAACTATGATCGATTCAATTTTGCTCGAAGTGTTATGGAAACGACTGCTCTCGATCGTCAATGAACAGGCGGCGGCGTTGATCCACTCGTCGTTCACCACGTTGGTGCGCGAGGCGGGCGACCTTTCGGCGGGCGTGTTCGACGCGCAGGGACGGATGCTCGCGCAAGCGGTGACGGGCACGCCCGGGCACATCAACACGATGGCGAATTGCGTGCGCGATCATGTGGTGAAGCAATTTCCAATTGAAACCCTGCAACCCGGCGACACGATCATCACGAACGATCCGTGGGCGGCGTCGGGACATTTGTTCGACCAGACGATTGTTTCGCCTGTGTTTTACAAAGGCAAAGGCATCGGCTGGTTTGCCAGCACCTGTCACGCCATGGACATCGGCGGCTTGACGATGGGCGGCGACGCGACAGAATTATTCGAAGAGGGTTTGTTCATCCCGTTGATGAAGTTGTTCAAAGCGGGCGAGCCCAACAAAGACCTGTTCGATATCATCCGCGCCAACGTGCGCGTGCCTGATGAAGTGATCGGCGACATTTATGCCCAGCAAGCGGGCAACATGGTGGGGAGCCGCAAGTTGATCGAGATGATGGAGGAATACAAACTCGCATCGCTCGATGAACTTTCGGAGTTGATCCTTGATCGCACGGAAAAAGGCTTGCGCGATGCGATCGAAAAAATTCCGAACGGCGTGTATCGAAGCGCGGTGACCATTGACGGCTTCGACGACCCCGTCACGATTCAATGCAAGGTCACGGTGAACGACCGCGATATCATCGTGGATTTCGACGGCACGTCGCCGCAGATTCGGCGCGGCATCAACGTGGTGATGAATTACACCCACGCGTATTCCACCTACACGTTGATGTGCGCCGTCGCGCCCGATATTCCAAACAACGAAGGCGCGTTTCGTCCGATCAAAGTCATCGCGCCCGAAGGTTCGATCCTCAATTGCCGCAAGCCCGCGCCGGTCAGCGCGCGGCATCTCATCGGACATTTTGTCTCGCAACCGATCCTGCACGCGCTTTCGAATCCGATTCCCAATAACGTCATTGCCGACGGCTCGGCGGGTTTGTGGAACACGATGTTCGAGGGCGAGTTAAAAGATTCGCATGACGTGTTCGCCTACATTTATTTTTCCGCGGGCGGCATGGGTGCGCGTCCGTACCGCGACGGGTTGTCTGCCACCGCGTTCCCCAGCGGCATCACCGGCGTGCCGGCCGAGGTGATCGAGTCGGTCGCGCCGATCCGCATGCACAAGCGCGAACTGCTCGCCGACACCGGCGGAGCGGGAAAATTTCGCGGCGGCTTGGGGCAGGAAATGATCCTCGAAGTGTTGACCGGCAAACCCGCGACTCATTCGTGCATGTACGACCGCACGAAGTTCGCCGCGCGAGGTTTCCACGGCGGGCAGGATGGCTCACCCGGCGAAGTGATTCGTTCGGATGGATATCGCCCGCACCCGAAGAGTCGCTACACCATCCAGCCGGGTCAAACCGTGACGTTACGCCTGCCCGGCGGCGGAGGCTTTTATTCACCCCTCGAGCGCGATCCCGTCTCCGTGCTGGAGGATGTGAAGCAGGGATATGTTTCGCTGCAAGCCGCGCGAGAAAAATATGGCGTGGTGATCGTGGAGGGGAGGGTGGATGAGGAGAGGACGAGAGAGGAAAGACGAAAGAGGAAAGAAGCCTCGGTGGTCGAGTAGTCCCGCACGCGCTGAGCGGACACTGAGCGATAGCGAAGCGGAAGTCGAAGCGTTGCGGGACGTATCGAGACCACTACGCCGTAAAGAAATTCATGTTTGCGAAGTATTCTTGTCACTGGTGGTCTCGATACGCTCCTCGCTTCGCTCGTCGCTACTCGACCACCGAATAACTATGAAAGGAATCTATGACCAACACAGCCGACATCGTCATCTGCGGGGCGGGGATTGCCGGGATTTCAGCGGCTTATCATCTTGCCGTAAAACATGATGTGAAGAACATCGTCATCGTTGACTCGTTGCCGCCGCTCACGCTCACCAGCGATAAATCGTCCGAGTCATATCGCAACTGGTGGCCCGGTCCCGGTGACGACATGGTGCGGTTGATGAATCGCAGTATCGACATCCTGGAAGAGCTACACCGCGAAGCGCCGAGTCGGCTGGCGATGCGCCGAAACGGATATTTATACGCTACCGGCGCCCCAAGCGGTGTGGAATCGATGATCGCCAACGCGGAGGAGATCACCAGTTTGGGCGCGGGCGACCTGCGCGTCTATCGCAACTCCAGCGATGACCCGAAGTATGTCCGCGTGAGCGAGCATGGTTTGTTCGATGCTCCCACAGGCGCGGACTTGTTTCTCGACCAGTCGTTGATCCGCAAATATTTTCCGTATGTCACTGAGAATGCGCTGGCGCTCGTCCACGCGCGGCGGTGCGGATGGTTCGCGGCGCAACAGTTTGGCATGTACATGCTTGAGCAGGCAATCGCGCATGGCGTGCAACTCGTCAAAGGAAAAGTGGAAAGTGTGGAAGTGGAGGGCAATCGAATTACTTCGGTGAAAGTAGCAACGAACGATGGCGAGAAGAACATCTCCACTCGGAAATTTGTCATCGCGGCGGGACCGTTGCAGAGATCGGTCGGCAAGATGATCGGCGTGGACTTGCCCATCCTGTGCGAGCCGCATCTCAAAATGATGTTCAACGATTCACATCATGTAGTGCCGCGCGAGATGGGCTTGTTCATCTGGAACGACCCGGTGACGTTATTGTGGTCTGACGAGGAACGCGCCGCGCTTGGTGAGGATGAAGAGACGCGCTGGTTGACGGAGGAATTCCCGGCAGGCGTGCATAGCAGACCCGAAGGCGATGGCAACTCAGTGTTGTTGCAGTGGGCGTATCACGACGACGCGTTGGAAGAACCGGTCTATCCAATCCCGCTTGACCCGCAAATGCCCGAGGTGGTATTGCGCGGCATGGCGCGAGTGATCCCCGGCTTGTCGAAATATTTCGACCAACTTCCCAAGCCGTTCATTGACGGCGGTTACTACGCCCGCACGCCGGAGAATCGTCCGCTGATCGGACCTCTGCCTGTGGACGGCGCGTATATCCTCGGCGGTTTCGGCGGGTTTGGGATGCAAGTCGCGTGCGGCGCGGGCGATTTGCTGGCGAAACAGATCGTTGGCGAGGCATTGCCAAGTTACGCTCACGCGTTTTTATTGAGCCGCTACGACGATCCGCGCTATCAGGAATTGATGAAACAATGGGGCGCCTCGGGACAAATATAAGTTTTCGCGCTGAGCGGAGCGTCCTTCGACTTCATTCGTCGCAACTTGCGCTCCTCACTCCGCTCAGGACGGAAATAAGTAGCAAAGAGCGCAGTCGAAGCGCAGGTTTGATGATAACTTCTAACTAGCCCGAAGAAATCTCCACCTTGCGAGGAGATTGCTTCACCGCCGAAGAACAAGAGCGGCGGTTCGCAACGACATATCTTTGAAAGGAATACATCATGAAACTACAAAACAAAATTGCCGTCGTCACCGGCGGAGCGCAAGGGATCGGAGCCGCGATCAGCGCGCGGTTTTCGGAAGAAGGCGCGAAGGTCGTCATCGCCGACCTCAACGAGGAGAAGTCGAAGACGCTTGCGAGTCAACTCAATGCATCGTATGTATTATGCGACGTGTCGAACGCCGAGCAGGTGGATAATTTGTTCAAGCAGGTGATCGAGCAACACGGCAGGCTGGATATTCTCGTCAACAATGCCGCGCTTGTGCATCATCCCGATTCAAACAAGAACTTCCTTGAGTTGACTCAAGCCGCATGGACTCGCGCGTTGGAGATCAATCTCACGGGCATGTTCCTGTGCAGTCAACGCGCCGGGCGGATCTTCGTGAAGCAAAACCCCGAGGGCAAATCTGCGGGCGGCGCAATCGTCAACATGAGTTCGGGCGGCGGGATGCGCGCGCATCGTCAGCTCATGGCGTACGACACCACCAAAGGCGGAATCGAAGCCGCGACTCGCGCGATGGCAATGGATTTGGCTCCGTGGAAGATTCGCGTCAATGTGGTGGTGCCGGGCAACATCACGGTGGATAACGCCCTCGGCGGCGCGACTGGTCCCGAAGCCGCCGCGCGGACAATTCCAATGGGCGTACCGGGCTCGCCAATGGACATCGCCTCTGCCGCCGCTTTTCTTGCCTCCGATGATGCGGCGTACATCACCGGTCAACGCCTCGTGGTGGATGGCGGCATGGAAGCGCAGTTGAGATCGCCCGCCGTGGACGCGCAAATTGATGTGTCGGGCATCACGAGCCGATTGGGTTAACCCGAAACGAATTCTCGAAACTCGTTCAAAAAACGCGCCTTGTTGAATCGCTCGGCGCGTTTTTTTATTTCCCGCGCGTCGAATGCTGGATATATCTTTTCAAACCGACGAAGCGCCTCGATCAAACTCCCCTCAGCCTGTTCGCCAAAGAACAAGCCTGTGACTCCATCCTCGACAGTTTCCAACGCGCCGCCCGCGCCATACGCGATCACGGGACACCCCGCCGCCTGCGCTTCGACAATCGCGATGCCGAAATCCTCCTCCGCCGCGCAGACGAACGCGCGCGCTTTGCCGAGAAGCTCGGCGACATTGTCATCCGATTGAAAACCTAAAAATTTGACGTTCGATTTTGCCATGTGTTGCAAGCGCGGCAGTTCAGGTCCATCGCCGACGATGACAAGCGGGAGATTCAATTTGTTGAACGCCTCTACAAGCAGATCAACTCGTTTGTGCGGGACAAGCCGCGTGACGGTGATGAAATAATTTTCACGTTGCGGGCTGGGATGAAAACGATTCACCTCGACGGGCGGGTGGATCACCCTCGCTTCGAGCTGATACGCCTCCCGAATCCGCTCGCGGACGGTTTGCGAATTCGTTGCCATCGCCTCGACGCGCGACGCGGCTCCTCTATCCCACGCGCGGAAGGATCGCATGTATTTGTCGAGTATCGGATTTCGGCGCGTGTTTTTTCCGTTGATGTTGATACCCGTCCATGCGTAACGCAAAGGGGTATGTGTGTACGAAACATGACGCATGGCATTGTGATTCCGCGCGCCGTTTGCCACCGCATAGTTGAACGAAACGACGATGTCATAATCGCGCAATTCGATTTGTTCAATCGCATAAGGCATGAGCGGAAGCAAATAGCGATGATGTGTATGCGCGAACGGAAGCGAATCAAGCCACGATGTATTTATATTGCGGTTCGCAATCGGCGAATTGACAAAAACTTTTCGGTTGTAGATCAGCGTAAAAATCTCCGCGCGCGGATACGCTTCCAGCGCGGCAAACAACACTTTCTCCCCGCCGCCGATGGAGGGGAGCGTATCGAGGACGAATGCGATGCGCGGTTTTGAAAGAGTCTGAATCATGTCATTCTGAGCGAAGCGAAGAATCTCTGCCGCCGCAGGAAGATGCCCGTCGAAGCCGAAAGTCTCAGCCAGAAACGAATATAAATTTCAGAATCTTTGTTAGAGTTCATTCAAGGTATTCCAAATCAAATCTGCTGTGCTTTGCCATGAGAACATTTTTACTCGCGCCAGTCCCTTTTCGATGAGCGACTCTCGCAAATTTTCATCGCTCAAACATATCTCGATTGCCTGCGCAAGACCATCAGGCTCCTCCAAACGGAAAATAAATCCCGCGTCGCCGACCGTCTCAGGCAGCGCCCCGCCATCCGAAACAATGACCGGGGTTCCGCACGCCATCGCTTCGAGCGCGGGTAAGCCGAAGCCCTCATCGAAAGAGGGGAGTACGAACAATTCCGCGTTGGCGTACAAAGCGGGCAAGTCTTCGTCAGGAACATAATTCAAAAAGCGGATTCGCTCATCGGCGAAGAATTTTACCGAACGAAACACGCGTCCTGATTCTCCCGCAACGACCAGCCACGTATCCTTGAACTTTTCATTGATTCGACTCCACGCCCGCATCAAGCCTTCAAGATTCTTGCGCGGCTGGATCGAACCGAGGAACAAAATATATTTCTTTGGAAATTCAATCGGACTTTGCTTAGGATTCGGATGAAAAACAGACGTATCCACGCCGTTGGTCGTGACGATGATATTCTTGACTCCAAACCGCTTCAGCGCTTTTTGCTTCACGTATTCAGAAGGAGTGAAAATGACGCGAACTCGTTTGGCAAGCATCGGCAAAAACAAACGATACCAAGCCGAATAACTTTTTGTGAACCATTCAGGATGTTCAAGCGGACTCAGGTCGTGAATCGTCAGCGCCTGATTCTGAATCGCAAGCGGACCCGAATTCGCGGGCGACCACAAAACCGAATCGCGCTTCAACTTCGCCGGCAGGATGAACTGTTCCCATGCGTGACCCAGCGCTCCCTGCGTGCGCGTTGTTTCCACGCGATGTTCGCCTTGAAACAGTCGCAATATCTCTCGTCCGTATCGTTCATTCCCTGTCACGCGCCGCGCGAGGAACCGTCCGTTGACGACGATGTCACGCGGCATGATAGTCCGTTTGTGTGAGAAAGATAAACTCAGGCATGATGCGTCTAATTCATAATTATAATGAGCCTTCCGAAAATGGATTCCGCCTCCCCATACCCCGCATCACATTGGACAGAGAGACTTGCGCGAAGCGCGTTTTATGCAACGCTCATCCTTGCCCCTGTCCGTTTACGGATCGTGTTGCAGTCGCGCCCAAGCGAAGCGATCTACAGTGACTACACCGATTTCCTCCTCTTTCTGCCCGACATCGCGTTGCTTGTTATGTTGATCGCGTGGAGATTCGCAAAACGATTCAACACCAAACATTTTCGATTTGGACCAGCGTTCGTCTGGATTCCGCTCGCGGGATTGACCGCCTCCGCCCTGATTTCAGTTGCTTCAAGTGCGGACAGCGCGCTCTCCCTTTATCATGCTATCCGCTTGTGCTTGCTTTTTCTTTTCTACCTTTTCATCGTCAATGAACAATTTTCAGTTTTTAGCATCGCCCTCGCGGTAGGATTGCAAGGCGCGTTGCAAACGGTGATTGCGATTCCACAATCCATTCTTCAACGCTCGCTGGGATTGCAAGCCATCGGCGAATATCTGCTCGACCCGGCGTGGTCGGGCGTCTCCATTATTTCAGATGGGGCGACTCGTTTCCTCCGCGCCTATGGACTCTCCGATCATCCCAACATTTTGGGCGGATGCCTCGCCTTCAGCCTCCTCGTCCTGTTGACCGTTTATCTGCGCGGCGAAAGAAAAAATTCTCTACTTCTCGGCATCGTCTTTGCGCTTCTAAGCCTCGCGCTGTTGATGACCTTTTCCCGTTCCGCATGGCTGGCGTTCGCGGCGGGATCAGTTTTCATCGTCTGGTTTGAAGCGAAGGCGCGAGGCTGGGCGTTTTTCAAACCCCTTGCGCTACTTTTCGTTTGCACGGTGATCGTTTTGATACCGTTCATCGTGGCAAATTCAAATTACTTCGGCGCGCGCTTCAACGCAGGCGGGTCGTTCGAGGCGGTTCGCTCCGAGCGCGGCGCGGTGGAGGAGCGTTTGTTTCTCATGGCGTCTGCCAACCATATTTTTTCCAAACACCCATTGACCGGAGTCGGCATGTCCGCTTCGCCGCTCGCATTACGAGATGAAGTTCCTCAACTGCCCGAAACATTCAACTACCAGCCGCCGCACTTTGTTTTACTGACCGTCGGGTTGGAAACCGGCATGTTCGGCGCGATCTTTTATTTTCTATTGATGATCCTGCCGTGGGTCGCGTTTTCGCGCCGCGCCGACCTGCGTAAGAATCCCCACGTCATCGGCGCGATGGGATTACTCCTCGCAGTGACCATCGTCGGCTTCTTTGATTACTACACATGGTTCTCCACCCCCGGCAGAATCTGGCAATGGCTGGCTTGGGGATTGGTTGCGGTTGCAATAGAATCCCCTCTCCGCGCTGAGCGGACACTGAGCGAGCGACAGCGAGACGAAGTGGTAGTCGAAGCGGGGAGAGGGCAGGGTGAGGATAAATCATGACCTTCCTCGACACCCTCTTCATCCCCGTTACCGTGATCTACTTCCTCGTCGTCACGACGTTGTTCATCTACGGATTGAACTTTTTATACCTTTCCTATCACGCGTGGAAAAAACGCGACGCGCTTGCATCCAAACCTTTGCCGCTAAACATGGAAGCGTTGCCGTTCGTCACCGTTCAATTGCCGATCTACAACGAGTTATACGTCGCTGAACGGTTGATCGAAGCCGCCGCCGCGCTCGATTACCCGCGCGGCCGATTCGAAATCCAAGTGTTAGACGATTCCACAGACGAGACAGTTTCACTCGTCGAGAGAATCGTGAATCAAATCCAAGTGCGTGGAATTAACATCCAGCATCTGCACCGCGCAGATCGTCACGGATTCAAAGCGGGCGCGTTGGCTGATGGATTGAAAACGGCGCGGGGCGAGTTCATCGCCATCTTCGACGCGGACTTTGTTCCCAATCCTGATTTCCTAAAAAAAATTCTTCCGTATTTCGATGAAGATAACATCGCATTCGTGCAAGGGCGTTGGGGACATTTGAACGGAAATTATTCGTTGCTGACCTTTTTGCAATCGCTTTCGCTCGACGCGCATTTTGCGGTGGAGCAACTCGCGCGTTCGCAACTCGGTTTGTGGTTCAACTTCAACGGCACGGCGGGCGTGTGGCGCAAAACGGCGATCGTTGATTCGGGCGGATGGAAAGCCGAAACGCTCACCGAAGACCTCGACCTTTCGTATCGCGCGTACTTGCGCGGTTGGCGCGCGCGGTATGCGGGCGAGGTCGAAGTGCCGTCTGAGTTGCCCGTGAGTTTCACCGCATTCCGCCGCCAACAACATCGTTGGGCGCACGGCGGATTCGACTGCGCGATTCGTTACATCCCCGCCATTTGGAAATCCGACGCGAGCCTCGCGCGAAAGATCCAAGCGAGCCTGCATCTCACGGGCTATTTGATTCACTTGTTGTTGTTCGCGTGCGTATTTTTATATCCGCTCGTCGTCGCCATTTCGGAAAGATATCCGGGCTTGATCAGTTTGTTCGGCATCGCGGTCCTCTTCAACTTCACCGCGCTTGCGCCGATCGCGTTGGTGGCGGTCGCGCAAAAATCACTGCATAAACGTTGGTTCGCAATTCTGCCGTACATGGTCACGCTCGCCGCGCTTGGCGCCGGGCTGATGCTCAACACGTTACGCGCCGCGTTGCAAGTGTGGGCGGGTCGCAGAGGCGCGTTCGAGCGCACGCCGAAATACGGCATCACCGCGCGCGCGCAAAAATGGGAATCAAGGCGCTACTACGTCAAAGTGGATCGGCTTGTCGTTTTTGAAATTTTCCTCGCCCTGTTTAATCTTGGCACGGTCTGGCTCGCGTGGCAAAATTCCAACTGGCTGATCGCGCTCTACGCGGCGATCTTCGCGGCTGGACTCTTCTTCAACTCCGGTCTGACGATTCTTCAAGCGATTCAACGCCGCTTCCCTCGCCCATTGACGGCTGACTCACCCTAGGCGACTTTTCTCATGCCATCCGCCTCTCTCTCCCTCGCGCGCGCCATCCTCGAAGCCCTTGCCTACTCCGACATCTTCGACTATCCCTTGCGCTTCGACGAGTTGCATCGCTATCTTCCCGCGCACGCTAACGCGGACGAATTGTCCGCCGTTTTAGATTCACTTCGCGGACAAGTTGAACAACAAGATGGATTTTATTATCTTACGGGGCGCGATGAGATTGTAAATATTCGTCAACAACGCGAAGCGCGTTCACGGAAGTTGTTGCCGATTGCCTTGCGCTACGGACGCATCCTCGGCTCTCTGCCCTTCATCCGCATGGTCGCGTTGACCGGCTCCCTCGCCGTGTTGAATGTCACCAAACACGCGGACTTCGATTACATGCTCGTCGCCGCAAAAGGTCGTGTATGGACGGCGCGTGCGTTTGCTTTGCTGTTCAATCGCTTCACGCGGCTATTCGGTCACACCCTCTGCCCGAACCTCATCGTTTCCGAGTCTGCGCTAGAATGGCCCCTGCATGATCTCTATTCCGCCCGCGAGTTGATTCAAATGATTCCAATTGCTGGAATGGATGTGTATCGAGATGTGATGGAGGTTAACTCTTGGGTTGCGGAATTCGTACCGCAAAGTTCACTTTGCGATAGTCGCGCCAAAACAGCGACTAACCCCAGAGGGGCGCTTCGCGGAGTCGCTACTACAATTAAGCGTTTTTTTGAATTTCCCCTGCGCGGCAAACTCGGAGACCACTTTGAATCATGGGAAATGACCCGCAAGATCGCTCGCTTTTCCAACCAACCCGGCTTTGGCGAAGAGACCATCTTCACCGCCGAGGTCTGTCAAGGAAACTTCCACCATCACCGAAAATGGGCGCGCGACGTATTTCAAGACAAAATGGATGCTCTCACTCGACAATATGAAACGAGTAAAGAGAGAATTAGAGAATTCGTCTGATTGCCTTACACTTTCAAAATCGGGACGCTGATTAACGCAGAAAAACGCAGATTTTTCTTTTGTCAGCGTGAATCAGCGTTCATCTGCGTCCAAAATGTGTTTCTGTTAGGTAATGAGAGAATTCGTGTAAATCCGTGTAATCCGTCGCTAAGAAATATGACTCAAATCCTCCTCGGTCAATCCTACTACCTGCGCTTCGACCCCAAACTGTGGGAAGCGATGCAGCCTTATCCTCCGCTGGGGACGTTGTACGCCGCGAGTTGGCTCCGTCAGCATGGATACGATGTCGCGCTGTTCGACGCCATGCTCGCCGAGTCGGAAGAGGAATGGGCAAAGTCACTGGATGAACACAAACCGCGCTACGCGATCATCTACGAAGATAATTTCAACTACCTCTCAAAGATGTGTCTCTTGCGGATGCGCGAAGCCGCGTTCACGATGATTCAAATGGCAAAGTCGCGCGGATGCGTCGTCATCCTCTGCGGCGCCGACGCGACCGATCACTTCAAAGAGTATCTCGAACATGGCGCAGACTACTGCATCCTCGGCGAAGGGGAGGAGACCCTGCTTGAATTGCTGAATCAACTTGAAGGCGCCGCCCTGAGCGTGTCGAAGGGGAGAAGCGAAGCGGGCTTTGAATCCATTCTAGGTCTCGCATACCAGTCTCCAGTCTCTAGTCTCCAATCAGAAATCGAAAATCGTAAATCGAAAATCGTAAACCCCCGCCGCCCCGACATCACCAACCTCGACAAACTTCCCTTCCCCGCCTGGGATTTGGTGAATGTCGAAAAATATCGAAGCCTGTGGCTGAAACATCACGGCTACTTTTCGATGAACATGGTCACGACGCGAGGCTGTCCGTATCATTGCAACTGGTGCGCCAAGCCGATCTGGGGTCAGCGCTACAACTCGCGTTCGCCGGAGAACGTGGTCGCGGAGATGAAATGGCTCAAGGAAACTTTCGCGCCCGATCACATCTGGTTTGCGGATGATATTTTGGGATTGAAGCCGAAATGGATCGAAAAGTTTTCCGCGTTGCTAGTCGAAGCCGACGCGGCGATTCCGTTCAAATGCTTGCAGCGAGCGGACCTGGTCAACGAGACGACCGCGTCCGCGCTGGCAAAGGCGGGCTGTAAAACCGTGTGGCTCGGCGCAGAGTCGGGTTCGCAAAAAATTCTCAACGCGATGGATAAGGGCGACACGGTGGGGGATATTTACAACGCCGCGCGGTTGTTGAAAGCGAACGGAATCGAAGTGGGATTCTTTTTGCAGTTTGGCTACCCCGGCGAAACGTGGGACGATGTGCAAAAGACCTTGAAGATGGTGCGCGAATGTTCACCCGATGACATCGGCATTTCGGTTTCGTATCCGCTGCCCGGCACAAAGTTTTTTGAACATGTCAAATTAGAATTAGGCGAAAAACAAAACTGGGTGGATTCGGAAGATTTGGCGATGCTCTATCGCGGTCCGTTCCCGTCTGAGTTTTATCGCGTGTTGCACGGGCGAGTCCATTATGAGTTTCGCACGCGAAAAGCATTCAGGCAGATGTCGTTGAAATGGCTGGTCAATGTGCCGAGGAATTTGTTGGGTTTACTTCTGAGTGAAAGGAGACTGAGGAGAATTATTTCACATCCTGGTCTCGATCGGTCATTATTTACTAGATAGAGCCTCGATCTACTGCGCCGTATTGCCGCCATCCACCAACAGTAAATGACCGGTCATGAACGACGAATCGTCTGACGCTAAAAATAATACGGCTTTGGCGATCTCTTCGGGTTTGCCAAAGCGACCCATCGGCAAATACGCGCTGGCTTTCTTGATCTCTTTTTCTAAACTCGCAGAGTCCGGCGATTCAAAATAGCCTGTCTCAAGCCAGCGATCCACGAGCGTATCGCCGGGGCAGACCGCGTTCACGCGGATGTTATCGCGCGCGTGATCAAGCGCCATTGCTTTGGTCATCATCCCCACCGCGCCCTTGCTGGCGATATACGGAAACGCGTTTTTGCCTCCCACCACAGACCAATCGGAGCCGCAGTTGACGATCACGCCTCCGCCCTGCGCCTTCATCACGGGTAAAACTAATTTGCACATGCGCCACACGCCCGTCACGTTGATGGCGAGAGTCTCGTTCCACATTTCATCGGACGTGGTTTCGGCTGTCCCATGTGTGACGATGCCCGCGTTGTTGAACAGGATGTCGATGCGACCGAATGAGGCGAGAGTCTGTTCGACGACGCGGGAGCAAGCCCCCCCGTCGGCATGATCGGCGTGGATGAATTCGCATCGGACTCCCCTGCGGCTGATCTCATCCGCGACGCGTTTTCCCAACTCCGCGCGGCGTCCAGTGATGACGATATCCGCGCCCTCGTCTGCGAATAGTACTGCGGTCGCTTTGCCGATACCCGACGTCGCGCCTGTGATGATTGCCACCTTACCTGAAAGTTTACTCATGAGGTTGACTCCTTGTGAACGATTCTACTCTTTATCTTGAGGATGGAAGAAAGGCTGGAGTTGTGAGAGAATTACCTGAAAATTTTCAGGAGAGTAAATGAAGGCTTTTGGACTTTCGCTGGATGGCGAAATCGAAAACACGCGCGAATCAAAGATGCAACATGCGCGGATCGGCGCTCTGATCGGGCTGGTTGCTGGCGCCGCGTTTGCCGTTTCCGCTTCAGGGGTGGATCTGCTCCTGTATCGCGATCTGTCGCTTGGGTTCGAATTTGATTTCCTTTTCACCCATGGTTTGGTTGTCAGCGCGGCGTTGAGCGTCGTCGGCTTTGTGACGTGTTGGGCGGTTGAAACCTGGCGCGGATTGGCGTACGGCGCCCTTTCGACAAGCTTGATCGTATTGGTTGGTTCATTGTTGCAATCCAGCGAAGCGACCGCAGGTATAAGGATCATAGCTCTGATGTTCACCCTCGTGCCCGTGGCGGCGCTTGCCCTGCCCATCGCGTGGATTCTCCGCTGGTTGACCGAAATGCACATGCGCGCGCGTTTTGGAAAATTTTCGACGTTGAAAATCGCGCTGTTGGCGTTTGTTGCGCTTACCTTGGGCGTGGCGGGCGGATGGTTCATGCGGATGCCTCCGCGCGCGGTGGAGGCTGTTCGTTTTATGGATGGGATGATCTGGATCGCGTGGAATCAGGAGGATAGCGTCTTGCGCGGCGTGAGCGGATTTAACGATCATCTCGACACAAAGTACGCGCTGTACGAATCTTCTTCGACCGTTTCCACCGAGGGGTTTGTGGTGACGGCAAAGTATGAGGATGGGTATAGTTTCTCTTGCGAGGTGATCGTCTTCCCGGGGCGCGACCCGTCGTTGTCGGATTGCGAAGAGGGGAAATAATCGTCCTTGAAAATTATTTGCCTGTTTGAATCGCGAATAGGTAGATCGCCGCGAACGCCAACGCGATGCCGATCATTTGAACGCGCGAGATGCGTTCTTTGAGAATGAGCCACGCGAGAAGAACTGTTGCGCCGGGATACAGCGAACTAAGCACGGCGGAAATATCGAGCCTGCCCGCTTTGCTGGCGAGGACGAAAAAGAAATTACCGCCGACGTCGAGCGCGGCGTTGATGAATACGACTCTCCACGCATCGGGCGGAACAGGAAGCGACTCGCGCCGCGCAAGGACGATGACGAGGACGAGAAGAGTCCCGGCGAGGCGTGAGATGATGAGGGGCCACAAAAGCGCATCGGTATCGCTGGCGGCGTTATGAATGAAGATGAAGTAGGAACCAAACCCCACTCCCGCGAGAATCGGGAATTTTAAATCCGAAATCTTGCTTACGTGGAATCCGCCGTCGCCTTGCGAGATCAGCCAAACCGCCACAAGCGCGAGCGCGAATCCAACGAATTGAATCGGGCTTGGAAGTCCCTGCGTGATTGCGCCAAAGATGACGGGAAGCAGAGCCGAGAACAACGCCGAGACCGGCGCGGCGACGCTCATCTGCCCGACGCTCAGGCTGTAATACAAGATGAGCAAACCGCACGAGCCAAGCGCGCCAGCGATGAATGAATTGAGCGCGACGCGCCCCGAGGGAAACGATTCAGGATAAAAGAACAACGCGGCGATGACGATCAGCAAGCCGAAAAAGTCCGCATATAACACCGCGCGATACGCGCCGACCTTGCGGCTGGCTAGCCCGCCCGCGAAATCTCCCGCGCCCCATGAAAGCGATGATGCAATGCCGTATAGGATGGAAAGCAAGATTGATCTCCCGATTCTTTGCCACAGATTTCACGGATTCGCACGGATTTCTTTTTTGAATTTCTGTGAAAATCCTCGTAGTCCGTGGCTGATGTTATAAATTCTTCCTGCCGCCTTCATCTGATCCAACGCGCGCGCCGACCTTTTCTGAGTATAAACTCGTCATTTCTCGCGCGGAAGCGACGCGTGTTTGAAGCAGTTCTCAAAGAGCGGTTTGAGCGCGGACAGCAGAGTCGTTCCATACACTGCCAGAGGCAGAAGAGTCAAAAGTTGAAGAGCATCCTATCCATAGATGGTGAGGAGATATCCGAGATTGCCGAGCAAGCCCAGCCAGCCGATCGGTATGGCGAGCAGGAATAATAAATCAGACTGTTGAAAATAGGGTAAAACCAGCGCGGAGGTTGCCGCCAATGCAACGAAGCGGCGCTGGGGAGGTAGGGGAATCAGGAGCGGCGGAATACAAAGTAAAAGCGACCAGGGCCCAAACCAGCGCCATAACGATATGCTCCCGAATGCATTCGGCGGATCATTGATAATATTTTCCATGAGTTGTAATGGCCAGCCGGGATATAAAAACAGCGATGCAAGCGCGACCAGAGCCGGTACGATCAGCGCGCGGGCTTTGTCTTTCCAGGATATATCTGCCATATACAGGAGGATCAGGCTGCCTGTAATACCGATTTGAAATTTACCGCTTGCTATGGCTATGCCTAAGCCTGCCAGGTGCCATTGTCGGTTGCACAGGCTCCACCAGCAGAGCGCCAACGCGCCTGCGATCACCCCGGAAATTCCCCCATACATGAGCGTGTAGAACATCTGATAGGAGAGCAATGCCATAATCCCTTTGCCTCCGAATATGCGGGCCGCCAAGAATACCCCAAATATGTTCATACCGCTCCACAGCAGGTAGCTTACATTGAGAGGAAACCTGGCAAGCAGGGCAAAAAACGGCAAATACCAGTTGGCGTAATAGTAGCCTTGAAATTCCCCATGGGCTGTATTGAGATAAATCTTGAAATCGTAAAAGGAATAGGAAATTTGGGGAGAAAACCATAGGAAAAGCCCTCCCGCGCTGAATGCCAGGGCGATCCCAAACAATTCGCCGAGAGTAAGACGCTGACGTATATTCCATGTTGCTTGTTGACCGTTAAAGGGAAGTGTCATCGCGCCTTGCCCGCCGCCTTCGCCCGCTCCAACACTTTTTGCGCGTTCTTGAGAAGGGGCATATCAATCATCTTGCCATCCAGCGCGTATGCGCCCTTGCCCTCTTTTTGACTCGACTCGAACGACTCGACGATTCGTTTTGCATACTCGATTGCGGAATCGGATGGAGTGAACGCCTCTTGCGCCGCCTCGACCTGATTCGGGTGGATGATCTGTTTGCCGCTGAAGCCGAACCGCGCTCCCTCTTCCGCCTCGGCACGCAGACCTGCGGGGTCTTTGAAGTCAATGAAAACGATGTCAATCGCTTGCAGATCGTTCGCCGCGCAAGCCGTGACAACCGCCTGCCGCGCGTAGAGCAACTCGGTCGCTTCTTTCGTGCGGATAGCGCCAACCGACGCGGCGTAATCCTCCCCGCCGAAGATGATGGCTTCGAGACGCTTGTCCGCTTCGGCGATCTCTTTCAGGTTCATGATTCCCTTGGCGGTTTCCACTCCCACCAGTAAGCGGACGCTTCCAATGTTCAATTTGCTCGACAGTTCGTACGTTTCGATGTGTTCGCTGACCCATTTGACTTGTTCGGCAGTTTCAACTTTAGGCACAACGATCGTGTCGGGATTTGTCGCCAATGCCGCGGCTAGATCGTATTTTTCCAAACCTGAACCGATCTGGTTGATGCGAATACACCGCTCGGATTTGCCGAAGTCAAGCTCTTTCATAGCCCCCGCAATGACCTCCCGCGCTTCGGTTTTCTTGTTCGCCGCCACGCCGTCTTCCATGTCCATGCAAATGGAATCGACTCCAAGCGTGGTGGATTTTTCAATTTTGCGGCGATCGTCGCCGGGCATGTAAAGTAACGCGCGTCGTGAGTGCATAAATCTCCTCGTATACAAGTAGACACGGAAACACGTAAACAGGTGGTATCAAGTAACTTGTAACTCGTAACGTGTCTACCTGTCTACTTGTGTACCTGTTTACTTCTTCAAAAACATCGCCGTCCGTTCGAACTCGACCACAATTGTACTGTCTGGCTTCCTGCCCCAGCATTTGATTCGCACAATGCCAACCTCAGGTCTCGACTTGGACTCGCGCATTTCGATGATCTCGCTTTCGGCGTAGATCGTGTCTCCGTGAAAAACGGGGTTGGGATGCGCGACCTTGTCATATCCCAAATTCGCCACGATGGTGCCTTCGGTTAGGTCTGCGACGGTGAGACCAACAACGAGACCAAATGTGAACACTCCATTCACCAACCGCTGACCAAACTCCGTTTTCGAGGCGAAATCTTCGTTGAGGTGCAGGGGCTGTGTGTTCATGGTCAACGCGGTGAAGAGGACGTTGTCCATTTCGGTAATGGTGCGCCCACCGTGTTTGAATTTCATTCCAACTTCGAGTTCATCAAAAAATTTGCCAGCCATAAGACTCCTTTGTCGAAGGTTGAAGGTCGCAGGTTAAAGGTCAGACCTTCGACGTTTGACTTTCGATATTGATCAACTCTTGCTCGCGTTCCACCGTTTGACCAACCTTCACCGCCAACGATTTCACCACGCCATCCATCGGCGCTTGGATTCTAATCTCCATTTTCATCGCTTCGAGAACCAGAAGCGTTTGTCCCTTCGTGACTGAATCGCCTTCACTGACATTCACCGCGCGGATTTGCCCCGGCATCGGCGCGGTCAATTCGCCCGCGCTTTGTTGACCTCCGCCGCCTCGTTTGCGCGCGCCGGATTGCTTGGTCAGCATGAAAGTCCGCCCGTTGACCGTCACCCAACGTTTGGCGTTATCAGAGGAAACATAAGCGGTCACGCGTTCTCCGTCAATCAGCAAATCCAGTTTCCCATTTTCGGCGCGGAGGATTTCAACGTCAACCGGCTTGCCCTGAGCTTGCCGAAGGGTATCCTCTATCGTGACGCGATGTGATTTGCCCGAAGGGACGATGTCTATGCCATACGTTTTAGAATTATGCTCGAAGTTTGTTTTCATCCGTATCCTAGAATCCGAATCACTGCCACCAGCCACATGCCGATCACGGCGAGGACGAGTTCGAGGTCGCGCTGCATCAAGCCTGCCAGCACGCTGACCCACGAATGATACGCGAGATATGGCGAGAGGAACGGCGACGCCGCCATCGCTTGATCTTTGCGGCGGTGGAGGATGGAGAGAATCGTCAACGCAAAGCCGATGGGGAATGCCCAGGGCCACAGGCTGGCGTTCCATGTGGATTGCAAGAGGTCGTTCGACCTGCCGATGGAAGCGGTACCAAAAACGACGAGCGAGAGAGTCGTCGCGATTGTGACAGGCAGAAAGTCGCGCAGAAGCGATCTCCATCCGCCTTCGCGCCACGACTCGAACATCCAAAAGGGAATCATTGCGATTCCCATCTGCGGTTTGAGGAGGACGAAAAATAATCCGATCTGCGGCGGGAGGACAAAGCCGACGAACGCGAGCGCGTCCACGTTCAACATGCGCATCCCGTAGATGACGGGCGACGAGAGCAGGAACGCGATCAACGCGACGCGGCTGGCTTTCAATCGGATGGCGACCCACGCATACAGCGCGAGCGTGAGGATGAAAAACAGATTGCCGCTGACCCGTTCGGAAAATATCGCCAATGGCAGCATGGGGATCAGCACCTAGGGCAGGTTGCGAAACGTGGGCGCGGCAAGATATGGATTCGCGCCATCCAATACGGCGCGCGCGGCGGGGTAGTATGTTTCTTTCCAATCAATACCCACTAGCGACCACAAACTGTCGGCGCAGAAATAGAGGAGGATAAAGAGCGCCGCGCTTACGAAGATGACTCGAAGGTTGATATTTTTTTTCGTCACGATATTAATTTCTGAATCCATTTGGATTTTTCCATGGGCTATACGGATCGGGTTCATTTACGATTTCAGATTTACGATTTTCGATTGACGATTGACGATTTACGATTGCTTGGTCAGCAAGTGAAGCGGCGATGAGCGATTCAAACGACGGGTTGGGCTGACTCCACCTAGGCTGGCTTTCCACCCACTTCGTGGAAACCTCGCCAGCGGAAAAATCGGGGTGCGCGAGAACGTCTTGCAGGAAATCAATATTGGTTGTCACGCCATGGACGACGAAATCGCGCAACGCGGATTGCATCTTTTGAATCGCGGTTTCTCTCGATTCGCCGAACGCAATTAATTTTGCCAGCAACGGATCGTAAAAATGCGTCACCTCATCATCCGCGCGGAAACCCGAATCGACTCGGATGCCGGGTCCGCGCGACTCGATGTATTGCAGGAGTTTGCCTGTGCTGGGTAAAAATCCGTTGGCGGGGTCTTCGGCGTAGACACGGCATTCGATGGCGTGTCCGCGTTGAGTCAATTGTTCTTGCGAATATGGAAAACGCTCGCCCGCCGCGACGCGAATTTGCCATTGAACCAAATCGAGTCCTGTGGTTAATTCTGTCACGGGGTGTTCGACTTGCAACCTTGTATTCATTTCAAGAAAGAAGAAAGAGGAAAGAGCGGGATCAAAGATGAATTCGACTGTTCCCGCGTTGTAATAATTTACGGCGCGCGCCGCGTTGACGGCGGCTTCGCCCATCTTTGCGCGAAGTTCTGGAGTAAGCAGCGGAGAGGGAGTCTCTTCGATGATTTTTTGATAACGCCTCTGCGTCGAACATTCGCGCTCGAACAAGTGGACGATGTGTCCGTGCTGGTCGCCGAAAACTTGAAATTCGATGTGATGCGCGTTCGGGATATATTTTTCGACGAGCAGGCGGTCGTCGCCGAACGCGTTCAGCGCCTCGCGCCGCGCGGACTCAATCGCCTCATGCAACTCGTCCGCTTGATTCACCACCCTCATGCCTTTGCCCCCGCCTCCCGCCGCCGCTTTGACAAGCACGGGATAGCCGATCTCTTTTGCGGCTTTCTTAAAATCGGATTCCGATTCGAGTCCTTCCGCGCCGGGGACGGTTGGCACGCCCGCTCGTTTCATCGCAATCTTCGACTCGGCTTTGTCGCCCATCGCGCGGATCGAGTCGGCTGAGGGTCCGATAAAAGTCAAATTGGCTGAAGCAACTGCAAGGGCGAATGAGGCGTTCTCCGAGAGGAAGCCATAGCCGGGGTGGATGGCATCCGCTTGGGAGGCGAGCGCGGCTTGAATAACGACATCCGCATTTAAATAGGAATTCTTCGCCGCAGGCGCGCCGATGTGAATCGCTTCGTCGGCGAGTTGCGTGTGTTGTGAATTTTTGTCCGCGTCGGAATAGACGGCGACCGTTTGGATGCCGAGCTCTTTGCAAGCGCGCATCACGCGAATGGCGATCTCGCCGCGATTGGTAATGAGAATTTTTTTGAACATTATTTGATGCGAGTCAACGCGGCTTCGGTGGCTTTGGCTTCGCCGTATTCGGGATGGATGTTGTAGGCGGTGATGAGGAGGCGGTCTTTGTCGAGCAGTTGCAATTCGGTGCGCCAGCCCCAATCGGGTCCGCCGTCAGGATCGGGATAACTGCCGAGGACGGAAAATCCGTTATCGGTGGCATTGCCTGTGCAGAACATGATAGCGGTGTTGTTGTGGAACGAGTCGAGCCATGAACATTCGTAACGGTCGAGCGTGGTGTTGTAGCCGAAGGTGAACATGCCATGCTGCGGCTCGCCTTGAATCGTTCCCTGATACAGATACAACGCGAATCGTCCATCGAGGATGATTTGGATGCTTCCCGCAACGGGAGATTCGTCGGCGAGTTTATCTGGCTCGAACCAGAGTTTGGATGTGCCTGTCCAACTGCCAGCGAGTTGGGAGAGGAGGTGGTGTGGGCTACCTGATTGTTTTTCGAATGACATTGGTGAATCTCCGTAATTTGTAATTGGTAATTCGTAATTATGTCACCCTCCCGACAGGCATCGGGACGATGTGAGCGTTAGCGAAGGGTCTTTCTTGTCGTGGAGAGATGCTTCGCTACGCTCAGCATGACATGCCTTAAGTTACATTCTAAACACGCCAAAATTATTTTCTTCAATCGGCGAATTCAAGACAACGGATAATGCAAGACCAAGAACTTGTCTTGTATCCGCAGGATCAATCACACCATCATCCCACAGCCTTGCCGTTGAGTAATATGGATTCCCTTCGTATTCATATTTCTCCAAAATGGGACGTTTGAACTCATCCGCTTCTTCTTTGGTCATGGCGGGTTTGCCTTCTCTTGCGAGTTGATCTTGTTTGATGGTGAGCAGAACATTCGCGGCTTGTTCTCCGCCCATGACGGATATTCTTGCGTTGGGCCACATCCATAAAAATCTTGAGCCGTAGGCGCGACCTGACATTGCATAATTCCCTGCGCCGAAGGAGCCGCCGATAACGACGGTTAATTTGGGGACACGAGTCGTCGCCACCGCATGGACCATCTTCGCGCCGTCTTTGGCGATGCCGCCGACTTCGGCTTCACGTCCCACCATGAAGCCTGTGATGTTTTGCAGGAACACGAGCGGAATGCCGCGCTGGTCGCACAACTCGATGAAGTGAGTCGCTTTGAGCGCAGACTCGCTGAACAAGACTCCGTTGTTAGCGATGATGCCGACGGGGTATCCGTGAATCCGCGCGAACCCGCAGACGAGAGTCGTGCCGTAGCGGGCTTTGAACTCGCGGAACTTGCTTCCATCCACGAGGCGGGCGATGATCTCGTGAACGTCGTAGGTTTCTCTAAATGTGCTTGGCAAAATGCCGTAGAGGTCTTCCGCAGGGTAAAGCGGCTCCTCGGGCGGGAAAGAGGAAAGATGAAAGAGCCACGTCTTTCCTCTTTCTTCTTTCATCGGTAGTGATTCAACAATGTCGCGCAGGATTTGAATCGCATGATCGTCATCTTCCGCAAAATGATCCGCAACCCCGCTTCGCCGCGTGTGGACGTCTGCCCCGCCCAAATCTTCCGCGCTCACATCTTCGCCCGTCGCGGCTTTCACAAGCGGAGGTCCGCCGAGGAAGATCGTGCCAGTCCCTTTGACGATGATGGCTTCGTCGCTCATCGCAGGGACGTACGCGCCGCCCGCCGTGCAACTTCCCATCACCGCCGCGATCTGCGGAATCTTTTTGGCGGACATTTTTGCCTGATTGTAGAAGATGCGACCGAAATGATTCACCTCGGGGAAGACTTCGTCTTGAAGCGGCAAAAACGCCCCGCCCGAATCGACGAGATACAAGCAGGGCAGATGATTCTCTTCGGCGATCTGTTGCGCGCGCAAGTGTTTCTTGACCGTCATCGGGAGGTACGATCCGCCTTTGACTGTCGCGTCGTTGGCGACGATGAGGACTTCGCGGTTGCTGACGCGTCCGATGCCCGTGACGATTCCTGCTCCTGGACCCTCGTTATCGTAAAGATCAGTGGCGGCTAACGCGGAGAATTCGAGAAATGGAGAATTGGGGTCGAGCAGTCGTTCGATCCGTTCGCGGACGAAGAGTTTGCCCTGCGACTCGTGTCGCTTGCGGTATTTTTCTCCGCCGCCTTCGCGGACTTTGGCGAGGCGTTCGCGGAGTTCGTTTGCGAGGGCGCGGTGGTGGAGACTGTTAGTCTTGAAGTCTTCGCTGTCGGGGTTGAGGTTGGTTTGGATGGTTTCCATGGTGAGGAGTTGAAAGTAGAAAATGGGAAATTGGAGAGTGTCATTGCAAGTCTAGCACAAAACTCACCAGAGAAACAAACCGTTGATCGGTATGATTTCAAAATTGGTATAATCTATCCATGCCTTTTGAATACGATCCGCACAAAAGCGAATCGAACCGCGCCAAACACGGTATTGACTTCGATGAAGCTCAGGCATTATGGGATGACGAGTCTTTTCTCGAAATTCCTGCGAAGAACTTGGATGAGCCTCGATTTTTGGTAATCGGCAAAATCAAAGGAAAGCATTGGTCTGCGGTTATTACGTATCGCGGTAGAAATATTCGGATCATTTCCGTGCGGCGTTCAAGAAACGAGGAGATCGAACTCTATGAAAACGAAAGCATCTAATTTCGATAAAGAATTCGATGAAGGCGATAGCATCATCGAACATCTTGACTTGTCCAAATCGCGCCGACCTGCCGAGGAACAGAAACGAATCAACATGGAGATTCCTGTCTGGATGCTTGCTGCTCTTGACCGCGAAGCAAAGCGACTGGGAGTCACGCGCCAATCTGTCATCAAAATCTGGCTGGCGGAACGGTTGCAGGCGGGACAGTAAATTTGCAGACTCAAAAAAGGACTTGGCACATTGCCGAGTCCTTTTCGAGTCCTTCCAAGGTGGATTTGTCGCCAATCCACGTATCAAGTTTATCCCCGCCGATATCCGCGAGTTCTTCGCCGATGACTCCCAAAGTTTCATCACCCACCAGCTTTTTGACTTGGTGTTTTAGAGGCGCAGTCCCGATTTTTACGAACGCGTTATCTGCCATCTTCACCGACCTCCAACTTGAAACTTGGAACTTGGAACCTGAAACTTGAAACCTATTTTACCCCCAACGCTTTCCGCGCAAACTACTTCAACGACTGCGCCAACATCCACGTATACAATTCCTGATCTTGGTAGACCTTGCCGCTGATATCGTGGTCGCCGTCAGAATACACGGTGAACTGAATATTGCCATTGCACGCTTTCAACGCATCTACAAGGGATTGTTCCGCTTCGAGAGGCACGATCGTATCGACTGCCCCGTGAAACGCCCAAATGGGTTTGTCTTTCAAACTGCAAATATTTGTAGGGACATGGAAACCGGCTGTGTCGCCGACAAACCCCATGACCGGTGCGAGCGCCGCGAACGAGTCTGGGTGACGCAACCCGTATTCCCACACGCCGTTTCCGCCAATGCTCACACCCGTCAGATAGATTCGCGTCGTGTCTACGGCGTAGGCGGCAGTCACTTCATCAAGCAGAGAAAAAACAGACGCCTCTACCTTATCTTGAAACCAATATTCATCGCCCGGTTTGCCGGTCAACTGCGGCGAGAGCACAATAAACGGAAAATCCGGTGTGAACCCCAGAATTTGCGGCAGGGCTTCGTAGAGGAGCATATCGGTGTTCGTACTGCTCGTCCCTGAGCCGTGTAAGAAAAGGATCAAAGGCCATTTCTGCGCTGGGTCCTTTCCGTAATTTGACGGCAGGAAGAGCAGATAATTGCGATCGCCCGCTTGCGCTGTGAACGAATGCTGACCTGTGATGATATTTGACTGTGGAGCGTTCGTGTCTGTACCCGGAAGTGTGGCTGTCGCTTCCGTGGTCGGCGTGACCGGCTGGGTGGCAGGGGGAGCGGAAGTATTGGTCGGGCTCGCTGGCTCGGTAGAGGGCGGCGCGGAAATGTCGGTTGGGCTGGGCGCGGACGATCCACATCCAGCCGCCAGCATGAATATCAACAACAGAAGGGTGAGTCGTGTTACGGTGATCGCAGATTGTCGCTTGATGAAATTATTGTTTTTCATGCGACAAGTCTAGCATAAAAGTTTGCAGTGCGGCGAGTCTGTGCCGCAAAGTTCACATTGCGCTGGTGGGTTGTGAAGAATTAGATAATTTGGTACTTCCCCCAACTTCAATGGAAATCAATTACCCGTTTGGCAACTCGATGATGAACGTTGTGCCTATCCCTACTTCGCTTTGCGCTTCAATCGTTCCATGATGCGCCGCGATGAGTTGTTTTGTAATCGCGAGTCCCAGCCCGCTGTGGGTTCGTCCACTGCGCGATTTATCGCCGCGCCAGAAGCGGTCGAAGATGAAGGGGAGGTCCTCGGATGCGATTCCCGCGCCTGAATCTTTGACCGTGATCCGCGCGCTTCGCTCCTCATTGACAATTGATTCGGTTTCGATGGATATTTTTCCACCTTTGGGCGTGTGGCGCAACGCATTTGAGATGAGATTGGATAATACTTGATTCAAGCGGTCATAATCGGCTGTGACTTGTTGATCTGCGTCCGCGATGCGCGTTTGCAGGTCAATGCCGAGGGACGCGGCTTGGGAGGAAAAGCTCGAAGTGAGATCATGTATCAGGTCGGTGAGCAGAAATAAGGTGGGATGAAGCGGGAGTTGTCCCGTTTCGGCGAGGGAGAGAGTCTGCAAGTCGTTGACGAGGCGGGTGAGGAGTCGTGTTTCATCCAGTGTGTTGTTGAGGTGTTCGGGCGTCGGCTGATAGACGCCGTCCACGATGCCCTCGAGGTTGCCTTGAATGATGTGGAGCGGGGTGCGGAGTTCGTGGGCGATGTCGGCGGTGAGGTTGCGGCGTTGTTGTTCGGAGCGTTCGAGTTCGGCGACCATCTTGTTGAAACGTTTGATCAGGTCGCCGAACATGTCGGAGTTGCTTTCGGGCACGCGCGCCGAGAGATTGCCTTCTTCAACGGCGTTGATGGTTTTGAAAAATTCTTCGAGCGGTTTGCCGAAGCGGAGATAGAGATTGAAGACGATGAAGAAAAGAATGACCACAAGAACAACAGGCGCGCCGCAGACGAGGAGCCAGATGTTTCTGATGTTGGTGTATTGCGAAAAGAGGAGGTAGAGAAGCGCCGCGATGCCTCCGACGAAAAGGAAGACGGTGAGGACGAGGAAGATTACGAATAGCACGATGCGGTGGCGGCGTTGTTTTTGGGGAGGGGTGGACATGAGGAGCGGGGAACGTGGAAAGTAGAAAGTGGTGAGTGGGAAGTCAGTGAGCAGTGATCGGTGATCGGTGTGATGAGGAGAGAGACACTTCGTGGCGCCTCGCGCCACTCAGGGTGACATGATGAAACGGTAGCCGATGCCGTAGACGGTTTCGATCATAGATCTGCCCGATGCGGATTCGAGTTTTTTGCGGAGGTTCTTGATGTGTGAGTCGACACTGCGATCCATGCTGGAGGCGGTTCCATGCAGGTCTTCAAGCAATTGCTCGCGCGTGAGCGTTTGGTTGGAACGGCTGGCGAGCAGGATCAGCAATTTGAATTCGTTGGGAGTTAATTTGATCGGACTGTTGTTGAAGGACACTGCATATTTTTCCGAATCAATTTCAAGTCCGCCCACGCGGATGATGCTCGGCGCTTTGATATCGCCGCGCGTTCGACGAAGCAACGCCCGCACACGCGCCACCAACGCGCGGACGGAGAATGGCTTGGTGATGTAATCGTCCGCGCCGATCTCGAGACCCGTCACTTGATCTATTTCTTCGGAGAGGGCGGTGAGCATGATGATGGGCACGTCGCTTTCTCGGCGCAGGATGCGGCAGACTTCGCGTCCGTCAATTTGTGGGAGCATCAGGTCGAGGATGACGAGATCGGGTCTTTCGCGGCGGGCAGTCGTCAGGGCAGATTGACCGTCTGCGGCGGTGATGACGCGGAATCCGTTCTTCTCAAGATAATCCCGCGCGAGGCGCACGATCTTGGGTTCGTCGTCCACGACGAGGATGAGGGGAGGCATAGGGGGGAGTATAAAGTGGAAAGTGGAAAGTGGGAGGATAGTCTGTAATGAAAGAGGAAAGAAGAAAGAGGAAATGATCCACGACTTATGCAGGTCAAAATCTTTTGCCGCGAATTTCGCGAATTTACGCTAATTGTTTTAAAAAATTCGCGATGATTCGCGTAATTCGCGGCTTGGTTTTAGGGTTTAGCGTAAGTCTTATGATCTTTGCTTAATTAACCTTATCTGGTTCGAGGATTGTGACGTTTTGCCCGGCGTATTTTTCGTACAGGTCACTTCGCCGCTTTCTCCAGCTGTCCAGCCCGCCGCGCAGGTTGGTGATTTTCTTGAAGCCTTTCGATTTCAAATAATACGAGATCATCATCGAAAGCCCGCCGCCCGGGCAGTACACCAAAATATTCTTGTCGCGCGGGAGTTGTTTCAAGTAATTTTCGACACGGAGCGGGTTGACCTGATGAGAATTCGGCAGACCCTTGAACTTTTTTCGGTCGTCGCCTGGGCGCACATCGAGGATGAAAGTTTTTTCATCGAAGAGGATATTTTCATTCAATTGGGCAGGCGCGAGCATGTTGACGAACGAGATTCGACCTTCGATATAATCTCGAATCACCCGCGTCACGTAATGAATATCGCTTGCCGAAGTGTCGCGCCCGAGGCTGAATCGAATCGTCTCACGCGCAGCTTGATCAGATAAGCCGACCGCCTTCAACACATGGGAGGGCGTATCTTCGCCTGTACTGCACGCCGACCCGGCAGAGACCGCAATCCCGCGAAAGTCCAACATGCCCATCAGCCCGGCATTCTCCACGCCGGGGAATGTAACGCTGAGCGTGTTCGGCAGGCACTCCGATTCTGTTTCAGGCGAGTTGATCACACAATCTGGTTTGATCTCCTTGAGCTGTTGAATCAATTGTTGTTTCAATGCCGCGACCTGTTTGCTGTGCGCGAGGAGTTTATCCACATCCTGACAAGCCGCGCCAAAACCGATGATGTTGTGCATGCTTTCGGTGCCAGCACGCAATCCGCTTTCCTGGTGACCGCCGTGCAGCAACGGTGTAAACGGACTGCCCTGTTTGATGTATAACGCGCCGATTCCCTTCGGACCGTATAGCTTGTGCGCCGAGAACGAAGCGTAGTCAACATCCCAGGCATGGAGGTCAATCGGAATCTTTCCCAAGGCTTGCACACAATCTGTCAGCACTAACGCGCCATGTTTTCTGGCGATCTTCGTCACAGCCTTGAGGTCTTGAATGACGCCTGTTTCATTATTTGCGGACATGCAACAAACCAGGAAGGTGTCATCATCAATCAACTTTTCCAACTCGGCGAGGCGTACGCGCCCTTTGTCGTCCACTGAACAGTATTCGACGATCACGCCTTGAGTTTCCAAATATGCCAGCGTGTTCATCACAGAAGGATGCTCGATCGGCGTGGAAACGATCTTTTTCTTTTTGGGGTAAAAATGCGCGGCGACCGACTTGAGCACAGCGTTATTCGATTCGGTCGCGCAAGCGGTGAAATGGATTTCGGACAAATCGACATGAATGGCGTTTGCGACGTGTTGATGGGCTTCATCCAGTAATTCAGCCGATTTTCTGCCAATGCCATAGAACGACGATGGATTGCCGTAATGATCTTTCAAAGCCCGATCCATTTTACTCCGAACATGACTGCTGACAGGAGTCGTCGCGTTATGGTCAAGATAGACCTGCCGATTGAAGCGAATGAGATATTTCAAGAATGCGAAGTATTTGATTTCCATTTGAGTTCCTCAGTTAGACAGCCGTTTGTTTCTAAGATACGTTACTCTGAAGAGATCGTTGCCGAAGCTTGCTCGTTTATCCCATCGTGACCACGATTTTTCCTTTGGCGTGACCGTTGCCAAGATACGTCATGGCGTCGGCGATGCGCGTCATCGGGTACGACTTCTCTACGAACGGTTTCACTTTGCCGCTTTCGATGAATTCTTTGAGTACTTCCATATCCGCGCGGTTGAACTTGGCGGTGAAAAATACAAACTTTTGACTCGCTCCCAGCATTGCGATCTTCGTTTTGACAAGGAGACTCACCGGACCGATCACCCCTGTCTTGGGTCCTCCGACGAGCACGAACGTTGCATTAGGTTTGAGCGCGCGCTTATAGTCAGACCACGACCTCCCGCCATTGACGTTGAACAGCACGTCGTACTTTTGACCGTTGCGCGTGAAATCCTCTTTGGTGTAATCGATCACATGGTCGGCGCCTAACGCGCGGGCGTGCTCGACATTCTGGGTACTGCATACGGCGGTCACTTCAGCGCCGAACGCTTTGGCGATCTGAATCGCAAATGTGCCGACTCCGCCCGATGCGCCGTTGATCAAGACTTTCTGCCCAGGCTGGAGTTTTCCGTGGTCGCGCAATCCCTGCAATGCAGTGATTCCCGCCGTAGGGACGGATGCTGCTTCTTCCATCGTGACGTTGACTGGTTTCAAGGCGATGGCATTTTTCACGCTGACGTATTCCGCGTACGCGCCGCTTCTGCCGCCGAAGACTTCATCGCCGCGTTTGAAATCGGTAATGTTCTTGCCGACCACTTCGACCACGCCTGCAAAGTCTGCCCCGAGACGCGTATCTTTCGGCTTGACGAGTCCGCCGCCAAGAATGCGCGCAATCGGCAAGCCTGTCATGCCGTACCATTCGGCAACATTGATCGAAGAAGCATGGACGCGAACCAGCACGCCATCGTCTGAGACTTCGGGTTTTTCGATCTCCTTGATCTTCAACACATCAGGCTGACCATATGACTCGAACACAACTGCTTTCATGATTGATTCTCCTTGTAAATTTTCACAAGGTTATCAATTCATTATGGAGAAAATATGGATGAGCCTGTCAGGGATTGTGGAGGATGATTCCCGCATTTCGCTCATAAACGGATTTCGAGCCGTATTTTCACATTGTCCCCTTCCCCGATGTCTTCCGCTTTTTGAACGACCATTTTGATTGGCACAAGGTAAAGACCGTCTTTCGGGAATAAGGAAGTCTTAAACTCGGTTTTACCGATCCGCACATGGACAGGAATCACCCCCCAGCCATATGTCACCTCTTTTGAGATCGATTTGATGTCGCTGCTCTGCTTTTCGGGAACAGCGACGAAAAGAAAGGGAGATGGACCGCGCCAATGGAAAATTTTGCCGCCAAATTCAATGATCATTGAGAGCCTCTATTGCGCAGTCGAAGGAGAACATTCATCGCCCAAAAAAGCGAAAATTACACTGCGAAACAATCGCGCGTCGGTCTGTATAATCTGCCGCAGATATATTGATACGGCTTATTTCTTCAAATGTGAAGGACATGTGATTTCTCGAAAGGGTTGAAGTTGATTTTACATCTTTGAAGGATTGCAGGTTTGACGCGGTAGTTATACCGCCTTGAGGTAAAATCCAATCAACAGATTATAGCCTGAGCGCGGAAAAATTCTCATGCCTAGCTCCTCTCAAGGAATTACCAATACTCGTTATTCCCTCATTCCCCGCACATCGATCTTGTTGCGGCGAGGAGAATCGTATTTGCTCCTCAAAGGCGCGCCGACGAAACGTCTGTGGGCGAATATATACAACGGGCTAGGTGGTCACGTGGAAAGGGGAGAGGATGTCCTGTCTGCCGCAAAGCGCGAGTTGCTCGAAGAAGCAGGTCTCGTCGCCGATTTGTGGCTGTGTGGAACACTCATAGTCGACGCAGGCGAAACGGGGATTTGTTTGTTCATCTTCACCGGGGAGGTAGCAGGTGGTCAACTTACCGCTTCCGAGGAGGGCTTGGCAGAGTGGATTGAATTTGAACAAATCGTGGGAGCGAATGATAATTCAGCCTTACCGGTCATAGAAGATCTGCCAATTCTGTTGAAGAGAATTCACGGCATGAAGCGCGGCGATCCGTTGTTTTTTGCGCGGTCGTTTTACACTGATGCGGGGAAATTGATTGTGAAGTTTGAAGAATAGACATGCGGCTGAGATGATACAATCGAAAAATCAGCGAAAGGCGAAACGATGGCAGAAAAAAAGACAGTTAAGAAGACGGTCAAAAAGACGAAAAAGCTGACAGCCAAAAAGACAGGCAAAAAGAATCTGACACGCGTTCAATTTTCCAGAGACTCCACAGCGAAACAGATCTTTAAGGCGATTCGGGAAAGTCAAACGGATTGGGCGAAGAAATTCCCCGAGCGCGCTCATCGACTCTACCCAGAAGTATTTGACGAACAGGGGAATCGCATCCCACACGAGAATAAGACACCGAAAAAATAAAGACTCTGCATTGCAGAGCCTTTATTTTTTTCTACCTCAGTCAACCCGAACGTGCAGTCGACGGGCTGCCACTCGGCGGGAGCGGCAGGGGCTGAGTTCCCAGTTTACGCCTGATAGGGTGGCTTGCTCACAGAATGCGTCTGGACGCGCGGATAATTCGCTCGAAATCTCAAATGAATATCTGCGCATCTATCCATCAATTCGACATGGCATTAACGAGGGCGTACATCAACGCGACAAACGCCAGGGCGGAAAAAACGAACGCGATGCCCGTCGCGATGAACGCGGTTTTTAGTCCCTTGATTTTGTATACGACCCCGAAGATCACGATCAACATCAGAAGAGCGAACGCGGCGTACAGAATGGTGAAAGACATGTGGTATTCTCCTTGGAAAATTATTTCGCTCGATCATAGTCGAGTCCCACTCTCAAATGCTTGCAGAAGGCGTCAATCTGGCGTCTGTTTTCGTTGACCCGCCGGCAATTCGCGCGCGACTACTTGATTGAGCTGGTGATCGGGCATAACCTGACGCGGCTGGGCAGGGCGGACAGGCGGAGAGTTTGCCTATCAGGGAGAATAACTGCGTAAATTCAATTCAACTTCTTCAATACGATCGTAAACGCGCTTCCCCTGCCGGGCGCGCTGGTCACGGTCAATTTTCCCTGATGCTGTTCGATGACCTGTTTCGTGATGGCGAGTCCCAGCCCGATGCCGCCGAAGAGATCGTTCTCGTGTCGTTCGAGATGATAGAAACGGTCGAAGACGCGCGTCATCTTTTCTTTTTCGATGCCGATGCCGTGATCTTCCACGGCGAGAAAAATTTCCTCGCCGCGCGCGCTGAGGCGCACATCCACGTCTCCGCCTTTGGGGCTGAACTTGATCGCATTGTCTACAAGAGCGGAGAGAGCGCGTTCAAGGGATTTGGAGTCGCCGAACGCGTGAGGCAGGCTGATATTGGGAGCGAAGCGCAGGTTTACATTCCGCTCGACGGCTTTGGGCGCATATTTATCCGCTACATTTTTTGCTACTGTGTTTAAATCCAATTTTTGGAATTCAGGGAGGACGAGGTCCATTTCTTGCAAGAAGAGGATGTCGTTGACGAGGCTGACGATCTGCTGGACGTTGCGGGCAACCGCCTCAATCCCCGTGTTGAGTTGGTCGCCGCTCATTACGCCTTTTTGCAACATTTGAAGATATCCGCTCGCCGCCATCAGCGGGGTCCGCAACTCGTGCGCCACATTGGAGAGGAATTCGCGGCGGGCGAGGTCTTGCTCGGCAAGTTTTTGATACGCCTCGGCAAGTTCGCTTGCGCGCAAGCGGAGGTCGTCCACCGCCATTTGATCGTTGGAGCGCAGGCGGTTGCTGATCTCGCTGACCATTGCCATGGCGATACTGCTGGAGGAATGAAGCACGCGGTCGAAGCCGGTCTTTTCGAGTTCGAGGGCGGTGAGCGCCGTTTTTGCGGTAACGGTCGCGGCGCGCGGCGCGTTGTGGATGAGCGCCATCTCGCCGAAAAAATCGCCGGGCCCGAGCGTTTTCAGCAGGCGCATTTCGCTGTTGTTGATGATTTTGGTTACCTCGGCATCGCCTTCGAGGATCATGTAAAAACGATCCTCCACCGCATTCTCACGGCACAAGACTGCGCCCGGCGCGTAGGCGTGCACTTGGCTGTTTTTGATCAATTCTTCGATTTCGTCCGGTTTGATGCCGGGGAAGGCTCGCGGGATGATCTTTGACGGGGCGCGGAGGTTCGTCATGGTGTGATTATTTTAGCATGGCGGTGTTTTCATTTCACTACTCCTATTCGAACTAAAAGGAAATTGCAAGGATGACTTTGTAGGACGAAATATGATTTCGTCCTATGCTTTCGGAAGCCACGGAAAGAACACGCTTGTCTTTCGCATGTAATCCTCATAGCCGGGCTTGTTTCGCATTGTCCGCTCAAGCATGGCTACGCCGGAGACTCGGAGCAGAAGCCATGTGATCAGGATGGGGGAGAAGATTGTCCACCACGCGCCAACCGCGAGCGCGGCGAGATAAATTCCCCACCACGCAAGCGCTTCGCCAAAATAATTTGGATGGCGGGAGAGCTTCCACAAACCTGTTGTGAGTAATTTGTCCTTGTTTTCCGCGTTGCGTTTGAAGAGAGTCAACTGCAAGTCTGCCATGGATTCAAAAAGCCAGCCAAATCCCCAGATTAACGCCCCGAGCAGATCCATCGGCGTGAGAATCGCGGGGAATCCGAACGATTGCGCGGCGAGGATCGGGGCGCTGATGAGCCACATCAAAATCCCTTGCAGTAAAAATACTTTGAAAAATGAAGCCCACCGCCAGCGCGCGCCATTTTCCTCGCGCCATTTTGCATAACGGAAATCTTCAGGCTTGCCCCAATTGCGGAGTCCGATGTGAAGCGCGAGGCGTAGTCCCCACAGTGCGACCATTGCGCACATCCATTCTTTGCGCGGCAGGTAGCCATATCCATAAGAAAAGCCGATCCATGCGATGACGATGAATCCGATACCCCAAAATATGTCCACGATGCTGGCGTTCTTGAGCGCGAGGCTCAATAGCCAAAGCAATGTCATCAGGCAAAGGATGACGAGTCCGCTGGCGAGGAAGAGGATGATGAAAGGCATAGGGCTTTAAAGTAAAAGCATCTCGGATTTTGTAACGCGACATTTTGCTCTTTTCTAAATTAATCGAGCAAAAACCCTAACCACTGTCTCCTAGCGGGGATAATAAAGACGCGGAGACACAGAGAAAAGCAATTAAAAAATACTCCGTGGCTCAGTGTCTCCGTGGTTCAAAACGAAGCGTAAAGAGTAGTTCGTGGGGCGGGGCGTTATCCCGCCGCTCTTTGATAAAACACGAGCAATGTCGTCCCGTATTTCCGCTCGTCGAACTGTTCAAGATTCCCCAGCGAAACTGCGCTGAACTTAAATTCACGCGGCGCAATTTGAACAATGACCCAACCATCGTCCGTGAGCCATTCGAGATTATCGTCCACGAGTTCCAGCGCTTTCACCCACATATCCTTGTATTGCGGGGGCGCGATATAGATGTATTCAAACTTTTTATCGGCAGGCGATGCAAGATACGCAAACGCGTCTGCGCGGCGGATTTCTGACTGCGCCGCGAATCCGCAATGCTCCACGTTCGATTTGATCGTGTCAATCGGCGCGCGATTCGAATCTGTAAAGCGAACAGACGCCGCGCCTCGGCTCAACGCTTCAATTCCGACTGCCCCGGTGCCTGCGAACAAATCCCACCAATTGGAGTCGATCACGTCGCTGGAAATGATGTTGAATAACGCTTCTTTTACGCGGTCCGTGATGGGGCGGGTTGTATCGCCGTCCACCGACTTTAACTTCCGACCTTTGGCTTTCCCGGCAATGACTCGTAGACTCATGGAATTTGTTTGACCTCGCAGAATGTCGCGCCCTCGCGTCCGATTTGCAACACGGGCGGCGCGTCCCTGAAAATGGAGCGATCAGCATTTGTGCGCGTGTTGACGAGAATGTAATCGCCCGATTTCACTTCGCTCCTCGCGTTCCGCAAATCGCGGACGATGGTGTTGCTCCCGGAATAATATTCGGCAATATATGCCTCTCGCAGGACGAAGACGTTTGCCGGTTGATCTAAGCTCGCGTCCAGTTCTTGCATCGCTTCTTTATAACAAGTGAGCCAATATTCCGTTTCGTACTTGCGAAAGACTCCGCTCGTGCCGCCGACGAACGAATTGTAATACGCGTATTCATAGGGGTGGAGTCGGATGATCCCGTTGACGCCCGGCAACAGGATGAGTAAAACAAGCCCAGCGCGTAGCCAAATTGGCATCGCCGCTCCGCTGGAGAATTTTTCAAACACAAACTCAAATGCGAAACCCGCAAAAATGAACACTGGCGGCAGGATGAAAAGGAAATGCCGCAAGCCATCGTAGATCGCAGGTTGAAGAATCAGCACGTAGGCAACGAGAAGGATGAACCAAGCGAGCGTCAGCGCCAACGACGCAAATTCTTTTGAGTTGGGTTTGAATTTCCGAAAACCGATCAATGCGCCAAACCCAAATAGGAACCATGTCGGTTCGGTGAGGGTAGACCAGAGCATGAAAGGGAGGTAGCGGCGCGGCATGTCGTTCGCGCGGAAGATCTCGCCGTTGAATAATACCGCGAGTTGAGTCGGGTTGTCGGACATGAACTTGAGTGTCCCAAAAAGCCTTGCGATTGGATTCTCCCAAAGATAGGGCCAGGTGATGAGCATAACAACAATGGCAACCACAACATAAATTGCAAAGGGTCGAAAATAGTTTTGCGGCGAACGTGAGTCCGCTTGAGTGGACTTTGTAGGGGTAGCCGCGGATTTCAATCCGCGGCGGGTCAAGATGATGAAGCCGGCATAGCCAACCACAATTAATCCCGCCAAGGGTCCCAGCACACGGATCGAGGTTGCAATCCCCAAACAGAAAGCGGCGGCGAAAATTTTCCAGACAGTGGTTTTTGCGCCTGTTTCAATTTCATCCACCACCTCAAAGCCGAGACAAACAGAAGCGAGGAAGAAAGTTAGAAACGGCGGGTCTTTTGGGTTGATGAAGGCGTGTCCCCACAACAAAGGTTGAAACGAGAAGAACGCGGTTGCCGCGAGCGCGGCTGAGGGTTTCAACCAACGCGCCGAGAGGCGGTAGACGAAAAAAACTCCAAGTTGGAAAAAAATAAAATTGACGAGGTGCCAAGCCGAAGCGCGGTCAGTACCGAGGTCTTCCAATCCGTAGACAAAATTCCGCGCGAGAAAAAGATAGGCGGGTCCGCGCGTCTTGTGATCCTCCGCGCTGGGGCCGTAGGAATTTTCGAGATCGAAATGTCCGCTGAACCATTCATGCGGCGAATACGCGTATCCGAGCGCGTCGGCGTAATCGTAAAAGAGCGGCTCGTCCCATGAAAGCCCGTACCCGCGAAAAACAAAAACGCCGATCAATACATTGACGGCGAGCAAAATGTAAATTGGTTCCCGGATGATTTTCCCAAAAAGGGATTTCATAAGAGCGTGTTGCCGATGGGATCGAACGCTTTGATTTCCACCTTTGCTGAGGGGCTGTTCGGATATTCGCTTTCGAGCAAACCCCAGATCATCGAATCGCTCCAACGGTCAAAGAACGGAGTCTTCTCTCGCAGCGTTCCCTCATGTGTAAAACCCAATTTTCGCGGAATTGCGGCAGAGGCATAATTGCCCGGATCGCAATGAATTTCAAGCCGATGAATATGCAGTAGCTCGAACGCAACACGAACAAGAGCCGCTGAGGATTCGGTCACATAGCCTTGGTTAATGTAGTCCTTGTGAATCCAGTACCCGATCTCAAGTTGATTTTCGCCAAGCCGCGTGTGAAGCCCCGTTCCGCCGATCAACTTGGATTCGTCGCGGTTGAAAATCCCGTAGATGAAATCTTCGCCCATATCAAATTTGCCTCGAAATTGTTGAAGGCGCTTTATTCGTTCATCCATGGGCGACGGCTCGAAATGCGCCCAGGGCATCCATGGTTTGAGATGCTCCACGCTCTCGTTCACTGAGGTTGCCAGCATCTCCGCATCTGTTGGGTTGTAGCATCGCACAACGAGGCGCTGGGTCTCGATGCGGTACGCCGGGTTTGTAAATTTTGCGTCGCTCATTTTTTCTTCTTTGCTTTTTTACCCTTGCCTGCTTTTCCGAAATTGCTAAGCAAGGCAAGCATTTCTTTTTCCTCGCTCACCTGCCCTTTGAAATACTCGTTCATGAAGTGCGAGCGGCGCAGGCGCAGGGTCATCGGCGCCACTGCTTTCAAATCTTGCGGCGTCGCTTCCATGCGGCCATCCGCCGCGGCGTAGGCGCGCGCCGATTCAAACCAGGTGATCTCAGTGCGCAGTGAATCGATCCCCATCTTTTGGATGAGCGCGATGGCGGCTCTTGCCACCGGGTCTGGAATAGCGACTTTCTTGATCTGCTCGCGCGCGAGGCGTATCTCCGCCGCCGCCGCTTCCATCTCCCCGTAAAACTGGTTCGCCATCTGCCGCGGATTCGCCATGTACGCATGAACGCGACGATATGCCTCCAGTCGTTCAGCGCCATCCTCCAGTCCGCGCACGAGAACACGCAAGCCGAAACGATCCAAGATCTGCGGGCGCAGGCGTCCCTCTTCGGGATTCATTGAGCCGATCAACACGAAGCGCGAGCGATAGGTTGCCGCGACAGGACCGCGCCGCACGGTGTATGAGCCTTGCGCCGCGGCGTCCAGAATCGAATCGATGATATCGTCATTGAGCAGGTTGATCTCATCGATGTATAGCAGGTTTTTATCTGCCTGCGCCAAAATCCCGCGGCGGATGCGCATTCGTTCGTGGATGGCGGCGCGTTCGTCGATCCCGCCGACAACATCTTCGAGTCGCGCGTTCAACGGCAATTCGATCAAACGGACGTTATCTGGCGAAGTGAGCGGTTTGCCCTCGGCGAATTTTTTTGCGCAATCGGGGCAGACCGCGTCGATGCCGCCCGCTTCGATATCCTCAGGCAGACAGCCGTACGCGCACAAACTGCGTTCCACCTGTGGGAGAAGTTCCAGCAAACTGCGCACTGCCGTTGTCTTTGCTGTTCCACGCGGACCAATCAACAAGATTCCGCCAATGTTTGGGTTGATCAAACCCAGCAGGAGCGCAAGCTTCATTTCCTGTTGACCGACAATGCCAAGGAACGGGAATGGGACTGTATCGCTGACCCGTCCTTCATCAGATTGGACCGGCGGCAGGTTTTTCCCGGAAACATAATCCACAAGTTCGCGCAGGCTTTTAAAGGAGTGCGCCACGCGTTCTTTGGGTTCAGGGTCGGGATTTGTGGGGATGGAATCGTTCATTGTGACTCGCGGATTCGTTTTTCTTTCAAGCGCCGTTCTTGCCGTTCTTTTCCCTGTGTTAATTTCTGTGTTTCTTCATCGTTTTCCGCCATCAGTTGCGGTATTTCTGTCGGTTTGCCCTCGTCGTCGAGCGCGACGTACACGAGATAGGCTGTGTTGGTGTGCGAGCGTTCTCTCGTAACGGGATTTTCAGCATGAACGTTGACTTCCGCCTCCATGGAGGTGCGTCCCGTATATGTGACCACTGCGTTGAACGTGACCAGGTCGCCGATCTTGATCGGTTCGCGGAAGGTCATCGAATCAATGGCGACGGTGACCACTTTCCGCTGGGCATGCCTCATGCAGGCAAGCGCGCCGGCTTCGTCCGCCAGTTTCATGATCCAGCCGCCGTGCACATTGCCTAGCAAGTTGGCGTGTTCGAGGTGCATGAGTTGGGATAAGGTCACACGCGATGCGCTAAAAGGTTTGGGTGATTTGATAGTTGTCATTATTGTAAGAAAGTTTACCATGCGACAGGACGAATGTGGGATGAGAATAAGGCTATTGCCGCGTAACCTTTCTGACGTTTAACCGACATGGAGTTGATGCCGCTTCATTTTGTCCATCAATATTCTAACGTCACAACTAACACTGCTAAAAATATGCCAAACTCACTCCTTTTTGAAACTTGCACACAGGAACCATTGGTCCATGAATTGATTGCCTATCAGGCGGAAAGATCGCCGCAAAAGCCCGCTATCCAGTTCGGCGGCGAGTGTATCGCCTACGCGGAGTTGATCGGGCGCACCAACCAACTGGCGCGGTATTTGCGAGGCGAGGGGGTTGTGGCTGGCGCGCGGATCGCCATCTTACTGAATCGCTCCATCGAGATGGTAACAGGTATTTTAGGATGTCTCATCGCTGGAGCCGCATACATCCCGATCGACCCGGCCTATCCTCGGGAGCGCGTGGATGAAATCCTTGAAAATTCTAATTCCCTATTTTGCATTACTCAAATCGGTCTGTTTCAAGCTTCGCCGAACTCCGCGGTGAAAGTTATTTTGTTAGACGCCGTTTCGAAAAGCATCCAGCATTTCCCTTCGGATGTTTTGGAAAATATTTCCTCCGAGAAAGACTTGGCTTATATTATTTATACTTCAGGCTCTACCGGGACGCCAAAGGGCGTGATGGTTTCTCATGGCAGCCTTCGAAATTTTGTCAGGGTCTCTCAATCCGGGCTGGATGTCGCTTCGGATGATGTGTATCTTCAGAGCGCGTCCATTTCTTATGCGGTTGCTGTGCGCCAAATTATGGTGCCGTTATCGCGTGGAGCCACGCTGGTCGTCGCCTCCGATGAACAAATGCGCGACCCGCTGAGATTATTCGAGGAGATCAAGAGGAAGCGCGTCACCTTGATCGATGTGGTGCCATCCTATTGGCGGATGATCATTAAACGGTTACAGGATTTGCCAGAGGCTAGCCGTAGCGATTTGTTGCAAAACCATCTGCGCAGGATCGTATGCGTGGGGGAGGCTTTGCGAATGGAAACTCCGCGAGAGTGGAGGGCGCTAGCGGGCAACAAGGTAAAGCTTGTCAATATTTTTGGGCAAACGGAAACGACAGGCGTGGTTGCCACTTATCCAATCCCGTCCGCCGGGGATGATGGGCTTGCTTGTGCTGTGCCAATTGGACAGGCGATTGCTCAGACGCGCCTGTACATCCTGAATGAGCGTATGGAGCCGGTCCCGCCGGGGGAAACCGGAGGATTATTCATCAGCAACCCATGCCTGGCGGATGGTTATATACAGTTGCCTGAACTCACGACAAAGAAGTTCATTAGCAACCCCTTTGACGATGGAATAAGTTGCCGCCTCTACCGGACAGGGGACGTTGTGCGACAACGCGAAGACGGAAATATCGAATTCGTGGGCCGCAGTGACTCGCAGATAAAGATCCGCGGTCAGCGACTTGAACTCGGCGAGGTGGAATCGGTTCTACGAGGTTGTCCCGAGGTGGAGGATTGCGCGATTCTTGTGTTGAAAGATCAGGTCGGGGAGGATTATCTAGCGGCGTACATTGTTCCTGCGCATGAAAGTGTTGCTCTGGCGGAGATTCGCGCGCATTGTCGACAAAAAATGCCCAACTTCATGATCCCCTCCCGATTTATTACGCTGCAAAAGATGCCTCTATCTACCAACGGGAAACTGGATCGCCGGGCGCTTGCTCAGATTCGAGGCGCGAAGTCCCTGGGGTCTGTGATTGAGCCGCCGAGAAATATTGCCGAGAGTAAACTCATGGTTATTTGGCGCGAGTTGTTGCAACAGCCTGAATTTGGAATCCATGATGATTTCTTTGATCTTGGCGGGCATTCTTTCATGGCAGTGAGGTTGATTTCTCGGATTGAGCGCGAATTTGGAATTCATCTTCCATTGGGCGCTATTTTGAATGCTCCCACAATTTCCAGCCAGGCGATTTTGCTGGGACAAGCCAACACGAGTTGGCGTCAAGAGCGGATTCTGGTTCCCATCAATCCCAATGGGAACAAGCCCATCTTGTTCGGCATCCATGGACATGAAGGAGGGGTGTTGTACTTCCGCTTCATCGCAAGACAATTACCTGCCGATCAGCCCTTCTATGCTCTTCAAGCGCAAGGTGTGGACGGCGTAGCTCCAGCCCTCCGGCGAATCGAGGATATGGCTCTGCTCTATCTTCGAGAAATCAAGAAACTACAACCTCACGGACCCTATTATCTTTGTGGATTTTCACTAGGAGGGGAGATCGCCTACGAGATGGCACAACAACTCTTGAAGCGAGGCGAGCAGGTAAAGTTGTTATTGATGCTCGACACACGAAACCCGGAGCGATTAGCGCGAACCCGCGAGTTTGCGGAGAATCGAACTTTTCTCGATGAGACAGATCGAACCATACAGTGGCATATCCGTCGCCTATCACAAACGGGCTTAAAGGGAAAAGTTGGGTACGTTTGGATGCTCCTCCAGACAAAGATCTTGCGCGTCACGCTTTTCAGTCTGGCTGCTCTCGCGTATGCAATCAAGTGGCGTCTTTCAGACCGCATGTTGCTTGCCTATTTGCGCACAGCGCATAGTAAAGCATTGCATGAATATTTCCCCCAGCCCTATGCGGGCAAAGTAACGTTGTTCCGATCGAGCCAAACCGAAGAAGAAAGTTCCGATCAAGCGCCCTGGAGTTGGGAGGCTCTTGCCTTGGGCGGCTTCGAGAAACATCGCTTTAACGCCTCTCATAACATAATCGCCGAAGAGTATGCTCCTGAAGTGGCGCAGAAAATCAAGGAATGCCTTGAACGCGCTTTTAGAGATTGAAAATTATGTCGGAGAGGGGAAACGTATCGTCAACCTTCAATCCATATCCTGTCGCATTTCGCCGCTATCCAGGGTATGGAGAAGTTCGGGGCTATCCGTGAGTACGTCAATCATGCCGTAGGATAGTTCCTGCATCATCGGCGCGAGGGGTACTTGCGCGGGCGGGGAAATACGTTTTGGGGTGGGAGGGCAAGCCAGGCGGGGTTTGTCTGAATCGTCTGCCCGCCTGCGGACGATGCGCGGGTCGTTGGTCAAGGAGCCGACGTGGTAACCCATCACGGAATAGACTTCGCGCTGGGGGGTGACCCATCCTATATATTCGCCTGCGCGGTTGAAGATATAGGGGTATACGAGGAAGGCGTCCGCTTCACCTTGGGAGTTATAGACGGGAATAATACGGGTTTGGGTTGCCATACTTATTCCACATCATTATACGTCCAGTAGCGGTTCACGAAATAATTCCAAAGCATTACAATTCCGATCGCGATGGCGAGGGTGGCGTTTTTTGCCAGCATCTCCGGCGTGAATGAGGTGAGTATGCCGAGGGATGCGAACAGCCTTTCCATGGGCGGCTCAACATAATGGAGGATGGGAACGCGGATAGCGATTCCTGCCGCGTTGACCACGAAGAACATCCCCAGTTGTTGAAGGATATGGCGCGAGCGTGATTCCGGGTACGTCCAGTAGCGGTTGCCGGTGAAGTTATTGGCAACCGCGCAAACGAACGAAATTGTTCCCGCGTAAACGAGCCGCATGGCGAACAGGCGGGTGAGCAAGTTCATCACGCCAAAATCTACAAGCGAACCAATGGCGCCTACAGTGGCAAATTTCAGGAAGCGAATGCGTTCGATCTTGTTGGTTTGAACGGTCATAGCCCCAGTTTGGATTTGAAATACGGTATGGTTTTTGCGATGCCATCGTCGAGCGAGACTTTCGGCTCCCACTGGAGGATGGCGCGGGCGCGGGTGATATCGGGGCGGCGCTGTTGCGGGTCTCGCACGCTGCGCGCGTCTTTGACATACGTGATGCCCGCCTTGTTACCGGTGATCTTGTTGATGGCTTCGGCGAATTCGAGCAGGCTGATCTCGTGCTGGTTGCCGATGTTTACCGGTAAATGTTCGTCGGAATACAGTAACCGAACGATACCGTCGACCAGATCGTCTACGTAGCAGAACGAGCGGGTTTGTTTTCCCTCGCCGTACACGGTAAGAGGTTGATCGAGCAATGCCTGTTTCAGCAGGTTCGGCAGGGCGCGCCCATCCTCGAGGTCCATGCGCGGGCCGTAGGTGTTGAAGATGCGCACGATGCGCGTATCCACGCCGTGATAGCGGTGATAGGCCATGGTGATCGATTCGGCGAACCGTTTGGCTTCATCGTACACGGCGCGGGGACCGGCGGGGTCTACGTTGCCGGTGTAATCCTCCGTTTGCGGATGAACCAGCGGATCGCCGTAAATTTCACTTGTGGAGGCAAGCAGGAATCGCGCTTTGTTGGCTTTTGCCACGCCGAGGCAGTTGTGCGTGCCGAGCGCACCGGCTTTCATGGTTTGGATCGGGAGATTGAAATATCCCGATGGCGATTGGGGATTAGGGCTGGCTGGCGAAGCGAAGTGCATCACCGCGTCCACTTTGCCGGGGATGAAGATGTAGTTCGATACATCGTGTTTGTAGAACGAAAATTTTTCATTCCCCATCAAGTGGGCGATGTTGCCCGGGTTGCCGGTGATGAAGTTATCCAACCCGACGATCTCGTGACCGTCGGCGAGCAACCGGTCGCTTAAGTGTGAGCCGAGAAACCCCGCGGCTCCGGTGATCAAAATACGCATGTGTTATCTCCAATCGATTTTTGTGACCAGCCCATCGCCCGTCACTTGAAATGCCTGACCGTTGCCGGTATCCACCAGCCAAAGATTCCCCTGGTAGACGACCGCAAGAAAGTAGCCAGATTGCCCGTCGATTTGACGCGGCGCCCAGGCGGGGATTTGCGGCTCGAGACCCGGCGCATCATTCGCAGGGAAAACTGTTCGCCGGTTGGAGCCATCGCGGTCCATGACGACGACTCGGTAGCGGCTGGTTTCGCTCTGCTCGTGAAAGATGGCTTGCAGGTACGCCACTTGATATTGTCGTTCGCGCGAACTGGCTTGGGTCGGCGATGCGTTTGGGTAGGCAAACATGCCGGTCTGCAACGCAATATCGACAGTGGCGTCATTTTCAAACGAGGTGGCGCGGATGTCAAAGAACGGCGAATCTTCAGCGTTCACTAGACTGGGTGGGGGCGCATGAGTTACATAGTAAAGGGTTTTTCCATCGGCGCCCCACGAAATTGACGGAAGCCATGCCCAGTCGCTGTGTGTGTTGAGAGGGACGATATCGATAAGCGGTTTGATGTATTTGCCGTCCAAATCCACCGTGCCGATGCCGTCTGGGCGGGCGTATGCTAATTTTCCATCGGCGGAGAATGCGAATGTCATACCCCACCAGCCGTATACGCCGCCGGCGTTTGCATCCAGAATTTTTTTCTTTTCGCCGGTCGAGATGCTGTAGCGCCAGAGGTCGTTGTTTGCCTGCCAGCCGGGCGCGGTGGCGCGCGGTTCAACCGTGGTGTAGGCGACGGAACTCGTGCCGGGAATCCAATCGGCGAAGTGCACTACATTCGACACGCTGGTGGGGAAGGGTTTACTGCCGGGTTTGGTGCGAACCGCCCACAAGACGTTGATCTCTCTGTCGGCGGGCTTGGTGGATTTGCGGGTGTAGATGAGGTAATCGCCGCGCGGCGAGACGCGGAAGATGCGCCCATCGAGGTCGCCGGTGGTGACGAGTGGAAAGCGGTTTGCGGTGGAGGTGTCGATGATCCATGCGTTGCCGCCCGCGATGTAGGCAAGTTTGCCGGGGATGGGCAGGGGCGCGAAGGATGTTTGGGCGCCGATCATCACGATCTCCGGTATTGCCTCTACGAGAATTGCGGATTTGACGATGGATTTGCTGATCTCCACGCCGTCTTCCAGCATGCGGCGGTAGGTTACTTCTTGCGAGCCGTTTTCCCCGGCTTGCACGAGGCGCGTTTCGCCCTCGGGCAGTGATTCGTTTCGCACAATTTGTTTTTCAAATGGGATGATTTGTTCTTCGGTTTCGAATATTTCCAACACGCGGATGATGACAACCGAATCTCCATCGTTGAGCACCGTGTAGACCGGCGGCTCGGCGCGATCCAAATTTCCGAACGCGATGCCGGCGGTTTGCAATGCCTGTTGCACTGTGCTCCCGGCGGGGATGGTGAAGGTTTGCGCCGCGCCATCGACGGTGACAGAGATGGTCGCATCTTGGCTAGCGATTTGCGGTGAGCGGCATCCGTTCAGGGCGAGGGTAATGCTGAGGAGGAGGAGCAGGCTTCCCCTGAGTCGACGCGCGGGTTTCGTCGAAGCGTTTCGCGTGAGAAAGTTTCGGCGCATTTTATCCGGTGTATAATCCGTGCGCTATCGAATTCGACCGACGATGGTCATGATGCCGTCAGCGATGGTGATGGTTTCGATGCGAAGTCCGGTGGCGACGGGACCGAATGAACCGGTGTACGCCTCTTCGATGATGGCGGTGATCGTTTCGTTGATGCCCTCGGGCGCGGGGAAGGGACCGAAGTCTGCTGAGGCGATCTCGATTGTCGGCTTGCCATCCGCATCGACGCCGACATTGACGATGATGCCGATGTTGGCGGCGAACACGCCTTGCTGGGTCTTGCCGTAAATTTTCATTTGCCCGTCGCGCAAATACACTTGCGGATCGGTGATGAGCGGCGTTGAATTCTCTTGTTGCAGGCTCGGGTCGCTTTGCAGGCGCAAGGCAAGATAGGATGTGATCTGCGGTTCGGTGATGGCGATGGTTACCACGCCGCTGACCAAACCGTCTTCGATGGATTTTTTGATCCCATCTTGCAGGCTTTGCGCGGCTTCGGTGGAGACGGGGATCGGAGTGAGGTCTGAGTAATCCGGTCCGCCGGCGTAGAGCGTGCAGGCGAGCGAGGCGAGGATGAGAGCGATGAAAAAGACGCTGGATTTGTTGGGTTTCATTTTTGTGTATTCGTAAATCGTAAATCGAAGGGTATTATAGCATGAGCAATTCTGAGGCTCCTCCAGAGCAAAATTCCGAAACCGAATTGTCACTTTCAGCAAAACTGGAAGCCATGTTGTTCGTTTCAGGCGAGCCTGTGGCGACCGCGCAATTAGCGGCGGCGCTGGATGTTGCTCCTTCAGTTATCGAGCGCGGATTGAACGAGTTACACGTCTCGCTTTCGACTCGCGGCTTGCGCCTCCAACGGAACGCCGGGCGTGTGCAGTTAACGACCGCGCCGCAACTTGCCGAACTCATAGAGCATTTTCTCGGACTTGAAGCCACGTCTCACCTTAGCCGCGCCGCGCTGGAAACATTGGCGATCATCGCCTATCAGCAACCGGTCACGCGCCCGCAAATTGACTCGATCCGCGGCGTGAACAGTGACAGCATGATGAAGAGTCTCTTGCACAAGAATCTAATCCTCGAGTCGGGTCGCGCCGACGGGCCGGGCCGCCCGATCTTATATTCCACTACGCCTGAATTTTTACAGCACTTTGGGTTGAACTCGATCCTTGAAATGCCCTCGTTGGCAAAACCTGAGGATGAAGAGTCGAAGCAGGATGAGTTGTTAAAAGGGTAGCATAATTGCGCGCGGAAGAACGCTAAAAAACGCTGATTCGACAAGGTAAATCTGCCCGAATCAGCGTTTCATTTTATTGACTCTCCCGTAATGAATGGGAAAGAGCTTTATCACGAAGTAACAAAGGGGAGGAAAGGGGAGTGTCCAACATCAAACACATCCACTGTCATGTCGCCCTCCCGAAGGATATCGGGACGATGTGAGCGACAGCGAAGGGTCTCTGAGATTATCGGTAAGATTCTTCGCCGCAAAGAGCAAAAGCGCGGCTCAGAATGACATACTTGGACACTTCTTCTTTATGTTTGAAAAGAGTTTTCACGTTAAAAACGGTGGAGCCATTTTGTTTCAAACAGAGTCTGATGGGTTATCGCAAATAACTTCCCGCGCCGACAAAAATATCCATCAAAGATTTTCGCACTTGCAGATCATCCACGTATACGCCGTTGTGTGAGCGTGAGGAGTGGATCATCCTTGAGCCGCCGAGCGACATGCCGACGTGGGTGATATGTTTGTCGTCGTCTTCGCTGAAGAAGATCAGGTCGCCGAGTTCATACGGCGGCTCGACGGGTTTCGCCGCGTTGCTTTGCATGTCGGCGTCGCGGGGGATTTCGATTCCGATCCAACG
>JAEURC010000041.1 GCA_016789025.1 Anaerolineales bacterium
CTGGACCGCTACATGCACCTCTTCGCTCTCAACCGCGGCATTCTGCTCACTCCATTTCACAACATGGCGTTGATCTCGCCCGATATTACACAGGAAGATGTTGATTACCACACAAGGGTGTTTCGGGAGGCGGTTGTCTCGTTGTTCGCGGGTTAAAAGTTGAAGGTTGGAAAGTTAAAAACCTTCCAACCTTCAACTTGCAAACTTTCAACTATATGAGCCACCGACGAGAGTCGAACTCGTGACCTAACGATTACGAATCGTTTGCTCTACCAACTGAGCTACGGTGGCGTATTTCGGTAGTGACGACTTCAGTCGTCAAGTAACGACTAAAGTCGTTACTACGTTTTCAGCGAGCGGGGATTATAAAGGATAAAAATATTTCTCGCAAGTTTATCACCATTCATCCTGAGCGGAGGGTGAGTGGCGCAGTAGCGCCATCGCAAAACCCGAAGTCGAAGGACGCAAGTTTTCAACCCCACGCGTCGTCTGTGTCGTGAGAAAATAAACCTATGCTTCGTATCGCAATGCTTTCCTATCACACCTGTCCGCTCGCCACGCTGGGCGGCAAAGACACGGGCGGGATGAACGTCTACGTCCGCGAACTCACGCGCCAACTCGGCAAAATGGACATCCACGTGGATGTGTTCACGCGCTCGCAGGACGATCACGTGCCGCACGTTTTGCACGAACTCGGCTACGGCAACCGCGTCGTCCACATCCCAGCGGGACCCGAGCACCCCATGCCGAAACAGGAACTTGCAAATTACATCCCCGAATTTGTGGAGGGCGTCAAAGCGTTTGCCTGCGACAAGAAAATCGCGTACGACATCATCCACAGCCATTATTGGATGTCGGGAATTGCCGCCGCTTCTTTATCGGACGGGTGGGCTGGGTCGCCCATCGTCCACATGTTCCACACTCTCGGCGAGATGAAGAACCGCATCGCCCGCAGTGACGAGGAACGCGAAGGGGCGTACCGAGTCGAGGGTGAGAAGCAGGTCCTCCGTCGCGCGGATCGAATCGTAGTCGCCACGTTGGCAGAGCTGACGCAGTTGCGATTCCTCTACAAAGCCGACGCGTCCAAAATGGTCGTCATCCCGCCTGGCGTGAATGTGAGTCGCTTTTATCCGATCCCCTCCGACGAGGCGAAGATGTTTATCGGCTTGAAGCCCGAAGATCGGATGATCCTGTTCGTGGGGCGCATCGAGCCGCTCAAAGGCGTGGACACTCTGCTCGAGGCGATGTCTTGTTTGCAGATGAAGGAGTCGCGCCCTGTGCATCTGGCGATCATCGGCGGCGATCCTTCGGCAAGCCCCGAAGAGATGAATGTCGAGATGGCGCGGCTGAAAAATCTATGCGAGGTTTTGGGATTAGATCAATCGGTGGTGTTCTTGGGCGTGCGCGATCAGGATAAACTTTCGTATTATTACTCGGCGGCGGAGGTGGTGGTGATGCCCTCGCATTACGAGTCGTTCGGTATGGTGGCGCTCGAAGCGATGGCGTGCGGCACGCCCGTGATCGCATCCGAAGTGGGCGGACTCGCCTATCTCGTGCGCGATGGCGAGACGGGGTTCACAATTCCCGCAGAAGAGCCAGAAACGCTGTGCGAAAAATTATCGTGGCTGTTGAACGACGATGAGTTGCACGCAAAGATGAGCGCCCAAGCCGCCGCGTACGCGCAAGATTACGCGTGGGAGAAGATCGCGAAACAGATTGTGGATGTGTATGAGGGGTTGGTAAAACAGTAACACGACATTCATGTCGTGTCATTATGCAAAGCGACATAAATGTCGCGTTACGAGTATTGCTAGGGCGCGACGCCGACCCCGAGAGCAAACGTGTCATCGTCGTAGAAGAACATGACGGTATAAACTTTTGACGACAAGGAAGGGGCGATAAAAATTTCCCAATTCCCGTTTCCTAAATTCGATGCCGAGAGCGCCCAATTGTCACTGCATGGAAACTCCCATGTAAGTGTGGAGTTGTCGCCTGCTACAATGATCCGATGAACTTGCTTGTTTTCATCCACGCCGCCCACGACGATGTGATAATTGATTATCGTTCCTTTTCCATCGTCGCCTGAACATCCACTGCCGATGACAGCGCTGCCATCCTGACCTAAAAAGGCAACGCTCAGCCGTTGCAGAATGAGTTTCGGGGGAACTGCTGGCTCATTTGGCTGTTGAGGCGCGATAGTGCTACAAGCCACCGCCGATAAAGATAAAGCTAACCAGGAAACTAGGAAGAGGATTTGATTTTTGGAGAGTAAATACATATGAGGGGTTGACGGAGTAACTGGCTGAGTAATGTCAAGTTGAGTCGCTTTGCGGTGGAGCGCCTCTAACAAGAAGAATCTTCCATTCTCATGTTGGCGAGATACTTTTGAGATTCGTTCTTTCTTGACGGGCAAGCCAGACGAGCGCGAGCAGTTGAATCAGGTGAATCAGGATGCTCCACGCTAACGCTGTCGTCGCGCTGCCAGCCACTCCGATGATAAGCAACGGAGCAAAATCGCGCGCCGCGTCAAACCATTGATGCGCCCATCCTGTCAAGGCAATGCTTTCCGTTCTGAACCACAACCAACCCATCATTGCGCTAAAAAAGATATTTGAGAGAGCAAGAAAAACGATAAGCGTTAGGAGAGCGACCGCAAATTCATTGAGCGCGATTTTTCCTTGCCGTGCCTCGAGGATCAATGGCCATGCGAGTACTGGCAAGTGCCAAATTCCGCGTATGATGCCTGAGGCGATCACGGCGCGCGTTTTTCCAAATGCGGGCGTGAGCGCGGACAATAGATAGGCGGTCCAACCCAACTCTTCACCCAATCCGCCGACCCAGCCAAGCGTCAGGCTACTGCCAACAATAATCCAGATATAGGACTCGATGGGGCTGCGTAGTCCAGTGTCGTAGGGTTCGATGGAATTCCCGATTGAAATAGTCAACGCGCGTAAAGCCAGCATCCCCGCCGCAATCGCAAGGTAATAGCGCAGGCGACTCCATTTGAATGCAGGCGGAGATTGTTTGTCGATGAAGCGCCAGAGTAAGAGCGCGGCAAGCGCAGGTCCTAGCATGGCGAGTAGATTTCCAAAATACGAGGCAAGCAATTGGGTGGCAAGATCATTTTGACGCGTCAGGTCTGAATTGATCGACTCCACCCCAAAAAAGATTCCCCACGAGAGCAAGCACGCTAGAAGCGCCAGGCGGAGCGCGCGAATCAAAGCTTTTCGTTTTATTTCATTTTCCATAACGCCACTCCCAAGCCCAATGACCAAACGATGCTCAACGCTAAAACGATGATCCCAAGCGGCGGTAAAAGACTCAAACCGCCCATCACAACGCTCAGATTCGCCAGCCAGCGAGGCATTAGATTGCTTTGACGCGCAGTCCAACCGACGAGGAGATACCAAATTCCATTTGCAAAGATTGCCGCGAATGCCAAAACCAACGCGAGTCTGCTCAATTGATCGCTGATGCTTGCCGCATTCGATGCCTGACTGGTCGTTTGTCCGAGCGCTGTCAAACTGCCAAGCGCGTTAGCAACCAGGCACAACACGGCCAGGCATCCGAATCCTGTAGCAATGCGCATCAACCCTGGCGCGCGTTCACGCAACAGGAGAAACAGTATGAAAATCAGGACGAGCGCGAGCGCGGCAGATGCAAATTTCAGAACGTCTTGCCAAATTAGCGGGGCGGGATTAGCGCGCGCCAGTTCTGCCAATTTTGCAGGATCTCCCATTGCCGCAGGTCCAATAAAAATAAAGGCGACGACAAGCGAGGCGATAGCGGCAAACGCATTGAGGAACGCCGCAACCCCGCCAATATTTCTCCATCTTGCAAGACTGAACTGCATGGGAGCCTCCTTTACCTATTTGATCGAGTAATCCTGGGTGGTTGAAAAACTTTCCCGTAAAAAACAACGAAATCCTCTTTTATTCCTTCATCCTCACATAAAAGATCTGCTGACCTTCCATATCCTTGGTGCGCATTTCGAAGCGGTCTTTGAGGCTGGCGATCATTTTCGAGAGTTGCTTGTGACCGTATGTGCGCGGGTCGAAGCCCGGGTCGAGTTGGTAGAGCGCGTTGCCCATCCCTGCGAGGGGAGCCCAGCCGTCTTGCCCAGACGCCATTTCAAAGGCTTGGCTGAGCATTGGCATCGGGTCCGATTCTTCTTTGCCGTCTTTGCTTTTTGTTGTTTTCTTTGCGTGCGCCTGTTTCTGTTGCGTCGCTTTCTTTTCCGCTTGCAAGTTTTCGGTGTACACAAATAGATCGCACGCGTTGACGAACGCCTTGGGCGTCTTCTTCTCGCCGATGCCCATCACGAAGATACCGGTCTCGCGGATGCGGGTCGCTAGCCGCGTGTAATCCGAATCGGAGGAGACGAGGCAGAACCCGTCTACGACCTCGGAGTGCATGATGTCCATCGCGTCAATGATCATCGCGCTGTCGGTAGCGTTCTTGCCGATGGTGTAGCGGAATTGCTGAATCGGCTGGAACGCGTGGAAGTTCAACGTGTCTTTCCACGAGTTCATGCTGTTCGTTGTCCAGTCGCCGTAGATGCGGCGGACGGTGACTTGTCCATGCCGCCCCGCTTCCACGAGCATCTGCGGGAGGAGGGATGATTGCGCGTTGTCGCCGTCTATGAGGATGGCGATCTTGTTGCGGAGTGTGTTTAGGTTTTCGTTTGCCATAGGTTAATTATAGTGGACTTTGTTACGAGCAGAGCGAGCAATTCGTTCAGAAACCTGAACGGTCTGGAATTTGCCTCGGTTACGGCGTTGATGGAATTGGGGTGTTGAGTCCCGCCGGATCTGGCGAGCCAAACCCGATCTTGGTGCACGAAGGAAGTCCCTCGATGGGAAACTCACCCTGATCGCTGGTCACTTTTACCTGAATCGGTGTGGGAGAATTGGTGGTAGTGTCGGCGGTAAGTTTAATCGTAACCTGATATCCAACCGGGAGCGCGGCTGTCATAATGGACTGGTCAGGATGAATCTGAAGCCCGGGGTCGAGCACGTTGAGGGTCGTCTTGATGTTTGTCAACTGAATACCGCCGGTGTTTTTCAGCAGAATGAAAGCATTGGTCACTTCTCCCATGCCGTGAGAAAAGTCGGCGCTGGTATTACAGCTGAGCGGCCTGATTGCCAGCCCAAGCGTCGCAGGCGGAGGTGTGGATGTGTCCGTCACTGTAGGTGTGACAGGCGCGGCTGAGCCGGTCAATGTGGGAAATGGCGTTGTGCTTGGGGTGAGTGTCGCAACCGAAGGAGTGGGCGTAAGGCTTGCCACACCGATAATTAACGGCGTGGGGCTGAACACCGAGGGCGTCTGCGTGAACGGCAGAAATGGCGTAGGCGGATTCACCGGCAGGGGTTGGATAATCCATCCGTTGCATGACGCCAGCAAAAGCGCGACTAAGATGAAAGGCGTAGCTCGTTTCATTTTTGCTCCTCCCTCTCATTGTATCTCTGTTGACCTGCTTAGAATAGTCCCCCGCGCGTCGCGTTAATTCATGAACTTCTTATTCAATTCATCCCAACTTGGTTCGACCAACACCGAGCCGTCGGGGAAGACGATGGTCGGGACGCTTCGGAATCCGCGGTTGAGCTGGGTTACAAATTGGGTGGCTTGTTCATCCCCTTCAAGCCCCACGCGGACGTAGGGGATGCCTTTTGCCTCAAAATATTTCTTCACGCGGACGCAATCCGCGCAAGATTCGGTGACGTACATGACGATTTGGGTTGGCTTGAGCGTGTAAAGATGGGACATGTTCCCGCTTTCTGCGATGTGATTTCGATGTATCTGTCGACTCGCCTCAGTAATTTTCTTACCTCATTTCTCTCGCGGCTTCTCTCAAAATTGAAAAGCCCGATCTCAAGATGATCTTCACTTCTCCCGACTCGGGAGAAGTTCCTGCTTCGATTTGTTCCAACAAGCGGAGAAGACTCCCGCGCAGTCCGCTGGCGCGGTGCGCCCAGACCGAATCGGCGGAGATTCGCTCGAGGCGGTTGAGGAGCATCTGAATTATCTTTGCTTCAGAGGGAAGATCACGCATAAAAAATGGGACGCTGATTTGCCCTGATAAATGCAGACTTCTCTGTTCTTTCTTCGATCAGCGTGAGTCAGCGTTAATCTGCGTCCAAAAAATTAAAGAGGCGTCCCCGGCGCGGGTCGAACGCGCAACCACCAGATTCGAAGTCTGTTACTCTGTCCATTGAGCTACGGGGACGGGCGACGCAGATTATACACGAAATGTTATGTCCAAACTCTTCACCGCCAAGCGCGCGAAGAACGCCAGGAAAGCAATTAAGAATCTTTTGCGTTCTTAGCGGGCTTCGCGGTTAGTAAAATGAACCCCTCCGCAGAGGGGTGAATTTCACTTGCCCGTGCCATCGAATACCCGTACAATCGGGGCGGTAAAGTAATCCAATAACAGGAAAGGGCGCTTCTTCATGGAAGACCTCAAGAAATTCAGCGAGAACCTCGTTCAAAATTTGGAGCAAGTGATCGTAGGAAAGTCGCAGGCTTTGGAGTTGGTTGTGATCGGCTTGCTCTGCCAGGGGCATCTGCTCATTGAAGACGTGCCGGGAGTGGGGAAGACCATGCTGGCGCGAAGTCTCGCCAAATCGCTCGACTGTACGTTCAACCGTATCCAATTCACGCCGGATATGCTTCCCAGCGATGTGACAGGCGTTTCGATCTACAACCAGCAAAAGCAGAAGTTCGAATTCCGCGCAGGTCCGATCGTCGGGCAGATCATCCTGGCAGACGAGGTCAACCGCGCCACACCAAAGACGCAAGCCGCGCTGCTCGAAGCCATGGAGGAAAAACAGGTCACTGTGGATGGAGTAACGCATGCCCTTCCAAAACCGTTCATGGTGCTTGCCACACAAAACCCTATCGAATACGAAGGGACATTCCCGCTTCCCGAGGCGCAACTTGACCGTTTTCTGCTTCGCATCCGCATGGGTTACCCCAGCGCGTCGGAGGAGATAAAGGTGCTGGCGAGCCAGCAACTCAAACATCCGATCGAAGCGTTGAAGGCGGTGGT
>JAEURC010000055.1 GCA_016789025.1 Anaerolineales bacterium
TGTATTTACGTTGGCAATGCATACAGCGATAGCGCTGTGAACCTGCCTCCGTTTTGCCAGATTTATTCTGGCGCGTCGTGGCTTCGCATTTTGGGCATTTCAGCATCGCTCGATTTTAGCCCACTCTTTTTGCCACTCTCGCGTCCAAAAACAAAGTGTAAGGTAATCAGTTCGGCAGTATAATCGTGCCTGTTTGTAGAGCCAGAATGTACGAGCCTGTATTGGTTTTGAACGCTAATTTCGAACCGATCAACGTGTGCACTACAAGACGGGCAGTCGGTTTGCTACTGGCTGGCAAGGCGGATATGGTATTGAACGGTCGCGGTCACATTCGAACCATTCGAGAGTTGCTCCCGCGCCCTTCGATCATCCGGCTTGAAAGCCAGGTTCATAGACCGCGTCCGCACGTCAAGTTGACGAGGCGCGAAGTGTTTCGCCGCGATAATTATACCTGCCAGTATTGCGGAAAGCGCGAAGGCGGGTTGACAGTGGATCACGTGATGCCCCGCCACATGGGCGGCGCGCATGTGTGGACGAACGTGGTCGCGGCGTGTCCTGGATGCAACCACCGGAAGGGCGGCAGGCGCGTGGAGGAAGCTCACATGCGGTTACACCACTTGCCCAAGGAGCCTCCTGCCAATGCGGCGTATATTTTCGGCAAGCATTTGAATGAGTATCAAGAATGGGAGCCCTTTATCGCAGGCTGGTAAAAAATCCTCTCCGTCGGAGAGGATTTTTTTATAGCTTGATCGTCATAAAGTCTTTCGCCACAATCACTTCGCCTTTGAACGACTTCCGGGCTTCGGCGGCGATATCTCCGCTGGCAAACCGCCCGGTTGGATAATGGATCAGATATAACTTCCCCACTTCGGCTTTGGTGGCGATCTCCCCCGCCTGTTCAGCCGAGGAATGACCGAAAGTGGCGCCGGCGGCTTCATGGATAAGCACATCTGCTCCTGCGGCGAGGCGAACGGTCTGCTCGCACGGCTCGGTGTCACAAGAGTAGGTCAGCACTTTGCCGTCGGTCAGGCATTCTACGCGCAAGCCAATTGTCGGAATCATATGATGAACCGGCGATGAATGCACGCGAAATTCGGCGCTATCCAACACCAGAGCCATCTCGGCTTCGGGCAGGCGATAGAAGCCAACAGGAAAAAAGTTGGGCCATTCATCCCAACCATAAAAACCCATTAAGTCTTCAAGCCTATCCATGGTGTAGTGCAAGCCGTAGATGTTGACCGGCTTCGTTCGTCCCATCAGCCACATATCCATAAGCAACAGTGGAATCCCCGCCACATGGTCCGGATGAAAATGGGTGATGACAATGTCTGTAAGGGAGTTGAAATCGACGCCCGCCTGTTCGAGTCGGATGATGGGAGTGCTGACGCAATCCACAAGAATCGTCCGTTCCTCTCCCACGATAACGAGATGGGTATTCTCATGATCGATCGACGGCACTGCATTGGACGAGCCCAGAATGATTACTTTTGGCATATGCCCCTCTTTAATTAAAAGTATGGGACGATCATTTGTAGGAGTTGCGGCGTAACGTACACTTCGATCACTGCCGCAATGGCGAGAAACGGCAGGGCAATACCGATGAAAACGCGGAACCAATCCGCAAGGGCAACGAGCAGAAGTTCGCCCAGGCTCTTATCCTGCTGTGGGGTAACCAGCAACGCGCCCGCCTTCAATGTAGCGGCAACAGAGAGGAACACAGCGGATAACTCGAAGATGCCGTGAGGCAGAATCCCTGCCGCGAACAGCAACCCGGGCGAAACCCCCAGCAAACTTGCCCCACCAAGCACGCCGCCCACCAACCCCATATTCACAAGGAATAAGGTGACGCCAAGCGTCCCGAAAGATGCGACCCCAAGCAACAACATGATCACGACCGCGCGAGCATTGTGATAGAACAACACGGGCGCGGAAATCTGGCCGCTCAAATCATCCAGGTCTGTCAAATTTTGGTTGACTAAGGTCTTGATTCGGTTTTCGATTTCCGGCGAGATGTCCAAATAGCCTGGCACGTTGACAACCACCCACAGATAACTTGCCGCGACCGCGGCAACCCCCAGCAACAGCACAATCGCCAACGGCCGCCGTATCTGTTTGAGCGTTTCAGGCAATTCAACCGCATACCAATCACGTATCGATTCCGCATTTCCGACAAACCGCCCAGTGAACACGAGCCACAACTGTTTGAAGTTCAGGGTATCGATCTCTCTGCCTAACAAATACTCGCGCCGAAAATGCGAAACCCCAAGACGGACGATCAACGCCGACAGCAAGGTAACGCCAACGATCGCATACCAGAGCACGCTCTCGTTACCCCAAAAGATCAGCGCCGTTTCCCCTTGCAACAAGAATGCCACCGGCACTACTACAAACGACGCTAACAGGTTTGCGGCGCGAACGGTTGTGGCTTGCACAGAGATCACGATCGCCGAACTCACCATCAATACCGCGTGAGCGAACGTAAGCAACAAAACCAACGCAAGCAGATAGAAACTGGGAAACGCCACATCGCGGCGAGTGATCAAGATGAGATAGATCACAATAGACACAAAACTAAACACAAGCGGGGTTGCAATGCCAACCAGCAATTTTCCCAAATAGAGTTGGTGATCGTCGAGCGGCGAACTCAACAGCGGCTCAATGGTGCCGCGTTCCTTTTCACCGACAAACGATTCCAGAGCAACGACCAGGGTAAACGAAAGCGGGAAAAACCCGATCACCAGAATCACGAACGGAACAAGGCGCTCGAGGATCAAATTACCGCCGAAACGACCCATAAACTCAATCGCCTCCTGCGTAGTATCGTCGGCAATGAACGGGAACAACGCCATCAGCAACACCATCGGCGCCACGATGCGCCAATCGCGGAACTGATCGACAAACTCGCGCCGCGCCACCATCCAGATCGCTTCCCAATTACGCCGCATACGCCAACCCCTGCGCCTCAGCCATGGTCTTCAAATACACCTGCTCCAACTTTCGTGAGACTTCGTGAAAGGATATCAACGGCGCATTCATGGATGTTAGCGCGTGGACCAGTTTAGGATTCGCAACCTGCGGCGACTCAATTCGGAATTTGAGGCTGGTCTCGCTCCTCGACACCACCTCCACCCCGGGGGGCAGGCTCAACCCGCTCGCATCGAAAGCGTCTGCGAATCTTGCCTCATATTCCATAGGTCCCAACACGCGACGTTTCAATTCATCCAGCGTGCCGTTCAAGAGAATCTTGCCGCGATAAATAATGGCAATATGGTCCGCCAAGGCTTCGGCTTCGGCAAGGTTATGCGTGCAAATGACGATCGTCCGCTGAAACGAACGCAGGCGGGCGATTTCATCCCGCACCAAACGCGACGACTCCGGATCCATGGCAGAGGTTGGCTCATCCAGCAATAACACAGACGGGCTGTGCATCAACGAACGGGCGAGCGCCAGTTTTTGCTTCATCCCTTTTGAATATTCCCCCGAACGCCGGCGCGACGCCTCGGCAAGCCCAAAATAATCGAGTAAATATTTACTGCGCGTGGCGCGCGCCTGAGCATCCAGCCCGTAAATTTTTCCAAAATAATCGAGGTATTCATCGCCCGTCATTCGCAAATACAAACCGTGTTGTTCTGTCAACACCCCCACATTCATGCGCACTTCTTTTGGGTTCTTCGTCACATCATACCCAGCCACGCGAGCATACCCGCGCGTCGGCGCGAGCAACGCGGTCAACATGCGGACGGTGGTTGTCTTCCCCGCGCCGTTCTGCCCCAGCAGCGCCAGGATCTGACCGGGTTGAACGTCCAGCGTCACACCCCGCACTGCCCAAAAATTATTATTGAACTGTTTGCTTAAATCGTTTGTTTCGATCATGAGATAATTTTGTTTCCGATTACTTTGTTAGCGAGCATAGCCAGCGCTTATTTTACAGTCAATAAGACAACAGTCCCCCCGCAAAATTGAAAAGCTATCAAGTTGCCATCGCATCGCCGCGATGCCGCCAATACAAAGCGGCGCCGGCGCATACAGCCATCACCGCCATAAACGTCTGGTTGATATTGATGCCCGCCACCAGCGAAGCGTCGAGCCGCAAGAAGTCGAGGAAGAAGCGGATGACCGGATAGGTGACCAAATACGCGAGGAAGATATCGCCGGACTTGAGCCGATCCGCAAACCTGCGAGAAATCCATAACAGGAACAACATGTTCGCAAAATTCAAAATCGATTCATACAAGAACAGCGGATGGTAGTAGTCCACGTCGAAGTAATTCGCAAGGCGATGGTCAGGGTCGATGTACAACTTCCACGGCAGGTTTGTGGGCGCGCCATAGAGTTCCTGGTTGAAGAAGTTCCCCCAGCGACCAATCGCCTGACCCAACGCCAGGCACGGCGCGGAAATATCCGCCCATTCTGAAAATTTCAAGTTGTTCTTACGAGAGTAGAAAAACAAGACAATCGCGCCGCCAATGACCGCGCCAGGGATGCCCAACCCGCCTTTCCACACCGCAAGCGCATCCAGCGGATGAGACAAATACCACGCCGCAGTTATGCCAGACGAAGGAGGCGGGGTGAGGATATGCCAGACACGCGCGCCAATAATTCCGCCAATGAGCAAATAGATAAGCAGGTCCCAAACAATCTCAGATTCATGCCCGCGCCTACGCGCCTCTTTCGCGGCAAGCCACGCGCCAGCCACCGCGCCGAGCATCAGGATGATGCCATAAAAACGCAGAACCTGTTCCGCGCCAAACAACGTGTAATGAATACCGTCAAATTGAATACTCATAATTGCTTCTCTTCCAATGTCGTCGTTGTCTGCATTCGCGCATGCGCCTGCGCGCGGACGTGCCAAACTCTCTGCAATGCCGTGATGTTGGCAAAGACCGCAATGATCGCAAGCCCAAGGTAAAGTTTATTGAAGACCAGTGAAGGCGCAAGCACAAGATACCGCTCTACACGCGTGAGTATGCCCACCTTTGCGCCGTAGCCAAGCCCCTCCGCGCGCGCCTTCACATACGATACGAGCACCGACCCCGCCGCGGCGACGAATGTGAGCATTCCCCCCAACGGCTCGCCGATGGTTAGAAAATGATACAGCAATCCGCCATAAATAATCAGTTCAGAATAACGGTCGCTGACTGAATCGACGAATGCGCCGAAATCGCCCGGCTCGCCGCGTAAGCGCGCCATCGTCCCGTCTAAAGCGTCGACGGGCGTCATGATCAGCACCCAAAGCCCGCCGGTAAACATATCGCCTCGCGCCAGATAATACGCGCCGACACAGTTGCCGATCATTCCGATAACGGTCACCATGTTGGGTGTAAGACCGATGCGATTGAAAAACCTGCCAAGCGGGTCGAGCACCCACTTGAACCACAGGCGCAGATAATCGGTAAATGTCTTGCGGGTTGCCGCCGGGGATGGTTTAATTTCCATGGTAAATCAATTCGGTAATCATATCAGGGTTTGAACCCGCAAAGACGTTCGGATTATTTTTCAGATTCTCCCAACTCTTCATCCAATGGTCCTACCAGCACATCGCGTTCCTTGCCGCCGCCCTGAGAGGGACCCACAATGCCCATCTCTTCCAACTGGTCGAGCAAGCGCGCCGCGCGCGGATAACCGATTCGCAACCGTCTCTGCAACAGAGACGCCGACGCGCGTTGACTCTGACGGACAATCGTGACCGCCTGTTCGATGAGACCTTCGTCTTCGTTTTCATCCGGTTCGCTCAACAGTTTTTCCCAAGGCGGCGTATCGTCTTTAGAGTCGGCATTCTTCTGCCAATGCGCGATGATCCGCTCGATCTCCATGTCGGTGATCATCACTCCCTGCGCGCGGACAGGCGCGCCGCTTTCCGGATTCAAGAACAACATATCGCCGCGACCCAGCAATGTTTCCGCGCCGGTGGTGTCGAGAATAACACGGCTGTCCACGCCCGAGGCAACGGCAAACGCAAGACGCGCCGGGAAGTTCGCCTTGATCAAACCGGTCACCACGTCCGTTGACGGGCGTTGCGTGGCGACGATCAGGTGAATCCCCGTTGCGCGCGCCATTTGCGCCAGGCGGACGAGGTTATGCTCCGTTTGGTCGGGCGCAGACATCATCAGGTCTGCGAGTTCATCGATTAGCACAACAATACGCGGAAGGGTAACGCCGTCCTTCTTCTTCGAGATGCGGCGATTATAAGTTTCCAAATCACGGACGTGCGCGCCCTCGAGCAGGCGATAGCGATGTTCCATTTCCACAACCACCCAACGCAACACGCCGAGAATACGCTCGACATTCGTTTCGACCTTTCCGTACAAATGCGGCAAACCGTTGAAGCGCAGCAACTCAACCATTTTCGAGTCGATCATCACCATGCGTAAATCTTCGGGCGGGTTATTCATTGCAAAACAAGCCGCCAACGCGGTAATACACACTGACTTGCCAGAGCCGGTGGCGCCGGCGATCAACAGGTGAGGCATTCGCGCCAGATCCGCAACCAAGGCTTGACCTGAAACATCGCGTCCCAGAGCCATCGCCAATGGCGTGCCGATCTTGTGGAACGCGTCAGTTTCGAGGATCGAGCGCATCCGCACAACAGAGGAATGCGTATTCGGCACTTCGATACCCACGTAAGGCTTGCCCGGCACCGGCGCTTCAATGCGCAACCGTTCGGCAGAGAGAGCCAGCGCCAAATCTTTTTGCAGTGAAGCGATCTGCGCCACGCGCACTTTCATTTGTTGCGTCTCTTCTTCGCTGGCGCCCGCTTTTTTCATGAAGCCGGGCTGAACGGCAAATTGTGTCACGGTCGGTCCCACGCGAAAACCGATCACGGTGGCGGCAACCCCAAACTCGGCAAGCGTTTTTTCGATCATGCCGGCGGTCTGGTTGATCGTCCGTTCATCGGGGCGTGCGTTTTGGTCGGCGAGCAACGAGTTCAACGAAGGCAGGCGATCATCGCGGTCGCGCGGCGCGGCGGGCTTTTTATCTTTTTGATCGGCAACACGCAGAGACTTTCTAAACTCTGGAGGCAAGGCCGGCGCGGATGATTTTTTGCGCGTTAGACGCTCCGACCTCTCCTCCGCCTTCGCTTCCACCGGGATTTCGAGTTGGGCCGCCGCTTGGGGAGGCGGAGCCTCGCCTGCGAGTTTCAACAGCCATCGTTCGAGTAACTCCCATATGCCAAAGCCGGTCATGGCAAAGAAAAATAGAAGGACAGCCAACAACAACACGCCCCATAATTTATCGATGCGCCAGAATAGTGTGACGAGCCCCCAGCCGATCCTGCCGCCGTCTGCTCCAGCCTCCGCGCGGATGAGCGACCCGCCTCCGAGGGCGGCAAGCAGACCCAAGGTCAGAAGAGAAGCGAGCAGAAGCGCGGAAAGCCTCCCCCATCCGAGGGAAGGTCCGCTGCGGCGAACGGCGAGGAATCCGAAATATCCCAGCCCAAGCGCCACGAGATACGCTCCCCAGCCAAACCAAAGAGAGAGGAAATCGACCCAGGGTGAAAGCGCCGATCCTTCAGTGAAATTCCGCAACGCAAGGAAGGTCATGAGCGATGCGGCGAATAGGAAAATACCAAAGGCATCGCGCGCGAAGCGCCCAAAACGATCATTGAGCCGCGCAAGTTGCGCGAGCCAATCATTGCGCGGTTCGGGGATGGGAGGCAGGTTGGGATGTTTTTGCATGAGACGGTTAGGTTGCGCTCACCCCTTCGTTCGTTTCCATATCCAAGATGGCGCGCGCAACGGCTTCGACAGCCACGCGTTGTTTGCGATACAGATCGGCTTCAGACATGGCGAGCCTGCCAGCCACCTCGCGCACTTTTCTGCCTTCGATGAATTTCATTTCAAGAATGTTATATAAGATCCATTCGCTGGTGAAGCGGCGGTCACCATCGGGCTTCACCTGATCCACGGCTCTGCGAAGCAAAGCGCGCAAGGCATTCGAGGCGTTGCCTTCGTGCTCCTCCACCAGCGATTGAACGACTCGCAAGCGCATGAGCGGGCTGTTCGATAATTTCGGTCCGCCCCAGTAATGCGCGAGGGCGTCTTTCACCCAATCGGCAAGATCCGATTCTTTCGGCAAGGGTTCGGCAAGAAGCGTTGCTTTTGAGTCGTAGCGCCCAGCCGCGCGCATTCGTTGGAGCAGATCGATCTGCGGTTGCAAATCTTCAAGCGAGTGGAAGACGCGTTGTTGCAGGAGGCGGTCTTCGAGCGCGAGCGCGGCGCGATCGGCGAGCAACCACAGCGCGTCGCGTTGATCTCTATCCATGGGCCGGTCTGCTTTGCGGGCGATTCCCAGCAAACCCAACAAAGGTGGGATCTCGTCCCGGTCGCCATTTTCTGTTTGCTTATGAAGCGGGAGGATCCAGAAGTTTCCCCAGGTGTATTCATGCCGTTCGCCTTGACCATTCAAGTGAACGACCTTCAGCGCCTCATCGAGGTTCTCGTTCTCAAGCAAAGAGCGATTCCCAGCAACAAGGTTCAAACTCAATTCATTGCCATCCAAGGCGGCAACGAACGCGCATGGCGATTGCAAATGGTCGCGCACGGCGGCGAGCACGGTTTCGAGGAATTGTTGCAAGTCTCCGCGAGTGAGCAGGCGCTCTTCGATGTTTTGCAAAAGTTGAAGTTCCTCGCGGTCGCGCCCGTAAAAAAGGAACCGCTCCCACAGCGGAGAGAACAACGTCACTGCATGTTCGAACAACAACACCGTAACCACAACCGCCAGCGGCACAAATCCTGAATATGGCTCGCCCCCGAGGAATTCGCCCGTGCGCCGGACGAGCGTCATCGTGGTCAGCGCAAGCGAGGCGGTCACCGGTCCGCGCAAGAGCCATTTGAACAGGCGGCTCTTCACCACGCGATCGGGCCACGAGACGCCGAAGAAGGCAACCGCATACGCCATCACTACCACCAAAACCGCCACAAGCAAATTGTTGATAAAAGCAATACTCCAAAATAAAAGCGGGTACTGCGCCGCAAGGCTTGAACCAAACAACAAGTACGGGTATGAACCGAGCGCGGGCGCGGTGGCGCCTGCCATCAGATAGATCATGCGCCGCCTGCCGGAGCGCGTCAACATGCGCGAGTAGGCGCGGATGAAGTTGTATCCCGCCAGGGCGATGATCAGCAAATAAAAGCCGGTAAAAAGTTGCGTCCACTGGGTGTGCTGTAAGTGAGGCGCGGGTTTTCCATCAGGCACGAGGGGACCAACAAGCAAGCCCGAGACCAGCAGAGCGACAAACCCCAACGCCACAGCGTAGACAAGGCGAATGGCAAGCCTGCGTCGTCCGCGCGAGGGGCGCCCGGCAGTCACCAACAACGCGTCGGAGAAATGCAAGTAGGCCGGGGGCAGAAAGATGATCCCGATCCATTGAAATTGAAGGAGATATTCGATCCCCCAATTTGGAACTGTTTTATTCTGCAGAGCCTCGGTCGCAAAAACCACCACCACACAGAGCAGGATGATGGCAAAGGAACGCGCCACACGGTCGCGCAAATTAAATGAAAAGGCATACATCAACAGCGAGAATGCTGTGATGGCGATTCCCGCCGTCAAAATATTATTCAGCGTTTGAAGCGCTGTGAGCAGTCCATCCAGCCAGCCGAAAAACATAGATTACTTGATCGTCCTGCCAAAAAATAAAGTTACATCCTGCGTGGGGTAGTAATGGTCATTATACCCGCAGAACTCATAACCAAATTTTTGCGCCAAACGGATGCCGCCCTCGTTCTTCGATTGCATTTCCAGGATTAACCGACGCGCGCTTCTCTCAACCGCCCAAGCCTGCGCCGCCAGTAGGAGAGCGGACGCCGCGCCTTTGCGCCGCACCTCCGACGTGACCACCAAGTCGGTGACCCAGGCAACCGATGAAGAATGTTCCTCTTTTGCGCACAAATAACCGACAACGGCGCCCTTATCGATAGCCACCAACGTCAGGTCGCGGCGCGTCCATTCGTCGGCGAGCGCATATTGGTTTCGCGGGTAGGTCACATCGACCGCGCGCGGCAGGCGCACCTCGCGGAAACTTGCGACAGCCTGATTGGTCTCGCGCTTCAGGTCTAATTGCCAGACATAGTCGCTTCGACTCTTATGGTCGAGCGCCATCAGGCGGGGAATATCGGTTGCAACAGCGGGTCGAATTTCAAACAAGCTAGTTCTCCAATTTACTGGTTTTCCACGCGGACAACGATCACGCACGGACCAATAGTCTGCCCGGCATTATCGATGATCACAAGTTGCAGGAAGTAATCGCCGTTGGGTAGGGTGACTGTGTCCCATTCGCCGAGTTTGTCGTTCTTCACGATCTTATCCCCTGCCGAAATTGTCGCCCAAATGTTTGAGCCCATCGAGGAAACCTCGTATTTAAAGAACGCGAGGTTTGGAACATCCGCAGTGCCGGTCAACTCGATCTTGCCGCTCACTACGGCGCCCGGCTCTGGGGCTGTGAGCATAATCTGGTTTGGCACACAACCGCTCATGCCGCTGGGAGCCGCCTGGGTGGGCAGAGAAGCCGCCTGGGTTGCCGCGTCTGGCGCAAGCGTGTTCGACGGCGTGAGAAGCAGGTCGAGGGTGGGGGTCGCTATCACATCTGAGCCTGGAAGCGAGGGAACAACGAATGAGGCGATAAAGAATTCTGCCAAGATCAACCCAAGAACGGCAAACCCAAATAGTGTTGATCGTATCAGCCGGCGTAAGGCGAATTCGCGCTCAAGCCCATACACCGAATTCCGCCATTCCAACCAATAGCGAACCATGTTGCGGGCAATGAATAATCCCCAGAGAATCAACCCGATGTAGATCAGGGGCTGATACGTTTCAAGGTAACGATAAAACTGACTCATTCCACGAACTTACAGGGCGCGCAATACGCCGCGAATGATCTGTTCGATTTTTGGCGTAATCACCTTGCCGGCTTCGATGACTTCCTCATGGGTGGTCACCGTAGAGCCATCAAGGTTGGCTTTGTTGCTGATGCCCGAAAAACCCAGAACGCGCATCCCGCCATGACGGGCAACGATCACCTCCGGCACCGTAGACATTCCCACCGCGTCTGTGCCGGCAAGGCGGAGGAAGCGCAAGTCGGCGGGACCTTCGAATGAGGGACCGCTCAAGCCGCAGTACACCCCTTCGCGCAAAGTGATGCCAGATTCGACGGCGGTTTTACGGGCTTGCGCCATCAATTGTAAATCGTAGGCTTGACTCATGTCCGGGAAGCGCGGACCGAGTTCTTCAATGTTCGGTCCCATGAGAGGGTTTGCGCCGGTCATACCCATGAGGTTCAAATGGTCGGTAATGAGCATCACATCACCGGGCGCGAAGTCCGGGTTTACGCCTCCCGCGGCATTGGTGACGATGAGGATCTCAAGACCCATCCGCGCCATCACGCGTGTCGGCAAAGTCACTTGCGAAATGCTGTAACCTTCCTAGAAGTGAACCCGTCCCTGCATTACCATCACAGATTGTCCCTCCAGTTCGCCGACGACCAGCTTGCCGGCATGACCATGCACAGTGGAACGGGGCCAATCGGGAAGGTCGCCAAACGGGATGGCGTCCGCCTTCTGGACTGAATCAGCCAGACTGTTGAGACCGGAGCCGAGGACGATTCCGATCCGTGGACGATGCGATGTTCGCGACCGGACAGCTTCCACTGCCCGGTCGATCTGTTCGAGAGTGACAAATTGATTCATGGGTATCTTCTCGCTAAGAAATTTTTCCGTCGATTATCTCACGGCAAAAAAATTATATCAGATTAGAAGGTTACAAATCCCTCGCGGTCATGAAGTACAATAACCGCAAAATCTCACTCTTCTTATGAAAAAAAACATGCTCCCGCCCGCAAGCCGATTCATGTTGCTCTTCGCGACAGTGATTTCGCTTCTTGGCCAGGGGTTTTGGCTGGCTCCCGGCAGGTTCGAGTTCATTCTAAAATATTTATCCGCTGTGGGAAACATTATTCCGGGCGGTGTTTTCCTTACGCTCGCCTGGCTGTTATACATCCAGTCTCTGCGACGAATACGTCTTTCGCAAGAGCGCATCAAACGCCAGACTGAGACCTTGCTCTTCATTCAATTTATCGCCGCGGTGGGAACGTTACTCCTGTTAAAGGATTTGCCCGCAGAGACAAAGCAGACCGGCTTCTTACTAAGCGGGGCGATCACTCTATTGACCAGCATCGGTTTGTATCTAAACTTCAGCATCCCCGGCAGGGAAGATAAATCGGGGGAAGGCTCTGGGAGTTTTGATCTTATCGCCGAAGGGAAAGAGACAGACGCGCTTCGCGCTCAGATCGAATCGCTCAACGAGCGGCTGGCTGGCGAAAAACATCGGAACACGCAACTCACCTTCCTCAATGAACTCAGCAAGCAGTTGGAAGCCGAGTTGGAATTGGAAGTTGCCGCGCAACTCGCCGTAAACACGCTCGCCCATGCAATCGATTCATCATTTGCGTCGCTGTTATGGCACGAGCCTGAAAACAAGCGTTATGTGATGCTCACCGCTGCCGGCAAAGATATCGGAACGATCCCCCCCGGGTATCAGCAAGATTCGACCAGAGGCGTGCTGGGACGAACCACTCGCTTGAAAAAAACCCAAATCGTGCATGATACGCGAGCCGACGCTGATTTCCTGCCTGTCGACTCGTTCACAGTACGCTCGATGATCAGCGTGCCCATCTTTCAACACAGCAAGATCCGCAGCGTCATCGAGATCTGCTCGGATAAGGTTTCAGCATTTTCAAGCGGAGATATCAGTATTGCTGAAGATGTGGCGCTCGAACTCACGCGGTCTTGGGAACGGGTCAGTTATCACCAGCGGTTAAAGGAGTTGATTCAAGCGGGTATCTCGCTTACCACCTTGCTTGATCCGCAAGCCGCGGTGCAGGAGGTGGCGTTGATCGCGCAACGAACGCTGGAGGCGCGTTTTGTGTTCGTCACCCTGCTCGACCAACAGGGAAATTTCTCGCGGATGGCGGCGGCAGGCGATGCGCCGCGCTTGTTCGCCTCGTTGAGCCAAAATTCTACAAACGAACCGATCATTCAAGCCGCGTTGAATGCCGCCAGACCTTTCAGGATCCGCGACATACGCAAATACGCGCAGCCGGGAAAAATGGACGCGGATACGACGAGTTTAAGAAGCGCGCTCGCCATCCCCATCCGGTTGCACCGGCTGAGTATCGGCACAATTATTGCGTTCGGCAAACAGGATGGCGTTTCATTTTCAGAGAACGACGAATCGCTTGCCGATTTGATGTCTTCTCAGGCGGCGGCATCCATCGAGAGTTCGTGGTTATATCAGGAATTACGCAACACGCTCAATACAACCTCCATGCTATATCAACTCAGCGTGGACGTTATTCAGGCGGAGGAATTGAGCGACGCGGCGGAACTGATCGCTCAAGCCGCGCACAAACTGACCAGCGCGAGCGAGACGGGCATCACCCTGTTGTCGAAGTCGGGGAACATCGAGGCGGAAGTTGGCATCGATGTGAACGGATTCCATAACCGCCGCGAGCATCCGCAAACCAGCATCAACCAGGCAATTCAGACCGGGCAAAGTATCATCATCTCGAACGAAAACGGTTCCATCGTCTGCTATCCGCTATTGACAATGAGTGGGACGTACGGCGCGTTGTGGATGAACATTCCCGAGAGTCGCGGGCAGAACTTTGCGAATCTGCAGACGCTGGCGAATCAAGCCGCAATTGCGCTTGAGCGCGCCATCTTGCTGGCGGAATCGCGGCGCCAGGCGGAGGAGATCAAGCGGGCATATGCGGAGTTGGAAACCACCTATGATCGCACATTGACTTCGCTCATGTCCGCGTTGGACGCGCGAGACCGCGAGACGGAAGGTCACAGTGTGCGCGTCAGCCGCCTCGCCTGCACGCTGGCAAAGAAATTGGGGTTGTCCGAAGCGCAATTGAAATCGCTCGAGCGCGGCGCCTTGTTGCACGATATTGGAAAGATCGGCATCAGCGATACCATCTTGCATAAGCCGGAGAAATTGACCGACGATGAATGGAAGATCATGCGCGTGCACCCCGATATCGGCGCGCGTATTGTAGAAGGTATCCCTTTCTTGAATGACGCCGTGCCTTTGATACGTCATCACCACGAACGCTGGGACGGGAGCGGCTACCCCGCTGGATTGAGAGGCAAGGAAATTCCCACGCAAGCGCGCATCTTCGCCGTTGCAGACGTTTTCGACGCGCTGACCAGCCGGCGAAGATATCGCGAAAAGTCCACCCCGGATGAAGCGCTCCAGTTTATGAAAGAGAACGCGGGCGTTTTGTTCGATCCCGATATTATCGATACCTTAACCCGCATTTCGCATCATGAATTTATCGAGAGCGCGAACACGCAATAAATGCGTTTCCCTATAGAGTGTTTCTCAAAGGTATGAAAAAGAGCCTCAGCCACAGAGAACACCGAACTCATAGAGATTTTTTAAAGGTTTTCTCTGAGTTCTCTGCGCGTTCTGTGGCACAGAAGGAGTTAAGAAACACTCTCGTAGCGGAAGACTTTTGTAAACGCCTGAATTGTTTTATCAATTCCCGCGTCGTCAATCGCATAGTGGGTTACCAGTCGAATACGGCGCGCGCCCGCCCAGTCGATCAATATTTCATAGTTCGACATTGTCTCACATAACTGTTTTTCGTCGAATGAAACGTTGTCGGCGATATTGAAATAAACCATATTCGTGAACGGCGTGCCCTCATCAAGCAGGATGCCCGGAATGTTCCGCAAGCCGTCTGCCAATTTCTTGGCGCGGATATGATCTTCCCCTACCCGCTTCGACATTTTCTCAAGAGAAACAATTCCCGCCGCGGCAAGGATGCCGGCTTGTCTCATCCCGCCGCCGAGCATCTTCCGCAGGTGACGAGCGCGGGCAATAAACGTCTTCGCGCCAGTCAGCATCGACCCGACCGGCGAAGCCAAACCCTTACTCAAACAAAACATGACTGAGTCGGCGGGTGACGCGAGGTCTTTCACGTCCACGCCCAAAACAGCGGCGGCATTGAAAATCCGCGCGCCATCGATATGAAATCTCAAGTTGTTGGCTCGGGCAATTTCACCCACCTGCCGCGTATATTCAATGGACAACGCCATTCCACCGCAATTGTTTTGTGTGTTTTCGATACAGATCAGGCGCGTGATCGGCTGATGCACATCCTCAGCGCGGATCGCGCTGCGAATCTCCTCCAGCGCGAGCGTGCCCTCTTTTTGATTGCGCAACGGGCGCGGATGAATCCCGCCGAGCGCCGACATTCCGCCCGCCTCGTTCAAGTAGATGTGAGAACGCTCTCCAACGATCGCCTCGTCGCCGCGCTGGCAATGGATCAACAACGCCAAGAGATTCCCCATCGTCCCGGATGGCACGAAAATGGACGCTTCTTTGCCAAGCATGTCGGCGGCAAGCGCTTCGAGCCGATTGACGGTTGGATCGTCTCCGTACACATCGTCTCCCACTTCGGCTTCTGCCATGGCTTCGCGCATCTCAGGCGTGGGCTTAGTTACTGTATCAGAACGAAGGTCAATGGTACCCATGCTCACTTCTCCTTTTTCAATTCATCCACAACTTGCCGCAAATCATCAGGCAGCGGCGCTTCGAATAGGCGCGGATCGGTTTCACCGGGCAAGATAATTTTGAGTTTCGATGCGTGCAAAAAATGCCGCGAGAGCGAAAGCGTTGAGGCTTTTCTGCCGTACACGCGGTCGCCTGCTATCGGGCATTTCAGAAACGCGCAATGCAAGCGGATTTGATGCGTGCGCCCGGTAAGGGGATGAAACTCGAGCAGGGCGTGATGATCAAAACTCTGCAGGGTCTTGTATTCCGACACAGCCTCGCGTCCTTTTGTCTTTGAAACATTCGCCATGCGTTTTCGGTTTTTGGGATCTCTGCCGATATAAGTTTCTACGCGACCCGCAGGGGTTGGCGGCTTTCCATCCACGAGGGCGAGATAGGTTTTTTCGACTTTTCGCAAGCGGAATTGATCCTGCAACCAGCGATGAGCGCGTTCATTTTTTGCAAGAAGGATCAACCCCGATGTATCCTTATCCAGCCTGTGGACGATGCCGGGGCGCTCCTCCCCGCCGATGCCTTCAATATCCGGGTCATGCCCCAGCGCGGCGTTGACCAGCGTTCCGCTGGCGTGCCCTGCCGCAGGGTGAACCACCATGCCCGCCGGTTTATTCACCACCATCAGGTCGTCGTTTTCAAAAATTATATCGAGGGGAATTTCTTCCGCGACCAGATCGACCGGCGCGGCGGGAGGGACTCGAACTGTAAGGGCGGCGCCGGCGTCTAATGGCTGACCAGCCTTACTGGCAGGCGAACCGTTCACGTCCACGCATCCGCCTGCGATCAGTTGTTGAATCCGCGAACGCGAGAACTCCGGCAGGGCTTCCGCTAAAAATTTGTCGAGCCGTTCGCCGGGTTGCCGGTCATAGCGAATTTGGAATACGCGCTCGTCGGTCACGTCACTGGCTCGCTTGCACGGCGGCAGATCGTTTGGCGGCTCGTTCTTGCAAGTAGACGCCCAGCAGAAGGATGGCTGTGCCAATGCTGATGCTTGCGTCTGCAACGTTGAACACTGCGAATGAGCCGACAGAAATAAAATCGGTTACGCGCCCTTCGCGCAAAAGGCGGTCGAGCAGGTTGCCGAGCGCTCCGCCCAGTTGCATGCTCATCGCAAGCCGCAACGTCCAATCGTGTTTTTCCACTTGCGGAAAGTAATAAATGATGGCGCCAACCACCAGAAAGGCAAGCGCCGTGAAAACCATGGCGCCGTTCTGGAACATGCCAAACGCGGCGCCGGTATTATGCCAATGCATAAAACGCGCATACGGGCTGAGCCATTCCAACGATTCTGGCAACCAGGTTGCGCCGAGCGGGAGATTCTCTCGCACCAGCGATTTTGTCCACTGGTCGAACAGGACGATCAACCCCGCCACCGAAAATAACATTCCGTACTTTTCAATCAAACGTTTCACTAATCACCTCGAAACAAAACTGCGCTATTCTATCATCACTCGTTCACGAACAAGCGCGGCACGCGCGCGCCGAGGCTCGTCAACACTTCATATTCATTCGTGCCCATCCATTCGGCAAAGTCGGCTGTGGAAATCCCCTCGCCCATCAACACAGCCTCTTCGCCGGTCTCGATGGCGTCATCTCCCACGTTGACCATGAACTGATCCATGCAGATCCTGCCAACTTGCGGATATTTTTTCCCTCGTATGACAACCTGAGCCTTGTTCGTCATACGGCGGAAATAGCCATCGGCGTACCCGCACGGGATGGTGACGATTCGCGTCTCTGTTTCAGCCTGCCACAGCGACCCGTAGCCGATCGGCCGCCCCGGTCTGGTCCGCTTTGAGTAGACGACTTTCGATTTCCACTTCAACGCCGGTTTGACATCAATATCGCGCGGCGTTTCATCGCCCGGGTACACGCCGTACAATAATATCCCCGCGCGCACCATATCGAAATTTGCTTCCGGGAGATTCAATATTCCACCCGAATTATTCACGTGTTTCAACGCGGGCGCGGGTTCGCTCAATTTTTCGTACACGCGGAGGATGCCTTGAAACCGTTCCAACTGCATCAAAGAGTAACTGCGGTCTGCCAATTCCGAATTGGCAAGATGCGTGTACATTCCCTCCACGTCAACATGCTTGAGGCGCAGGCAGTATTCAATGAACTCATCGGCTTCATATTCGTGAAGCCCAATACGCTCCATGCCGGTATCGAATTTCAAATGAGTTTTGATCCGCCTGCCCAAAGTTCGGGACACTTCCTCTGCGGCGGAGAGTAACGCAATCGACGAGCCGGTCAACGTCAGGTCGAATTTGGCAAATAGTGGAAGTTGTTCCGGCAAAGTTCCGCCAGCGACGAGGATCGGCTTTTGGATTCCCAACTCGCGCAGACGGACGCCCTCCTCCACGATTGCGACGCCGAAATAATCTACAAACGGTTCGATGAACGGCGCGACCCCATCCACGCCATGACCGTAGGCGTTGGCTTTCACCATTGGCATTACTTTCGCGGACGATACGTGCGCGCGGATCGCGGACAGATTATTTTTGAGTTGAGCGAGATTGATTTGTAAGAATGTAGGGCGCATGGTTTGATTTACGATTTACGATTGGCGATTTACGATTGGCAAATTGCGCCAGTGATATTCAACATCGGGCTCGCTTTCGGGCGGCGGACTTGTACCAAATTTCTCGGCGACAAACCCGTGTTTTTCGTAAAACGCGCGGGCATTCCGATTGGCCTGCAACGTATAAAGCCAAAGATGCGCAGGCGAGATCTTTCGCGCATGTTCGAGCAAGACTTCGCAAATTCCCTGCCGCCAAAAATCAGGGTGGACGTACAACTGGTCGATAAACTCGTTTTCCATTGCCATAAACGCCGCAACACGATTGTCCATAACAGCGACCCACACTTTGTTCACAGCCAGAATTCGATTTTGAAAATAATCGCGGTCTTCGAAGAAGAAATGACCTTTCTCGCGCTGAAGATCGGGCAACGATTTTTCACGAGAAACGCGCCATAAGATCGTCACAGAATCAAAGTCCGTGTCGAGGTATTCGCGGATCGTCAAACTCTCGATCATTCGATACACCTTGCCTGCTAAAAATGAATTGAGCCAAATGGCTGGCACCGCCCATTTGGCTCAATGTTAGAACGAACCTGGTGACTTAATAGTCGCGCCGACGTTCGCGGTTGCGGTCGCCGCCACGGAAACCTCCGGGGCGTTCCTCGCGCGGACGGGCAATGTTCACGGTCATCGCGCGCCCATTGAAATCCTTGCCGTGGAACATGGAGATCGCGTTCTGGGCTTCATCAGCCGAGTTCATCTCCACAAATCCAAAGCCTTTGGAACGTCCGCTGGCGCGATCACGGATGACCTGCGCCGACTTCACCATACCTGCCTGCGCGAACAGATCCTGTAAATCTGAATCGCTGGTATTAAACGGCAGGTTACCGACATACAATTTTGCTTCCATGCTATTCTCCTGAGTGTGGGCTCCGACGGTGAAGCAACCGTCGAAGCGAGACGGAACGATAGTGCATGACGTAGTGATCACAGACACCCAGGTGCCAGGAAGCGAGTTTCCCTCTGATTGTCGGACCGCCATTTCTCATGCAACGACACCCAAATTTTAACACAATCTGGATTGAGCGGACTACGAATTAATCGACCAGAATCTCAACCACTTCCCGTTCTCGCGCAGGGAAAACTGGCTCGCCGCCTGCAACTGATCCAATCGTGACGAGGCGTCCCCGCCGAGCGCGCTCGCGATCCGCGCATCGTTCACTCGCCCAAAAATACGAGTGCGAAAGATAGGAATCCACGAAATGACCCTTCCATAGCGCGGCGCGTTCATGGTGAGGAAGGTCCAAACCCGGCGCGACGGTCCATGCGCGAGTAACCAGCGCAAGTTTTGCAGGGAGTCGAAGTCGAATCCTGCCACCGCTTCAAGATTATCGATCAACAACAACACGGATTGTTTGCGGCTTCTGCTATCGCGCGCCCATGCGGCAAGTGAAAGCAGCAACTCTGGCGCGCCGTCTTCGTGAGCCGAGAAAATCGCCACCCGATGCGGCAAAGTCCTCTCGTTTTCCCACTCTTCGAGATGTGTCGTGATCACCCCGAACTGCACTTCTGATGTTTCATGAGTCAACGTTAGCGCGCGGACAATGTTTTTCAAGAACGCGGTCTTCCCCGAGCCGGCATCGCCTGTGATGAGGATTGGTCCCACTGCGGGATCGTATAGGTTCAATAACACCGGCAAGCCGTCTGAAGCCATGCCGAGGAATAATGCCTCGCGCGGCAACGGTCCGATTTGGGCGAGGATCTGGTCGAGGGCGGGCAAAGCAGGCATAGGCGCGGAGCGAGGCGAAACGGCTTCCGCGGTGAGTTCCACCAGCGCATCCAACGCTTGTGTATAACGATGATTCTTATCTGTCATGGCAAACTCCTTTAGAACGTATGTTCTATTTTAATCGCCACGAGTTTTCCGTCAAGGTTTTGAAACTTAAAGTTTGAATCGAAAAAGCGAATGTGATGCCATTCGCTTTTTCGATTCACAGAGAAAGGGTCGAAGGGCTTGGCTAGATCTTCCCCGCCACATAATCCAGCACGTCAATCTTGGTCAAGATTCCAATGGGATGGCTGTTGTCTACAACGAGTAAAGCAAGCCCGCTTTTCAACGAAGGCATGGCTTCCTCAAGCGGAGTCTCCGGCGGAAAGACGGCGCCCGCATTTTGCACAAGCGGGTCAATCGCTTCGTCTTGCGTATGCTCGTGTTTATCGAGCATGTGATTCAGCAGATCCACTTCTTCGATCAAGCCGGCGAGCGAGCCATCCGCGCCGACGACGGGCATCTGTGAGATTCCATGCTGGTGCATAGCAGCGACGACTTTGCGAATCGAATCCCCAAGCGTTGCGGAATGTAAAACTTTGTCCGACTTGGCAATCAGCAGGTCGCCAAGCGTAGTCTCGCCGAATTCCATTGAGAGGAATCCAAACTCGCGCATCCATTTATCGTCGTAAAATTTTGAAAGATAGCGCGAACCCGAATCGGGGAGAAGGACTACTGGCAAACGATCTCCGCGCAACTTACGACAATATTTGATCGCGCCCGCCAACGCGGAACCCGAAGAGCCGCCCGCAAAGATTCCCTCCTGTCTCACAAGTTGCCGCGCCCACAAAAAGGATTCGCGGTCGCCTGCGCGCTCAATTGCGTCCACTACGGAAAGATCGAGCGCGGTCGGCAGGAAATCCTCGCCGATGCCCTCCACTTTATACGTCTTGGGATACGCGCCTTCGGGAATCGTTCCCTTATTCTGCCAAATTTCAGTGAGGATCGAACCTTCGATATCCACGCCGACAATTTGGATCTTCGGATTCTTCGACTTGAGAAAACGCCCAACGCCTGAGATCGTCCCGCCGGTCCCCATGCCGATAATGACATCGGTCACACGCCCTTCGGTCTGATCCCACAATTCGGGTCCCGTCGTCAGTTCATGCGTTTTCGGGTTATCGGGGTTGTGATATTGATTCGCAAGGATCGCGTTCGGCGTTTCTCGCGCAAATTTATTCGCCACTTGATAATACGAGCGCGGATCGTCCGGCGCAACCGCTGTCGGCGTGATGACCACCTTCGCGCCATACGCGCGCAATAACAAAATCTTTTCGTTGCTCATCTTATCGGGCATGACGAAAATAGTTTTATAGCCTTTCAAAGCCGCAGCAATGGCAAGACCAACGCCTGTATTCCCTGATGTCGCTTCCACGATTGTCCCACCCGGTTTGAGTTCTCCGCGTTTCTCAGCCTGCTCGATGATGAATGCCCCAACCCGGTCTTTGACCGAGCCGCCTGGGTTCATCCACTCCAATTTTGCATACAACGGCACCGGCAGGTCCTTTGCTATCCTCCCCAGCCGCACAAGCGGCGTATTACCCATCGCGCCTAGAATATTGTCGTAGACTCGTTTTTCTGTCGAAACCGGTAATGCCATTCTCACTCCTTGGGTTGGGATGCTGGTATTTTACCTCACGAAAAAGAACTCAGAGTTTTTCAAAAACCCAGAGTTCTTAATTTGCTAATACACCGGCAAATCCTTATCTACTTCCCTCGCCCAGGCGTTGATTCCGCCTTTGAGGTTCTTTGCTTTCTTGAACCCGGCGCTCGCCAGCAACTCCAACGCGCGAGCGGAGCGGGATCCGCCTTTGCAAAAGACCACCATCTCGTCGGCAGAATCCAACTCAGAGAGCCTGCCCGCCAGTTCACCCAGCGGAATGTTCACCGCGTTCTGTAGCGCGGATATTTCCAACTCATGCGGCTCGCGGACATCAAGCAGTTTGAGGTGATTCGTCTTCATCCGTTCGGCAAGTTCGGGGGCAGTGATATCGAGACCAGCGCCGGCAGAACCTTCGTCATGATCGTGACTCGGCACGCCACAAAATTCTTCGTAATCAATCAACTCTTTGATATCGGCGTTCGGTCCGCACACGCGGCAGTTGGGATTCTTCTTCAACTTCACAAAGTCAAAGGACATGTCGAGCGCGTTGTACAGCAAGAGTTTTCCGATCAACGGTTCGCCGATGCCGAGCAGGATCTTCAAAGCCTCTGTGGCTTGAAGCGTACCAATCGTGCCGGGCAACACGCCAAGCACACCGCCTTCTGCGCACGAAGGGACGAGTCCCGGTGGGGGCGGTTCCGGGAAGAGACAGCGATAGCACGGTCCCTCTTTGGCGTAGAACACGCTGACCTGCCCATCGAAGCGATAGATCGAGGCGTAGACGTTCGGCTTGCCGAGGAAGACCGCCACGTCGTTGGTGAGATAGCGCGTCGGGAAGTTGTCGGTGCCGTCGAGAATCAGGTCAAAGTCCCGGGCGATACGAAGCGCGTTCTCCGAAGTGAGCGACTCGTTGAACACATCCACTTGAATGTCGGGATTTAAATCCAGCAGTTTTGCTTTGGCGCTTTCCACTTTCAACTTGCCAATGGTGGACGTGCCATGAATCACTTGCCGCTGTAAGTTCGAAGAGTCAACCACGTCATAATCCACCAGCCCGAGGCGACCGACGCCCGCCGCGGCGAGATACAACGCGACAGGCGAGCCAAGCCCGCCCGTGCCGATGATCAGCACGGATGAATTCTTCAACTTGCGTTGACCCTCGAGCCCGACTTCGGGAATCAGCAAGTGGCGCGAGTAACGCAAAATTTCGTCGCGTGAAAGTTCAGGCAACATGCATACCTCCCGCAATAGATGGGATCAACATCAACCTCTCCCCGTCTTTGACCGGCGTGTCAACGCCTTGCAGGTCTTTGATGTTGTTCTCTCCGATAAAAATATTCACAAACGGACGCAGTTCGCCGCCCTCGTTGAAGAGATGCGGCTTGATGTTCGGAAATTGATTCGTGAGATCGTTCAGCGCTTCGGAAATATTCGCGCCGCTCACGTTCACTTCGTTTTTTCCGTTCGTGTATGGACGCAAAGGAGTTGGGATTCTCAAAATGGTCATGGGGTTTATCTTCTCGTTTCTTTTTTACCACAAAGGACACAAAGGGAAAGACATTTTAACCGTAAGGCTTTAAACCTTAGTGACCTTTGTGTCCTTCGTGTTTAAATTTTCAGATGAACAATTGTACATCCGCATCGGCTGCATATTCAAGGAAAGTTGCCGCGCCGCCGATCTCGGCTTGTGGGATGAAATCTTCCTTGCTGAAGCCGAACACGTCCATCGTCATCTGACACCCGATCAGACGCACATCCAGGTCAATGCAGACTTCGCGCAATTCTTCGATGGTGGCGACTCCTTTGTTCTTGAACGTTTTCTTCATCAGGTTGGTTGCCACGCCTTCGAACCCCGGCACATTCGCCATGAGCAGGTTCGGCATCGCCCAATTGATATTTTGAAACGACTCCGGACCGAAGGGCATTTTCATCGGCATGGCGGGGTTGCCAAGCGGTGAGACCGCGGCAGTGAGTTCGGGCTTGAGTAAGGTGAGTCCATAAAACGTGAAGAACACGCCCACTTCCCAGCCCATTGCGCCAGCCGCGCTCGCAAGGATGAACGGAGGGTACGCCCAGTCCAGCGTCCCTTTGCTGGAAATAAGCGCGAGTCGTTTCGGCGCATTCGGGTTTGATTTAGACATAGTTAAATCTCCAAAACCTTTTACCGCGAAGGGCACAAAGTACACAAAGAGAAAATCTATGGAAAGGCGATTCGCTCGTCACTCATCCAGCCTCAGTGATCTTCGTGTCACTTCGACAGGCTCAGTACAAGCCTTCGTGGTTAAAAATCAACTCTTTTTCAAAAAGAAAATAAACTTGCCGCCTTCCATAGTCGAAAGCAGTAACTCGTTCCCGGTCTGCCTGCTCCACGCTTCGATATCGGGCGGCGAACCGGCGTCGGTCGAGATCATCTTCAAAATTTGACCGGGCTGCAATTCCTTCATCGCCTTCGTCGTATTCACGATCGGCATCGGACACAACATATCACTGCAATCCAACAGCCGATCCTCTTTGATCACTTCAAACGTTTCCATTTCTACTTCTCCTTTTCATGAATAAAAATTTCTTCTTCATCGTATCGCGAGCGATCTTCCGTCAATCTCCACGAGCGATGGCTGACCGCCTTGCCATCGTCCACGCGCGTGATGATGTATGAGAAAAACGGCTGCGCCCATTCGCGATCATATTCGGATGGGACGTTCGGGGAATCGGGATGCGAGTGGAAGACCCCGATCAGACTCAGGGTGAGGCTGTCTGCCTTTACTTCAGCCTTCATGTAGTCTTCCGCCGCGATCAAAAACCGATTGTGCCGCGCTTCGTCTTCACGCGCGTTCGGCAGAGCGAGAATCTCTTTCACCTCGCCTTCGTCGCCGAGCAGAAAGCCCGCGCCTTCATCGGGATACGCCGCTTCAAGGTGAGCGTTGATCTTCGATATCAAATCGTTTGAAATCTTCAACATACCCTCACCCTAACCCTCTCCCCGCTTCGACTTCGCTATCGCGCCGCTCAGCGCGAAGAGGGGAACTTTCCCACAATTTTGTGTCACTCAAATATTTTGTTCCCGAATCAGGGAAGACGGTCACGACCACGCCTTCTTCAATCTCCTCTGCAATTTTCAGCGCCGCGACCGCCGCCGCACCAGACGAGATGCCTACAAACAAACCCTCTTCCCGCGCAAGCCGCGCGACCATCTCACGCGCGTCTTCGGTCTTCACTTCGAGAATCTCATCGGCAAATGTTTCATCGTAAATCCCTGGCTTGATGGCAGACGGCATGTGCTTGAGTCCTTCCAAACCATGGAACGCGGCATCGGGCTGAAATGCGATGATCTTCACGTGAGGTAATTGCTCGCGCAGATATTTGCCTGTGCCCATCAACGTCCCTGATGTGCCAAGACCAACGACTAGATGAGTGATCTCTCCATTCGTCTGAGCGAGGATTTCAGGTCCAGTGGATTTGTAATGCGCCTGCCAATTGGCGGGATTGTTGTATTGATTCGCATACCAATATTGGTCGGGGTTTTCACTTGCTAATTTTCGCGCTTCTACAATTGCGCCGTCCGAGCCTTCGGTTGGATCGGTGAGGATCAACTCCGCGCCGAGCGCGCGTAAGATGGCGAACCGCTCCGGGCTGGCGGAGGCGGGAATCGTCAACGTGACGGGAATCCCAAGCGCGGCGCCGAAGGTTGCGTATGAGATGCCCATGTTGCCAGAAGTTGAGTCGAGCAATCGCTTGTTATCGGCAAGATCGCCCTTTGCCAATGCGGCTTCGATAATATTCAACGCGGGTCTATCTTTGACGGAGCCGCTTGGGTTGAACCATTCAGCTTTCGCTAAAAGTTGGGGTGGGCGAGGCAGGCTTCCCCTGAGTCGCTGAAGCGAGAGCAGAGGCGTATCTCCGACGAGAGAGGCGATGCCTTTCGTTGAGTCCAAATCCGAATCCGAATCGGCTTGAGTAATGTTGTAATCGAGTAGAGTCATTGCATCCTTAAATTAAAAGCAGTCAACAGACAAAACAAAAGAACGGCGAACAAACGCCTCGCGGAATTGAGCACGCGGGAGTCGTCCACCGTTCTGAGTAAGTCGTTGACTGCGGTTTGTGTCTCAGGCGGTGGTTACGAGCCCCGCTGTAGACACAAGCAATAGTTAAGTGTTTTCATAATTTGGTCGTTAGATGTCCGCTATTGTACAGTTCTTACCGAGATTGTCAAGTCAAATACCATGTCACCCTGAGCGCTAGCGAAGGGTCTCTGACGTTGTCATAGAGATTCTTCGCCGCAAAGAACAAGAGCGCGGCTCAGAATGACATGCGGAAAAATATTTTTATCGTTCATGCTAAACATTCTCAATGTCTATTGCATTTACTCCAGAATATCCCTATAATGAAACCAACCAACGGAGGCAGGCATGGCTCAATACAAAGTGATCGCAGGGACATTCCACGTGAAGGGATTTTCGCCCGACGGCGATTCGATCCGCTTTCAGGCGAAGGATCAAAGTCACTGGGAATTTTTCACATGGAAAGGCGATGCCGCAGCGAAGAAGGACGATAAGCGCAAGCAACTCCGCGTGGAATCGATTGACGCGTTGGAGACACATTACGAAGGCTATCACCAACCGCGGACGTTCGCGCTCGCCGCGCTCGAGTCTCTGCTGGAGATGATCGGAATCAAAAATGTGATCTACAGTTTGAGCCAGACAAAGATCGTGGATGCGGACGACGGCAAATCGGGTTTCATCGCATCCGCCTCCATTGACCCGTTCGGGCGACCCGTGAGTTATCTCTTTCCGAAATCAGCCAAACTGACAGACGGCGCGATCATGGACTCAAACAGTTTGCCCATCGAAAATTCGCTCAACTTTGAACTTGCTCGCGAGGGCTTGGTGTATCCCACGTTTTACATCGGCACAGATCGCGTATTCGCCGAAAAGATTCGCGCGGTGGTGGCAAGAGCGCGCAAGACCAAGCGCGGCATCTGGTCCATTGACCGCACCTCAGATTTCACGTTGTACGACATCCGCACATTGCAGGAGGATATTTTGATCCTGCCCAAACTGTTTCGCAGGCTGGTGAAATTCTTCGACAACAACTCCGATTTTGGAATGTTGAGCGATTACATGAAAAGGCAAAAGGATAAACTCGAACTCTGGGACGGGACAAAGAAAGATTCGCTGGCAGACCTGATGAAGATCGGCGGGCGGAGGATTCAGTTGAAGACGCCGCCTGAGGATATTTTGTTCAATCCGAAGTGATGCGGAGGCAGGTAAACAGGTAAACACGTATACACGAAAACAGGTACACAGCCCTCAACCTGTGTACCTGTCTACTTGTGTACTTGTGTACTTGTCTACGATCTCACTCCTCCTTCTTCCCCTCCATCTCCTTCTTATGCGCCTCGATGATCGTCCCCGCCACATGCGTGGGGACAACATCGTAGTGATCGAGCTCCATCGTGAAGTAGCCACGGCCGCCCGTGATCGAGCGGAGTTGCGTGGTGTAACGCGTCATCTCTGCCATTGGGACGTGCGCCACAATGACCGTGTTGCCGCGTTCCGAGTCGGTGCCTTGGACGCGTCCGCGGCGGGTGTTGAGGTCGCTCATCACGTCGCCCATGTTCGCGTCGGGGATGGTGACGCGCACGTTCATGATCGGCTCGAACAACACGGGACCCGCGTCCTGCACGGCGAGCTTGAACGCTTCGCGCCCCGCGATCTCGAACGCGACGGGTTTTGAATCCACTTCGTGTTCCTTGCCGTCGTACACAATGACTTTCACGTTGCTCATCGGGTAACCCGCGAACGCGCCGCGCTCCATCGTGGCTTTGATTCCTTTTTCAATCGGAGCGAGATAGGATTTGGAGAGATTCATTCCCACAAGTTCGTCGTCGAATTCAAAATCCGCAGCGGGTAACGGCTCGATGCGCAAATGCACTTCGCCGAATTGACCCGCGCCGCCAGTCTGCTTTTTGTGGCGATATTGCGCTGTCGCTTTGCGCGTGATTCCCTCGCGATACGGAATCTTCGGCTGATGCGTCCCCAAACCAACTTGAAATTTTGCTTGCGCGCGATGGATCGCCACGTCAATGTGTTGGTCGCCCATGCCCTGCAAAACGGTTTCGTGAGTGATCGGATCGTTCTGCCAGGTCAAAGTCAAATCTTCTTCGCACAACTTCGTCAGTGTCGGAGAAATCTTCGCGGCGTCGGCTTGAGTCTTGGGAGTGACAGCCACGCGGTACAACGCGGCGGGGAAGTGCGGCTTGGCAACCGTGAGCGGATGTCCCTTGTCGCAGAACGTATCGCCTGTCGCGGTGACGCTCAACTTTGAAACCGCCGCAAGGTCTCCCGCATGGACAACCTTCGCAGGGATCGCTTCTTTGCCGCGCTGAAAATGCAAACCTGACATACGCTCGTCCGCGCCTTTGTTTTGATTCCACACATGCGCGTCGGCTTGGATCGAACCTTGCAGAACGCGGAAGTACGTCATCTTCCCCACGAACGGATCGGCGGTCGTTTTCCACACATACGCGGCGAGCGGTTCCGAGTCGGAGGGTTTCAATTTTTCCTCGCCATCTTTGCCTTGCGCGACTCGTTTCGATCCATGCTTGGGAGGCGGCATCAAGTCAATGATGTCGTTGAGCAGGGCGATCGTGCCGATCTCGCGCGCGCCCGCCGCACAGAACACGGGGACAAAACTCCCAGCGTAGACAACGTCTTCGAGTCCGCGAACCATCTCTTCGTCCGAGAGAGAACCGTTCTCGAGATATTTTTCCATCAACTCGTCCTCCCCCTCCGCCGCGTCCTCCACCATCGCAAAATGCGCCGCATCCGCCGCTTCTTTTAGATGCGCAGGAATGTCGGCGGTCGTTTTGCCATCGCCCACGTATGCCTTCATGCCGATCACGTCAACGACGCCCGTGAAGTTTTGTTTCTCGCCGATGGGAATATGCACCTGCACCACGCGCTTGCCATGCGCTTCTACAAATTCTTTGATGGCATCGTATGTCTTTTGAAAATCGGCGTTATCGCGATCCATCTTGTTGATCACAAAAAATCGCGGCAAATTAAACTCATCGCAATACCGCCACGCCAATTCCGTGCCGACTTCGATGCCCGCGACCGCATCTACCAAAATAATCGCGCCGTCGGCAACGCTCAACGCGGAGATTGCCTCGCCCACAAAATCGGTGTAGCCCGGCGCGTCTATGATATTTATTTTATGATCGCGATGTTCGATTGGGATAACGCTGGAATAAATTGAAATTTTTCGACGATGTTCCTCATCGTCATAATCGGATACTGCCGTGCCGTCTTCCACTTTTCCAAGCCGTGTCGTCGCCCCCGTCGCATGCAAAAACGATTCCGCCAACATGGTCTTCCCCGCGCCGCCATGCGACACCAGCGCAACGTTGCGAAGAAACTCGGTGGTATACTCTTTCATCGAAAGACCCTTCCTATGCAGTTGGGATGTAAAGCGTCGCATGATTGTAAACAAACTCAATTGAATTGTCAAAGCAAACGGGATGAAAACCCGCGTCGCTCTCAACGGAAGGCTAATTCGCGCTCGTCGACTTTTCTTTCTCTTTGAATTTTTTCTGCTCCTCTCCGCCCCGCAACGATGACACAGCCCGCGTCGAACGCCGAACTCTTCTATGAAGCCATGCTCTTCGAGTTGACCAAAGCCTTCGCGCTTCATCACACTCCCCGCTCGCGCAGACTCATCGAACTCATCTTCGGCAAAGCCGCCCGCTCCGCCACCACCGTCGCCATGGACCTGGACCGTGTCATCGGCGAGGGAGGTCACGCCGCCGGGGCGCGTTGGTTCCTGCCGCGTTTCGTCAAATCGCACAGTGTGCGCGGCGTCGAGAACATCCCCGCCAGCGGACCATTCGTTATCGCCGCGAATCATCCCGGCTCGATCGATGCGGTTGTGATCACAGCCCATTCCACTCGCCGCGATTTGAAATTCATCATCGGCGACATCGAATTTTTCAGGCACATGCCTCATTCGTGCGAAGGATTCATTTTTGCCCCGCCAAAAGAAGACACCGCCGGCAGGATGCAAGTGGTGCGCGAATCGATTCATCACCTGCAAGACGGAGGCGGACTGCTCATCTTCCCGCGCGGCGGCATCGAAGCCGACCCTGAGTTCATGCCCAATGCAGACGATGAGTTCCATCACTGGTCGCGCAGTTTGGAGATCTTTTTGAAGCATGTGCCGAACTTGCAAACCCTCATCACCATCGTCAGCGGCGTGATCGCGCCTTCTGCCATGAAGAATCCCATCACGTGGTTCCGCAAAAAACGCCCGGACCGTCAGCGGCTCGCGTTCGTCTATCAACTTTCACGGCAACTGCTGAGCGGTAAACAGCTCTTCAACCTCGCGCCGCGAGTCACCTTCGGCGAGATCATTCAAGGAAACGATCACGCGCATTCGCTCGCCGAGATCGAACACGCCGCCCGTCGCACGCTTGCAAAGCACATGGCATGGACAGTCGTTCACAAAAGTTCAAGCGACAGTTGAACTGTCGCTTGTCTTCGAACACACAGCATGGTCGAATGTATGAAACCCGAACTTCGCATCTTCCAAGATTCTGAACAACTCAGCCGCCACGCGGCGAATTTGTTCATCGAAGAATCCAACAAATCCATCCGCGAGCGGAATCGTTTCCTCGTCGCGTTGAGCGGAGGCGGCACGCCAGAGCGTCTCTTCCAACTGCTCGGATCGGAATATCGCGATCAAGTTGAGTGGAACAAGGTTCATGTTTTTTGGGGCGATGAGCGTTGCGTCCCGCCAAATAATGAAGGAAGCAACTTTCATCAGGCGAATGAACTATTGTTGAGTAAGGTGGCGATCCCTGAATCAAACATCCATCGCGTGCTAGGCGAGCTTGATCCAGACTCTGCTTCAAAGAAATATGCTGATACATTGAAGACATTCGCCGATTCGAATCTTGAGTTTCCGCGCTTCGACCTCGTCTACCTCGGCATGGGCGAAGATGGACACACAGCGTCTTTGTTCCCGAACTCGCCCGTGCAAGTCAACGAGCCTGTCATCGCGGTCACTGCAAAGTATCAAGACCGCCCTGCCAATCGCGTGACATTGACACAACTCGTCTTCAACCAAGCGCGGATGGTCGTCTTCATGGCGACAGGCGAAAAGAAGGCTGAAACGTTGGCGCATGTGTTGAGCGAACGATATAATCCCGAGTTATATCCCGCGCAACGCATTGACCCGAAGGATGGTCAATTGATCTGGCTGGTGGACGAATCCGCGGCGGGCAAGTTGCCGAGGAAGATCAGAGGGTTGAAGATTTGTGAAGGATAACTCCGTTGGTCGAGTAGTCCCGCGGCGCTGAGCGGAGTGGCGCGTGAAGTTCGCGCCATGAAGTCGAAGCGTCTCGGGACGTATCGAGACCAACGATGTTCAAGGGGGATTTTGTAACAAGAATTGCTTTACGGCTTGGTGGTCTCGATACGGTCTCGGCTGTCGCCTTGACCTACTCGACCACCGATATGAAGAACGAAAGGATAATTTATGGAACTCGCAATGATCGGACTGGGGAAGATGGGCTTGAACATGACGACGCGCCTCATCGGCGGAGGGCATCGTGTGGTGGGATATGACCGCACAGCCGCGAATGTTGAAGCGGCGAAAAAAGTCGGCGCGGACGGGGCAAATTCATTGAAGGAAGCGGTGAGCAAGTTGAAAGCGCCGCGCGTGGTGTGGACGATGATCCCCGCTGGCAAGCCGACCGACGATACGATACAAGAATTGTCGAAACTGCTTTCAAAAGGCGACGTGGTGATTGACGGCGGAAACTCCAATTACAAAGATTCCATCCGCCACGCGGCGTTACTTGAGGCGAAGGGAATCGAATTCATTGACAGCGGCACAAGCGGCGGGGTGTGGGGCTTGAAGGAGGGATACAGCCTGATGGTCGGGGGCAAGCCCGAAGTTGTCGAAAAGATGCGCCCCATCTTCGAGACGCTGGCTCCCGCCGCCGATAAAGGCTGGGGGCGAGTCGGTCCGCATGGCGCGGGTCATTTCGTCAAAATGGTTCACAATGGAATCGAATACGGAATAATGCAGGCATACGCGGAGGGGTTCAGCGTGATGAAAGCGAAAGAGGAATTTGGTTTGGACCTCGCGCAGATTTCGCACATTTGGCAATATGGGAGCGTCGTCCGTTCGTGGCTGCTCGATCTCGCCGCGCGCGCGTTGGACGAGGATGCGGATCTTTCGGAGATCAAACCGTGGGTAGCTGATTCAGGCGAGGGACGATGGACGGTGTTCGAGTCGATTGACCTCAATGTGCCTGCGCCTGTGCTGACGCTCGCCCTGCAAATGCGACTCGCCAGCCGCGACGAGGAGAACTACACCGCGCGGATGTTATCCGCGTTGCGCAATCAATTCGGCGGACACGCAATTAAGAAGGAAGAATAAACTCAGCCACAGAGAGCACAGAGTTCTCAGAGTTTTTTCTCGGAGTCTCTGCGGTCTCTGTGGCAAAGTGAGAAACAATGGCAAACGGACTTCCCACTTCCATCATCATCTTCGGCGCGTCGGGCGATTTGACGCAACGCAAATTGATCCCATCTCTATTCCATGTTTACCGCAAAGGGCGCATGCCCAAACAATTCCGCATCATCGGCTATGGCAACACGGCGTATACCGATGAAGCCTTCCGCTTGCATCTTGAGGAGGGCGTCAAGAAGTTCGCGTCGTTCGAGATCAAGCCCGAACAGTGGGCAGAGTTTGCGCCGAACATCTTTTATCAGCACGGCAAGTACGATACGCTCGACGATTTCGAAACACTCAGCGAAACCATGGGCAGATGGGAAAACGGCGCGGGAAATCGCGTGTACTACATGGCGACACCGCCGGGAATTTTCCCCAACATCATTGACCTGCTTGGGATCACCGAACAATTGACAGAAAACGGCGGCTGGCGGCGCGTCGTCATCGAAAAACCGTTCGGCACAGACCTTGCCACGGCGAAAAACCTCAACCAACAAATCCATAGAACGCTGAATGAGAATCAGATCTATCGCATTGATCATTATCTCGGCAAAGAGACCGTGCAAAATATTTTGGTCACGCGCTTCGCCAACACGATCTTCGAGCCGTTGTGGAATCGCAACTACATTGACCATGTTGAAATTACCGTCGCCGAAAAGGTCGGCGTGGAGCATCGCGGACGTTTCTACGATGGCGTCGGCGTGATGCGCGACATGTTCCAAAACCATCTGTTGCAACTGCTGTCGCTGGTGGCGATGGAGCCGCCCTCGTCGTTCGAGGCGAACGCTCTGCGGAACGAAAAGGTCAAGGTGCTGTGTTCGATCCGCCCGATGGATTCGGAAGCGGCGGCGAAGAACACCGTCCGCGCGCAATACAAGGGATACCTGCAAGAAAACGGCGTGGACCCCGAATCGAAAACTCCTACGTTTGCCGCGCTCAAATTGCAAGTGGATAATTGGCGCTGGCAGGGAGTCCCGTTCTATTTGCGGTCGGGCAAAGCGCTAAAAGATAAGGTGAGTCAGATCGCCATCACGTTCAAGGAGCCGCCGCATTTGTTGTTCAACGTGTCAGACGGCGGTCTCAACCCGAACATGCTCGTCCTGTTTTTACAGCCCGACGAAGGCGTGCATTGGCGCTTTGAGGCGAAAGTCCCCGATACGATCTCGGAGACCCGCCCCGTGGATATGGAATTCCACTACGCCGACTCGTTCAGCAACACGGCGATCCCCGAAGCCTACGAACGTCTCTTGCTCGACACGATCACGGGCGACGCGTCACTATTCACTCGCGCCGACGAGGTCGAATCCGCGTGGGGACTCATTGATCCCATCCTCGAAGCGTGGAAGGGCACGAGTCAACCGCTGACCTCGTACGACGTCGGCTCGTGGGGTCCCGCCAAAGCCGACGCCCTGCTCGCGCGGGATGGGAGGATCTGGTCTATGTGGGAGGCGAGGAAAGAGTAAGACCGAACTATACATCTACGAATTTGCAACATAATGTGATTGCAAAGTTGATAAAATAGTAATAAGATTACTGCGCCACAATAATACCTGATTAGGATGGATAAAATGAGGCATGATCTCACTAACCTTTTTCAAAGTTTGAGAGCAAAATCCAAAGAACCCGGGGATCTATCTGATATCCTGAATCGGATAGCCAAGACTGCCAAAGAATATTTTTCGCCTGACCTGTGTGTAATATTTCCCATAAATCCTATAACGGGTTTATTTTTACACGAACCTCCTATTTATAAAGGGAAAATTTTAGACCCCAAAGTGGAGTTCGAATACCCAAGCAAAGGCGGGTTAACGAAAACAATATTAAAAAACAAGATACAAGCAATTGGAAATCTAGCGGGTAAATACTCAAGTCCCAAAGTCGAGGCTGAAAAGATAATATCCGTCATTGGAATAGGTCTATACACAAAAAGACACGACAAGCCGCTGGCAGTTATATATCTGGATTACCGAAAAGCCAAAAAATTTAGCGATGCTTTTATAAACGACCTCAAATTGTTTGCCGAATTAGCGTCGTCCGAATTGCAATCCACCTGGTTCATTCGTAGATATCGCGAGATCGCAAAAATTGGACAAGATATCAATGAAAATTTCGAAAACATCCAACAAATGTTCGAAAGTGTCTTTGAACACATAAAAGGAATATTAGATGTCAGTTTTTATTTTTCTCTCGCCACTTACGACTTCAGGAAGAACAAAGCCGATTTGTATTTAGTCGACAAAGGCAATCACACGACAAGATATGATTATTCGCTCAGGAAATCATCGGCGACATCTTGGGTTCTTCGAAACTTACAGGTTATTACATCTGGTAATTTTCGAAAAGGCGACTTACCTGCTGGCGTAAAAGTGTTCCATGTCGCCAAAACAGCGTCGATGGAGAGTTCGGGTATATTTGTACCTATTAAAATTGGAATTAAACCATTGGGCGTGCTAAGCATACAACATTCAAAAGAAAACTATTACGACGATGAAGATCGACAGATACTAGAGTTGCTTGCAAATCACATCGCCCTTGCCCTAAACAATTACCGCCTACTCAATGATCTTCGCGAACTTGATTCATCCGGGCAAGTTTTGACCGCCGAACTCGATCCGAGTATCGATATTATCGACGAAGTTGCCGACCGTATTTACGAGGCAACTCAAGCAGATTTGATTACACTTTATCCCTATCAGCAATCAAAGGAAAAATACCTCTTACCCATTCACAGAGGAAAGTTTTACAACCCTCAATCAACTCTACGCATGGGTGAAGCAACCCCAGCAGCCATCGTTCACAAGGTCGGTCAACATGCCATACCGATTTTCGCAGTCAAAAGCCCCGAGTTATATACAAAACTTGAGAAGAAATATCAGGAAGGAGGCAGATTTCCTGATGCCGAAAAAATCAAGTCCACAGCGGCTCTTCCATTAAAAGCTGGCGTGGAGTCTATAGGGGTATTGTTCATTAATTACCGCTCCGAACAACAGTTTGACCCTGCCCAACAATGGGTAATTAGAAGTCTGGCAACTTATGCCGCCATCGCGATTAGGAATTCCAGACTCTTTTTAAGCTTGCGAGATCGAAGATTAAGCGAGTTGGAAGATCTACGCAAAATCGACCAGGCAATAAGCAGTAAATTTCTAAATAGCGACGATATTCTCAAAACAATTCTTGATCTGTCGGCAAAATATATCCAAGCCGATACGGGCCTTGTTTTATTGCACAACAAAAAACTTAATGCCTTAGAACCCAAAGCAATAATAGGCGATATCGAACCAACGAATCAAGACTTAATCGTCGCATTAGATAAGTCCAAAGGAATCGCAAATGTTGCATTCAAGGAAAAACGCACAATAAGAATAAGCAATGTTAGGAAAGACCCTGAATGGAGTAGGACATTTATTGAGGTTGCCAAGAACACAATTTCAGAGATGGACATCCCCTTAATCTTGGGGGGCACGCCGATAGGGGTTATGAACTTTGAGAGTAGCAAAGAAGCCGCCTTTTCAGATGACGATCAGCAATTCATGGAAACTTTGGCGGGACAAGCCGTAATAGTAGTAAGCAACGCTATTGAGTTTGAACGAACTCAGAGAATTGCAATCCAGCGAAAAGCATTGATAGACACGGTAAACAACTTACTCTCCATCGATAATCAAGAAAAACTGTTCTCAACGATCCTCAGGCAGGCGCTTGACATAACAGAAACAACAAAAGGGACCATAAGTCTGTCTGATGAAAGAAAACGCGAGATAAGAATTGTAGCCAAGGAAAATTTAAAGGAGGGCTGGCCTCTAATTCAATCCTTTGACGATGGCGTGGTCGGATTATCTGTTCGAGAGAAGAAAATTATTAATATAGACAATGTCTCCACACACCCCTTGAGGCAGCTATTTATAGACGCGTTCCCAGGCGACGAAGTATCTGAACTTGTGGTCCCAATTTTTGATGATGACAAAGTTATAGGCGTAATTAACCTAGAAAGCGAAAAACCATATCACTACGAGGAAGATGATGTAGAGTTAGTGCAATCACTTGCATCATTATGTACCGTTGCAATCAAAAACGCAGAAAATATAGAGCAGAAAAGACTAGTCTTCGTCGGATTTATTACTGGGGATCTCTCTCACAAGATGAAATCTCCACTATCAAAGATCCAAAGGCAGATTGAACTGATCGAGATGAATAAGGAGAGTGTATTCAAAAAACATCCTGAAACCGCGGATCATTTTAATCGAATAAAGGAAATCTCATCAAAAGCAACTACCATGGTACAAAACACGCTTGACGAAGCCAAAAAAATGCTCGTCTCGCTTGAAAAAATTTCCCTCAACGACATGATCAAGAGCGCCATCAGCGACATTGAAATACCAGCAAGTATCTCCATCAATAATTCATTTGGCCTCAACAACATAGAATACTATGTTACCGCGACCAAACATCTTAAAAATGTATTCCATACCTTAATTACGAATAGTATCGACGCGATAGAATCGGCCGAAGGCAAAGTATTCATCGATGTTGAAAACGCGGATGAGGATTGGGTTATAATTTCTGTAGAGGATACTGGTAAAGGCATCTCTGCCGCTGATGCAGAATTAGCTCTATTGCCTATTTCGTCTACTGGGCTTGGAGGACGCGGCTTCGGCCTTGCTCTCACCAATCAGTATATTGAAATGATTGGAGGAAAGTTGGTTGCCCCAAAACCAGGAAGAAACGGGAATGGCGCAAAGTTCTTGCTTCACTTAAAGCGTTACAACCTCCAGTAGTTTTATTAGTCGATCAGGTACAATTAAAAAGGCAAAAGGTACATTTCATGACCCCAAAAACAAGGGTTCTTTATGTAGAAGACGATCCGGAATGGCAACAGATCATTCAGGGCGGAGTTTCATCTCTAGGATATAGATTAGACTTCGCATCCTCTAGCAAAGAGGCTATGGAAAAAATCAGGCGCACAACATACCACGTAGCTTTACTAGATAAAAGACTGGCTGAAAACGATCCGGAAAATCAAGATGGACTGGCTTTCGCAGAAGTTGTCGCTGGATTGAATGAAGGAACAAATATTATTATCTACACATCCTATGGGGATGACGAAGATATGAGAAATGCTTTTCGCAAAGTAAAAGTTTGGGACTTTGTAGGAAAGCACAAATCAGTTACAGAAATTGTTAAATCTATTCGCGAAGCCGCGGCGGATGCGGAAACGCATTTTAATCGCCCAACCAGAAGGATGCCATTGGAAATTCTTGCGTTTTCAGAGACTACATCTCATCAGTTCTTACAGTATATTTCTACAAATGTTTCCTCTTTAATCACTCATCAAAGTCTTGATATATTTGCCAAATATCTGCTCAGCGAATATCGCCCGTTGTTAACAGATAAAAATAGCGCAACATTAATAAACGTGTCTGAATTCAAAATTTTGCAAGCTCGGTTTTGGAGTAAAGCGCTGGGAATGCCGATCGCAGTTTGGCTTGGAAAAAATAGCGAGATGAAGGTCGCGCTTGAAGAGGTTGAAACAGATAAACAACTAAAGGAATCGCTAGGAATTAATCGGAAGGAAGCCGAAGTTCTAACATATGAAGCGCTTCCGTTGCTTGGCGGGGCAGTGTACGAGTTGGCAAACGCAGAGTTTGATGAATTTGAAGCGCAGACTATATTTAGATAATAGCCAGGGAGATTAGTGACATGGCAGGAAAACCTATCGCGTTAGTTGTAGACGATGATCGAGAATGGCTCACAATTCTGGAAGAAGTGTTGGGGTCACGGTACCAAGTAATAAAAGCCAAAAATCCGTCGGAAGCCGATAAGATTATCGGGAGGGAAAAAATAGAAATAGCCTTGGTAGACATAAGACTGGACGAAGAAAAAGTAAACCAGGAAACAGGGCTTTCAGTTATGTTTAACCTAAACGAGGCCGGCATTCCTAGTATCGGCGTCACTAGCAACAGCTACGGCAATGCGGTTCGAGACGCATTTGTTAAAGGGCGGGCAAAAGACGTTTGGTTTAAGGATGAGCAAATTGTTGATCTCAATGAAAAAATAAAGAAACTCGAAACTATGATAAAAAACGACGAGAACAGCGCCTCTCCATCATCAAGCGCTGTCGCAAATTTACTAAGTTTTATAGGGAGTCTGCTGCTCGTTCCTGTCGTTATATCCATACTCTTCATCATGATAGCGATTTTGCTACCCAACAATTATCTCGCGGTAATTGGAGCGTCAACCGGGCTTGTTGTTGTAGTTTACCTAGTGATCGCTCTTTTCTATAAGAGAATTACGGGGCGGCAGTTTACGCAATTATTGATATCGTTCATGAAAAAGAAAAATTGAACTTTGTTCTCTTTGCCTGGATAATCGACTAATCAGAACCTTAAACAGGGTCGGTTTCAAAGAGGGAGGCGAGGCGTTCCCCAGAATGACATCACAACCCTACTGGCGCAGCGATGGCAAAGGCGACATCTAACTTCATGCAAAGACACCGCCGGGCAATACTCATCACGCTCGGCGTTTTGTTTTTGTGCTGGTTGGCGCGTAAAC